>CAWCKK010000053.1:0-4832 GCA_963796135.1 uncultured Acidobacteriota bacterium | reverse complement strand
TTTTCCTCCGCGCCGACAGTTACGTATTGCTCCCTGAAGGCAAAGTCAACTACCCTAGCCAATTTCAAGTCGAGAAGGGATACGACCTCTTTATCTCTGGGGAATATCTTTACTGGATTGCAAAAGAAGGCGGGCTTTACTTTGCTCAGACAGGCTTTGGCAACCCCACCGGCGCAGTTCCCCCCGATGGAAGCATTGATTTTGATGGGAAGCTCAAAAAAATTGAGCCCGAATACAATTGCGGTTTTCGCATCAGCGCTGGACTCGATTTTCCTAAGGAAGGATACGACGCTTGCCTCTACTGGACAAGGTTTACAACAGAGGCAAAAAATTCTGCCGAGTCCGCAGCTCCAACCCTTTTGCCTCTATGGGCAGAACCTGATTTCACCCCGTTTTCCCTTGCCAACCAAGCCAATAGCAGATGGAAGCTGAACATGAACATCTTGGATTTAGAGTGGGGGCGCGCATCCTGGATGGGTGCGCATCTGTCCTTTCGACCCTTTTTTGGACTCCGCGGAGCGCTGATCGATCAGCACTTGCGTGTTTTATACCGCTATGCAACAGCGCCTACTGCCACCTCTGACCTTCGGTCGCGCGCAGATTTCCAAGGCGGTGGACTGCGCGCTGGAGCAAATCTGCGCTTTGTGCTGCCTTGCGATTTTGCCCTCTACACCCTTGTTTCTGGATCACTGCTCTACGGCAGGATCAACTCGAACCAGAACACCCAAGAAAACCTCTCTGAGATTGCAAAAACAAAAGACTCCTTCAACAAAGGGGTCTCCTCGTTGCAATTGGGGTTCGGAACCAGCTGGGACGCCCACTTTTCCAAAAACCGCTTGCACATTGCCATCTACCTCGGCTGGGAATCCAACCAGTGGTTTAGCGTGAACACAATGAACCACTTTATGAACCAGCTTTCAAATGGAACCTACTTTAAAGAAAATAATAATCTTTCCACACAAGGCCTTGTCGCAGGAGGCAGGTTTGATTTTTGAACTAGTTCAGAATCCTCCAATCGAATAGAATGATACCACTTTGTTTCCTAATTTTCTTTGTGGCGGTCGTAGCTCAGTTGGTTAGAGCACTGGATTGTGGATCCAGATGTCGCGGGTTCGAGCCCCGTCGATCGCCCTTCTTCCCCTCTTTTTGCATTAGACATCTTGCGTAACCTCATTTTCTTGATAAATTTGCGCTTTTTGGTCCATTCCTTACAAAACTTTTTCGCCATGTGTTTACACATGGAGAAAAAGTTTTGTAAGGAATGGACCAAAAATCATCAAATTTTTCAAACAAAGCAGTTACGCAAGATGTCTATTGTCAATTATAGGCACTTAGTATATATAATAATCATTTTAAAGAAGTGCTACTCCCATGTCTTTTTTGCAAGCGCTCATCATCGGACTTTTGCAAGGGCTAACTGAGTTTCTGCCCGTGAGTTCATCTGCACATCTAAAGATAGTAAAGCTGCTGATGCACATCGAACAGAGCCAATCCCAAGTCATTTTTGACCTTGTGTGCCATCTAGGAACGCTTTTTGCTCTGCTCTACTTTCTAAGGGCAGAAGTTCTTCAGCTCCTGCGAGCAGAACGCAAGAAGCTTTTGCTTTTGACAGTGGCGACAATCCCTTTGATCCCCTTCTATTTTTTATTAAAGCCGTTGCGCGATTTGGCTTCTAACCCCCATTGGTTAGGACCGTGTCTGCTCTTAACAGCGCTTTTGCTTTTTTTTGGGCAAAGCTTGCGATTTAAGCGGAAAGGACAACACCCCCTCAAAGATGCGTTTTGGATTGGCACCATGCAGTCAGCTGCGCTGATTCCCGGGATTTCCCGCAGTGCCTCGACGATCTGCTGTGCACAAGTGCTAGGATGGGAGGCAAAAGAGGGCGTGCGTTTTTCCTTTTTACTTTTCGATCCCCGCCATTTTAGGTGGTAATTCTCTAGAGCTTCTGAAGCTTGCGTTATCTGATCAACCTTCGAGTATTTCTTGGACAGCCTGCGCCATCGGATTTATCGCCTCTTTGGGAGCAGGGTTGATCATGGTGCGCTTTGCCCTTTCTTTTCTTGCAAAAGGCAACTTCAGACCCTTTGCCTTCTATTGCCTTGGAATAGGTTTGATTGTTACAATCGCCCTTTAAATTAGAAATGTAAGGACTTGAGATGAACCCCCCACAAAAGACGCGGCTTGGCAAAACTCCGGCAGAACCCCACAGCTACCGGATGCCGAACGAAGCCAAAGGGTTGATCCTCCTTGGATGCTGCGCCATCCTGTCTTTGAGCCTCATGAGCTTTTCCATGCACGCTTCAAGCAAAAACTGGCTCGGCCTTGTCGGTTGGGGCATCGGCTGGGTCTTTAACTTCACCTTTGGGCTATGCACTTACCTCATCATCGCTTTTGGAGCGATCATGGGCTGGCAATACCTGCTCAATCGGCAAATCTCTTTAACTCTTAGCAAGGTGGTCTACTTTGCCGTTTTTCTCATTTCCTGCTGCGCTCTATTGAATCTCATTGCGGAATTTTGGCCCTCTTTTGGCCACTTTTTTGAAGACCGCATCTACACGCAGACATATGCTTTTGATCTGCCTTATCCCTACCATAAAATTCGCTACAACTTAGGAGGGGTGCCTCTCTACTACCTCTACTGTGATCTACCCACTCTCAACTTGCAAAAAATGTTAAGCGATGTCGGAGTTGCACTCACCTTCTCCATCACAGCCCTTGTCTCTTTCCTACTGCTCACACAGATCCGCCTCATCCCCCTTCTGATCGGGGTCAGACACCAGATCCAATCCCTCTACCGCAAAGTGACAACTCCTTCGGAGGACAAGGAGAAATCGGGGGGGATGAATCCCAAGTCGAAAGAGGAGATCGAACAAGCCCTTTCCAAATGCCTTCCTCAGCCGATCTACCAGGTTAACCGAGCCAAGGAATCGGGGATGCAAATCCGGACAATGCACGACAAGGCAGAGGAAGAAAAAAAAAACCCTCCCCTTCAAAATAAACGCAAAGCGGTAACAGATCCCCAAAAAGCGGCGGCTAGCGGAGATTTCACAACGTACCAAATCCCCCCTGCATCGCTGCTCAACAACCCCAAAAAAATCGACCACCCCTCTTTGAAAAAAGACCTCAAGCGACAAGCGGAGATCCTCGAAGAAACACTGCTGAGTTTTGGAATTGAGGCCAAGGTAGGACAAATCAACTGCGGCCCTACCATCACCTCCTTTGAAGTGCACCCTGCCATTGGAGTCAAGGTGCAGAAAATCAAAACGTTGCGAAAACGACATCGCCCTCAACCTCCAAGCGCGATCCATACGCATCATCGCCCCGATCCCCGGCAAGGCGGCTGTCGGCGTTGAGATCCCCTCCCTTTCCCTCAGGAGGTCAACTTCAAGGAACTTCTCCTTTACTATCAGCAAAACCCGCGAAAGATGATGATCCCCCTGCTCCTGGGTAAAACAGTCTCAGGAGATAATGTGATTAGCGACCTTGCAAAAATGCCCCACTGTCTTATCGCAGGGGCAACAGGATCGGGAAAGTCTGTCTGCATTAACACGCTCATCATGTCGATTCTGATGAATGCAAGACCCGATGAGGTCAAGCTTCTCATGGTCGATCCTAAAAAAGGTGGAGCTAACCTCTTATACAAACCTGCCTCACATGATCGCCCCTGTCATTACAGAGGCCCATGGCGCTTACTCTGCTCTCAACTGGCTGGTCAAGGAGATGCAAACTCGCTACGAAATCCTCAAGCAGCTGGGGGTGCGCAACATCGGGTCCTTTAACAACCGCCAAATCAACCAAGAGCTCGAATCTTCTCTCAGCATCCCCATTCCTTTAAAAATGCACGCCATCGTCGCCATCATCGACGAATTTGCCGACTTGATGATGGCCTCAGCTCCGATTTAGAAACCCCGATTGCTCGGATTGCCCAGATGGCTCGCGCTGTTGGGATCCACCTTGTCTTAGCGACCCAACGCCCTTCGCGCGAGGTCATCACCGGCTTAATCAAGGCCAACTTCCCCACCCGCATCGCATTTAAGGTCTCCAGCCGCATCAACTCTCAGATCATCCTCGACGACACCGGAGCTGACAGTTTGCTCGGCAACGGAGACATGCTCTTTTTGCCTCCTGGAACCTCTACGCTGATTCGCTCTCAGGGTGCCTACATCAGCGACGAGGAGATCAATAAGGTCGTCCGTTTCATCTGCGATCAAGCCCCTGCCGAATTACCTGATTGAATCCTTTGATAAAATGCGCTTTGAAGACCTCTCTTCCGAAGGGCAATCGGAAGATACCCCCAGAGATAATCTCTACGACCAAGCTTTTTCTCTTGTGGTTGAACCGGCACAGCATCGACGACATATCTGCAGCGCAAGCTCAAAATCGGCTACGCAAGGGCTGCCTCTCTACATGGATGAGCTCGAGAACAAGGGCGTCATCAGCCCCCAAGAAGGCGCCAGCAAGCGCATTTTAATCGACTCTAAACATGCCAATTCCCCTGCGAAATCTCGGAGCTCCTATGAAGAACAAGAGCCTTTTGAATAACCAAGCTGCCGAAAAAGGCGGCTTTAACCCTCGATCGAAAAAAAGCTCCTTCCCAGACTCAAATTCATGGGCTACGTCCTGTATAGCCCTTGAGAGCGCAGCCTGCCCTTGCATTTGCGTTCGTTTGCCCCGGAAGAGGCCGATCGGCATCGTATGAAAACTTCATGCTCTCCACTGTCACAGGTTTAAGATTCGAAAGAGAATCCAGGAGGTCTATGCCCGAGCTCAGACCCACCGAAGTCCTCAACTTCTATGCAGTAAGCGCGATCTTTGCCTTTGTAAGCGATGCG
>CAWCKK010000052.1:0-10453 GCA_963796135.1 uncultured Acidobacteriota bacterium | reverse complement strand
AACACATGCTGTTGCAGCATTTCTAATGCGCGCTGTGGCGTTTCCACAATCGACACTTTGCTTTTTTTCTTGCGCAAATGCTCTTGGAAAAGGGTGCAGCTTTGAGCCTCTTTGTCGAGAATGAGAACTTTTTCAATTGTCATCTTTTTGAGTAGTTTTTTCGCATATATGGTATAAGACCTTAACTTAAGCCCCTCAATCTGGACTTGTATCCATTGGAGGGAACTGATTTCACCAAATAGAGGCATCCGGATTGAATTGATCTTTAAATGGTCGACTTGAAATGTCACCATTTAAAGATCAATTCAATCCGGATGCCTTTAGAGGTGAAGGCGGCACCGAGCAATGGATACAAGTCCAGTCAATACGGATTATAAACAATGGCGAGTTTTAAAAAGTTTTTATTTGTTTTTCTGCTCTTCTCCTGGCAGGATGCTCGGGAATGGAACGCTCGGAACAAGAAAAACTCAAGAGGTTGAATGCCAAAAGGGAATTTATCCACCGCCGCCACGACGACTCCAAGTATCCCCTGCTGCCCCCTGAGCATTACGTTCGGGAAAAATACCCTTGGGAGATGGCCTACATCGGCAAGCACCCTTGCATCACCAAAGAGTATTTTCGCTGCAAAGGGTCGAACTCTAATCCCCCAAACCGACCACAAAGACCCCTACCGCCCTGCCAATTATTTTGATTGCGGAGGCCCTCAAAAACACTCGATGCCCTTGAGAGAGGGCGAGGCAGAATTCATCTACCCCATCCTCATCGACCTGCTCAATTATCTGCAGTCGAAAACCGGCTTAAAGGTCGTGATTACCTGGCACTGCTGCCCGGTGCACAATGCTTACGCCGATAGCTCCTCTTATAATCAAAATTCAAAACACATGATCGGGGCAGAGGTCGATTTCTACGTTCAGGGGATGGAGAACCGGCCCCATGCTGTAATCGCCATCCTCATGGATTATTACAAAGAGATGTCCCTATACCAGGGGGATCGGCAGTATCAGGAGTTTCAAAGGCTTGAACAAGCAAATCTAAACGTGGCTACCCCCCCTTGGTATAATAAGGAGATCTTGATCAAGTTGTACGAGAAAACAGAGGGAAGGGATTTTGACAATCGACACCCTTATCCCTACCTTTGCCTCCAGGTCCGTTTTGATCGGGAGCGGAATGAAAAAGTCGCATGTGACTGGCAAAAAGCATTCAACGGCTACCGCAGGTATTAAACAGGCGCCTTGTTGCTCAATCTCAATGCTTTGGCCATTGCTCTAAGGCCGCTTTCACTGGTTAGGGTTAGATCGATCGCAAACGGATTTATATTGTTAATATTGATCCGTTTGCGATCGTCTTACTTAGGCTGGGGGCGTTGATAACTCGGCTTTAAATAAGAGGAGAGGCTTGTAAGGTGCTGAGCCCCTAGGGCTTTTCCTTCTTTGACAGATCTCGAGTTTTCCGGACAGACCAAGACAGCATCGACTTTGGCTGCAAGCAGGGCTTTGAGGCCTTTTAAGGTGTCTTCAAAACCGATGATCCTATCTCCTGGTTTTGCCAGGATCGAGATGGCCTTTAGGTAGCCTTCCGGGGGAGGGTTTGGGAGAGGAGTAGTCCTCTCGGGTCAACCAAAGCGGGATCTTTTGGAGGGCGGGGAGTGTCTGCTTAATAAGATCGATTTGCGCCTTTGGAGAGTTGGTGACCACAGCAGATGGAACTCCCTTTAGATCCAAGAGATTGAGAAGTCTTCTGCTCCCTCCATCAGCTCAAAGGATGCTGTTTGAAGTAGTTCGGTGTAAATGTGTTTTTTTTTCTTCCGTAAAGCGCTTCTTTTGAAGTCCCTTCCAGAGCGTTGGGGTATTCCCTCTGCCAACCTTTAAAAAAACCCATCGGTTCGGTATGGGCTTCTTGGCAAAACTTGACGAAATCCCAGTCCAAAGCAAAGCCGTGCCGCCGGCTCATCTCCATGTAGGAAGCGTAGTGGAGATGCTCTGTGTCCACCAGCAGTCCGTCAAAATCAAAGAGGTAAAGTTGGTAATCCAAGATCGAAGGCACGTGTTGCTGTTTGTGATGCCGATGACAGGACTTGAACCTGCACTCTATTGCTAGAAGAAGATTTTGAATCTACCGCGTCTACCATTCCACCACATCGGCGTATTTAAGAGGTTCAGATAGTAGCAAACGCAGCAGATAACAATCAAACCAAAGATTTTTGCACCAAGATTTTTTGCATAGTAGCTCTCCTTGCTTGGCTCTATAATACTTTCAAGGGACGTATAACTAGACTTTTATCCATTGGATAACAAGTCCAGTTGAAATGTCACCATTTAAAAATCAATTCAATAAATTAGGGGAAAAATTTTTGTTTTTTTGGGCATCTTTCGGGCGGGAAAAGTTCTGTGATCACTTGTTCATTGAAGATTTAAGATCTGATCTGAGGACATAGGGCAGAATCCCCCCATGGAGGTAGTACTCGATGTCGATGGGGGTGTCGAGCCGTGCGATGAGCTTTACGTGATCGACTTTGCCTCCTCCTCGGTCGATCTCTAGGGTGACTTCCTTGTGCGGGCCTGAATTCTTTTTCGACCCGTTTAAAGTGAAAGGTTTCTGTCGCCTTTTAGGCCTAGCGTCTCAAAGCTTTCCTCGTTCTTTAAATTGCAGAGGCAGCACTCCCATGCCAATCAGGTTGCTGCGGTGGATCCGCTCAAAGCTCTTGGCCACGACGGCTTCGCACGCCGAGGAGCGCATGTCCCTTTGGCCGCCCAGTCGCGCGAACTTCCCATCCCGTAGTCTTTGCCGGCAAAAATAATCAGGGGCGATATTTTGTTTGGCGTATATTTCGCTTGCCTCGATATGATGGTGAGGTCTTGCTCTTCCGGCATGCAGCTTGGTGTAGCCCCCCTCTTTGCCCTCCGACCATTTTGTTGCGAATGCGGACGTTGGCAAAGGTGCCGCGCATCATCATTTGGTGGTTGCCGCGGCGGCTTCCGTAGCTGTTGAAATCGCTTTCTGTAATCCCGAGGGATAATAGGTATTTGCCGGCGGGTGTGCTGCCTCGAAAGGCTCCGGCTGGGGAGATGTGGTCTGTGGTGACGGAGTCGCCGAAGAGGGCGAATGCGCGCATGTTGTTGAGCTCTTTGCGTTTCGGCAATTCGGTCGAAAAATCTTCGAAGTAAGGAGGGCGTTGGATGTAGGTGCTTTTTGGATCCCAGTGCGTATTGAGATCCTTTGTTGACCCCGATCTTTTTCCAGATGGGCTTGTCCTCGGACATGGGCGTACCGCTTCTTAAACATCTCGGGCTGTGATCGCCTTTGTGCACTGTCTTCGTGGATCTCTTCGGTGGTGGGCCAGATGTCTTTTAAGAAGACGGGTTTGCCTTCGGATGCCTGTTCCCAAAGGTTCTTTTTCCAGATCGATGTCGACTGCCGCCTGCGAGGGCAAAGGCGACGACAAGGGGGGGGGACATGAGGAAGTTCGCTTTGACGGCGCCATGGATGCGCGCTTCGAAGTTGCGGTTGCCGCTTAACACGCTCGCTGCGATCATATCGTGATTCTTTGATCGCGTTTTCGATCCGCTCCTCCAGAGGGCCGCTGTTGCCGATGCAGGTTGTGCAGCCATACGCCACGAGTTGGAAGCCGAGTTTGTCGAGGTACTTTTGCAGTCCCGCTTTTTCCAGATAATCGGTCACGACCCGAGAGCCTGGGGCTAAAGCTTGTTTTGACGCGGCGTCGACCTTAAGCCCTTTTTCGACTGCTTTTTTGGCAAGAAGCCCTGCGGCGATCATGACGCTGGGTTGCAGGTGTTGGTGCAGCTGGTGATGGCTGCAATCACGACCGAGCCATGCGTCTAATATGATCTCCCAGAGTGGTCTGGTGTAGCCGGGATTGATCATCTCTTTGGTGATGGGGCGATTGGTGACCATCTCCTCTTCGCTCCAGGCATTCATGTCCTTGCCCCAGGTTCGATTTGCCGCCTGTGATGTGCGACTTCATTCACGTGAAACATTGCCCTCGGATGAATGGCAACTCTTGTGCGCAGTCGCTTGCTCTTGCCATAGCCCCCTTCATGCGCAGGCGCTGTGAATAGCTCATTGAAATTTGCCTTTAGGTCAGGCAGATCGATCCGGTCCTGCGGCCTTTTAGGGCCTGAGACACACGGCTCGATGCGTTTAAGTTCAGAGCTCAGCACTTTGCGTGAACTCGATCTCCCCTTTGCGCGGGATGCCGAACATGCTTTTGGGCCGACAGGTACTCTTTGATCAGCGCGATGTGCTTCTCTGAGCGTCCTGTCATGCGTCAGGTACTCGAGCGTCTTTTCATCGGCAGGAAAAAAGCCGATGGTGGCCCCATACTCGGGAGCCATATTGCCGATGGTCGCGCGATCGGCGACGCGTCAAGCTTGCGGCTCCCTCCCCAAAAAACTCAACGAACTTGCCCACGACCTTTTCTTTGCGGAGCATTTCGGTGATGCGCAAGGTCAGATCTGTCGCAGTCACCCCTTGCTAAGAGCTTCCTGTTAGATGGACGCCGATCACCTCAGGGGTTTGAAAGAAGTAGGGCTGGCCTAGCATCGCAGCTTCCGCTTCAATCCCTCCTACGCCCCAGCCTAAAACGCCTAGGCCATTGATCATCGTCGTGTGGGAATCCGTCCCGACAAGGTGTCGAAGTAAAGAAGGCTTTTGTCATTGATCGGCTTCTGCGTGACAACGGTGGCAATGTGCTCGAGATTCACCTGGTGGACGATCCCAATGCCCGGCGGCACGACTTTAAATGTCGAAAGGCCTGTTGCCCCCAGTTTAAAAATTCAGTAACGCTCTCCTGTTGCGCTCGAAACTCGATCTCCAGATTGTACAGATAGGCATCGTCTGTACCCGCCCTGTCGACTTGGACTGAATGGTCGACGACGAGATCGACAGGGACGATCGGCTCAATGATCTTGGCATCCCCCTTGCGCTCTGCCACTGCATCGCGCATCGCCGCTAAGTCGACAAGAAGGGGGACGCCGGTAAAGTCTTGTAGAATCACTCGCGAAACGACAAAGGGGACATCTCCTTCATCCGGCTTTTTTCCATTCCAATGGGCAAGGCGCAGCAGGTCCTCTTGCCGCACGCGTTTTCCATCGCAGTTGCGCAGCACAGATTCGAGCATGATCCGAATGGAGATGGGGAGTTTGGAGATTTTTAAGCCTAACGTCTCTTCAAGGGAGGGCAGAGAATGGTAAAAATTATCTCCCTCATCATTTAAAGATTTTAGTGTGTTAAAGGGGTTGACCAAACCCTGCGATCCTGCGCCCATAAGATAATCCTCCAAATTCCAGCACCGCCCTTTTTTATCGCCGAAAGGGGATTTCTGGTGCAATTATTTCCTCCTATTTTTTAGACTCTCAGGTCGTATCAAGGAGTGTGCTATGCATTTAGAGTCGATGAGTTTAGTTTGGATTGTCGTGAAAAACCTCAAAGAGGCAATTGAATTTTATACAGAAACGGTTGGATTGAAGCTAGTGGAGCTCAACGACCAGTTTGGATGGGCAGAGCTCGAAGGACAAAATGGGGGAGCAAGGCTCGGCATTGCTCAAACGTGTCCCGAATCGCAAGAAGAGATCTTGCCTGGTCAAAATGCTGTTATGACATTCAATGTGAGAAGCATTGAGCAGGCAATCCTTGAGATGAAATCCAAGGGAGCTAAGCTCGTGGGTGAAATGAAAGAGATTCCAGGTCATGTCAAAATGCAGACGGTCAAGGATCTCGATGACAACTGCTTTCAGTTGGTTGAAGTTGCCAAGCATCAGCACAAATGCACTCACTGTTAACTTCAGCATACTTCACCTCGACAAGGTAGAGGCCGTGGGCAGGGGCAGCTGCCCCACCTTGTCTTCTGTCCTTTGCCTTGAGAATGCGAGGGATCTGCTTCACATCGGTTTTTCCTCTGGAGACATCGAGCAGCGTGCCGACGATATTTCTCACCATCTTGTAGAGAAAACCACTCCCTTCAAATTCCAGCCTCACCCCGCCTTTCTCTTCGACGACATCGAGGCGATAGAGGCTGCGGATGGCGTCTTTAGCGGCACTTCCCCGGTGGGCCTGGCTGGCAAAAGAGGTGAAATCATAAGTGCCGACAAAATGGGCGGCTGCTTCCTTGAGCACAGAGAGGTTCGCGTAGGGGAAATGGTAGGCGTAGTGGCGCTGAAAAGGATTAGGGACCGGATCTATGTGCAGATGGTAATGGTAGACCTTGGAACTTGCGCTATAGCGGGCGTGAAACTCTAAAGGCACTTGCACTATCGACAGCACGCGGATTTCAGGGGGGAGAAGGCCGTTGAGACAACCTTGTGTTTTAAAGGGGTCGATCGGGGCTAGCGTAGTAAAGTGAGCTGTTTGGGCGAGCGCATGAACGCCAGCGTCTGTGCGTCCAGAACCTGTGAGGGCTGTCTTTGCGCGCAGAACGGTGCAGAGGGCCTTTTCGATCAGAGATTGGATCGAAACAGCGTTGGGCTGCACTTGCCAGCCGCTATAACCTGTCCCATCGTAGGCGATGGTGATTTTGTATTTGAAAGATCCCATAAATAATATGCGGTGCAGAATTTAAGTTCTTGCACCGCATATTCTAACACAGACCCGTGTTTTTATGAGTAGGTCAAGTGCTCGCCAACAAGTTTTGTCATTTCAAACATGTTGATTTTTTTCTTGCCGCCAAAGACTTTGAGGAGCTTATCATCAGCGTTGATATCGCGTTTGTTCTTGGCATCTTGGCATTTGTGCGCTTTGATATAGGCCCATATTTTTTTTGTCACCTCTGTGCGCGGAAGAGGCCCTTTGCCTACGACAGCAGCTAGAGCTTCGCTCACTTGCATCGGTTGCATAAATTTAGATACTTTTTCTTTCTCTTTTTCTTTTTTTGCCATTTTCTATCTCCTTGATCTTTTGGATAGGCTTTCGAGGTGTAAAACTTATGCCCTTACAAATGGACTTTACTATCCCCGAAGGACATGTTGTATCTCTCTTGGGATTTTATAGTCAAAAAAAATCGTAATAGGCCATAGGGGGTCTCGAAAGGATTTTGCTAGGCGATTTCAATCATAACATCTTAACAATGAAACAAATGGATTCTTTTTAATGCGCTTTGAATTTTCTTTGGAAAAAAAATCTCTTCCGATAAGCTCCTTACCATTGCCTGCTACAGAGGTTTGCATGGAAAGCCAGCTAGAGAGGCTTGCAGAGAAGCTCAAATGCTGCTCTAGCGATAGCCAGAGGATTGAGGAGCTTGATCAAGAGCCTAGCGTTGCTCAATGGGTTCAGGAATCTTCTTTGTGGAAAAGGTTTTCGGCAAACTTGCGCGCTAATGCTTTCAAAGAGCTGATCGTTAAATCGCTGGTTGCAGTTGGCCAGCAGGATCATCTTTTGTGGGATGGGGATGCGGAAAAGCTGGAGAGAATGCTCGAGGATTTGAGTCTGGTCGAAACCTTTTACAGGGACATCGGGGGGATTGTCGGCTACCATTGGGTCTTGTGCTCTTCTTTAAGGCATAAAGATAAAGTTTTGACTCAAGGCCATTATCATCGGCCGCCGGGGGTAGACATTTCCGTGCAGAATGATGCGGTTGCAAGATACATTCTCAAGGCCATTGTTTGTTTGCCTCAGCTTGCTGAAATCTACCCTGTCGGAGGGGCTGCAGATCGGTTGAAGTTCTGCGACCCGATGAGCGGACAGCCCCTGCCTGCGGCAAAGCTGCAGTTTTGCGGGCATACTCTTTTTAGAGAGGCTGATCCGGGATGTGCAGGCCAGGGAATATCTCTATTTCAAACTGTTCGGTGAGCAGGTCACAACCCCTCTTGTGATGATGACCTCCTCAGAAAAAGACAACCATCAGCACATGATCGAGCTTTGCGAAAAGTCTCAGTGGTTTGGGCGCGGAAGAGATTCTTTTCAGATTTTTTGCCAACCCGTTGTTCCGACGATGGATCGCCATGGGAAGTGGTGTTTTAATGGGGAGTTGCAGCCCTTGATGAAACCCGGTGGCCATGGGGTCATTTGGAAAGTCGCCGCACAGGAGGGGGTTTTTGAATGGTTAGAGCAATTGGGGAGAAAAAAAGCGCTCATTCGGCAGATTAACAATCCAATTGCTGGAATCGATTATGGAATCTATGCCTTCTGTGGAGTTGGATTTGCGGAGGATAAAATCTTTGGGTTTGCTTCTTGTCCAAGACAGGTCGGATCGGCAGAAGGGGTCAATGTTTTGGTTGAGAAAAGGGAAGGGGATCAAAGCTGTTTTTGCCTGACAAGCATTGAATACTGTGATTTTTCTAAGTTCTCCATTGAAGATGTGCCTGTGGCACCGGGAAGTCTTTACGCGCAGTTTCCATCCAATACCAACATTCTTTTCGCAGACATTGCAGCGGTTAAAAAAAGTGTGGAGAGATGCCCCATTCCTAACATGCTTGTCAATCTCAAGCACGTCTCTTACCTGGATAAACAGGGGCGGACTCAAGAAGAGAGGTCGCCAGGTTAGAATCGACGATGCAAAATCTGGCAGACTGTTTTGAGCAAACCGCGATATCCAGCACTCCTTTGCAGGAAATTCCCCTCCAAACATATCTGACCTATAACCATCGGCAAAAGACGATCTCGACAACTAAGAAAATGTTTCAGGAAGGCGGTTCTCTTTTAGAGACCCCGGAGGGGTGTTTCTACGATCTGCTGTGTAATGCCCAGGATCTTTTAGTCAACCACTGCCATGTGGAAGTGCCGCCAGTGCCTGATCCGGATCAGTATCTTGAAGATGGCCCCCCTTTCTTTTTTCTTACCACCCCTCTTTAGGCCCCTTTTTTTTGATCATTGCACAAAAAATACGAGGAGGTAAGTTTGCCCTTCATAGCGAACTTAAACTGGAGATTGCGGAAGCGTTCATTGAAAATTTGACCCTCTGCGGATCTTTGCATATTGCGGCAGAGCAAATCATGGGTCACTTGACGCAGACAACAGGTGGCCTTAAGTTAGAATATTCCGAGAAAGTCGGGAGTGTGAAGCTGCGTAATGTCGTGGTTGAAAACCGCGGGTACGATAGTAAAGCTGAAAATAGTTACTGGAAAGAGGAGATTCAACGCCATGAGCTATGCCAAATTTTTCTGCGCGGCAACGCAGAGTTCATCGCGGAAAACATCACAATGCGCGGATCGTTGCGGATTGAGGTAGAGGATGGGACGCGATTGATCGCCTCAGAGCAAAACGGAGAGATTAAGTTTGTAAAAGAAAAAATATCTGAAAACAAGAGGGGAAGGATCTACACAATTAGCGACAATGGATGTGTGTCTTTGTGAAAAAAGCAGCAGGCGAAAGCCTGCTGCTTGAAAGAACAAACGCCTTTTAAGGATTTGTATTGGCTGGTGTAGGTACTGGCGTTGGCTGATTTGGATTCGTTGCTTTCGAATAGATGCCGTGGATTAAAGCGGCAGCTACAGCCGCAAGAACAACAAGAGCTCCAATGATGACACCTTGTTTGTGTTCTTTTGTAAACGTTTTGCTTTTCTCGAGATAGGTTCTTGCGAATGCAGCAACTCTATGACCCAGATCAGAAAAGAAAGAACCGACTGAATAGGCAGTCTTTTTAATCCAGGAACCAGCTGTGGTCGCATTTTGTTTAATTCCTTGGCAGCAATCAAGGTTTAATACTGGCATGACTTTCATTGACATAATAGCCTCCTAAAATGGTGTAATTTAGCCTTAAAGAGAACCCGATACCAGAGCTCTCTTGAAATCTTCCCAGGATTATAACTGTTCTTTGATTTATGTAAAGGACTTGTTAAGTTTTTCCAGCAACTCCCCGGACCATGGCTAAAATCCGGCTTCATCGAAATAAACGCATTTTTTGACTTATATTTTCCACCTATGACATACTCTGGCTTTCCAACTTAAGCTAAGGGGATTTATGAACGAGCAGGTCCAAGATTTAATTCAAAGCATTAAGAGTCGTCTGAATCACATGATGAGGTATCTTTGACCTGGCCAATAAGGATCGACAAGTGCAAGAGCTTGAGGCTAGGATGCAGGATCTTGGGTTCTGGGATGATCATACAGCTGCCCAAAAGGCGATAGAGGCGTGTAATGCTTTAAAAGCCTGGACAGCCCCTTATCACCAGCTCAAAAAACGCTTTGATAATGCCGTTGAGCTGCTCATCGAGGTGGACTCTTCAGTGGACGTTGAGTTTTTTTACCACCTTGTCGCTGAGTTAAATGCCGTTGACAAGTGTCTCTCTGAGCTTGAAGGGAGAAGGATGCTCTCCGGTGAGCTGGATAATAAAAACTGTTTTTTAAATATCAATGCGGGAGCTGGCGGCACTGAAGCCTGCGACTGGGCGAGCATGCTCTCAAGGATGTATCAGCGCTGGGCGGATAAAAAAGGTTGGAAGGTCGAGGTGTTAGATTTTGTAGAAGGGGATGTCGCTGGGATCAAAAGCATTGCCCTAAAGCT
>CAWCKK010000051.1:0-21408 GCA_963796135.1 uncultured Acidobacteriota bacterium | reverse complement strand
CTTAATCTAATGGCTAAAGCCAGATCCTTACCCACGAGTCCACTTTAGAAAGTCGACTTGTGGGTAAAGGGATCAGGGCTAAAGCCCAGTCCCCAGCATGTATACAATCTATTTGTTATTAACTATTTCTTGCGATTTGTTGGGATTGCCGCTCAAATTGATTTTTTTCAAGTTGGGTAGTTGGCCGCGAATAAAATTTAATTCCGGAATTTCTTTTAATTTGTTTTTTGATATATCTATTGCTATTAATTTTTTAAAGCAGAAATATTTCTTTCGGAAACTCAATTAAATCAATGTTACCCTGAATGCTTAAAAATTCCAATTTTTTACAACTAGAAGTGATTTTTTTAAAACTAGATATTAAGTTTTCGTTAAGAAATGGATTGTCGCTAATGCTTAAGTTTATTAAATCTTTAAAATTATCCAAAGTCTCTTGGGAGTTTCTGTATTTTATTTTTTGAAACAACAAGGTTTTCCAAATCAATGAGAAAACAAAAGTTGGAAGTATATTTATTTTATTATCTCTGATGCAAAATTCTGTTAATTTGGTAAGTTTGGAGATTTTTTTCGGAACCCAAGTGATCTGGTTAGAGTTTAACGAAAGGAATTTTAATCCTGTGCTTTGATCCCTTTCGGAAATTCGGTGAGTAAATTATTATTCATTGAAAAATATTTCAAGTTTCTACAACCAGATAGGTCAATTGATCTTAAATTATTATAGTTTAGATCAAGATGTTCTAAATGGGCAAGTTCTGTAATCGGAAATATTTCAATTTTATTATTTTTTAGTTCTAACTTATTTATTTTCCAGATTGTACATTGTGGCAAACAAAAAATCCTTAATTCCAATTTTTCAAAATTCATTATTTTTAAGTCAAGTTTGTCTTTTTCATACTTTGTTATATTTTCAATATATAACTTAATCTCTAAACCTGAGTTTTTGTGCGATTCATTTATTTTTTTGACACCAAAAGAATAAATACTTTCAGCTAAACCATTATTCCAGCATTTTTCTATTGATTGAAATGACTCAGTTGTTTTTTTTATAAATTTTTCAACAGTCAAAGGAATGTCTTTGAGAGATAATGGTCCAAAAAAAACCTTAACAAAATCTTGATAGGCATAAAAGCCGCTGAGTGTGCTTGGTTTTTTTCTTTCTGTTACTTCTAACACTTTATACTTTTCTATTTTGCTAAATTCTAATTTTAAAGATTTTATTTCTTTATCATTAATCAGAGTGTTCCATAATTGATTTGCTGCTTTTTCAGAAGCTATATATAAATTTTTATTAAGCTGTCTTATCAGTAGTAGGGTGGATAAGTCAGTTTGCTTTGCAATACACATGAGGAACCAGGGCTGTTGTAATGATTGTTCAGCTAATGAGATACGGTTAAATACAACTTTAAATTGATTTTCTGGAACCTTAAACAATTTAAAGTTACTTCCATTGCAAATCGGCAAAACATTTTTTTCTTCAGGCCGGTAATCTTCTATAACATCTAAGTGAGTGCGGCAAATTTGCATTTGACTAATTTTCTCGTTAATCATCATAAAACCTATGTGTTAAAATAAACTTATATAATATATTATATAATATAATATTATTGTATTAAACAAGAATAGTCATTTTTTAATTTGATTCTTGCCTAAAATTTTCCGCATCCAATTAATAATCAAAGGCCTATGGTTTTTATTAAAGTCTTTTATGTTAAATTACTTTTTTATTAATTTAACTAAATTGCGATTTTTGTATAATGAACCCACTAAAAATAGTGGTGTTAATTATGTTTAAACTTGAGATTAATTGTTGGTTTCATGCTCTTGCTCGCTTCTGTGATTATTCGGTTCTTTTTTTAATTCTCGGGGCAGTCACCCTCTTCCTTCCCTATTTTTACGGCCCTTTTTTCTACTACTTCCTGGCGGCAATTGTTCCTTTCCTCTTTGCTCCTCTAGAGGGTCTTTTGATGAGTAAGTGGGGGACAACGCCGGGAAAAGCTTTGTTTGGCCTGAGCGTCGATCTGCCTGTGTCTTATTCCGAAGCGCTTTGTTTTTCCCTATTTATCCCGGCAAAAAAAGCGGTGATGAAGCAAAGGCCGCTTTCTTGGAGGAGGAAATTCTACGGCTTTTTGATTAGCGCAGCCTTTGTCATCGCTGCGGTATACGGGAATGTGTTGGCGCTTTGGACTGTTGGGCTTGAACGGGAATATCGCCAGAGGGATGGGTGCAGTACTCCTCTGAAAATGCTGGATTCAAAATCTCGTTCCCAACCGACCCTGAATCAGAGTCGAAAGAACTTGTGATTCCAGACAGCGGCAAGGTGCTCAACTATCAGGAAATCACAAGTGAAGAGGATAAGAAGGTGCGTTATTCCGTCACTCACATCAACCTCCCTGAGGAAATGGAGATTAGCGGCGGACACAACGCTTCTCAAAGGGGTGCTAGATCAGTTGATCGCCCACACAGAAGGCGCTGAACTCATTGAAAAGGAGTTTAAAATGTATCAAGGCCACCGCGTCCTCGACTTTTGTATGAAAGAAGGGGAAGAAGAGGCCAAGGGACGCCTGATCATCGTGGGTGCCACTTTGTACAGACTCATGATCACCTACCCCCCATCCCAAGTTCACCAGTTGGAGGACAATCCTTTCCTTGAATCTTTCGAGGTTAGCTAATCACCTGTTTGATCCAAAAGCTCATGGGGATTTTCCCGGGGCCGGGCTCGCCTATCCGCTTCCAAGAGAGGGTGCACTTGATCTCGGGGTGGTGAACATATCCGCGTTTTCTCCAAAAATCGTTTAACGGGATATAGTCTTTGGGCCGGTTTGGGTCTAGTTCCCCGCAGTCTGGAACGCAGAAGCAGATGTGTTTAAATTTTTTAAATTGGAGAATGTGGGTTTCTCTAGTGTCGAAGAAGTGGCGTCCGATTCCTCTGCCCCGATAGGGCTTGAGCAATGCGGAATCTCCAAAAAAATAATACGCGTTAATGTCTAACCGGCGCTCGAGGAAAGGCTTCTGGACGGCGGCTTCTTCGCTGATCATCGGACATCCAAGGGAAACCCCGACTAACGTCGTATTGTCAAAAATCAACACCCCGATGGTTTCTTTGTTGGCGCAGATTTGCCGCAAATGCTCCATTTCCCGGGTCAAATCTGGATCCTCAAAATAGGGGTATTCGGTGAACACCTCCATCCGAAGTTTGGCAATCGCATGAAGGTAGGGCTTTAAGCCAGGGCCGGTAAAGGAGCGGATATGGATATCTGTCATCATCATGGGTTTCCTCCAGGAAGGTCGCGTCAGACTGGAGTTTATGTCGCAAAAAAGAAAAAAACTAAAGAAAAATCAACGCAAATAAGGCTGCATTAGAGAAAGAGCCACTAGGGAAGCTGTTTCTGCTCGCAGAGTGTTGGGGTGCAGTCGAACGCCTTTGGCCTTTAGCGTTTCGAGCAAAAACCCTCTTTCCTCTGCAGAGAATCCCTTTTCAGGACCGATGAATACGACAAAAGGGGAGAGAGCCGCCTCCGATTTTAGAGCATCCCAAAGATAAGGGGCGGTGTCTGCAGTATCTCCAAATAGCAGGGTGCCTTCTAACTTGCTCCATTTAGCTAACGGGGGTTTTAACACAATTGCAGGGAGGGTTAGACGGCCGCATTGCTTCATCGCGGCAATCGCAAGGTGCTTGGCCCGCGCTTCTTGCGCCTGACTCAGAGTTGGCTTTTCGCTCAAAGCACCGGGGAATAGCCAAAGAGCATCTGCATTGAGCTCTGTTGCTTTCTCGATGATCCATTCCAAGTGATTCATCCGAGGAAGCCCTTGCGCCAAAATGAGCTGGTTTGGAGGTGTTTGCCCTTGATCCACTTGAAGGATATAAAGGCAGGCTTCCCCCTTTTTTAGTTTTAGGATTTGAGTTTTAGCAAGCTGCCCTTTGCCGTTGACAAGTTCCACGATATCTCCCTCTCTGCTTTTGAGCACTTTGGCAAGGTGGCCCCACTCATCGCCGGCAAGGCAGACAGTGCTCTTTTTTTCGAATGCAGCGTCGAGGTAATAGCGATTATGGGGCATAAGATTTTAGTACCGCTTTTTTTAGCACTTCAGACAGGGGAGCCTCAACTCCGGCTGCTTTTTGTAGGCTCTTTAGCGTTGCCACGTGGAAGGCAGAGAGCTTTTTGAAGTGGGATTTGATTTTTTTACACTCTGTGAAGTTGAAGACGAGCTTAAATCTAAAGTCGTTTCTGAAAAGTTCTTTTTCACAAGTGTAGGGGAGGAATTCTGTCCCTTGCAGATCCACCTTGCCCACGAGTGCTTGGGGGACAAAGACGGTGATGAATTCACGGGGGTAGATCTCTCTAAATACAGAAAGATCCCACACCTGTTGTTTTTGAGGGAGGATGATGAGGATCGATTCATGGCGGAAGGTGGGTTTTAGCTTTTCTGGGGTCTGCTGCTTCCATCGATTGTGGGACCAAAGCCACTGTCCTGGGTTTTCGGCAATCGATTTTTCAAGCTCAGAAAGAGAGGCTCTCATTAGACGATCGATTTCCTGCTCGGGCGGTTGGTTTGAGGAGGGCCAAATCGGGTCAGAATAATGAATGAGGTATTTACCCTGCTGCCTTTTTGTCGTTGCTACAATGATAGGGGCTCCTGTTCTGTGGGAGAGAATGGCGGGCATCGGTGTTGTCCATGCGATCCTCCCCAAGAAAGGAGAGCTGTAGCCGCTGTCAGGCATGCCCTGATCACCGACGACCCCTAAGAAACACCCTCTTTTAAGACCTCTGAGTCCCTCCCGAATGGCGTTAGAGGGAGCGATGATTTTACCTCCAAACTTTTGCCGGATGCCGAGTATCCACTGATAGAGGTAGGTGTTTTTAATCGGGCGGCCGATGGCAACACCAGGCATGCGGGTCGTGCCTTCTAGGAAAAGGACCTCCCAGTTTGCCTGATGGCCGCAGAAGAAAATCACAGGCTTATTGTCTTGCATCAGGGCGCTAGCTGTTTCTGGGTTGACGCAGCTTGCGACTTGCCCGATTTGCTTTTCTGAGGCAAACTTAGCGTACTCCAGGCAAGTGATCATTAAATTTTGTAATGAGGCCTTGGCCAGATGCCGGATTTGACTTTCCGACAGATTCAGGGAAGAGGCGAGCGCCAAGTTGCTCAAAGCCCTCTTGCGGAATTTGCTGAAGACAAGATAAGCAAACGACCCCAGGAACCGCCCCAGCCGGTGGATAACAGGGTAGGGCAGCCAGCGCACGGGCCAGGTGAGAACCAAGATGAGGGCAAAGGAAAACCTGTGAAACGCCATAGATCGGACAGCATAGCACACATCCGGATTTTGCTGGCTATTTGGCGACTACTTTTGCCAATATTCCCGATATTCATCTTTCCATTTTTCAGAGTGTTGCAAGGCGTTGAAGATCTTTATTTGAAAGCCTTCATCAAATTTCAAACTCTCAAGGCCATCCGCAGGTTTGCGACATTGAAGACAGCAAAATGGACGGTCTGTTCGTGCTGCAAGCTGCACAGCACTTTCGAAATCGATAGGATGGCCGCACGGAAAACGATAAGGGTTTACCATAAAATCATAGCTAAATGGGCAGGCGAAGTCTCCTGGGAGCAGTTCTGCGTTGGAAGGTGCATCTCTTAACTTATTAATCTCCAACGCTCTTCGACGAGGGGTTAAAGCGTCAGAGATTAAAAAAGTCGACTTATTGATACCCCAAGAACTCTCGTCGGAAAAGGGGTCTTTTACATTCAGAACCCATTCTTTATCCTCGCTAGAAATGCATAGGTTTTTTCCAGGTTGCCATTTTGTGTTGAAGGGGGTTTCCAAAGTAATTTTACATTGGATGGGGTTGTCTTTGGGCTTTGGAATATGAATGAAGCTCTGGCCCTGGTTTTGAGTGAGTTTGTACCCATTTTTCCAATTATCCATTGAGCTAAAAAATCCAAGGTGGCTTCCATGCGCTGTAGGGTAATTGACTTGGATCAACACCGTATGCTTTTCATAGAGTTTATCCATTTGATTTTTAAGAGATTTAAAAAAATGATCCGCGAAAGCACTTTCCATTCTCGATGAGGAGTGAGGAAAAAGTTTAAAATCCTCATCGATAAGAGAGAACTTGTCTTGAATTTCCATCAACTGGTCCATTGGGATCGGGTTGTTCGCCGCATTCTCGGCTAAATTTTTTACACGCTCATACTGCTCAGCACAAGCATTGACCAACTTTAAGAATGCAAAGTCGGCAGGGGTGAACGCATGCTGGTTATTATCCTCATTCTGTAAACTTGACAAAACATGCCAGGAGGACGGACCCCAGGAATTGACGTCCAAGAATTTACCTTTGGCCACATCGATTTTTAGCGCCTCATCGTCGCTGAGGACAATCACATCTTCCCCAGGTTGCCAATGGTTAATCTCTGGTCTCCAATGCGGGTCGAAATCTGAAGGCCTTTCGAGGGCTTTTGAAGGCTGCAAGGCGACTTTAAACGCCAAGGAATCGTTGTTTTTAGGTTTCGGCAGATGAATAAACCAACGGGATTCACCTTCGATGTCAAGTGGTTGGATGCTTTTCCAACCGTCAAGGGAGCTCAATAAAACAAGGCGCTTTCCCCATCCTGTGTTGTAATTCACCTCGATGAGACAACCCTGTGTTTTAAAAAATGTCTCCGTTTTGTTCCGAGTGCACTCAAAAAAATAATTCGCAACGCTATTGCCCATTTCAGAGGGATTTGCGGAGGTTGCAAACTCCTGTTTGATCCCAGAAAACCGAGACTGCATTTCTTTGATTTGATCCATTGAGATGGCGTTGCTTGGATTTGAGTTGTTTTCCAAGTTGTCTATGAAGTTGCAGTGGGAAACACATGCATTGATCAGTTTTAGATGCGGCTGATCGGAACCTGTTAGATGAAAAGTCATAAATGACCTAGGGGTTTAATTTTTTTTGTCCAGGCAACCCTGAACGACTCATTACAGCCAGAGATGATTATCCAAAAAGGGTTTAGAGTCAAAAAGAATTTGAGAGGGTGGCTTCGGTGATGGATCTGAGCTGTTTTGAAAAATCCAGATGCTGGATGGAATCGCGGGTGAAAGAGGCGCTATTTTCTGTCTTAAATTTTGGTAATGAGGCTGTTAGGATATCAGAAAAAGCTTTTGGCTCATCGATGTCATAGACGATAGAACCGTTTGAGGTGGAGAGGATTTCGCTGCCTCCGTTGAAAGCAGAGGTGATGACGGGCACCCCCATGGCAAGAGATTCGACAGTAACATTGGCAAACGGATCGTAGAGGGAGGGGATCACCGTGCAGTCGGCAATTTGGTAGAAGGGAAGGGACTCTTTCTGAGGGCCGAAAAAGAAGACCTTGTTTTTAAGTCCTAAAGAGGCTGAAAGGTCGAGGAAGAATTTCATGTTTTTGTCTTTGCCGATGACACTGAGCTGAAAATCCTCTCCCTTCATCAAAGCTAAGGCGCGCAACAGTTGTTCTAGCCCTTTTCTTTGAAAGTTATGCCCGATAAAAAGAAACTGAAAGGCGCTTGGATCGAGTAAAAGCTCCTTTGCTCTCTGTTCTTTTTGCAAGGCCCATCTCTCAAACGGTTTTTGCATCGCTTGCCATTCCACTCCATTATGGACAACGCGAATTTTTTGGGGATCGATGGAATAATGTTCTAAAATCTGTGCCTTGACCATTTCAGAGTTGGCAAAGAGCAATTTTAGCTCAGGGTGCTCAAATGCTTTTTTTTCCAAGGAGAGGATGGCCCGGTGCAAAGGGTTGAGGAAGAAGCTTGCCCTTCTGAGGATGCTCAAGTTTTTTGCGCGATGTTTGAGGTAAGCAGCATGGACGCCGTTGCCTGTGCGGATATGGGTTTGAAACCGGTTGCGGTCGAGGCCAAGGATAATCGGGGTGGGGTGTTTTTTTAAATAGTTGTGGCAAGCCTGATCAAAATGCAGCACGTTCAAAAAGCTCAAAGGCTTATCGATGGGCAAAGAAACAACCTGAAGGCAAGGGTCGGAGTAATGAGGGCAGATCTTGCCGGTTGTCAACAGGGTGACGCCAATTCCCATCGCACAAAAATCGCGGGCAATTTGCCAAGTGTACTTTTCAAGGCCGCCTTGCTTGAATAGCTCGCTTTTAATCAGGGTGATTTGGGAGTCCATGATGTTCAGGTTGATGGTGTCTTGGATTGGGGGACGACATGGACCTTTTGATTTTCCAGATAGACGTTTAGGTCGAACTTGTCCTCCTCAGAGTGGAGCATCTGAAAGTGGTTCATGTAACTGCGAAAGCGGTTGCGCAAGTATTCTTCTCGAAGAGTTGGCTGCAGAAGGCGAATATCGCGATCGGAGGCATCCGACATCAGACGCGCGACATATTTGTCCTCAAGCTGCCTGGGATTGACAAATTGGATGCTCCAGTTCAATGTCTTTTTTTCCGTTTTTGGGTCGACAATGATGACAATCTCGATCATTTCACGCGCAATCTCCAGAAACAGGGAATCGACTCCATTGGCGTAGAGAGGGGAAGAGATGAGGGGAGCCCCATGGGTGAATTCAACAAGCTCATTGGCAAGGATAGAGGTGTTATCAGGGTTGTGGTTCTGCAGATTCTCCGAGGGAAAGAATAAAGAAAGGGGGATAGGGGTATTGACCGGCAGAAGATTGCAGCGGATAAAGTCAATGCGCAGCACTTTTGACTGCGGGTCATCGATTTCAATTGGGGCGTCCGATAGGATGGGGATATTGATCTGCTTCCACTGCTCGGGAACAAAATAGCTGATCACCTCAGAGTTAGCCTCGGCTTTCATCGAAAGCTCATCGAGCTGAGCTTTGGAGATATCGCTTAAGTTAAACGTGATTCTCTGCTCTTTGAGTTTTAGCCGCTTGACCACCTCTTCTGGACCGCTGACAGTTAAAGTCAAATGATAGGGCCAAACATCGAGAAACCGATAGCCCCGAGGCGCCTCTCCAATGGGCTGGGTGATCACAATGGGAATCTGGTCCGTGATGAGCTTTGTCATGCGGATGACGAAGTTGGGGTGGTAAATTCTGGAAATGCCGCTGCTGATATCGATCTCTGGGTTGAGAGAGACTAAATTTTTCTTGGTGATCGACGCAATCCACTCATCTGGCTTATTAGAGGCGTCGATGACCACTTCTAGATCGGATGGGGTCAGCTCGTCGATTAGGGATTTGTTGCCGATGACAGTCAGGGTTAGCTTCTTGGCAAGGCGTCCATTGGGCTGAATCCCTTCCACAGTCTTCCCTTGAGGCAAGTGGATGATCCGAACAGGGACATTGCTGATATTGCGCGTGCTTGTGAGCGTATGGTTGACAACTAGCCAGATAATGACAGCAAGCACGATGGCGATGAGTTTTCTCGACCAGTGTTCGACAAAGATCTTGTGGAGCAAAGTTTTCATTTTTTCAGCCACTCCCGCAAGTTAAATTGGGTCTTAAAATCCGCTTTTTGCGGAGGAGTGAAGATACTGCGGATAATGCCCCGGAACCGATCGATTTTGACACTCGGGGTCATGACGCCATCTCTTGCAATCGAGACCCTGCCGGTTTCCTCGGAGATGACAATTGTAAGGGCATCGGTGTGCTGGCTAGCTCCCAGGCCCGCTCGATGGCGGGTGCCCATCGATCGGGTCAGTTGAGAGCTATCTTCTGCAAGAGGTAAAATGACGGCGGCTGCGACAATTGTCGTATCCCGGATGATGACAGCCCCATCGTGCAGCGGGGTTGTCGTTGCAAAAATCGACTCGAGAAGTTCAGAGGAAAAATTGGCGTTGAGAACCACCGCCTTATTCGCATATTCATCGAGGGTATCCTCATGCTCTAGAACAATCAGAGCCCCAATTCTCTTTTCTGCAAGGCGGTAAGTGGAGCTGGCCAGCTGATCTAAAAACTTATCAAATTCCGTCATCTCCTTGAAACGGCGCCCTTTTAGACTCAGTTTCGATAAGGCGACCCGGAACTCTGGCTGAAAGATAATCAAAATAGCGATCACCGCCACATTTCCGATCAGGAGCATGATTTTATGCAAAATGGGGAGATTGATCCACGAGGAGATGGCAAAAATGAGAAGAAACGCCAAAAGCCCTAGGACAAGATCCATGGAGCGCGTGTTCCAAAAAAAAGAGAGCAGGTAATTGAGAATCAAGGCAATGATGACAATCTCGACCAAAGGTGTGATGCCGTGAAACAAAGAAGCCATTCCGCATATCCCGAAAACAAGAGGATCTTCTATATATCACAGCGCCTAGATCCGATTCAACGAACTTTTTGTTGACGGTTAGAAACTCGCGAGATCCTGCGGTTCTTCAAGCTTGGTTTGTTTTGACATTTTTTTTGAATGCTGTAGGATTGAGGGCAACCTTAGAAGGTGCTCCATGGACGTGGTTTTACTCTCTCGGATCCAGTTTGCGCTCACTAGCGCATTTCACTACATCTATCCTCCAATGAGTATTGGGATTGGGCTCATGCTAGTCATCTTTCGAGGGGCTCTACTTAAAGACTAAAAAGCCGCTTTACAAGCAGATCACCAAGTTTTGGGTGAGTATTTTCGCGCTCACCTTTGCCTTAGGGGTTGCAACAGGGCTTGTGCAGCTTTTTGGGTTCGGGACCAATTGGGCAAGCTATTCTCGCTTTGTGGGGGATGTCTTTGGGAGTGCTCTTGGGGCTGAGGGGATTTTCGCGTTTTTCTTGGAGGCTGGCTTTTTGGGGGTGATGCTGTTTGGGTGGGATAGGGTCAGCGCAAAAATGCACTACTTTTCCACAATATGTGTGTGCGCAGGGGCTCATTTTAGCGCTGTGTGGATTGTGATTGCTAACTCCTGGATGCAAACCCCTGCCGGTTTTAAAATTGTCGGCGAAGGTCTCAAGCAAAAAGCTGTCGTCACCGATTTTTGGGCGATGATCTTCAACCCCTCCTCAATGGAGCGCCTCGTGCACGTTCTGTTAGGATGCTGGCTGACTGGGATTTTTTTTGTATTGAGCGTGGGAGCCTATTACCTGCTCAAGAAAAGGCATCTGGAATTTTCGAAGACGACGATGCGAATTGGCCTTTACTCCGCGGCTGTTGTTCTTGTGCTTCAGCTTTTTTCTGCAGATGTCGCAGCTCGCAACGTCGCTGTGCATCAGCCTGCAAAGCTTGCGGCCATGGAGGGGATTTACAAAACAGAGCCTAAAACCCCGCTGACCTTGTTTGGCTGGGTGGATGAAACGGCAAAGACGGTAAGAGGAGTCCAAATTCCGGGCCTGTTGAGTTTGCTCACTTACCGCAATTGGGACACTCCTGTCCAAGGTTTGGACCAGATCCCATTAGATGAGCAACCCCCGATTGGAATTGTATTTCAGACTTACCATTTGATGATTGCTATGTGGGGGTTGATGGTGCTCATCACGTTGGTCAGCTTGTATTTATGGAAAAAGCAGCGCCTTGGTAAAACAAAATGGGCTCTTTGGGCTCTGATTCTCTCTGTGGTTCTGCCTCAGATTGCCAACCAGACAGGATGGATGACTGCGGAAATTGGGCGGCAGCCTTGGGTTGTGTATGGACTGCTCCGCACCACAAGGGGAGTATCTCCGACCATCGTGAGCAGCCAAGTGGTGATGTCGATCTGCATGTTCATTTTGATTTATGTGCTTTTGTTTTTTCTTTTCCTCTTTCTTTTAGATCGCAAGATCAAAAACGGCCCCATCCTCGATGAAGAAGGTACAGAGGCCGCCCCTTACCGCAACATCAATTCCACTTGAGGCAATTGAAGATGGCTGTACTCGACCTACCCTTAATTTGGTATTTTGTGATCGGCATCAGCGTGATCTTTTACGCTGCCCTAGATGGGTTTGATTTGGGTGTGGGAATCATGAATTTCTTTACGAGAAAAGATGCAGAGCGCAGGGTTTTTCTCAACTCGATTGGCCCTGTTTGGGATGGAAACGAAGTGTGGCTTGTGATTGTAGGCGGGGCTCTGTTTGCCGGATTTCCCGATGTCTACGCAACCCTTTTCTCTGGCTTCTACAACCTATGCATGCTTCTGCTTTCCGCTCTTATCTTTCGGGCCGTTGCCATCGAATTCCGCAGCAAGAAAGAGTCAGCCCGATGGCGCTTTACCTGGGACGCCATCTTCTCGATTTCCAGCCTGTTGATCGCTTTTGGCCTCGGAGTTGCCCTAGGCAACTTGATGGAGGGGATTCCGCTAAATGCAAATAAGGACTTCTCTGGAAACTTTGTCTTATTTTTCCGCCCCTTCCCTATTTTGATCGGGTGTTTTACCGTCAGCCTCCTCATGATGCACGGCTCGATTTATCTTGCGATGAAAACAGAAGGGGCTCTGCACAAGAAACTGCGCTCCTGGGTCAAGCGGTGCATTGGCGTGTTCATCGGTTTTTACATTTTAACAACCATCCTCATTTGGATGCTCGCCCCCCACATGGTCGCTCGCTTTAGGCAAGAGCCCCTCTATCTCATCGCCCCCATCCTCGCCCTGCTTTCCATTCTCAACGTCCCTCGGTGTTTTGCGCGCAATAGCGACGGCTGGGCATTCCTATCTTCTTGCTCTTGCATAGCGCTTTTGTTTGTCGTCTACGGCATCGGGACATTTCCCTACCTTGTCCGCTCTACTGTCGATACAGAAATAAATAGCCTGACATTTTCTAACGCCGCAGCCTCTACGCTGACATTAAAGGTTCTTTTGATCATTGTGGCTATCGGCGTTCCTCTAGTGCTGGCCTACGGCGCGATGATCTACCGAATTTTCCGCGGCAAGGTCAAGATCGATAAGACAAGCTATTAGACATCTTGCGTAACCTGCTTTGTTTTTTAAGAGACTCAAAAGAGAGCTTGGTTGAAACTGAAACAAGATGTCTAACTTTTTGGGAAGCCGACAACGGCCTTGTAGCAGAGGAGAAGGTGTTTAACCCCGTTCATGGCGCGGTGAGGCCTATCTTCTTTCGGCAAGCTGTGGGCGATTGCGATTTTGTCTTTGGACAGCCCGGTCTCCCAAGGGTAATTTCCTTGTCCGCTGGCGCCTTTCTTCATCGATCCAGCCCAATACATCGAAGCTAAATCGAGCCAGTGATAGGGCCAGGAGAGCTTTTCTTGTAGATCGGCGCTGATCAGCTGAGAAAAGTAGGCTCTGTCAAAGGAGGGGTTTTGGCAAATAAAGACCGCATCCCCGCGCCTAATTTTGTGTTTTTTAAAGATCTCTTGAATTTGAGAGCTCACAATGTCAGAGGAGATCCCTTTGGACACCTCTTCCCAGGTGAATCCATTGACCTTTAAGCTTTCTGGATCGCTTTTTTCCCACTCTTGCGGGGAGATCAGCAGGGTAGATTCAAACTCCTCTTTCACATCGCCACTGAGAACATCGACAATCTCAAATGCAATTTCGATCATCTGATGCTTCTGTGGGTTGAGCCCATTTGTCTCTGTATCTAGGAAAATTCCCAACACGCCTTTTGCCCTTGATAGTTTACCCGGATAGTTACCCGGCTGCCGGAGCAGGTTGTTTTTTTGCGGCCATTTCTCTGCGGCTTCTGACTAAAATATAAATATTGCTACCGACAATCACAGAGGCTCCAACCAGGGTAAATAGATCAGGAACCTTTTCCCACCAGAAGAAATCCAACATCACCACCCAGAAAAAAGTGGAGTAGTCCATCGAGGAAAGGGTAGACCCCTGGGCAAAGCGCAGCGAGTGGGCAATGGCGTACTGGCCTAATGCGGTGATCACCCCGACAATGGCAAAAAATCCCCAGTCGTGCAATGAAAGCGGCTGCCATTTGCTAATTAAAAAAGGCAGAGTGACGACAATCATTGCGATATTGGGGTAAATGGCAATAGCCAGACTATGTTCTGTCGCAGCAAGCCGCCGCATGAGGATCTTATTCAAACTGCCCAAAAACGTCCCCAAAAGGACGACAACTCCAGCTAGCTCAAAAACCCCAGCTCCCGGCCGGATTGCAATCACGACGCCGAGCATTCCAATGGCGACGGCCACCCATTTTTCTTTAGCGACCTTTTCCTTTAAAATCCAGGCGCTTAAAGCAATCATAAAGAAGGAAGAGGTGTAGCTCAAAGTATAGATGGTCGTGAGGGAAGCCACAGAAAATGCATACATGAACGCATAGGTATAGGCCAGATTCACGCCGAGCCTAGCGATGTGCCGAGTAGGGTGGTTTGTTGGAAAAATTTTCTTAAACCCTCCTTGCATGAAAACTGCAACAGAAAGGGGTACCAAGCGAGTAAAAGCCCTTAAGAAGCTTGTTTGCGGAACGGAGTAAGTTCCCATCAACTGCTTGATAAAAGCATCGGAAAGGACATAAAGGGCAAGCCCTCCGAGCATAAGCAGGACGCCGAGAACGGCCCTGTTTTGCAATGTGCGCGATTCTGAGACCGGAACGGACATAGAAGCTCCCGATTAGAACATCCCAAATCATAGCGAAGGGGGAGAAAAAATTACAATCATTAGATTTTTCCCAGCTGGACTTTGGCCACTCATCTGTGGTGCTTTCCCCAATTGGCAAACCCGGGCCTGTAAACCCATTCTAAACACCTTGCTATCGATTCTTGGCAGCCTTAGTGTGCTTCACTAAACGTCTGATAATTGATCTTATGTTTGTTTAATAGGTTTGGAATGAACCCGAGATTTTTGCCTTTGAAATATTTACACAGTTATGTTAAAAGTTTTTGCGCAACACATCTCTAAACTTAAATTTGATAGAAATTCACCCATTAAAAAAGGTTTTTATGAACTCATCCCCCGTATTATCCAAAAACCCCGTTGCGAATACAGAATATCAACCCATCCAGCAGCCTGGCTTTGATGATTTTAAAGAAAAATTGATCTCTGTAGGAAAAAAAGTAAAAGAGGAAGCCTTTGCATTGATTGAAAACTCGACGGATCGGTTGCGCGTACCCGATCCAACATTAGTTAAGGAAATTCAATTGTTTGTCAATTCGAGGATAAATACATTGATGGACACAATTCGGTCTCAAAAATCTGTGTTGCTTGACTCCAAAGAATTAAACTTAAGGTCGTTAGGTTTTTGCTACTATCCTGAAAAACTAAGTCAATCTACAGATTGTTTTTCAAACGGATTAATGGAGCGCGTCTTAATTAGCTTTGTAACGGCCTTAGATAAAAAAATTATAAAATTAAAAACACTTAGATTAGAAGAAAATGGCTTAAGATTTTTGCGTAATGAATTTACTATTAAATCTTTAAGTGAATTAAATGAATTCTTTGCCGATGATAACGAAATAACAGAACTTTCATGCTGGGATTTTTTTCCAGATTCTTTGAAAGTGCTTTCTCTGATCAATAATGCCATCTCCAAAGTAGAATATGGTATTTTAGTGTCGAGTGAAAATATCAAAGTTGTCTATTTTGATCATAACCGGCTAGATGCTGGTAATATGTTGCATACTAACCGTTTGAAACTTTCCTACCGCTTCAATCCGGGCACCCCTAAATTTATTCTCGACGAATTATCTATATTCTATCAATCCAAAGAATGTCGTTTAACAAGTCTAGAGAAACAGATTATTTTCAACTGGACAAAAGCCTTTATTAAACAACTAGAGTTAAAATCTCTGGATCTTGCCTTGGCTGAACTTAGCACTCTTTCGGACGATGCTTTGGTATTTTTCCTAGAGAGGACTATAGTTACAGCATTTGATCTTGCAACAGATGATCAGCTAAAGGCGTTTCCTTACCTTCCTGAACAATTCCCCGATCTGGCTTTAGTAAAGCTGCTCACCTACAAATGTAAAGGAGAAAAACGCACGCTCAAAGACATTGCAGACATAGTGCGCAAGCTCTCTCAAAATCGTGAGAATACAACTCTAATCAAGTTGTTAAACCAAAAATGGTGCGAGAATGATATGGAACCCATCTGTCCTGAGGAAAAGCAACCTTCCCTGCAAGCATTGAACTACGATGAGTCCATGGAAGAAATAGAAGAGCAGCTCATGGCAAGGTTCTCGCATAACAAGGGGCTACAAAAGTTGTTAATAAAATACATAGAAGACCGGTTGATGGAAATAGAAAGAAGGCTTTTGGGGATGAAATATCAAGTGATAAAAGCAACAGAACTCTCCTCTTTAGAAACCGAAGCCAAACGGCTGTGTAACAAAAGGGAGAAATTGCAGATGTGGGAGCTTCCTTTAAAAATTAAGAAAAAAATTAGAGATTTCCGAGCTCAAAAGTTTGCCGTGCATTTGAGAAAGTGTGACAGTTCCGCCCAAATAAATGCTAGCGACTTTAATGCTTTCTCTGATTGGGCAAAAGAAAATAAGACTCTTTTTCAATCCTTTAAATATCCTGAAGAAACTCAAGAACTCTATCTTGCTTTGGAAATAGCATCTAAAGAATTAGAAGAAGAGCAGGAAGCGTTTGCCGTTATGTCAGAGCAAGTTCGCAACACTATTCGACAGGCCAAAGAGATTGGAGTCTATTTCTGATTGAGTACCGAAGGGGTATAGCTGAAAAAGGCCTTAAGCTGGTATTGTTGACGGATGTCCTCAAAAGCATCGAGTCACAAGTTTTCCCTTTTCGTTCTACTGCTAACCACTTGCCTGGATTGGATGAGCATTGGCCTTGTCTATCCGATGTTCTCATCGATGATCTTTCACCCGGGGGCTCATTTTTTTTCGTCGGCAACCTCTGATGTTGTCAAGGGAGGTTGGCTTGGGGTTTTGCTATCGTCTGGGCCTTTGGCCCAGTTCTTTAGCGCCCCGATTGCAGGGACTTTGTCGGATCAAAGGGGGCGCAAGCTTCTTCTTAAGAACACTTTGCTCATCATCATTGCGGGGTATTTGCTCTGCGCTTTTGGGGTTTGGTTGGAGAGCCTTGTTCTCTTGCTCATTGGCCGCACCATTGTAGGGATAGGAACGGGAAACACAGCGGTTGTCTATGCTGCCATTGCAGATATCAGTCGACCTGAACAAAAGACAAAGCACTTTGGACTTGCCAGCATGGCAAGCGGGATTGGGTTTACTCTCGGCCCCTTTTCTAGGGGGCACCCTGTCTTCTTGGGGATTTGCCACCCCCTTCCTCTTTTCGATTTTCTTTTCGCTCATCAACTTTGTTCTGGTGATTTTTTGGTTCTCTGAGACTCGCCACGTGAGACGGCGCGTTGAATTAAGCCTTTCCCTTGGCCTGAAAAATTTAAAAAAAGCCTTTCAACAACCAGGTTTGCGCGCACTTTTCCTGTGTTTTTTTTTCTTTTGTGTCGGCTGGTCTTTTTATTGGGAGTTTATCCCTGTCACTTGGATTCAAGAATACCATTTAGATCCCTCTCAGGTTGGTAATTTATTTGCCTACGGCGCCGCCTTTTACGCTTTGAGCTCAGGTTTGCTAATTCGCCCGATTGTCAATCGGTTTAAGCCTTTGCCAGTTCTATTTGTCGCTCTTTTTGCTTTAAGCTTTGTTCTCTTTCCCCTTGTCTTTCATTCCGATGTCGATGTCTTTTGGGGCTACGTCCCGGTACAGCAATTCCTCATTGCTCTTGTCTTCCCTACGACAGCGACGATGATCTCCAATTCTGTGGCAGAGGATCTTCAAGGAGAAACCATGGGAATTTTGCAATCTGTCGATGCCTTTGCCTTTGGCTCAAGTCCTCTGCTGGCGGGGGCTTTTGTCGGATTGAGCATTCACGCGCCGATTATCGTTGCGGGATCTTGCATGCTGTTAGCCAGCTTAGTTCTTTTATTCAGCTACCGAAAAAAACTTTTTGCCTAAAATGGAGGGAGGCGATGCAAACAATCGAGGAAAAATCTGCAGTTTTATGGAGCCGGCGTGGGGATTACAAGGATATCAACTACTATAAGTTCAATGGAGTTGCCAAGATCGCGATCAATCGCCCTGAGGTGAGAAATGCATTTCGTCCTCTGACAGTTGATGAAATGCTGAATGCTCTCCATGATGCCCGCAATGATCGAGAAATTGGAGTCATCCTCCTCACGGGAGAGGGAAAGGAGGCTTTTTGCTCTGGAGGGGACCAAAGAGTGCGTGGGGATGGCGGTTATGCTGATGAGACGGGGGTGCATCGCTTAAATGTTCTAGAACTCCAAAAACAAATCCGGGGGTGCCCCAAACCTGTGATTGCCATGGTGTCGGGTTATGCCATCGGCGGCGGGCACGTTCTCCACGTCGTTTGCGACCTAACCATCGCCGCAGATAATGCCATCTTTGGGCAGACAGGGCCTAAAGTGGGCTCTTTTGATGGAGGCTTTGGGGCTAGCTATTTATCTCGCATCGTCGGACAGAAAAAGGCCCGAGAAATCTGGTTTTTATGCCGTAAATACAGTGCTTCAGAGGCGCTTGAAATGGGTCTTGTCAACTGCGTTGTCCCTTATGAAAAGCTCGAAGAGACGACCCTGGAGTGGTGCCGCCAAATCCTTCGGCACTCCCCTCTTGCCATCCGCTGCCTTAAGTCTGCCTTCAATGCCGACTGCGACGGACAGGCGGGAATCCAAGAGCTTGCCGGCAATGCGACCTTGCTCTACTACATGTCGGAAGAGGCTCAAGAAGGACACAAGGCGTATCTTGAAAAACGGCAGCCGGATTTCACAAAATTTCCAAAGCGCCCTTGAAAGCTGGCCAAAGTTTAGATCCTGAAAAAATATTTGGAATTTTTTAAAGGATCTCTTACACTAATCCCCCTTTGTAGGACTGGTTCTTAAGACAAGGCGGGAGCTTATAGAGAATGACTGTTCCGGTTTCCAACAAATCACGGCCCCCCGTGCATAGTCTCCCACCAGCACCTTCTGTCAGAGTGCCCTTCAAGGAGTTGGGGTCTTCTTCTTCCGATTGGGCCGGCTCAATCTGTAGATCAAGATTGTTTATGCGGCCTTTCTCGGTGGATCAAAAAGTGTGTCATCACCGCCCTAATTGGGTTTCGCTCGGGACTTGATTGGCTGCTCAGCTGGCTCGAAGGGCGTAAAGCCGAACAAGCCGAAGAGACAGAGGACAACTGGGAACTGCCCGTTGATCCAGAACCTCCCGAGCCTCCAACCTTAGATCTAGATGCACCCCAGACGCCAAGCCCCAATCTAGGACTCCCTTCAACCCCTCAGGTAGCTGCCGATCTGTTTTCTAGTCTTCCCATCACCAACCTGGAAGGCAGAAAATCTACAAGCTGATCACAGCGATGGGGGGCAGTTGGATGACGCTGATCAGCAAAAGCACAGAGATGAAAAGGATCGGGCAGGAAATCCGGCACGTGCATCCCCTCAAATTCCTTGAGTACATCTTTAAGCACGCCGCTTTGCCGGCAAAGATGGACGCTGTGCAAAAAAACTCCCTGACCTGGAACCCATTTGTCAAGGGGTTGAGTGAAAAATTGCAAAAAGAAGCCCAAAACCTTCCTGGTTGTATCTTGGGATTTGCCCGCTCTGTCAATGTGAACACAGAAGATATCAAGCCCTTTTTTGCCAGGCGCAATTGGGCTGGATTGGTGCAGTTTTTGATCGCAGTTAAACTCAATAGAAAAAGCAGTGTTTGGGTGGAGCCTCCGAGGAATCCCACCCCTATAGTGGATCGACCTCCACCTCAAGTTGCTGTGGTCGTCCCCCCTCCGCAAGGAGGTCCTCCCCCCAATGCAAATGAAACTCTCCTCCCTCCCCAAAACACAGAAGTAGTCATTCCCTCTGACAAGCAGATTGCCAATTTGCCCTTAAGCCAGCCCGATCAACAAGTGTTGAGCTCTTTGATCGAAAAATACGCCACCTACAATCAATTTTGGATGGTGGCTAATTGGAGCGCCTTTGACGGAGAATGGTTTCGAATGGGAAAGATACACCCTTTGAAACTCCTTGTTCACCTCTACCAAAGCCCCAATTTAATGACCCAGATGAAGACCATCTCAACTTTGAGTTTGACAGGCCCCCTTTTCAACTACGCCTTTAATCAGCAACTCTCCAAACTCCCCTCAGAGCAGGTTCTCCCGTATTTAGATGACTTTGCTCAAAAATGTGGATTGCAGCCCCAAGCTACCCGAATGCTCATTGAACAGAAGAGTTGGAATGAAATTCGAAAAGATTTAGTTTTGAGTCATGAAAGCGGACAAGCCAATTAGGATTTCGTAACACTTGGAGTGAAGTTATGATGGGAAATGTGAAGATTTTCGCGCTGATGTGCTCCCTTGTTTTGACAACAGTGTGGGGTAGCGCTGCTAGCGATCCAGAACTTGAGCCTTTGCCGGTCCCCACAGATTTTGTTCGAGATGTCATGCAACCCATCGGGGTTCCTGTCGTCTCAGCCTTCCATGCCATACGCGAAAGCATTTTTCTCAATGTCAGAACAAGCAACGCCCACCCTCTAGAGTCCATCGGCAACTTCTTCCTCACCCCATCCCAATATCTTTTCGGGGAAAAAAAATCCAGCTCAAGGAAAAGAAGAGCTTAAAGTGCGAAGTTCAGCAGGCCTTTGAGTACCAAAGCATGCATGGGTTAAAAACAGCTGCTGCACTGCTTGTCCTTCCTGTTGGGGATGTTCTCGGAGCTGTTTTCAAAGGACTTGCCTATGTTCTCCCACCGTCCGCAATAAACATCGCCTCATTAAAAAAGCGCTAAAATCCCCCTCTTATCCAATCCCATTGGGAGCAATACCGCAAGCAAGGGCTGCCTGATTCTCCTTTTCCCAGGAATTCATCCCTTGCCAGAAACATAAACGCCCCTCTCAACTGACAAAAAAGCAAAAGATCGAGTCCCTCAAGCACCAAAGAGATCGTCGATTTGCTCGAAAGCCACAATATCCTTTATTGGCTCGATTGCGGATCTTGCCTGGGAGCTTACCGCTACGGAGGGATTATTCCTTGGGATTGGGATATCGACATCTCTATTCTTCTGCCCGATCATGACAATGTGAAAAAACTCCTCTCTGGACTCGACCCCAAGAAATACCAAATCCAAGATTGGTCCAGCTATAGCAAACCGAAAACTTTCCTCAAGCTCTTTGTGAAGGAGACAAAGAACTTTATCGACATCTACCACTACGAAATCAATGAGGAAAAAAGAACCGTAGGCTATCTATTCACCTACCTGGACAGCCCCTTTCCCAAAAGCTGGAAGAAAGCAGAGCTCAAGTGCATCACTCCCCTTGCTTTTGAGGATGTGTTTCCACTGAAAAAAGCAAGGTTTGAAAACCTCACCTTAAGGGCACCCAACCACGTGGTCGAATTCCTGCAGAGCAAATATGGGCAAAACCTCGACCCTGTCATGGTGTGGGACCAAGAGAGCAAAACCTACCATAAAGTCGCCAACCACCCCTATTATGATTAGATATTTCAACTCGATTGATATGAGCGGGAAAGGGGTTGGTAAAAACCCTTCCCTTACCCGCTAAAGTTGTTATTTATGCGCGCATGTCTTACTGCAGAATTGATGGGTTTTAGTAATCACGCCCTGCATATC
>CAWCKK010000050.1:0-18480 GCA_963796135.1 uncultured Acidobacteriota bacterium | reverse complement strand
GAGGCCTCTTTGACTTTTTCGCCTCTTGGCAAAAACGACGATGACCGTGCGTTTTCCTGTACCATTCGGTAGTGATACAGTTCCGCGCACTTGCTGATCAGATTTTTGGGCATCGACGCCTGTCTTAAGCGATAGCTCCACCGACTGGTCAAACTTTGTCGGCGGACATTTTTTTAAAATTTCGATAGCTTCATCAATGGAATAGGACTTGCCTACATCCACCAACTTATCTATCTCCCGAAATCTTTTGCTTCGATGCATTCTGATTTCCCTTTATATTTACACTTCATATAATATCAACACCCATGGAACGCGCTGTGCCCATAACCAGCAGCATCGCCGCCTCTTCAGAAGAAGCGCGCATGTCCTGGCGTTTGCTTTGGGCAATTTTTCTCACTTGTGTCTTTTGTGAGCTTGCCCACTTTTTCTCTGTTTGGGACTTTCAGACCCTTTTACCTCAGACCCCTTCGAGCTCAATTCTTTAAGAATCATGCGGGAAACAGGAGGTTGCTTTGTGATAAAAGTAAAAGTCTTGTCCGAATAGACAGTAATTTCCACGGGAAGAATATCCCCTGCTTTATCTTGGGTTTTTGCATTAAACTCCTTGCAAAAGCCCATGATATTGATACCGGCACCGCCAAGAGCAGGACCAATAGGGGGGGCTGGATTCGCTTTCCCTGCAGGGATCTGCAGCTTAATCACTTTTACAACTTTCTTTGCCATTCTATTTCATCCTCAAAATCCATGTTTTTTTACCCCAAGCAGAGGCGGCTTAGAGGCTTTTAAATCTAATTCGAATCCACTGGAACTAGTTCCACTTGCCAAAATTCAAGATCATCGACTCGGGTCTCTCGACCAAAGATAGAGACGAGAACACTTAAGCGCCCTTTATCGTGAAACACCTCTTGCACTGTTCCGATAAAATTAATAAACACCCCATCGATGATTTTAACCTTATCACCAGAGGCAATGTTGTGTTTCTGAACGACCCCTTTCTTCTTTTCTTCTAGATCTTTTAAGATCTGATCGACTTCACTTTGTGCAAGCGGGGAGGGCTTTTCTCCGCCTAAAAAACCTAAAACTCCGTTAGTATTGCGCACATACATCCATGAATCATCTGTGAGATTCAATTTGACCAGGATATAGCCAGGCCAAAGCTTTTTTTCACTGATCCTTTGCTGTCCCTTTTTCACTTCCGCCACATTTTCTATTGGAACGAGCACCGAATCGACAAATTCTGTCATCCCCTTGGATTCGCGGTTCTCCTCGATGGCTTTTTTCACCTTCTTCTCTTGTCCGGAAATGACCTGGACGACGTACCATTTATGCATGACGCCTCAACTTGAGTTAGCCAAATAAAAAATGCACAACAACTGCGATAACATCTAAAACCCCTTTGATCATCAGATCAACGAGATAGATCCCTAGCCCAAAGAGAAAAATGGAACCGATGACCACCTTCGTCGAAAACTGGAGCTCATCTTTCGTCGTCCAACTTACCTTTTTGAGCTCCTCTTTGAGTTCTTGAAAAAACTTCAAGCCCGACTTCTTCTTCGATACTGCTCTAGCAGGTGCATCAGAAGAGAGGCGAGTCTGATTTAACTTTGCGTCCATAGAGCACATAACAGCATTCATCAATTAAAACGTTACACTAAAAACCTTTAAGTCGAGTGCGGAGGGATTCGAACCCCCGACCAGCGACTTTGGAGATCGCTGCTCTACCAGCTGAGCTACACACCCCTAGGAAGCCATCTTAAGCTAGCCGCGCTATTGCCAAAACTTAAGCACGGTCAAAAATCAAATGAGTCACTATTTGACAATTTTAGACACAGTTCCCGCACCGATCGTTCTGCCACCTTCGCGAATCGCAAATCGCATTCCTTCTTCCATCGCAATCGGATGGATCAGCTCTGCTTCAAGCTCTACGTTATCCCCTGGCATCACCATCTCCGTCCCTGCAGGAAGAGTGACCGTTCCTGTTACGTCGGTTGTTCGGAAATAGAACTGAGGGCGATATCCGGTGAAGAACGGCTTATGACGTCCACCTTCTTCTTTTGTGAGAACGTAAATCGTTCCTTTGAACTTGGTGTGCGGAGTGCATGTTCCAGGAGCAGCAAGAACCATTCCACGCTCTATGTCTTTTTTCTCAACACCGCGGAGAAGAACACCGACGTTCTCACCAGCTTGCGCTTCATCGAGAATTTTATTGAACATCTCAAGACCTGTGACGACAGTTTCGCGTGTTTCGCGAATACCGACGATCTGCAGCTTATCGTTTACTTTGACACGACCTCTTTCAACGCGGCCTGTAGCTACCGTTCCACGTCCTGAAATAGAGAACACGTCTTCGATAGGCATCAAGAATGGCTTATCAGTTTCTCGGACTGGAGTCGGGATCTTTTCATCCACAGCTTTCATCAATTCCTTGATGCTCTCGACGTACTCAGGGTCGCCTTCAAGAGCCTTTAAAGCAGAACCACGGATAATCGGAACGTCTTTGTAGCCTTTGGCTTCGAGAAGCTCGTGCAGCTCCATCTCCACGAGATCGACAAGCTCTTCATCGCCTTTGCCAATCATGTCCATTTTGTTCAAGAAGACGACAATCGCAGGAACGCCGACTTGGCGGCGAGGAGGATGTGTTCTTTTGTCTGAGGCATCGCACCATCTGTGGCAGCGACGACGAGAATCGCACCGTCCATCTGAGCGGCACCTGTGATCATGTTTTTGACGTAGTCAGCGTGGCCTGGGCAGTCGACGTGAGCATAGTGGCGCTCTGCTGTTTCATATTCAACGTGCGTGGAGTTGATCGTAATCCCGCGCGCTTTTTCTTCAGGAGTATTGTCGATCGAAGCGTAATCGCGAAACTTTGCCTTACCTTCCTCTGCCAAAACTTTCGTGATCGCAGCCGTTAGAGATGTTTTACCGTGGTCAACGTGTCCAATTGTACCAATATTGACGTGAGGTTTGTTCCTCTGAAATGCTTCTTTTGCCATTTTATCCTCCGTTTAACTCCATTGTATTTTTCATATTTTCGTTTTTTTGCCCAGAAAAGGAATCGAACCTTCGACCTTTTGCTTACCATGCAAATGCTCTACCACTGAGCTATCTGGGCAGCCCTTAGTGAATCTCCCCTTGAAGCGGCTTCTGGCAAAGCTCCAGCGGTCAGAGAGCCTTAGCAAACTTCAGGGCGAAAGGAGCAAAGTTTATCTTCTTAAGGCAAATAATTTCAACCCCAATTATCTTAAAAACTCATTTTTTTGAATTTCACCGATCTCACATCGTTTTTGAAGGGCGGTAGATAATACGCGCTTTGGTCAAATCGTAAGGAGACATCTCCACAGTCACTACATCCCCGACAAGGACGCGGATATTGCGCATCCGCATTTTTCCACATAAATGCGCTAAAACGCACATTCCATTTTCTAGAACGACCCTAAAAGTCATGTTTGGGAGAAGCTCTTCCACTGCCCCATCAATTTTGATTGTGTCTTCTTTCGGCATAGAGTTATGGTTTAAGAGTAAAAAAACATGTTCATCAAACTAGATTTCCCTCAAAATGTCAACCATATTATAATGGTGCGGCAAAGCAGGAGCAAAATGGAGCTAGATATGCAAGAAAAGGCTTTAAGCCCGTTCGGGCCCTGCCTACTCAAGCAGACAAAGATCAAGGATCTTTTTGTAGGTTGCCCGGATCCTGCTGCCAAGTATGAAAAAATCATTGAACTCGGAAGAAATGCCCCCCCTTTTCCCCCTGCCCTGATGACCATGGACAACCTCGTCAGGGGGTGCCAGAGCCAGATGTACCTCAACACCACCTTCTTAGAGGGCAAAATCTACTTTCAGTCTCACTCAGAGGCTTTAATCTCCGCGGGCTTAGCCGCCCTTTTAGTCATGGTCTATAATGAGGAGGCCCCAGAGACCATTTTGGGCTGCCCCCCTCGATTTTTAGAGGAGCTGGCCATCCATCAAATCCTATCCCCTGCCCGCTCCAATGGACTGGCAAGCCTCTTTCTCCGCATGAAAAAAGAAGCCTTAAATTTTTTGCACATATCGGGTAGTCCACTTCAACTTTCTTAAGATTGTGTGGGCATACTGGACTTTAGCCATTGGAGGGAGCTGATTTCACCTTTAGAGGCATCCGGATGCCTCTAAAGGTGAAGGCGGCGCCGAGCAATGGCTAAAGTCCAGGTATAGGAAACAGATTTAAATTTAATAAGATTGGGCTGACTGGAAAGTCTTATTTCAACTTTGCGCATAATCCGCGTTTCCCCTAAAATAGAGACCGCTTTTGTTTAAAATTGGGTGGTGTTATGTCAAGTTCCTCTGCCCCCTTAGCACTTGGCGATGCTAGCCTCTCTTTCCGCAAGCAGTGCGAAGACGACCTTTCCCCTAAAGCTGTAACCGTATATAACGTCCACTCCGGTTTGTGGTATGTCATTGGGATAACGACAGCTGTGGCCTTTACAGCTCTTGCCGCCTTCGCTTTTATCGCCGCAAGCCTCTTGGCCCCTCCCATTTACGCTCCTCTTGTCGCGATTGCCGCCATCCTGCTGATCGAACCGGTATCTGGGTGCACCAAGCAATTTATAAAATTTTCAGAAGCGGCGGCAACCCATGCAAAAGAGCGGCAAAGCCTCCAAAAATACGCTCAGCAAATCTCTTTGAAATCCGCGCTAGAGGTTCGGTTTGACCTCATGGATCGCGGGATGGACTTTTCCACACAGAATCTTATGAACCGTTGATTCCCCTTTTAGCTCGTGGACGCTATTTGGATGAGGTCACCCAAGAGCGTTTTTAAAAGAGAAAGACAAATTAAAAGATGAAGCTGACGCTCTTGCTAGGCAAGACTTTGTCAAAAACCGGCAAGAGGTTTACCGATTGCGGGCCTCTGCCCTTTTTGAAGAAAGCAGAGCTCTGCAGGCTAAAATTCAATCTGCCTTTGTCAATGCCGTCCTCTGCTCCCCTAAATTTGATCGGTCGTTTGAAGAGGTTGGAAACTTTACGGACATCACCTTCAATGAAAGAATTTTTGCCGACGCATTGGGCGGTGCGCCGGATGTAGCTCCACTTCTAAAATTTACAAACCGCGCATTGACCCCGATCACCTTTCAAGAAGCTAAGACACAGAGCGTTACAGATTTGAGTAAGCGATTTATCAGCGCAATGGCAATTCTTAAATAAGACAGAGCAGCTCTTCTTCAATCCCGCCTGTGACATAGGCTTTGCCCTGATCGCCGAGATAGACATCGTATTCGAGGCGAATGCCGAACTCGCCTGGCAAATAGATCCCCGGCTCAATCGAAAAGCAGGTATGTGGCAATCAGCTCTCTTAGATCTTGAGTCTCTAAACTATCGAGATTTGCGCCCGGTCCATGGTCTGTCAGTGTAGATGTTGTGCCCTGTTCGATGGGTGAAAAACTCGCCATATCCTTTTTCTTCAATCACTTTGCGGCAGACTCGATCGACCTCATACCCTTTTAAGCTCTGCTGATTCCGATAGCTATCGATGACGTACTCTGTCGCACTTTTTTGCGCTTGTCTAACGATGTGAAACACTTCCCTCTGCTTTTGATTGGGGTGAAGCTGCCACGGCGACGCGTGTGATGTCTGCCGTACACGGCTCTTGGGCTCTTTTCTTGCACCACAGATCGATTAAAATAAAATCCCCTTTTTTTATTGGGCTCGACCCTTCTTTTAGAGGTTCAAAGTGGGGGTCGGCGCTATGCGCGTTGACAGCGCAAATCGGCAGTCCTTCTGTCACAAACCCATGCGCTTTCATTTGATCTGCGATGAACATTCGACCTGTATTCATCGATCAATAACCGCTTTGCGAAGCTCAGAGCAATTTTCTCCCAGGTTTTGTTAGCGGTTTTGTCTAAAAAATCTGCTGCTTTTCGAGTGGGATTTAAGCTGGCTCGTCTAAAACACAGGTGTAGTATTGCAAAAACGAGCCCGAAGAGACCACTTCAACGCCAATTGCCCGCACAAGATCGACCATTCCCGCATCGACTTTAGAAAGGTAGGGAATCGCATTCTTTGGGAGAGTACTCCATCGCCACCCTTTTAGCTCCGCTTAAGGCACTCTTTTAAGCTCAGCCTCTAGCTCTTGCCACTTTAGATAGGTTCGGCCTTTCCGGGACATGTCTAGAGACATGCGGCTCGATCACGTGCAGAATTTTGACAGGTTCTCCTTTTGCAGGAATCCAATAAAAAAAACGACGGGTGACCAAAAGGTCGGGGATCGATTTGCAGAAAATCGCGAGCCAAAGGATTCATGCCGATGAAAATCGTAAATAGCCAACCGTCGATCTTTTCTTTTGCAAGGTGCTTTTGAACATCTTGATCCGCTCATGCCCTTTCATGAGACCTCTTAGTGATACAGGCACTGGATTAAAGCAGAAGCGGCGACAACGCGCAAGACCTGAAAAGGCTCTTTTAAAATATCGATGAGAAAAGGGATCGATCCAGGGTCTCCGACGTGAGCAAGAGCCTCTAAAATATGGACTTTCATCTCTCGATCGGCATGGGGATAGGCCTCTTGTAAAACCTTCACCGCAGACGACATCGCTTCCAACGATCGCCAAAATCATTGCCGCCTGGATCCGGATTTTTTCATCGGGGTCATCTAGCAGTTCCGAACAGCGTTTAAAGTCCTCCTCGTCCCCTTCTCGAAGGAGGGTCGCAGCGGCAGCTCCCGTCACTCCCCAGCGTGTGTCTGCAGAAAATCTCTGACCGCTGCCTGTGCCCCTTGATAGCGAACAATGCTTAAAACGGACAAAGATCGAGTCTGACCAGCTGATCGACAACGGCGGGATAATTAGGGATATGATCGATATGCTTAACGAGCTTGGGGCAAGGGAGCGAAAAAGGGGATTGCCCTCTGTATCCCACATCCATAGAGTCTCTTTTTCCTCGATGGCAAAACTTTGTAGATCACCATCGCAGGCCATGTTGACCTGCGACCCTTTGGCCAATGAGCCCAAGGGCAAGTTGACTTTCACATAAGGATCTGTTGATTCTCTGATTTCTTTAAAGCGAGTCTCAAGCCGTATTTTCCACTTGCGCCGACCGCAGCAGAGGCAAAACGGCGCCACCTTGGATTCTGCGAATGTTAAGCCACTTGGACAAATACTGGCTGCCCTTCTTTTTCATTATTTAGCAACAGGACATACGCTGCAGTGATTGCAACTTCCGGGGCAAAATCACCTAAATTCTCTTGCACAAGCTCTCAACGGTGACATTTCCAATCTTTTTGACCGCGCATCAGAGCAAGGGCATTCAATGCGCGAGACGCGCACATCGGGAAGAGGATCTTCGCAAAAGAGGAAGGAGCAAGTCGAGCTCTCTTGCAAGTTAAGATGGACGATCACCTCTGAGGCCAGCTGGCGCAGGCCTGCTCGATCGCTCTGCACAAGATAAATAACTCTTGCCTATCGATGCTATCGTACATGCTGACAAGGGCGACAATTGCCGCTGCTTTTTCTTCTGCAAGGGTTCGTGGGTTGCCGATGATTTCTTTGAGTGATCCTTCGATTCCATTAGGCGCAACGTCCCAGCAGCTTGGATCACATCCAGGCGGACATACCACACTTTCTCCTCTTTGAGAAGGCGGGCAATCTCATCTTTTAAAGGGGCATCTGCCATAGGAGGCCGCTAATTTAACCGCAATCGAGCGGAGCAGCGCATTCGAACAGCGCATCTGGCCCTAAGAGCATCGGAATTGCCCTAGCATCCCGCGTGAACGCAGCCCCTAGCAGCGCGTTGAGGCGAATGTGAAGTTGGTGAGAGGCTTCTCCCTTGGTCAGAGCCCCCCAAGCCAGCATTTCTAGATCACGGCGATCGAGCTTCTCTTCCTTAAATTTGGTGTCATCTCCATCCACTGCTTAAAGGCTTCCGTCTCATCCCCTTTTTCACTAAAGAGCGCGGATAGAGGCGAGCTTTAGGGCTTTTGACTCGGGAAATTCTTTGAGGGCTGCTCTGCCTCTAAAACCGCAGAGTTTTTGTCGGAAAGCAAAAGATGGGCATAGATCCGCTCTTTGATATTCAGGGGCGCTCTTGGAACATTTCGTCAGCCGCACTAGAGCGCAGCATAAAAGCCAAGATAAATAGCGAAGTTGCCATTGGAACATCAAGGTTAACCTATATGTGAGAGCTTGCGTCCGCCAATGAGGTGGAAATGCAAATGAAATACGATCTGCCCCCCTCTGGACCATTATTGGTAAGCAGACCGATACCCCTCTTCATGTTGATACTCCTCTGCAAGCGCTCTTGGCCACTTCTACGATCTCCAGAGATGAAGAGGCAAATCTTCCGGCTGTCACCGATTGAAGATTAGGGATCTCTTTTTTGGGCATGATCAAAATATGGACCGGAGCAACAGGAGCAATATCCTCGATTGCCAAAATCCGCTCATTTTCAAAAACTTTTTTGCAAGGCAGCTTGCCCTGCAATGATTTTACCAAATACTGTGTCGTCATTTTTCCTTCTTTTGGCAGAATGTATTCAAGTGCCTTAAAGGCATCTTCTTTGGTTTCCCAAATAGAGAAATAAAACGCCCCTTGTGACAAAAAATCGCCCCGGATATCCCCGAGGCACTTTTTAAATCCTCATCGAGAAGGCCCGCCCATTCTAGGGGAAGCGGCAAGCGCACCTTCATCTTCTCTTCGCTGTTCGGGGGAATTCCTCGCAGCTTCCAGTGTCCACCGGATGGCATCACGACAAATAGCGCGGGATGGTTTTCCCCCCCATTTCAAAAAAACTATCCATCCAAGGCATCGCCTCTTCAAAATAGAGAAACTTCTCCTTTTTTTTCATGCTGTCTGCAACTTTTTCACGGCAGGCATGGATATAACTGAAATCTTTCCAAAGGCGTTTTAAATGGCCGATGACAAAATCCAAAGCTTCGAAAAAAGCCTTTGTCTGAACATCCCCGGGAGGATCGTAAACAGCAGGCACAAAATTGCTGACCACATGGGAAAACGTGCACGTGCCTATCTGCGAGGTCACTTTTCCATTATCGTGAGCATCCACGCCTCGGATCAAAGAATTGTTTAGAAAATCATAGGTCGCCCCATCGATGATCCCCTGCTCTTTCAGATAGAGCAAGATCATCCCAGCGCTGCTCATATCGCCCGTGTATTCCGACTGATGGTGGTCAAAGCGCTTCTTGGAAGGGTCGTAAATGCCGCCGACATCGCATACGTATTCACACCCGTTAAGAATCTTCGGGTCGCGCGAACGCATGATCTTGTCCTCATCGGCAAGTCCAAAAGTGACTAATAAGGCACACGCGGTCACCTCATCCGCGTGAAAAGAGCCATCATGGGTTCCAATGCTGCGATCAATCATACGTACTCACCCTTCGAATCGATTATTGTATTCCTGCAAAAAATAATGCTCAAGCATTCAAATCTGCCTCATTTAATGTAAAGAAAGCTGGAGAACATGCACGGAGCCCCATGGAAAGCTACCTTTTCCCGCTCCCATTACGACCTGGTCACCCCGGATGGATGCCTCACATCCATCGATCGGAATTTCCCGGATCAAATGGAAGTTAAAATTATTTATTCAAAATATTTCATCCCGCATTTGTCGGCTTTCAAATTGAAAAAGAATACGTCTCTTTCAATCTTAAAAGCACACTGGCCCAACTGGGTCTACATGGTGATTACGCTACGGCTTATGAGCTCGATCACGCCCAATCTTCTCAGCCGAAGTGCGTAAAGTTCACCTGCAAGGCTATGGGAAAATTGCCGTGTTCCTTCTCGATCTATCTCTGAAAGAGGGCTCCTATATCGGGAAACTGTTTGCCGCAGATCCTCGGCGCAGGGTGCGCAATCCCGATTACCTCATGCGTATGTTTGGAAGGTCGGATAGGCACGGCAGACCCTTGCTTGCCTCTGGGCGGTCCCAAAGGGAAGGGATGAGCTCCTGCTCGAAAAAATCGATGGACGCACCATCGCCTTTCTGCAGCTGCAAGAGGGTCGCTTCACTATGACATGCGTCGATCCTGACGCGTCCCTACAATCCCGGAAACGATGGTTAGCCCCTCCTTTCGCTTACGGACCTTGATTCAACTTAACCAATCATGGTGCCCTTCAACTGAGCGCAAAGTGAAAAAAAAGGGGAAATTCTGCTCGTGCGCACAGCACGATTCCGCTGCACATCCGCACTGTCTTTGGAAAAGTTGTCGATGCCCGCTCCCCAGCCTCCTTAGTCTCAGCCATACACCCGCCACGTGTTAGAACCCAACACGCAGAGCCCTCAGGGGATGTATACGAGCTATATGGCTCCTGCGATCAAGAGATCACCATGATGCCGATTGAGTTCTACACTTTAGAACCCCATCGAGAGCACGTCTCTTCACCGACCGCGATCAGCTCCAGACCTGCCTTGAAAACCCCGAACAGCTCTTCAAGGCCTTTAAGACAGCCCCGATGCCTTTAGAGGATCGCGCCTCTGTGTTTATCGTTAAAGGGGAGCACTCCTGAACCTCAAGCCATCCCATTGGGTCGCAAGGCAAACCCAAATGAGCGATTTCCCCGGCCTGTTTTACCCTGCAAAACAGGCGCTTTTAGTCCAGTGCTATATCGAACAGCAGCCAGACTACCCGTTCCTCAAGAGCATCGAAAATGGACTGATCTCCTCTCAGGGGATCCTGCTTTCCCGCTACTTCCCCTCACCCCTGATGAAGCGCCTTCTTTTGACGATCTTGTGCAAAAATGCCTCAAAGCGCTCACTTCCAGCACCCCTCGCTTACCTTTGGAAATTTTTTCTCCGATGAGGACCGCTCGTTGCTGCTCACCTTGCTAAATTCGGCATCCCCGTCTACTGGGTCGATGAGACATCTCAAAATGTCCTTCAGTACGTCCCCAAGCCAGAGAAAGACACTGGGATGTTCGTCCCTGAGGCGATGGTCGACACCTTTGTAAAATCGACCTCATTTGGCATTTACGGATCGACACTTTTACACGGGGATTTTGAAAAAGAGCTCACAGAAATGCTCAGAGGCCTCATCGCCATGCGCTCAGAATTTAACCACCCCCTGCTCAACGCCAATACCCCAATCGCCCTTGTCACAGGGGGAGGCCCGGGACTGATGGAAGTCGGCAACCGCGCAGCTAAACGCGCCGGGATTCTCTCCTGCGCAAACATCGTCGACTTTCGCAACAGCAACAACTTAAACATCCAAGAACAAACACAGAACCCCTATATCGAAGCAAAAATGACCTACCGCCTCGACAAACTTGTCGAAAGGCAATCGGAATTCAACCTAGATTTTCCCATCATCTTAACCGGGGGCTATGGCACAGACTTTGAGCAGTGCTTAGAAGAGGTGCGCCGCAAGGTCGGCTCAGTGGCGCCAACGCCAGTGCTGCTTTTTGGACGCCTAGAATATTGGAGAAAAAAAATCACTTCTCGGTTCTTGTGCAACCAGGAATCTAAAACCATCAAAGGTTCCGAGTGGGTCAGCAACTGCTTCTACGCCGTTCAAAACGCAGAGCAAGGGCTAAAGGTCTACCACCAGTTCTTTTCCAATACACTCCCCATCGGGCCCACCTACCCCCCCTACCCAGATGGGTTTGGCACTGTAATTTAAGGTTGCTTTCATCCAACCGATTTGCTATCTTAACCCGCATAAAACTTCATCCCAATTCAAGAGGGTTAAAAATATGGGAATCAATCTGGACTACAATCCTGCAGCTGAGATGGTTGGCAAACTCTATCCCGCTTATTTCGATGCGCAAGAGGCCAAAGTCAATGCCTTGATCGATAGGATGGCCTACTCTAATATCGACATTAAGATTCTCTCCGATATCACAAACAAGCTCTCCCACGCCAAGAAAAAAGGCAAAGGCATAGACTTTTCCAATGACATGGAAATGAGACGCTACGTCGCTTACATCCACATGAAAAATCCGACGATTTTTGCAGAACAGATTCATGGAGTGCCAGGCGAAAGCCCCATTGCCGATGAAGATTTGTTCAAAGGGGAGGACATCACCCTTGAAAACGTCCTGGACAAGACTTTGAGCGGAATCGAAATCAGCAATGTGAAGATCGACAAGCTATCAGAGGATCAAATCGACGTCATTCTCCAGGGGTTGGATGCTCAATCTGAAGAGTACTCCACCGATCTGAACGAATGCCTGATGAAAATCAAAGACAAGTATGATAACCGCGCCCAAATGACAGAACACGCTAGACAAATCGTTAAGCAAAGCAGCGATTTGCTCGAGTCGATCAATCGCAAAATGGGGCGGTAGTGCTTTAAGATGAACACGGCGTTTCAAAAAGAGATCATGGATCTCTTGGGTATCTCAAGTCAGCAGGCGCTAAGCGTCCCTGAGGAGCTAGAACACAAGCTCTACTCCACGGCTTTTGGCCTTTATGAAAGAGGTGACTGGACGGCTGCGTCCGAACTCTTTACCCAGCTTGTCCTGACCGACCCTTTTTGCCAGGATTACTGGCGCGCCTTGGCCGGCTCCAAACAGATGGCAAAGGATTACCTAGGCGCTGTACACGCCTGGGGCCTTGTCGCCTTGCTTAAGGAAGAGGACCCCCTGCCTCATTTTCACGCGGCAGAGTGCTTTTTGTCGATGAACGAAAAACAAGAGGCGATTAAAGCCTTGGATGCAGCTCTTCAATTTTGCAAAGAAGAGAGCCTTTTTAACAAAATCCACTTACTGAAAAAAATCCATGACTCTACCTATTGATTCGATTTCCTCAACGCTCAAATCCCCCGCTGTGCAGAGCCTCCTCAAAGCAAAGCAGTCCAATCTCTCGACGCAAAAAGATTCGATCGGCTCCTCTATCGCCTTTGAACCGCCTGTCCTTACTCCGCCCGGGTCTATCCCGAAGCTGGCCAAAAAAGAATTGAGGAGCGATCTGCGCTTGCTTAAGACAACAGCTCAATCACAACAGCTAGGAAGCGAAATCCTCGATTCCCTTTCTTTGAGGTTTGCCGATTTCAAAGAGAAAATCCGGGAAATCTCTGCCGAGATGCTTCAAAAACTCAAAGAGGTCGCTCAAAAAGCAAAGAGCAGCAACTTCTGGGGAATCTTAAAAAAGATCGCCACGTGCCTGCTCTCTGCGGCCTCCGCATCGTCTTTGGTGTGGCTCTGGTTGCCTCTCGGAGGGGGAGCCCTCATTGGGGCTGCGCCAGACCGCCTTCTTGAATTTTGTCTTTAACCAACTTTGCCCTATTTGAGCTAGGGACGTGGGACTTGATCGCTGAGCTCATCTCCCGCGGCAATGAAGATTTAAAGAAAAAGATCCTGATGATTCTCCCCGCCTCCATCGGCATCTTAGCCGGTGCTATCGGCCTTACGGGATCGGTCCACGGCATTGCGACAGGAGCTTTGAACTTTGCAGAAAAAGCCATTTTTGTCGCCCAAGCCGCCCTGGCCCGCTATTTTTAACGGAGCCACAACGTTTGGCAAAGGAGTTGCCGACTCTAACCTTTTGACAGCAAAAGCCGACCTGATGAAGATTCAATCATCCCTGACCCTCGAGCAGGAAAATGGGAAGATTGCCATGGATGAAATCCAAGCCAGCATCGAAAACTTTAACGGCGTCCACACAAAAACGCGCAAAGCGATCGAGACGATCATGAATTCCAACATTGAACTCTCACGACAAGTATAAAAAAATAAGAGGAAATATGAAACTACCAGCAGAGCAGAGCCCTAGAGCCGCAATTGATCGCATCATCGAAGCACTTTCCATCTATACTAAAACAACAGGCAAACTCCAATCCGACGATCTTCGCCTTATTATTGCGGATATGAATCGTTTTGAAGAAACCACAAAAGATCTCTCCAAGCAGATGCTTTGGCAGGGTCGTTGGATCTTTTGCGTTTCGGCTCTTGGCGCCGGCCTTGCCATCGCTGGAGCCTTGATTCCGGCAGGAGGGGCACCAGGGACACCTGAGGCAGCAAAAAACAACGAGTTTTTAAAAGAGACGTGCAAAACAGCCGGGATGTTCTTTTCCTCTGGCATGCCCTCTGTCGTCTCCTCTTTCTATCAGAGCAAGACAGGCCCCCTTGAGAGCAAACGCGAGCTAGTACGCACCCTAATGCAAAATGAAGGCCAAGACAGAACTGCTTATCAACAGGAAACAAACAAAGCCCAAGAGAGAGGCTTTAGCATCATCGAAGCTAAGAGCAGGTCGGCTTAACAAGAGCAAAGATTTTTTTGGGACCAGTAGAGAAATGTTGGTGGACATGAGCCTTTGGCCATGTCCTCTGTGACTGTTTTGTGGTTGTTTGGGTATACATTTGACGCCAAAATTGTCCTTGCTATAGGATTCGGATTCGGGCCTGTTGGCCTACAGTCCTTTAAGATGATGGCGATGGAAGAGACAAACCGTTCGAGCACCCTTTGGAGTTACATTCTGGTCCGTTTCCGCGTCTTAGTCGGCATCGGAGGGTGGCTATCTCTCATCATTAACGTCGCCAAGGTGACCCTCCGCCGCCCGCCTGGGGTCAAGCTCATTTTACAGCAGCTCTACGACATTGGGGTACTCCTCCCTTCCCGTTGTCGCCATCACTGGGTTTTCGACAGGACTTGTTTTAGCCGCCCAGTCGATCTACCAGCTCTCCGATAAAGGGCTCACCTCTGTGACAGGGCTGATGGTGACAAAAGCGATGATGACAGAGCTGGGACCTGTCCTGACCGCCTTCATGGTCACAGGACGAGTGGGGCTGCGATGTGCGCAGAACTAGGGACCATGCTTGTGACCGAACAGATCGACGCGCTCCAAACAATGGCTGTCAACCCCAATCGCTATCTCATCGCCCCCCGCTTTATTGCAGGGACATTCATGATGCCGCTGCTGACAATCTTTAGCATCGTGATGGGGATTTTTGGAGGCTACCTCATCTCTGTCTACTACTTTGGGATGGCGCCGAACACCTACATGGATCCCATTCCGACACATGTGAGATATTTTGATCTTCTGACCGGAATCGTCAAAGGGTTTGTTTTTGGCGTGCTCATTTTCACCATTGCCTGCTATAAAGGGCTGCGCACGAGCGGCGGGGCTGCGGGCGTGGGAAGAACGACGACAAGGCTGTGGTGATCACCTACTGCGCCATCCTGCTGACGAACTTCTTCCTCACCATTGCTCTGAATGTTTTCCACGATCCAATCTGAAGTTTCTGTGATTAAAATCACCGATCTTTGGAAACAATTTGGAAAACTCCAGGTGCTCGCAGGAATGGACCTCGACGGTTTAAGAAGGGGAAACCCTCGTCATCTTAGGCCCATCTGGGATCGGGTAAAAGCGTTCTGCTTAAACACATCATCGGCCTCTTGAAACCAGACGCAGGAACTGTCGATATCGACGGTGTCCGCATTACAGACTTTGCACGGCGCCCGACCTCTTTAAAGCAGTCCAAAACATGGGGATGCTCTTTCAGGGAGCTGCTCTTTTCGACTCGATGAATGTCGAAGAAAATGTCGGCTTTTTATTTAAACCAGCACGGCGATCCAGCAACAGGGCATAAGTACAGCAAAGCAGAAATTGCGGATCGAAGTGGAGCATGCGCTTGAGGTGGTCGGCTTGAAAGGAACGCAAAAAAAAATGCCCTCTGAGCTCTCTGGAGGGATGCGCAAAAGCGCGGCCCTTGCCCGCCTGATCGTCTACCGGCCCAAAATCGTGCTCTACGACGAACCGACGACAGGACTTGATCCGATCATCGCCATGCAGATCAATGAGCTCATCGTCAAACCAAAGAGGAACTCAAAGCGACAAGCATCGTCGTCACCCACGACATGTTTTCCGCCCTCTATGTCGGCGACAGGCTGGCGCTGATCAGGATGGGAAAATTGCTCACATTGGCAGACCCCGCACCTTTATCAGATCGACGACCCCCTGATTCAACTCTCTACTGCACCATTTCTCAAGATCCTAGAAAGCTTAAAGGAGAAATTCCCCCATGGGTGAACAGACCAAAAACATGCTCATTGGCATCTTTGTTATGCGCGCTTGCGGTGTCATCGTCTGGCTCATCCTGTTTTTAAAGCCAAGCGTCGGCGATGGGAAAGAAACCCTCTACGTGCGTTTTTCCACCATCAACCAGATTGACATCGGAACACGCGTCCTCTTTGCCGGCAGACCCGTTGGAGAGGTGGTCGCCATCCAAGAAATCTACGACGCCAGAACAAACCCCTCGACAGACGCCACTAGGGAAATCTACTTACTATCAGCTCGTCCTCAAGTCGATTCCAGTGTCAAGGTCTACGATAGCGATGAAGTCATCGTCCAAACCACCGGGTCTTCTCGGTGAAAAATCGATCGCCATCATCCCAAAGATCCCCCCTAAAGGCGCCACCCCAAAACTCATTACCAATCAACCCATCTACGCCGAATCAATCGATCCGATCGAGAATGCCTTTACCAGAGCTCTCCGATCTTTCTAAAAGCATGAATAAAACGTTTGACCTTGTGACACAATGGCTTGAGAAAAACGGCGATGACGTGGGAAGCACGGTCCACTCCTTTGAGCAGACCCTCACCGAAATCAAAACCGCTGTGCACTCCATCAATGAGCAAAATATGGTCCCCGATATCAAAACTGCAGTCAACACCTTTACCGATACCCTCTGCGATGTTCAAGACTCCATCCTCAGCTCAAAGCCGGACAACGTCTTTGTGAACGCAGGCGTCACGATGAAAAATCTCAGCAGCCACATCTAAAAACATGAACCTGATCACTACAGAGATCCAACAGGGCACAAGGAACAGTGGGCAAACTCATCAAAAGCGAAGATTTCTATCTCCATATGTCTGCCATCTTGAGCAAAGTCGATACCCTGATGAATGACATCAACCACTATGGCATCCTTTTCCACCTCAATAAATCCTGGCAGCGCCAAAGAGCCCAAAGAATCACTGTCCTCAACGCACTGGATACCCCTGCAAACTTTAAAGAATATTTTGAGACCGAAATCTCCCAGATCAATACAGCGATGTCCCGCCTCTCAATGCTCATCGAAAAAGCGGAGGTCAATCCCGAAAGGCAGGAAATTTTCAGCGACGAGCAGTTCCATAGAGATTTTGCAGAGCTTCTCCGGCAAGCAGATAGACTCTCCAATAATTTAAAGCTCTATAATGAACAACTTAACCAAGCGGCCAACTGATGGAATCGGTCCCTTACACACATCTTTCCAAGGGCTCCTTTCTCATCGCAAGCCCCGACATGGATAATGGCATCTATTTTCGCAGCGTTGTGATCGTCTGCGAACACGGCCACGCCGGCTGCTTCGGGCTGATCGTCAACAAACACATCGACATCGAGCTACCCGAAGAAATCATGAGCGCCAAAGAATTTAAGAATCCCAACGTCCAGATCCGCGCTGGAGGCCCCATTCAACCCAACCAAATGATGCTTCTGCACTCCTCTGACCGCATTGCCGACCAAACCCTCAAACTCTGCGAAGGGGTCTTTTTAGGAGGCGACCTTCAATTTCTGCAAGAAGCGGTGAGCGACCCCGCCGGACCTGCTGTCCGATTGTGCTTTGGTTACTGCGGTTGGGGCGCAGGCCAGCTAGAAAGGGAGTTTCTAAGCGGCAACTGGTTTCTCTATAAAGCAGACGCCAAGCACGTCTTTGAAACCCCTCCTGAAAAAGTCTGGCAAATGGTTCTGCGAGAGATGGGCGGCAAGTACGCCACCCTCTCCATGATCCCAGAAGATCTCACCCTCAACTAAGTTTAGATTAGACATCTTGCGTAACCTCATTTTCTTGATAAATTTGCGCTTTTTGGTCCATTCCTTACAAAACTTTTTCGCCATGTGTTTATACATGGCGAAAAAATTTTGTAAGGAATGGACAGAAAAATCATCAAAGTTTTCAAACAAAGCAGGTTGCGCAAGATGTCTATTTGAGTAATTTGGATCCAAGGCCGTAGGGTCAATACGGGGAACTGGCCTCTTTGACTTTAAGCCCTTTGAAGAAAGGGAACTTGAATAGCTTCCCGCAGGCATCGATCACGCCTTTGCGGTCGGTATCGAGCCCGGCTTCTACAATTGCAAGCGCGCTGATTGCTCTGCTGAAAGTTTGGGGCTGAATCGACCTCTCCCTGCCCGTTAGGGCAGCGGCGTAGAGCATCCAGAGCACAAATTCTTTTTCCCCCTTGGAAAAGGGGGAAGGGTCTGTCATCATACGCAAAAAGGCAAACATCTCAGCACTTGTGCAAGCGCCGGTGTCCACTGTGTCTTTGCATGTAAAACTGATCGAATCGGGATTGAATTCCTCGATCAGCTTCAAGGTCAGCAATAAATGAAAGATCTCGATAAAATCCAAGCGGTTTTTGTGGACTAATCGGTCTTTCCCATCGAAAAACAGGGTATGAATGGTCTTGATCGCCCCATCGACAAACAAGAGAAGTTTAGAGGGGGAGATCTGCTCGGGAAAGAAAAAGCCGCACAACTCCCGGCTTTCCACCTGGCTTTTGAGCTCTTTCATAAACTCTGC
>CAWCKK010000049.1:0-21655 GCA_963796135.1 uncultured Acidobacteriota bacterium | reverse complement strand
GCATCCCACCGCTTAAAGCATGGGGATAGGCATCAAATCTTTCTTCGGGATAGGCCAGATGCCGACCACCCTTCTTCGAGCGTCTCAAGGGCAGTCTCTTTTGCTTTTTTGCTGGAAGCGTCAGGGGAAAATGGCGCAGGTATCCCTCCATGATCTGACGGCCTATTTTCATGGTGGGATCCAGCGATGTCATCGGGTCTTGAAAGATGATCCCAATTTCTTTTCCGCGGATCAGCGAATCTGCTTTTAAGATGGCTGAAGCAAATTCTTTCCATCGTACAGAATTTCTCCGGAACTTTTGGTTGCATACTTAGAGTTGAGCTGCAACATGGCTTTGGCCGTTGCGCTCTTGCCGCAGCCTGACTCTCCGACGATCCCAACCGTTTCTCCTTGCCGGATGTAAAAGTCTATCCCGCGGACAGCGTGCAGGGAGCTTTCGATCGAGGTGAAGTGGACATTTAAGTTACGCACATCGATGATCTTCGTTGCGTTCATCTTCTTAGCCTCGGATCAAAGGCATCTCTGAGCCCATCGCCAAAAAGATTAAATCCGAGCATCGTCAGGCTCATCAGAGCCGCCGGGAAGAAGAGGCGCCAGGGGAAGTAGCGGAGCGCGGGCAGGCCGTCATTGGCCATGGTGCCAAGACTTGCAATCGGGGCTTGCACCCCGAGCCCTAAAAAGCTTAAAAACGCCTCGGCAAAGATCGCAGAGGGGATAGTGAGGGTCAAGGTGACGATAATCGGGCCCATGGCATTGGGGATAAGATCTTTAAACAACACCCTCTGCCGGGTAGAGCCAAGGGCAAATGCGGCTCTGACGTAATCTTGCTGCTTGATTTGCAGAGCTTGGGCGCGGACAATTCTTGCCATGTTGATCCAGCCGGTGAAGGTCAACGCCAGAATGATCGTTGAAGATGCCAGACCCCACGATGACAATCAGCAAAATGACAACCAGCAGATAGGGGATGGTGTAGAGGATGTCGGCAAAGCGCATCATCCACTCCTCTATCTTGCCACCCAGAAGAGCGGCAGTCGACCCAAACAGCACTCCGATGACAAGATCGATCAAAGAAGCGCTCAACCCCACAAAAAGAGAAATGCGCGCGCCCCACCAGCATCTTGTGAAAAGATCGCGACCCAGCTCATCAGTGCCAAACCAAAATGTCGCACTAGGAGCTTCGTTTTTCAAGGAGAGCTTAGTCTCATAGTAAGTGTAAGGGGAAATCAAGGGGCCCAAGATGGCAACCGCCATGATAATCAGGAGAGTGAATAGGCCAAACATCGCCGGTTTATTTCGCTTTAATCTATCCCTTGCATCCTGCCAGAAGGTTGAGGCTCTTGCATAGGAAGTTTGTTCTTCAAGCGCATCTTTATCCGCTTGGTTCAGCGGGGCAAAAAGCTCAAGATCATCCATCGGCTTCCCTTTTCATTTTAATCCTGGGGTCGATAAAGCAGTACAAAAGATCCACAAAAAACACGCACAGCATCACCATCGAACTATAGAAAATGGTGGTTCCCATGATCACCGTGTAGTCGCGATTGGTGATGCTCGTGACAAACCACTGTCCAAGTCCAGGGATGCCAAAAATTTTTTCAATCGCAAAGCTCCCTGTCATCACAGCAGCAGAAAGAGGGCCGAGGTAGGTGATAACAGGCAGAAGCGCATTGCGCGTCACATGGCGCAAAAGAATCTGCAAGGAGTTCAATCCCTTAGATTTTGCTGTTTGGATGTAGTCTTGCTGCATGACTTCAATCATGTTGGATCTTGTCAGGCGGGCGATGAACGCTGTGGGAAGCGCTGCTAAAGAAAGAGCCGGCATGATGGTATGGGAGAATCCACCCCACCTAGCAACAGGGAGCAGATCGAGCTTCATCGCAAGGATGTATTGCAAGAAACTACCTAAGATAAAGCTGGGGTACCGAGATCCCGAGCACAGTCAGGATCATCATGAGATGATCCTTCCAGCGCATGTGATTTAAAGAGGCGATCGACCCCAAAGAAATCCCTCCAAAAACAGCCATCACAAGAGATTCCACCCCGAGACACAAAGAGACGGGAAACCCATCTGAGATGATCTGATTGACAGCGCGCCCCTCATATTTGAGCGAAGGGCCGAGTTCAAAGCGGGCAAGCCCCTTTAAATAATTGATAAACTGAATAGGCAGAGGTCGATCGAGGCCGTAGTGCTTGTTCAGGGCGGCCAGAATCTCCTCCGGGATCGCCCTGTCCTCGACAAAGGGGTCTCCTGGAATGGCATGCATCAAAAAAAAAGTACAGAAGATCACCATAAATAAAGAGATGAGGAGGATTCCGGCTTTTTTACTTAGGTAGGCGAGCATGCATCTACTCGACTGGACTTTAGGCTTTCACCTCTAGAGGCATCCGGCTTGAGAAAAAAAGTCTTACTAGATAGATCCTTGCCATTTATTCCGTTCCTCTTTAAACTTTTCTATTATGAAACGTTTAAGAAATTATGGCAACAAGATCCATTTTGTAAGTTTGGGCTGTGCACGCAACCTGGTCGACACCGAGGTCATGCTCGGCATTTTGCTGAAGTCCGGATATGAGGCCACCGACCGAGTGGAAAAGGCCGATTATTTGGTTGTCAATACCTGCGGTTTTTTAGCCTCTGCAAGGCAAGAGTCTTGCGATACGATCGACTACGCTTTTTGAAGGGAAAAAGAAGGGGGCCAAGGTCGTTGTTGCCGGTTGCATGGTGCAGAAGCACAAACAGGATTTGACCTCCCAGTTTCCCGAGATCCACTATTTCCTGGGGTCTGGAGATATGGAGAAGATCTTAGAGGCCGTCCAGTCCCCGAACCACGGCGAGGCGGTGACCTCCGCCCGCAGCTACCTGGAATGGGGAGAGGTCCCGCGCCAGCTTTCGACCCCAAAGAATTACGCCTACCTCAAGATTGCAGAAGGCTGTGCCAAGCAGTGCGCTTTCTGCATCATCCCTAAGATCAAAGGCCCTTTGCGCAGCAAGGCCCAAGAACAGGTTTTAAAAGAGTTCCACGCCTTGCTCAACCAAGGAGTCCATGAGATCATCCTGATCGCCCAAGACTTAGGCGACTACGGAAAAGAGAGCAAGCAGATCGGTGGCCTTGAAAGCCTGATCCAGGAGATGCTCAAAGTGGAAAGGGACTTTTGGATCCGCTTTCTCTACCTCTATCCCGATGAGGTGACAGAGGAGTTGCTCTCTCTGATGGCCTCTGATCAGCGCATTTGCCCCTACTTGGATATGCCGATCCAGCATATCAATGATCAGATGCTAAAAGCAATGCGCCGCAAAACCAACAGGGAGCAGATCATCCGAACCATTGAAACGCTTAGGAAAAAACTTCCCGGAGTGGTGATTCGCACCTCTTTGATGGTCGGATTTCCAGGGGAGACTCAAGAGCAGTTTGAAGAGCTCCTTTCCTTTGTCCGCGACTATCCCTTAGATAATGTAGGTATTTTCAAATACTGCAAAGAGGAAGAATCTCCCTCTGCCAGGATGGAGGGGCATCTTCCTGAAGAGATCAAGCAAGACAGGTTTGAGAAGTTGGCTCTTGCGCAAATGGAAGTGGTGCGCAAACGCAACCGCTCCTTCATCGGGAAAAAACTCTATGTGATCGTCGAAGGCTACCATCCCGATTCCCCCTATTTGATGCGAGGCAGATTCTATGGCCAGTGCCCTGAAATCGACGGTCAGGTCATCATCAACGACGCAAGCGGCGTCGATGCCTTCGGCAAATTCTACGATGTGGAAATTACCGATGTCGCTGATTGCGATCTCATCGGCAGGGTGATTCCCACTGCGCCTGCCCATCTTAAGCTCCCCTCCTCTAAACGCACCTCATTACCTCTTGTATGATCGCAAAGCTTTGATTTGCTCCCGCCACATCCAAGCTATCGACCACCCCGTCTCCCTCTTTCACCCTGAGGGCAGTTGCTTGAAAGGCTTGCTGTAATTGCTTTTTACTTTCAGGGCAGATTTGTGTATAAAGAAGGGATGGCTACAAAAAATCGCTGCACTCCCTACCTGTTATTTGTTGTCATTGTGGCTGCGTTCAGCGGTTTTTTATATGGCTACCACACAGGGGTCATTGCCGGAGCCTTGCCTTTTTTGACAGCGTCTTTTCATTTAAGTTCCCTAGAGCAGGGCGTTGTCGTGAGCATTCTTCTTCTCGGCGGTGTCTTTGGAGCGCTCGTCGCGGGTACCCTTGCAGATCGGATTGGGCGCAAATCGACAATAGGGCTGACCATGGCTCTATTTGCCATGGGAGCGGTCCTTTCCGCTCTTTCTAATGCTTATGCTACCGTGCTCATCGGACGGTTGTTGAGCGGAATCGGCGTTGGCATTGTCTCGGTGGCAGCCCCCATTTACCTAGCTGAGGTCTCTTTGCCAAAGTACCGGGGATCTTTTGTCTCCCTATTTCAACTTGCAATTGCAGCCGGCATGCTGTGCAGCTTTGCTGTTAGCTCTCTTTTTGCTCCTTCCGGCAATTGGCGCTGGATGTTTGCCATTGGTTGTTTTCCCGCTTTATTTCAATTACTCGGTGTTTTTTTCATTCCGGAAACACCCCCTTGGTTGCTCAATCAGGGTTTGGAAGAAGATGCTTTACAGACCTTGCAGAAGTTGGGCAAAGATCATTGTCTATCTCATGCAAAAAACGCAGCGGCAGCTCACAAAGATGTCCACTGGAAAGCTTTGTTGTCTCCCCGTTTTCGCTTCATTCTGGCTATTGGGCTCACCTTAAGCGCTCTCCAGCAGATCACAGGAGTCAACACCGTCTTTTACTACGCCCCTAAGATTTTTGAAACAGCCGGATTTCCCTCATCCAACGCGGCGATCAGCGCCACCTTGGGCATTGGGGTCATCAATCTGGTTACAACCGCTCTTTCTGTTTGGCTTCTAGACAGGATAGGCAGGCGCCCTCTGCTGCTGATCGGGACAGCGGGGATGACTTTGAGCCTGGCCATGCTCTCTTACGCTTTTTTTGTCGCGTCTTCGTCGATCAGCGCCATTTCCATGATCAGCTTGATGTTCTACGCTGCTAGCTTTGCCATGGGACTTGGTCCCGTGACCTGGGTTGTGCTCTCTGAGATCTATCCGATGCAAATACGAGCCAAAGCCATGACGATGGCCATTTTCATCAACTGGGTCTGCAACTACCTAGTCTGCCTCACCTTTCCCAATTTGATCCACTTATTGGGAGGCAGCGGCACATTTTTGCTCTACGCTCTGATAAGCGCCCTTGGATTCTTTTTTATGTACCGCTTCATTCTCGAGACAAAAAGCAAAAGCTTAGACGAGATCGAAAAAATCCTGTCTAAGCGCAGTCTATGACGCACCCGCAGATTCCCAGTAGTTTAAGGTTTGAGCGCTGATGCTATGCTGGCCTTCATGGCCTGCGATATCCCGCAAAATGTTTAAAAAAGGCCCGCATTGATTGCTTAAGCCGAGAAGGCGGATCGAATGAAGGATCCGGCTGATGCGCAAGAAATTGTGGTGGCCGCTAGGATTCAAAAGCCAGACAGAAGCGCGCTCTGCAAAATTCTGCGCCCTTGAGATGACACCGGTTGTTTCATTTAACTCCAAGCCATAAAACGTCAGCATTCTGCGAAAAGAGGTCAGCAACTGGTTTTTGAGACCAGGGTCGTCTTTAAAGGCCTGTATTGTCGGATAGTCTAAAATGGGGGCTGTCGGGTTGGGCCCGCTCTGTATTCGCAGGGGGAAGAGCCACTGAATGTAGTTGTGGACACTTTCTAAGCGCTCATTATCCCAGTTAAGAATTTGGTTTAAAGTCACACCGTTATTGTTAGCTTCATCCCCTTTGTAAAATGCGATGAGATTCAAAGGCCCCTTGCCAGAAGAAGGAGCCGTTGGACCCGCAGGGCTTAGGGGCTTGGAATCAGAAGGGGCAGCTCTTCTAAAACAGCTGCACAGGCTTTTAAATAACCGGAGGGCAAGCTGATGAATCGCTTGACATAATAACCGGAGGGCAAGCTGATGAATCGCTTGACATAATAACCGGAGGGCAAGCTGATGAATCGCTTGACATATTCTCTTTAAGAATTGAGGCGCAATAGAGGTTTGCATCTCAACCAGATGAAGATCGCCGCTTACGGCTCTAACATTGAACGCCATGTAAAATTCCTCACTTCGGGGTTATTGTATTCTTAACTTGTCGGCTGACATTGAGAGATAACATAAGGGAGCTGCTCAGGGAATTGATTTGCTTAAGTTTGCTGGTAAAGGGAGACGGATCTTTTTGACCGCTCGGGGTATAGCTGTAAGGCAGCGTGTATTGTTGGGCTGTGTTAATCACAGAAATGGAATTCCATTTTGTTAATTGAGCAAATAGAATAATAAAGGCAGAGCTTAAAATCAACATAAAAATAAATTTAAATGATTTTTGTTAATAATTATCTTTTTCGTTTTAATTAACTTCATTTATGTTTATATTGGCTTTTCTATTATATAAATGAGGCTTTTGTGAATAAATTATTCTCTCCGAAAAAGCTGTTGCTGTTTGCAATTGGATTGCTGACCACCGTTTTTCTATTAACGACAAGCTTTCAACGCCAGCAGATCCATCCCTTAAACTCGATCGCCTTGGAGCTACTCCCTGATTTTTCATTGAAACAAGCCCATATCCAAGTTTTTGCCAAGGCAATGACCAAAGACGAAAGCAAACAAAATTTTGGACACGATCTGATTAGTCGGGGAGTGGTGCCTTTGCAGTTAACTATCCAAAATAACACCTCCGATGAGTACTCCATTTGCCCAAGTTCTGTCGACCTTCCAAGAATCGAAGCGAGTAAAATTGCCTTTAAAGTGACAAAATCGACAATCCCTCGGGCCATTGGTTATAAGATCGCCAGTTTCTTTTTCTGGCCTTTTATGATTCCGAGCACCATCGATAGTATCCGCGTCATGTCGCACCATAAAAAATTAAAAAAAGATTTAATTGCCAAGTCGATCCGACAGGAGGTGGTAGCCCCTTATTCCCTGTATCACCGGGTTTTATTTGTTCCAAAAGATAAGTTTGAGACCCGCTTTAAGGTGACACTGATCGAACTTGAGTCCCTGCAGGACACAGAATTTGCAGTGGACGTTCAGACAACAGATCTATCTCTTGCTAGCGGCGATAGACAGCCCGACCCAATAGCAGCCAATCAGCAATAGGTCGATTCCTACAAAAACCCCAATCACCCATAGGCCCGACGAGGGCCATTCGATAAGGATTAAAATGCCAAGCAGCACTGCTGTCAAACCATTGAACACGACCCAGCCCCAGTTGTCGAAGTGAAAGCGGATGGCTGAGATGAGTCGAAACAGTCCGCCTAATAGGAGCAGAGCCCCGATTAACACGCTGATAGCCGAAGCGCTCTCCATAGGCTTAAAAATGCAAAGTGCCCCTGCAATGATGTAGAGCAGTCCCATCAGTATGGAAAGAGAAAAGCCTGCCCACTTGGCTGCATAAGCGCCGTTGATGATCTGGAGTACACCCGCGCCCAGCAGAAGACACCCAAGCAAAATCACAGTAAACTCCGTTGCCCATTTAGCATACCCGATGGCAAGGCCCCCTAGGGCGATGAGCAAAATTCCGATACTCAAGAACCATTTCCAATATTTTCGCGCGTCTGGAAGCTTATTAAAGAAGACAAAAAGCTCATTTTTTTGAATCACCATGATTTTGCCTTGGCTAGTGGTCTTGTGGGTAAGGATCAGGGTCTTGTCCTTCCCTTTTTGTATAATAATTTATTTAATATCGGCAACTCTTTTCTGTTGGACCAAAGTTGCTATTGCGGTGCAATTGAGGTTGGGGTACCTAAGGTTCATTATATTAGACATCTTGCGTAACCTCATTTTCTTGATAAATTTGCGCTTTTTGGTCCATTCCTTACAAAACTTTTTCGCCGTGTGTTTACACATGGCGAAAAAGCTTTGTAAGGAATGGACAGAAAAATCATCACATTTTTCAAACAAAGCAGGTTACGCAAGATGTCTATTCTTCCCCAGAGCTTAACTTTGGGGTTTGCTCTGCTAATTTTAAATACTTGTAGAATGCCGTATGGCCATTGTAGACGGAGATGATCAGGCCCTCTTTTCCTCCCAAAAAGCCTCTTTTGAGCAGGTAGCTTTTCCAAAACGCAAAGGCTCCGTGGAAGATGGCCTTGACCAAGGAAGAGCTCTTTTTCCCTTGGTGTTGCTGTGCAAAAAGTGTCGAATAGGTCTGCATCTTGGCTAAAAAATCGTCGATGCTCCGATACGGGGTATGGAGCATGGGGGAGGAGAGGGGGAAGATTTTAAGATGGGTTGTCACCACTTTTTCATGAACAGCGACATCGCTAAACTGGGTAGCTTTGCGGTTGTAGAGGCGAATGACCGGATCTGGATGCCAGCCTCCACACCAACGGATCTGCTTTTTGTTATAGTAGTTGAGTCTGTTGATCTGATAGGCGTATTTTGTGTTCATCGACAAATTCAAAATTTCATCGGATAGCTCTTTGGTCAGCACCTCGTCGCTATCGATCGACAAAATCCAATCGTAGGTAGCAAGACAAGAGGCTCTATTGTGGGTGGGTCCAAAGCCAATAAATTCCCCATGGACAACTCTCACATTGGGAAATTGCCCTGCAATGCTCAAAGTGGCATCGGTCGATCCCGAATCATACACAATGATCTCAGGAAATTTTTGAAGCGACGCCAGAGTGGCGGCAAGGGTGGCTTGGCTATTTTTAGTGAGTATTGTGACGCTAATCATAGAGAAGCAGTAAAATAGCATGAAAATTGTTTAAAGGGAAGCTGTAAAATTCACTACCCATAGGGGAGATGGCTGTGTTATAGTTGCGGTTTTAATGGAGTTTTTCCGATGTCAATGAAAAAGGCCTACACTTTTGACGATGTGGCCCTTGTGCCGCAATTTAATAATGTCCCTTCTAGAACAGAGCCGTCTTTAGAGACCTGGCTGACTAAAAATCGCAAGATGGATATTCCGGTGATTTGTGCCAACATGGACACGACCATTTGCGAGGAAATGGCAGATGTTTTGATCGGCGCTGGATCGATTCCGATTTTCCATCGGTTCACAAGTCTTGAGGTGCAAGAGCATTGGGTGAAGAAATACCGGGAAAAGACATTCATCTCTTGCGGAATTCTGCGGATTGAGGAAACGCGCAAGCTGCTAGATTTGGGGGCGCTGGGAACCTGTATCGATGTGGCCCATGGGCACTCAGATCGGATGTTCCACTTCATTGAAGAACTCAAGCGCACCCATCCCGAAAAGGAAGTGATTGCCGGAAATGTTTGCACGGCGATGGCCTATCACGATCTTGTGAATGCAGGTGCTGACGCTGTGAAAGTCGGTGTGGGCCCTGGCGCAGCGTGCACAACGCGCATGGTGACAGGGTTTGGTGTTCCTCAATTTACGGCGATCTACGACTGCGCTAAAATTGCGGAAAAGCTCCGCGTTCCTCTCATCGCAGATGGGGGCATCCGCAATAGTCGAGACCTAGTCTTAGCTCTTGCGGCAGGAGCCAGCAGTGTGATGATCGGTCAGCTTTTTGCGATGACAAAGGAGAGCGCAGCTCCCAAGCGCTCCTCAGAAGGATGCCCATCGGGAATCGAAGCCAAATTCCGCGGGCAGGCCAGCGAGGATTTTCAGAATGCTTTTTACGGCGGCCTCAAGGGAAAGACTGTGGCAGAAGGGGTGGACTTCTGGGGTTGTGTGACAGGCAGCGCGCTGGAATTGCTCGATCAGTTCTTAGGTGGATTGCGCAGTGGGCTGACCTATGGGGGCGCCCGCAACATCAAAGAATTGCAGCGCAAGGCTGAATTTGTCGAGGTGACCGGCAGTTATATGCATGAGAGCCGCCAAAGGCCAGAGCAAAGGAATGGCAATGCTAGGACCTAAATCCCAAAAGATCTATGACGCTGTCCATGGGTTTATTCGGTTTAATTTGCTCGAGCAGAAGCTGATTGATTCGGCTCCTTTTCAAAGATTGCACCACATCCACCAATTAGGGATTGCTTTCATCGTCTATCCAGGGGCTACCCACACTCGCTTTGAGCATTCCTTGGGTACGATGGAGCTTGCGACGCAAATTTTTGAAAGAATAACCTCCAAGGATTTTGCTCTAGAAAACGCCCCCTATTGGCTCCAGATCATCCGTTGCGCTGCCCTCTGTCACGATTTGGGCCATCTTCCCTTTTCCCACGATGCGGAAAAAGCCCTGCTTGGAAAAGCAGGGCATGAAGAGTGGACAAAGAAGGCGATCGAAAGTCAGGAGCTCTCCTCAATTTGGTCAGAGCTAGCGGACTGTTTTTCAAAGGAGGATGTCACCTCCGATGTTCTCAAGATGGCCATCGGAAAGAAGAAGCTATTGGAGATGGGCGTCGAGCTTCCTCTTCACCCCTCTTGAGGATGTGCTCTCCCAAATTGTCACAGGGGATTTTTTTGGCGCAGATAGGATCGATTACCTTTTGCGCGATGCCCAATGCACCGGCGTTTCTTACGGACTATTTGATTACCACCAGTTGATCGAGATGCTTTGCACCCTTGCCTTTAAGGGGAATCTGCATCTGGGGATTGAAGAAAATGGGATGGCCTCTTGCGAGGCGCTCCTCTTAGCACGCCATTTCATGCACAAAAGAGTTTATCAATATTCCTCTGTCAAGGCCTACAAGTTTCACTTGGGCCGTTTCATGAAGTCTTGGGGTCAGCAGAGCGATGCTTTAAGCTGCCTTGAAAATTATCTGCAATGGAGCGACTGCGAGGTTTTAACCGCTTTTCGAAAAGCCTCTTTGGATCCCCTAACACAAGGCCATTTAGATGCTCAGGCTTTGCTCAAAAGAGAAAAGCGGTTTAAGGCTGTTTGTGTCAAAGAAGGGATAGGAGAGGGGGATTTAAAGAAAATCGTCGTTGGACTGGGCATTCCGGATAATGCCGTGCATATTGAGCTTTCTCCTGCGGCAAAGCCGTCTCAAGACTTGGCTTTCCCTGTTCTGACAAGGTCGGGGGCTATTTTACCTGCCCAAGAGTGTTCAGACATTTCGGTGCCTGCCCATCGGATGCATTGGGTTTATCTTTCCCCTGAGTTTGAAAAAGCATTTCGGGGGGCAATGGAAAAATGGGGTTGATCGTCTCTTCGGTGCGCAGTGAACTCTCTGCCTTTTCTACAAGGGAGCGGTTATTCATTCTGTTTGCGATGCTCTGCGGGTTTTTGATCAACGCAGAATACGCCATCATTCGCCCTGTCAGCAATGCGGTTTTTTTGACAGCCTACGGCTCTAAAGCTCTGCCCTACGCATGGCTTGTCATGGTTCCGCTGAATCTTCTCATCGTCGCTCTCTACAACAAGTACTTGCCTTCCTTTGGCTGTTTTAAAATGTTTAAGGTGGTTGCCTTTGTAGTGACTGCCATCAACTTGCTTTGCTTTTTCCTTCTGGAGCGCTTGCCTTGGCTGTCGTTTGCCTTTTACGTATGGAAGGATATTTACATCATGCTGATGTTTCAGCAGCTCTGGTCGGTCATCAACTCAGCCGTCTCTTTTTCCAAGGCTAAATACCTCTATGGGTTCTTTTTTGGCTTTGGGGCTCTAGGGGCTGTGTTCGGGAGTGTCATCCCCGGGTTTTTTGCTGTAAAAATGGGTTCAGAATCCCTGCTGATTGCAACACTTCCCCTCTATCTTTTGCTCTCCTTTTGTTACTCCTTTACCCTCAAACAGACAGATGCCGGGATAGGAATGCATTTAGATGGACAGAGCAAGAGAACATCGCTCAATGCCTTTTTTCACGGCATGAAAATGATTCGCTCCTCTAGCTATTTGACATTCATTTTGGCTATCGTTGTCCTCATGCAAGTCTCATCGACCCTGATCGACTTTCAGTTCAACTCCATGCTAGAAAAGACAATTATCTCAAAAGATTTGAGAACAGAATACACAGGAAGGGTTTTGGCAATTGTGCATGTGGCCACCATCTCCTTGCAGTTTGTCGGCAGTTTTCTACTCCTGCATTATGTAGGGGTCAAACGCAGCCACCTTCTGATTCCCCTTGTCCTATGTTTAAATAGCGTAGCCTTTGGTTTTTCCCCCCTATTCGGGGTGATCTCTTTTGCTTACATTTCCGTTAAAAGTTTTGATTTCTCTCTTTTTGGCATTATCAAAGAGGTCCTATACATTCCTCTTAAGCCGGATGAGAAATTTCGCGCAAAGGCCGTCATCGACGTCTTTGCTTACCGCTCTTCTAAGGCGTTAGCCTCTGTGCTGATCCTGGGCCTCCAGGTGATTTTGGGCACAAGCTTCTTCCCCCTGCTCACCTGGGGGAGCATTGGGTTGTTTGCTGTCTGGATAGCCGTTGTGATCGCCCTTTGCAAAGAACCTTCAGCTTTAGCCTCGGAACAAAGCCTTTAGAGCTTTATCATATTCGGGCTCTTCGGTGATCTCCTGAACAAGCTGTGTGTAAATGACCTGATCTTTTTCATCTAAGACGATAACAGCTCTTGCACAAAAACCGGCAAGGGGGCCGTTTTCGATCAACACCCCATAATCCACCGCAAAATCTTTAGAGCGGAAGGTAGAAAGAGGGACGATGTTGGTGGCATGTTCTGCCGAGCAAAATCTTTTTTGGGCAAAAGGCAAATCGGCCGAGACGACAAGAACCAAGACCTCTGGATGGGACTGAACCTGATCGTTGAATCTTTTAGACGATAGAGAACAAACCGGAGTGTCTAGACTCGGGACAATCGAAATCAACTTGCGCTTTCCAGAAAAATCCTTTAAGGACAGGTCTTTGAGATCTGAACCTGCAAGTTGGAAATCGGGAGCTTTAGTCCCCACCTGTGGGAGATTGCCGCTTGTGCGGATGGGGTTGCCTTTCAACGCGATGTTTGCCATTTTCTGCTCCTTAACTGGACTTTAGCCAGTATGTATACCAGGATTTTAATCATTGGTCAATGCTCGGTTCTGATTACACGGACAAGAAAGTAGTGGTTAAAATTTAAAGATTGCATTAAGCTCCTGCGACCGGAGAATTTGCAATCTTAAATCTTTTGGAAAGAAAAATCGGGTTTGCTATGTGGGAAAGTCGGGCGGAGTATGAAGAATGATGGGCAATCAGAGACCTATTGCAAACCCTTGTGAAGTTGCGGCGTTGAGAATTCAGCACTGGTTTGGCAAAGATAGGGTGAATCTGTTGTGTCTTTACAATTTGTCGCTTCAACCTCAGGACTTTTGCAAAAAATATAAGTGCGATCTTCTCAAACCCTTCTGCATCCCCTCTCAGGTGAGGCAATTGCCCCTTCAAGGCTATATCCTATCCAAGAAGAAAAAACAGAGCAAACAGCGCTTGATGACCCAAGGGGGAACATCAAAGCCACTGCGCTTTGTCATCGATACGTCGCAATGCAGTGTCAATCAGGCAAATTGGAATCATATTGCCCCTGGAAATGCGCTCTCCTTAAGGAAAATTGCCGCTTATTGCAGAGTGAAGGAGCACCGAGTTGTTTTTAAAAAGCTTAAAATCATCTCCAAGCAACCTCGCTACGGTCAACCGAAAGGGCACCAAATCGATTCGCTTCAGCTGAAAAAAGGTGAAGATCTCTCCGGTGCTTGAGGCTGTTTCGCTATAGATTGGGCGATCCCTAGGTAGCCTGTTTTCAGGCTTGGGCCGAATGTAAACTCCAAACGGGGATCGACCTTTCTCAACATCAGGCTTTTCCAAAAAGCTTTTGAGGCGATCTTGGGAAACAGCCCTTGCATTTCTGTGATCTTTAACCCGGATGCCTCGCACCAGTTTTTAAGCTCTAGAGGTTTGATGAAGTAGGAATAGACGTGCATATTGGAGGGAGTGTTGGGAACGCACCACTCTACTCCTTTGATGACAACTAGCCAGCTGATCCAGTTTCTATTAAACGTGTGGAAAAAGAATAATCCATTGGATCGCAGCAGTCGCGCAGCTTCCCTCACAATGTGGCCTGGCATCTCGACGTGCTCTAAAAAATCCATCGCACAAACCACATCAAAGCTCTGATCTGCAAAGGGGAGAGCAAAAGCGTCCAGTTGCAGGTAGCGCACTGTTTGCGTCAGATCCCTTTTTGCTGCCACATCGAGGCTTTTTGCTGAAAGATCGATCCCCGTGACCCGATGGCCGTCTTGGGCAAGGCAGTTGCTTAAGAATCCAGCTCCGCAGCCGATGTCTAAGATATCGCACTTTCTTGCCAAAAGGGTGCGGATCTTTTCGCCAATCCAAGGATTACGGGCGGCGTTTTCCAGGCGAAGCAGGGCAATCGGGTGGACTTCATCGTCGTACCATCCCTCGCCGAGTTTCTCATAAAATGCGTTATTTACCCGGGTGCTTTGTCCTTGCATAGAAAATTCCAGTAAATGATTTGGTAGGCTAAAAATAGCACAACACATCCGGTTTGGAAAAGGAGGGCAGACCGCAGGATGTCGGCATAGGGGACAAGGCTGCTCATCCAAGCGGGCACAGCGGCTAAATCGCAAAGGGTCCACAAGAGGCCGGCTGCAGTGAGCACAACGGGATGGTTGAGGAATAAAAGGGCGTGGAGCCACTGTTCCGATGCGCTGCAGCAGTCTTTGTGCACAAATTCATCTTTGGTGACAAAGAGGCAAGAAAAAACCCCAAGGGCGATGTAGACCTTGAGCATGAGAGGGGAGTAGGGGACAAACAGGACAAAACAAAAACAGATGAGCACAGTGAGGGTATCGAGGGGATGGCCGAGCCTTTCCCATTGGGGAAGGTTTCTGCGGACGTGGAAATAAAACTCGTCAAAAGAAATGATCAGCATCTGCAGAACAAAGGGGAGTAAGATTAAAAACTTCACGCGCTTTCTCCTTTTTTAAAAAGGGCCCCTGAGATGCTCAAACCAGGTCCAAAGGCTAAACTGACAATATAGGAGTTTTGCGGAACTGTCTTGTCGAGGAGTAATTTTTCCCAAATGTGGGGCAAGGTCGCAGAAGACATGTTCCCGTAGTTTTTAAATACTTGTACAGAGTGTTCGATTTGCTTAACAGGTAATTGGAGCAGCTCTTGGGTTTGCTGCAGGATTTTTGGGCCCCCTGGGTGAATGGCAAAGTAGGCATTTTGCATCACTGTTTGCAAATCGACCTTGGCCTTTTCGCAAAGCCTGCAGAGGTAGCCATGGATGGCCCGCGAGATCCTGATGGGGACCTCTTTGGAAAGGGTCATGCTCAGGCCCTGATCTTCACAGCGCCAGGTCATGCAATGGGAGGAGTCGGGGATCGTCTCTTCTTTCAGGGCCAGGATCTGAAAGTGGGGGCAGGTGGGCTTTTTAGAGTGAAGTGAGTACTTAATGAAGCCGTCTGCAAAAAGACTTTGGACGATCAGCTGCTCTTTGCTGTGCTTCAAAGGGTGCATATGCAAGCTGCACACCTCTGTGTGGACGATGTCCACGACCCGGCAATCTGGGTCAGAGGCAAACCCGGAGGCGATTCGAATAGCTGGGATAGACCCGTAGCATCCCATGTGATAGGCGTGGGTGACGGTTGTCTTTGCCCCAGCAGAGCGCAAAGAGACAAGCCTCTGGGCTGGGCTAGGGGCGACATAGCCTGTACAGGTGACATGGATCATGTGCTCTGGCATAGATTGCTCTTGAGGGTAGAGGCGCTCAAAAATTTTCAACATCTCCCGTTCATAAAAATCGCTGCGGCAGGCAAAACCGTTGCCTTGAGGGTTTCTGGCCACAGGGTAGATCTCCATCTTTTCCCAATCTGTCTCAAAAAGGTCGTGGATATGGATGCCCCGCTTTGCAATTTTTTCCTTCCCAACGCCCAGTTGTAAAAGCTTTTGGCTTAAAGACTCTTTAAAGGATTGCCTAGCCTGTCCATCTAGGGGATGGGAGGCTCTGGCGTGTGCCTGTGCGATCCAATCTAAAATCTTTTCCTGTTCTATCTCATGGTGAGGGTCAACTGCAAGAAAGCAAGTTAAGAAACGCTGCATGGATTATTCCTTTAGAAAATAAGAGAGAGTCCTGTAAGGGCAAGGACGATGGCAAAAATTTTGCGCACTCTACCAGCATCTATTTCGTGAGTCAGCTTAGCTCCATAGGGAGCTGTGAAAAACGCCACCATTCCTATGATTAAACACGCAGGCAGATTAATCAACCCAAAAGTGAGAGAGGAGTGTACATCCCCCCAACCAAAGATCAGATAGGAAATGGTTCCGCAAATGGTCGTGACAAGGGTTGTCGCTGCAGAGGTTCCAATGGCGTTTCTGTCTTTGACTTTAAAGGAAGTGAGCAGGGGAACTGTCATACTCCCTCCGCCAATCCCCAACAAGTTGGAGATAGCCCCGATACCCCCGCAGCACAGATTTAAGATGAAGGGATGGGGGAGTTTGTGCTTGTCCGCATGCACTGCCTTGGAAATGTAAAAGTAGACCGAAAGAATAACGAGGAAGCTGCCAAAAATGATCTTCAAGATAAAGTCGGCAAGGAAGGTCGCAATCAAAGCACCGATAACAGCTCCGATGATCAGCCCCGGAACCAATTTCCAGAAGATATCCCAAAGAACAGCATGGCGCCTGTTATGGGCAAGGGTTGCCGATGTCGTGTTGAAAATCATCGCCGCTAAAGAAGTTGCAATGGCCATGTGCATCAGGTATTCTTTTGGGAAACCGACATAAGGAAATAGAAAAAGCAAACAGGGGACGGTGATGATCCCGCCGCCAATGCCCAAAAGCCCGCTTAAAACACCGGCGATAGCTCCTATAAAAACGTAGAGCAAGTAGATTACTGCAACTGACATATTTCCGTACCTATACGCTGACATAATCTGGACTTGTATCAATTCAGTCCGGATGCCTCTAAAGGTGAAGGCGGCACCGAGCAATGGATACAAGCCCAGATTATAAAACGTACCTGTGATTTTTGTTTTAAGGCAACCGCTAAATTCCTGTTGCTTGCAGATAAAGACTGGATGCTCTACATTAAAGAAAATAATATAGTTTGCGTGAATGACTCTTGCCTATGGCCAAAAAATACGATGAAAGCGCAGTTAAGTCCCTAGATGCTCTGCACCACATCCGCCTTCGCCCTGGGATGTACATTGGGCGCTTAGGAGATGGGTCGCATCCAGATGATGGGATTTATGTGATGCTTAAAGAGGTAATCGACAACGCTGTCGATGAGTTTATCATGCAACATGGAATAAAATTGAGATTGGGTCTCAATGAAAAGACATCGAGTGTCTCGGTGCGGGATTATGGACGAGGGATCCCCTTAGGCAAGGTCATCGACTGCGTGAGCCAGATCAATACCGGGGCTAAATACAACGACGATGTCTTTCAGTTCTCCGTTGGGCTCAATGGTGTGGGCACCAAGGCTGTCAATGCGCTCTCTTCCCATTTTCTTGTCAAAAGCGTTCGCGACGGGGAGTTTGTGGAAGCGGACTTTTCCAGAGGCGTTCTTAACGATAAGAAAAAGGGGAAGACCAAAGAGCCAAATGGCACCTATGTCGAATTCACCCCCGATCCTCAGATTTTTAAGAAATTTGCCTTTCAAAAAGAGATCATTCTCAAACGGCTCTGGCATTATGCTTACCTGAATACAGGCCTTACCCTCCTCTTTAATGGAGAAGCGATTCGCTCTGAAAATGGCCTTTTAGACCTTTTGAACGAAGAGGTCAAAGAAGATCGCCTCTATGAGCCTCTCCATTTTAGAGGGAAGACTTTGGAGTTTGCGTTTTTGCACGCCTCAAGCTACGGAGAAACCTACTTTTCTTTTGTGAACGGGCAATACACACAAGACGGAGGAACCCATCTTTCTGCTTTTAGAGAGGGAATCCTCAAAGGGGTCAATGAGTACGCCAAGAAAAACTTTCAAGGGGTCGATGTGCGCGAGGGGATCGTCGGCACCATTCTTGGTCAAGGTCAAAGATCCTGTCTTTGAATCCCAGACAAAGAACAAATTATCCAATAACGAAATCCGCGCTCCGATTGTCAAGAAGTCAAAGATGCCGTGCAGAATCTTCTCTACAAGTATCCAGAGGTCGGCAAAAAGATCATCGATCGGATTCTTTTCAATGAGAAGTTGAGAAAAGAGCTCGCCTCGGTGAAAAAGGAGGCCAAGGAAAAACAGAAAAAAATCTCCTTCAAAATCCCCAAACTGCGCGATTGCAAATACCATTTTGGTGATGGGACAAAGGAGGGGAACAAATCGATGATTTTCCTCACAGAAGGGGATTCTGCCTCCGCATCGATTGTCATGACGCGAGATCCGCTGACGCAAGCTGTCTTTTCTCTTCGAGGGCAAGCCTTTGAATGTCTATGGGATGAAGCTCGATCAGCTCTATAAGAATGAAGAGATGTACAACCTGATGTCAGCGCTCAATATTGAAGACGACCTGGCTAACTTGCGCTACGGCAAAGTGATCTTAGCCACAGATGCAGACGTCGATGGGATGCACATCCGCAACTTGCTTGATCACCTTTTTCTTGACCTATTTTGAGGGGCTTGTTTTAAACGGCCACCTCCATATCCTGCAAACCCCTTTGTTTAAGGTGAGAAATAAAGAAAAAACCCTCTACTGCTATTCTGAAGAAGAAAAAGAAAAGCGCTCGGCAGAACTTAAAAAAGGGATTGAGATCACCCGCTTTAAGGGGCTTGGGGAGATCTCTCCAAATGAATTTAAACAGTTTATCGCTAAAGACATTCGCCTTGTCCCTGTGACAATCCGCAATCTGTCCGATATTAAGCCAACTCTTAGAATTTTACATGGGGAAAAATACCCCGGATCGAAAAAACTTTATCATGCAAAATCTTGTGAATGAAAATGGATGATCTCAAAGAGCAGATGAAGGACCACTTCATCCAATACGCCTCCTATGTCATCCTCGATCGAGCCATTCCGAATGTCGTCGACGGTTTAAAACCGGTGCAAAGGAGGATTCTAGAGACCTTATTTCGACAAAATGACGATAAACTGCATAAAGTGGCCAACATGGTCGGCCAAACGATGCAACTCCACCCTCATGGAGATGCCCCCATCTACGAGGCTTCGTCAATTTGGCAAACAAAGGGTTCTTGCTCGATCAGACAGGGGAATTTTGGCAACATCTATACCGGCGATCCTTCAGCTGCGGCCCGTTACATCGAAACGCGGCTTTCCCCCCTTGCCAAAGAAACCCTGTTCAACCCCGATATCACAGAAAAAATCCCCTCCTATGACGGCAGAAATCTAGAACCGGTGACCCTCCCTGCAAAAATCCCTCTGCTGCTCATGCAAGGAGCAGATGGGATTGCCGTTGGGATGTCGACCCACATCCTCCCCCACAACTTTACCGAATTGCTGGAAGCCGAAATCGCTTGCCTTGAAGGGAGAAATCGTTTAAAATTTTTCCCGATTTCCCCACTGGCGGGATCATGGACAAAAGCCAATACGAAAAGGGAAAGGGCAAAATCAAGCTCCGGGCTAAAATCGAGATCAAAGATCCCAAAACCCTTGTCATCCGAGACATCTGCTATGGGACAACGACAGAGACCCTGATCCGCTCGATCGACGAGGCTGCCAAAAAAGGGAAAATCAAAATCGAAGGGATCAACGACTACACGGCAAGAGATGTCGAAATCGAAATCAAGCTTCCCCGAGGGCAATACGCCGAAGAACTTCTCGATGCCCTCTATGGATTTACCGAATGCCAAGTCACGCTGACCTCTCAAGTCATCGTCATCAAAGAAGGGCTCCCTTGGGAGACAGATGTCCATGAAATCCTCTCTTACAACACCGCTAAAGCTTGTCGAATTTTTGAAAGCGGAGCTGGAGATTGAAAGGAGCGGCTTCTCGAGAAGATCTTTTATAGAACTCTCGAGAGGATCTTCATCGAAAATCGACTCTATAAGCACATTGAAACCATCAAAACTCTAGAAGGGATTCATAAAACTCTGGAAACCTCTTTGCAACCTCACTTAAAACAGCTCATTCGAACCCCGCATCTTGAAGATAGAGAAAAGCTGCTCCAATCCCGATCCGCAAAATCTCTCAGTTCGACATCGATAAGAACCGCGATGAAATTTCAGGATTGCAAGAGGCACTAAAAGGGGTGGAGAAAGACCTTAAAAATGTCAAAGACTTTGCCATCGCCTACCTGAAGCGCCTCATCCAAAAATACGGTAAAGAGTATCCCAGAAAAACGCGTATCAAAGCCATTGAGGAAATCGACCGTAGGGCTATTGAGACTAAACAGATCAAAGTCGGCTACGATCCCGAAACCGGCTATGTCGGGACTAAAGTCTCAGGCCAGATCCAGCTAGAGTGCACTAACTTTGACAAGCTCCTCATCTTCTACAAAGACGGCACCTACATCGTCGGCAGCATTCCCGAGAAGCAGTTTGTCGAAAAAGCTGCCTGGGTCGCTATCGCCGATAAGGCAACGGTGATGCACGTGATCTATAGGAACAAACAGACAAAGCACCCCTGGGCAAAGCGGTTTGTCGTCGATAAGTTTGTCCTCGAAAAGACCTATCGCTATTTAGATGAAAATGCAGAGCTTGAGTATTTCTCAGCAGACAAAAATCCCGCTGTCCAGCTCCACTTTACAACGACAGGCAAAGGAGCCAAGCTCCCTTATTCCTTCAAAGATGTTCCGATCAAAGGTGCCAAGACAAGGGGAGTTCGGATTGCCACAAAGCCGCTCAAAAAGGTTATCTGGTGAGAAAAAGCACCCTTTGTTAGCCTTGCTCTCGACACAAGTTGCAAAGTCGGGCTGATCTTTATGTTGTTTCAGGACTGGGGCGAGGAAGAATTCATCCAATATCTTGCCCGAGAGTTTCCCACCGAAAAAAAAGTGATGGGAATTGGAGATGACTGTGCCGTCATCCCAGCTTCTTCCGGGATGGCCTTTCTCATCACAACAGATGCTTTGGTCGAAGGGGTTCATTTCTCAAAAATGAAATCCCTCCCTTTGATTTGGGGTTTAAATCGGTTGCCGTCAGTGTCAGCGACATCACCGCGAAGGGAGGGGAGTCCAAATACGCCTTTTTGACAATTGCCCTGCCTAAAGCAACAGAGAGTCAATGGCTCTTGGAGGTCACCTCTGGAATTGCAGAGGCCTGCAGAGAGTGGGGGATCCAGCTTCTCGGGGGCGACACCGTCGAATCTAAAAGGGATCTGTTTTTCAATCTGACCCTGATTGGCTCTGCACCCATGGACACAATCAAGTACCGCCACCTTGCTAAAAGGGGGATATTGTATGCGTCACCGGGCATTTAGGGGATTCTGCGGGGGCCTAAGAGCTCTGCAGCAAAAAATCCCTGCAACAGAAGAGGTTCAGGCCCTTATCCATGCCCATTTTCACCCCAGCCAAAGCCAGCTCAGGGAAAGTGGCTTAGCCTACAAAAAGGCGTTCATGCGATGATGGATATTTCCGATGGCCTCATTTGCGATCTTAAGAAATTGCTCAAAGCCTCTCAACTCGGCGCTATCCTTGAAGTGACCCAGCTGCCGATCTCAGCTGCACTAGCGGGTTTAAGCCAAATCCATCGATGGGATCCCATTGAGCTTGCCGCAGTAGGGGGTGAGGACTACCATCTTTTGCTGACAGTGGCACCTGGCGCCTTTAAAGAGGTTCAAGAGGGCTTTCAAAAAAATTTTTCCCAACCCCTCTTTGCTATCGGTTGTATAACTG
>CAWCKK010000048.1:0-8591 GCA_963796135.1 uncultured Acidobacteriota bacterium | reverse complement strand
CGGTTTCCGGGGCATTGGAAAAGGAGCTGGAGAGGGTGACAAAAGGGTTTGACTTTGCCTTTTTCACGTGGCCCTTTCACTTGAGTTGCCCTAGACTCTCTTGTCCTATGGCCGGGATTTTTCACGATTTTAACTACAGGTACTACTTCTCTGGAAACGCGGGGTTTTCATTTCCAGAGCAATTTTTGTATGAGCAGATGCCGACGTGGCTTGCAAACGCATTGCCGATTGTATCGACCGAATTTATGCGATCAGAGGTGCAAAAGTTTTATCCCGATTACGCGCATAAGGTCAAGGTGGTTCAGATAGCGCCTATGAGTGTTGTTTCCGCAATGGATAAGCAAAGGGCGTTGGAGATTGTCAAAGAGTTTGCAATCCCTGAAAAGTATATTTTATGTCCAACGCAGATGATCGGACACAAAAACGTGGGTCCGCTGATTAGCGCAGTTGCCCTTTTGGAAAAAAGGGGGTATCCGATAGCCCTTGTCTTTACCGGATCGGGAACGGAGCGCATCAGCGGCAGAGCCTGTGAAATTGGGGTGGAGAAACATTCTGTATTTAAAAATGTGTATGGTTTGGGTTATGTTTCTAACGAACAGATCGATGCTTTAATCCAGTGCGCATCGGTGGTTGTCAACTCTTCCCTTTATGAAGGGGGGAATGGGCCGGGTCTGGATGCTTGGGTTCGAGGGGTTCCTGTGGCGATGTCTCATATTCCGCCTTTCTTAGAACACATGCAGTTTTATGGGGTGCGGGCGAAAGTCTTTGATCCCAGATCCCCTCAGGATATCTCTGAGCGGCTGCATGAGATTCTATCTAATCCTAAGAGAGCAGCAGAAGATGCCGCTTACTCAAAAGAGGCAATTAGCGCCTTTACTTGGGAAAAAACGGCCGAAGGGTATCTTAATGCTATGGGAGGTTTTTTTAAAAAGCGTGGATAGAAAAAGGGAGTGGAACTATTTATTTTTAATCGTCGTCACGTTTATCGCTGCTTGTATTGAGACCGATATTTATCTGCCTGCATTTCCAGATATGATGGTTTGGTTCTCCGCTTCAGAAAGCGCGATTCAGAGCCTTTTGACCTGGAATTTTGTCGGCATTTGCATCTCAGGTCCTCTCTACGGCCCTCTTTCAGATTCCTTCGGCCGAAAAAAACCGTTGATGGTGGCTTTGGGGTTGTTTCTTGCAGGCAGCCTTGTCACTGTGTTTGCAAAGAATTTTGATCAGATGCTTTTGGGAAGGGTCTTGCAAGGGCTCGGCAGCGGGGGGTGTTTTACCTTGGGGACTGCGATTCTTTTCGATGTTTTTCAGAAAGAAAAGGCGATTAGAGCCATTAATCACCTCTTTACGATTATCCCTGTGATTATGTCTGGGGCGCCGATGTTGGGCGGATACCTCAACCAGCGCTACGGCTTCCGCTCCAACTTTCTTGCAATCGCCGTTTTTGTGATGCTGAGCTTTATCGTATGCCTTTTCTTTTTTGAAGAGAGCCTGCCTAAAGAAAAAAGAGTCCCTCTTCAGGTAAAAGCGACTTTAAAAGATTTTAGGCAGGTCCTTTGCAGCGTGCCCTTTTGGCAGCTAACTTGTGTGACAAGTCTTCTGTTTGCAGGCTATATCGCCTTCCTCTCGGGAACTTCTGTTTTATTTGTCGTTGAATTTGGCATGAGTAAAACCATTTTCCCCTTTGTCCAGGGCGCAGTTCTTGCTGGATGGGTAGCTGGGAGTTTGGTTTTAAACCGCTGCATTGCCAGATGGGGAGTTGTCAACATTAAAAAATCAGGCTCTTTCTTAAGTGGGCTCGGCGGTGTGGTTCTAATCGTTGCGACGCTGATTGCACCTAAGAATCCTTATTTGCTGACAAGCGGGATGGTGATCTATGCTTTTGGGGCCAACTGGGTGACAGGGCTCTACTTTCCAGAGGGGATGGAGATTTTTCCTTCGATTAAGGGAATTTGTTCGAGTTTGCTCACCAGCGCCCGCCTTTTGATCGCATCTCTTGTCGTTGGATTGACAAGCGCGCTTTATAACGGGACGATTTATCCTTTGGCCATTGTCGTTTTTGCCACGATTGTGGCGATTGTGCCTATTCTTATTCTGTATGAAAAAACAAAGGCGGCAAAGGAGCCTGCACCTGAAGGGTTCCATGTCTAAAAGAGCTTTGATCACCGGCATCACGGGGCAAGATGGTTCTTATCTTGCTGAACTGCTCCTAGAAAAAGGCTATGCTGTCCATGGCCTTGTCCGCCGCAGCTCTAACTGCAATTTGCAAAGGATTAAGCATCTGATCCAAGAGGAGAAGCTTGTGCTTCACGAGGGGGATTTGGGCGATTTTTCGAGCATTAAGCGGATCGTGGATGTTGTGGAGCCGGATGAGGTCTACAACTTAGCGGCGATGAGCCATGTGAAAGTCTCGTTTGATATTCCTGAGTACACAGCCGACATCGATGGGCTCGGCGCTTTGCGCTTGCTCGAGGCCATTCGGACGCGCTGCCCTAAAGCCCGCTTCTATCAGGCATCCACATCAGAGCTCTATGGGAAGGTGCAAGAGATTCCCCAATCGGAGACAACCCCCTTTCACCCCCGATCTCCCTATGGAGTCGCTAAACTCTACGCCTACTGGGCAGTTGTCAACTACCGGGAAGCTTATGGGATGTTTGCGTGCAACGGGATTCTTTTCAACCATGAGAGCCCAAGGAGAGGGGAAACTTTTGTATCGCGCAAGATCTCCTTGGCTGTTGCCAGAATAAAAAGGGGATATCAGGAAAGACTTTCTCTTGGCAATCTCGATGCGAAAAGAGATTGGGGCTTTGCTGGCGACTTTGTAGATGGAATGTGGAGAATGCTGCAGCAAGAAGCTCCTCAAGATTTTGTCTTAGCCACTGGAAAGACGACAACGGTAAGGGACTTTGTCGAGCTGTGCTTTGCTGAAATTGGGATTCAAATCCGATGGGAGGGCAGCGGGGTAGAGGAGAAGGGATTGGATGAAACATCAGGCGCGCTGCTTGTTGAGGTTTCTGCCGAATTCTTCCGACCTGCAGAGGTGGATCTGCTGATCGGCAACCCGACAAAAGCACGGGAGCTGCTCGGTTGGACCTCGACAACCTCCTTAAAGGCCCTTGTGAAAATGATGATGGAGGCGGATTTAGAGTTTGTTGAAAGAGCACAATCCAGGGTTCCTCGCTCAGGGCTAGCCCCTGCATGAGAACAGCGCTTGTCTATGACTGGCTTGTGACAATCGGGGGTGGAGAGAAAACACTTGCTGCTATTGAAGAGGCTTACCCCTCCCCCTATCTACACACTCCTTTGCGATTTTAAGTCGATGCAGGGCACTGCGTTTGAGGGGAAAACAATCCACACCTCTTTTATCCAGAGGCTCCCGTTTGCAAAAACCTGGTATCGCTCTTGCGCGCCTTTGTTTCCTTTGGCGGTTGAGCAGTTTGATCTTAGCGAGCAGGATGTCGTCATTTCTGTCTCCCATGCTGTTGCTAAAGGGGTGTTGACACGCCCAGATCAGCTCCATCTGTGTTATTGCTTTACCCCGATGAGGTACGCTTGGGATCTGACCCATTTTTATTTGGGTGGGGTCCAAGGAGTGCAAAAACCTCTTGCTAAAGCAGGTCTGCACTATTTGAGAAATTGGGATATCTCCTCTTTGGGAAGAGTCGATCATTTTGCCTGCATTTCCAATTACATCGCCAAGCGGATCAAGAAAATCTACCGCAGAGATGCTACTGTGATCTACCCGCCTGTAGACACAGAGCAAATCCCTTTTTCCTCTTGCAAACAGGAGTATTATTTGACCGCATCGCGCATGGTCCCCTACAAGAAGATCGATCTGATCGTAGAGGCCTTTGCCCACCTCCCCCATAAAAAGTTGATCGTCGTGGGAGATGGACCTGAGAGGAAGAAGATCGCTAAGCTTGCGACAAAAAATGTGGAGCTTGTAGGCTGGTTGTCCGATGCAGAGGTGAAAGAGTTGATGAGCCAAGCCAAGGCATTTATATTTGCTGCCGAAGAGGATTTTGGGATTGCCGTTGTGGAAGCCCAAGCCGCTGGAACCCCTGTGATCTGCTTTGGCAAAGGGGGTGTTTTAGAAACAGTTGTCGAAGGGCAAACCGGCTTGTTTTACCCTGAGCAAAACTGCGGCTGTCTCATCGAGGCAATTGGAAAATTAGAAAGGCAGGAGTTTGATCCGGACAAGATCCGTCTGCACGCTCAAAAATTTGGTCGGCAAAGATTTATCAAAGAATTTAAGCAATTTGTGGAAGGGCATAGATGAAATACGTGATCCTAGCAGGAGGGAGTGGGACCCGCCTTTGGCCTTTTTCTCGGGATGGGTTTCCGAAGCAATTTTTGCACTTTGGGGATGGGGAGTCGCTGCTGCAAAAAACTCTGAAAAGATTCTACCCGAGTGCACCCTCTAAAGACATCCTCATTATCACGCACCCTTCCTATTACCATTTAGTCAAAGCGCAGGTCGGTGCGATCGACCCTGCTTTGGAGGCTCAAATCCTTGTAGAACCCCAGAAAAAAAACACTGCCCCTGCGATTTGCTTAAGCATCAAGTACCTCCTGGAAGTGGAAGGGATCAGCGAACAAGAGTGCGTTCTGATCTGCGCTTCCGATCATATCATCGCCCCACAAGCACTTTTTTTAAGCGCCGTTGAGCAAGCGGAGAAGATCGCTAAAAAAGGCTCCCACGTGATTTTTGGCATCGCCCCGAATAAGCCTGAGATCGGTTATGGATATATTCGCCCATCAAAGACAGGTGAGGAGGGGGTCTTCAAGGTCGAAGAGTTTGTCGAAAAACCCCCTTTGTCCAAGGCTCAAGAGTACCTGCTCTCCGGCAATTATTTGTGGAATTCGGGGATTTTCCTTTTTAAAATTGAAACCTTACTAGAGGAGATGAGAGCTCTTTGCCCCGACATCGCCTCGCTTTCTTTGGGCAGCTTTCAAGAGATGGTCTCCCAGTTTTCAGAAATGCCCGATATGTCTATTGACTATGCCTTGATGGAGCGGTCAAAAAAAATGATGGTGATGCCGCTTGCCATCTGCTGGTCCGATGTCGGCTCTTGGGATAGCGTCTATGATTTGCTTGAGAAAGATCAGAACCAAAACGTCAAGATGGGCAACGTTTTAGAAATCGACACAAAAAACTGCCTGATTATGGGGGGGAAGAGATTAATTTCGACAATTGGACTTGAGGATCTGTTGGTGATTGAAACAGAAGATGCCCTTTTTATTGGGAAAAAAGGGGAATCTCAAAAAGTCAAAGCCCTTGTGGAAGAGCTCAAAAAAAGAAGGGCCAAAGAACCCTTTGAACATTTAACCTCTCACCGCCCTTGGGGAAAATTTACGGTTTTAGAGGAGGGGGACAGGTACAAAATTAAACAGATCGTCGTCGACCCCAAACAGCGCCTAAGCTCTCAGATGCACTATCATCGCAGCGAACATTGGATCGTTGTCACAGGAGTGGCCAAGGTCAAAATCGGCGGCCAGGAACAGCTTGTCCACGAAAACCAAAGCGTCTACGTTCCCAAATCGCAAGTGCATCGGCTTGAAAATCCAGGGAAGGTTCCTTTAGAGCTGATCGAAGTGCAGGTAGGAGAGTATGTGGGGGAGGATGACATTGTGCGATTTGACGATATTTACGGCAGATTAACGGACGGAAAATGACCGAAAAGATCGAGCTGTGCTATCAAGCGATGCGATTTACCCCTATTTATGGTCTGTTGGACCTGTTGCTCCTCTTTCATTTTTGCCTTCACTGGTATTTTTCGGCTAAAAGATCTGGCTGGAAGATCGATTTTTGGCATGCGATCCTTTTTTTGGGAGTGTTTCAATCCACGCTCATTCTCTATCCGTTTAGCGCCTCTATTTACAATATCAAATCGACATTAGGCCTGATTGAAAAAATCTCCCCTTTTGTCGACAAAGCCTTTTTGATCAGCGCACTAGGCTATGTTTGCATCTGGTTAGGCAAATACACCTACGACATGAGCCGCGGGCAATTTCCCTTCATTGCGCTCTGTCAGCTTGCAAGGCCGCTCTATCAGCTCTTTGAAAAGAATGTCAAGAGCAAGAGGTCTTTTTTGGGATTGGTCTTTGGAGCGTTTTGTCTGGGCGCAATTGTTTTGTCGGTCCAATTTGCAAATGGAGAGTTCTTCAATGGGAGGCGCTTTTTTTTAAGCAGTCCTGAATTCCGCCCTTTTTTCAATGTGGTCATTTCTATTTTTCCAGTAGCCATCCTCTTTTGTTCTTTAAGGTTTGTCCAATTTAGGGAAAGAGGGGCTGCTGCATGGCTTTGCATCCTCTGTGCCATGGCATTGTTTTTTGGTGTCCGCTCTATTGTCTTGGGAGGAGTTGTCGGTGTGTTGATGTTGAGAGCTTTTGTCAAGCAGGGCAGGGTGAGTTTAAGAAAATGCGCACTTGTTCTGATGAGCCTTTTTTTGGCGGCTGTCATCTTAAGCCACTTTAGAGAAGATAGCTACGATCTGATGAGCAGTGTTGCATCGCTGTGTTTTAATTTTTTTTACGGGAATAACTTTTCCGACACTCGGGATTTTGCGTGGATCCTTGCTTTTTGGGACGGGGAATATCTCTATGGAAGAAGTTATCTAGCCGCAATCTGCTCCTTTATTCCCAGAAGCCTGAGTGCATTTAGAGAGGTTTGGAGCGTTTCGATGTATACAAATGCGCTCACCGGTTTTTCATCTGATCTGATGCCGGGTTTAAGGCCAGGGTTGTTCGGTGAGTCTTATCTGAACTTTGGGCTGCTCGGGGTCAGCTTGTTTGGATGGCTGTTCGGGTTTATCCTCCGCTATGTCGATGTGAAAATAAAGGAGTGCATTTTTCTCTCTAAAGATCTCATCCAAGGCTATTGCCACGTGGTGATCTTCAGCTTGATCAGCTCTCTGGCGATGACCGCCGGGATCTGGGCGTTTTATATTTTCATTCTGATCCACTTTGCGCTTGTTCCCTTACGGGGCGTCAAAAGTCGGGTGGCGCTTTGATGTTGGCTAAACTCGATGATAACCAAGAAGTTAGCGATTTCCCTGATGTGTTTACACATGGCGATTTTTGTAAGGAATGGACAGAAAAATCATCAAATTTTTCAAACAAAGCAGGTTACTCAAGATGTCTATTTCCTTGCCCTTTAAGAAGGAAATGAATGATGCAAGACGTCTAATGGATACAAGTCCAGATAATCAGAACTGATGTTCGGTAGGTAGGGAAATGGAAAATGTCGCCCCTTTTCCGAACTCTGATGCGACACAGATGTTCCCTTGATGCTTTTCAATGATCGTTCTCACAATCGAAAGGCCGAGCCCCGCTCCTCCAAGCCTTCTAGACCTTGCCTTGTCGACTGTGTAGAATCTTTCAAAGATGTGCTCAAGGTCGCTTAAGGGGATCCCAATTCCGCTGTCGCTAATGCAGAGCTTAGCTTGTTGACTTTGCTTCCGTATCTTGATGGAGATCGATGCGGGGGGATTGGAATATTTCACTGCGTTGTCCAACAGGTTCATGATCGCAAGCTCTAAGAGATCGGGATCTGCCGCCACCGCAATCGATGCATCGCTTTTTTCAATAGTGACACAAGGGTGTTCATACACCGACAAAAGAATCTTGCGGCACTTGTCCACTAAAGCCACAAGGTCGCATTCCTGAAATCTGGAATCGGGCAGATTCTCTAGATCCGCAAGCGTCAATAAGTTTTTAACTAAACTGTCCATGCGCTGGCAATTGCGCACAATTTTTTCTGTAATTTCAACCCACATATCGGGGGGCAGTTCGGGAAAATCTTGGAGGGTTTCGGCAAAACCTCTGATAATCGTGATCGGGGTTCTGAGTTCGTGGGAGGCATTGGCCACAAAATCCCTGCCCATCTCAATCACTCTATAATGGCTGGACTTATCCTGAAGAATGAGAACTGCGCCATTTGGCTTCGGGGAGGCGATCAAATCTAAGTGAAACTTTTTGCCCTCTCCAATCGAGATCGAATCCGTCAGGGTGCAGAGCTGCTTTTGACAAGACTCGAGTAGAGCTCGGCATTTTTGCATCAGGGGGGCTTCAAATAGTGGAGAGTCCCATCTTTTCCCGAGCAACTGCCGGCGCGGGATTCCGATCATTTTTGACCCAACGCTGTTAATAGAGCAAACGCGCATCTTCCGATCGACGATGATGACACCTTCGGATAAAGACTCCAAAACAACTTCCTTCTCCGTGCGCCTTAACACCGTTGGGAATATTTTTCGCCAAAATTTAACTTTTTTCTTCATTTTTAATCCGAAGAACGCGGTAAACATCGAAGGAATGATCAAACCCTTTAAACTGCATCGGGGGTAGTTCTTGGCAGACGATCCGATCTTTGACAGAGGGCTCATCGAATGTGTCTTTTGTGATTAATATTTCCATCCTTTTTGCACAGCTGCATAAGCGAAAAGCCAGGTTCACATGGCTGCCGATCACCGTGTAATTCAGCCGATTTTCAGCACCCATATTTCCGGCGAGCATAGGGCCTGTGTGAATCCCGATCCCAAGCTCAACAGGAAATTCTCCTAAGGCCGCCCTTTGTTCATTCCATTCTTTGA
>CAWCKK010000047.1:0-5757 GCA_963796135.1 uncultured Acidobacteriota bacterium | reverse complement strand
AAGGAAGAGCTTGATGTCTGTAATGATTTTTTGTGCGAATTGGCTAATTTTGACCAGGATTTAGTCGACGACGATGATACGCAGGCATCCGGCCTCAAGCTGTCTATTAAAAAAGAGCTTAAAACAAGTGACGATTTCGCAAAGGAATTTGATGATTTTAGCTTAGATCAATTTAATGATGATTTAGGCGTCGATGACAATGTCACACGGAATGAAAAAACGATCAAAAAAATAAAGCTGCCTAAAGACATCTCTAAAGGTGCCAGTAAGTTTTTGCCGATTTTAGAAAAGATACTTCAGGGCAGCACAAACCCTACCTCAAATTCTATAGAATACGGGAAGCAAATCCTCCAACAATTCCAGCAGATCCAGCAATCCCTAAAGCTCAATGCGTCTCAGCCGCCTCCCAAAGAATTGATCCAACTCAAAGACGCAATAAGCCTGATTGCGAAAAAAAACTCGACGACACTTTCCAATTTAAAGACTATCTCCCCCTACCTAACCTCCCTCACAAAGAATAAAAACCAACTGTTGCGCGAGATTGCCCCTAAACTCAATGCAGAGGAACTTGAGATTTGTTCCTCATTTGCCCTGATAGTCAGGACAACCCTTAAAGATGCCGCTGAGTCTAGGATAGGATTAAATACTATTATTAAAATTGAAGATGAGCAAGCACAAGAGGTTTTATTCAAATTCGCCGTAGTTTTAAATAAGATCGACGTTCAACATCAAGGATCCACAATCCAACTAATCACCCAGTTCATGTCCTACCTGCATGAAAATCTATTGAAAGGCGATGGGGATTTATCTACAACCATACTTGGCTCGGCAAAAAAAGGGCTCAATGCCATCGAAAAAAATCTCACCGCTCCCTCGAATCCTTTACTCCAAAATTCCCTTTCTTGCCTGAAGAAGCTCGATCATGCCCTTGCAGACAACGACAATGACTTGGTTAAGGAAATCAGCCAAGAACTCGCGCCTAAGATAGAGAAGCTAACTCAGGAAAAACAGTCGGTTTTTACAAGGCAACCTCTAAGCCCGGTGCAAGACGAAATCTTTGAGGAGCTCAAAAAGAGTCTGCGGATCTTCACTGCAGGCTCTCCCAAAAAAGAGGACTTAAAAAAAGCAAAAGAAGCTATAGGCCCTGCCCTAAAGACGATGGATGCTTGCTACACGGATAATGTCAGCCCCGTCCAACGCGTTGTCGACACCTTCAAGCCCCTGATCTTAGACTTAGAGAAGTTACTCTCTGGAGTCAATGAAAACATCACAAAACAGACCCCGGAAGCGCTACAAAACACACACAATCAGTTAGTCGATTTCAAAGAAGCCCTTGAGAGCAAAAAGCAAGGCAAGATCAAAGAGATCAGCAAAAAGTTAACCTTTTCTCTAGGCCAGTTAATCGATCATCGCAAGACCATCTTCTTGTCAAGCTCTCCTCTGAAACAAGAGGATTTGGAGATCTTTAAAAGGCTCAAAAACCTCTTGCCCTTTTGCGATTTAGAGACTACCTCTGTTCATTTACAAAGTTCAGGATTTGTAGGGGTTGTCGATAACGCACTTTCTGCGATCAAACCCTACTGTGCAAAATCCGTTGGTCTAATCCAACAAACCAAAGTGGAACTTGTCAACCCCACGCTAGAGGCCGTTAAAGACTTAAGACAAGATGTCAAAGCCCAGATCGACCAACTTACAAAAAAGACCCCAGCACAGCTCAAATCTGCTAAAAAGCACCTAACCGATCTTAAAAAAGCCATTCATGACGACCAAAAGGAAAAGGTTAAAGAGATAGGCCAAGAATTAAAGGGCTGCTTGGAACAACTCATTACCCATCGCGAGACGATCTTCTTGCCATCTTTCCCACTGAAAGAATTAGATCGAGTGGGGCTTGTCAACTTTAAAGATATCTTGCACGCCATCTCTTCAGGGACAATCCCAAAACAACTCGCCCTGTCGATGGTCGAGGACACGCTCTCTTCAATAGAACCTTATTATGCAAATTCCACTGGAACGATGCAGCAATTGGCGCAAGAGCTGATCAGCGAAGTGAATAACCCTCTCGAGCAGCACATAAATTCTGTCAAAAACATCGTCACCCCGGCAGTCAATGCCGTTAACGACCTCAACGACACCATCAAGCAGCAGATTCCGCTTGTCACACAAAATATCGTCAACCCTACAGTCAATGCCGTTAACGAACTCAACGACACCATCAAGCAGCAGATCCCGCTTGTCACACAAAACATCATCACCCCGGCAGTCACTGTCGCTAACAATCTCAACGACACCATCAAGCAGCAGATCCCGCTTGTCAAACAAACTGCCGACAATGCCATTGAAGAGGCCAAAGCGATTCACCAAACGGTTAATGACAAAGCGGCGGCGCTTAAAAACGCGATCGCAGAGGCTAAGTTAGTGTTCAATAACATGATGGGAATTCAGCAGAACCCCCCTGTAGGTGGGAACAACCCATTGCCCATTTTAGAAGGGCTGAATAACCCTCCCCCTCAAAACAACCCTGTGCAGGGGTGTACGCCGTCTCAATTCCTAGAGAAAGGGGCCTCGATCTTGCAATGGATACTTGCCAAAGGGGCTGGAGCTGTTTCTAAGCAAGCGCTCAGCTCTGTTGCTGGAATGATCTCCATGGGTCTTGAGCAAGTAGTGGAAAAGATTAAGGACTCCCCTATTCACAATGTTGCCAAGGCTGCTATGGAAGGGCTGATTGCTAAGTTAAACAACCCCAATGAAACTAGCGACTGGCACCAGCTGATTGCCACCTTAAAAGGGGCCTACGAATCCGATGCTTTCAAAAATCTGAAGGTCTACTTTAATTGGCTGCACTTCGGGTTTAACTCCAACAAGGAAACAAATAAAGCAGAAGGGGTCTTCAACGACAACCTCTCTATGCTAGAGAAGGTCAAAGAAGACTTAAGCACAGATCTTAGCGGCGCGCAAAAAGCCAGTGAGAAGGTTTGGGAAAACCAAGGGCCCGAAGGCAAAAAACAGCTCATCAACAACGAAAAAAACACCCTCATTTACAATACAGCGCATTTTTTGGCGATGAAGCACATTTATGAAAACGTCTGCGGCTTTAAGCCCACTGGCGAGAATTTCTACTTCGAACTTCTTAAGGCTGCAAAGGTTAGTGCTGTACCGGGGGCTAATGAAACCGACTTAGGAATTCAAAAAATCGATCTAGAAAAATCAGGAGTTGCTCTTAAGAAACTCTTCTTCCGAAAAACTTGTCGAGGGAAAGGTCAATTTCATCACCAAAATATGGGCCTACATTCAGTACTATTTTTATATCAATATAGTGATGAAATTCACAGAAGATGTCACTTCGGTCTATTTAGAGGAGATCGACCAGTACATCAACCAACAAAAAGCCAATGACTTTGAAGCGCTGAGAAACCAGGTCATCACCAACTTTACAAGGTATCTTGTCATCTTAGGAGGAGCCTACGATAAAATTGCAAAGCGCACAGAATTGCAAAACGGAGTCATCGAAGAAATGGTGAGTAAAGAGCTTGAGACAAAAGAGGCAAATCTGGGCTTTGACACAAAACAGCTCTATGTGCGACTTGCAAAAACGGTGCTGAAAAAGACAAGGTTCGGATTCCTTGCATGGAGACCGATTGCCTGGATCGTCCGAAAAATCTTTGGAACCCCAGAGAGCATCGTCCAATCGATTGTCGACAAAGCAACGGGCTCAATGGCAGATGAAAGCGGATACACCCCTGCCCTCTACACGGTTGTCTGCGATCAGCTCGACGAAATCTGGGAGAAATTAAAAACAGGCGGCAATCAGGAAAACAGCATTGAAATCTCCGATACTAAGAAGAGCCAATTGACAGGTCTTGTGAAAAACCTCCTGGATGTTTTGCGCCGCACCAAATGCCAGACGATCGATGACCTCAAAAAGGTTGTCAACAACACAAGCTTCAGCGAAACAATCAAGGGAACCCTCGAGGGATTCATCCTCCAAGATGTTTTGGAGAAGGTCACAACCATTTTGGCCTCCACGACCCAATCGCTGATCGGAGCAGACCCGCTCAATAAGCTCACCTACAAGTTTGCGTCCATTGCCAACAGGGCTTTTGAAGGAAAATCTCCTTCGCAAAGTGAAGAGACTCAAGGCAAACATTTAAAAACACCCCATGAGATGGAATTGAAGATCGCTCAGCGCACAGAACAAATCTTGAGATTTGCCGTCAATGCCGCGGTGAAGAAAAAATTCGATTCGTTCTCTGGGGAAAAGCAACAAACACAGACCAATGCCATCATTACAGATCTGCATGCCCGATCTTTAGAGTATACGACGACAATAAACACGCATCTGCAGGAACTTGCCTCCATGGATCTCAGAAGTGCCAATGCGCAAAACAAAATCGACACGATCCTCGAAATCACCCATGCCTACCAGGCTAAGTGCAACACTTGCTGCCATGAGGCAAGGGCCGCCAATATCAACTCTGACAACAGAGATGACATCCATCAGCGCTACTTAGGGATCGCCGAGCAATCTAAACCTCTTGTCGAGGCCATCAGTGCGATCAAAAAGAGAGTCAGCGCTATGGGCAACTACCAAAGCTCTCTTGAAGAAATAGAGAAAGTTGTCGGCATGACAACAGACATCTCCACCTCTGCTTTCCAATCAGGTCAAGAGTTGAGTTTACAAAACATCGAGCAAGCAGAAGCCGAAGTGGTAAAACTCCATAGCTGCATTGTCTCTCTTGGAAAAATCAGCCACCTGGAGCAAGAAGCCAAAAAAATCGATGCCGAAAACAAGAAAATTGCCGTGATTCTCACCGACTTGCAAAAAGCGGTCAAGACCCGTTCTTGCGCTAACGACTTAGAGGGCTCGAATTCTCTGATCGCACAGATTGTCGCTGAAAGGAAACAGAACTTAAACCAGCCCCAAACCCCAACCTTAAAAAAGAAATTCACAGAACTCAGGGCCGCCATTTTGCTCAATATGGAACCTGTGTCAGCTCAGAAACTGATCCGCTCTCTAGAAACACTAGAGAAAGCAAGAATTGAACAAGAATTCAACCTATCTCACAAAGATTTTGTATCAGTCCTTAGAGAAAGCATTGACCAAGCAAATAAAACCATTACCGCCGAGCAGACCAAAGGGAATCTCTGTCTTAAATCGATTCAGGAGATCGTCCAAGCAACCGGGATCATCGGGTCTAATCAGGCGCAGAGCGCAACGGCACCTATCCAGGCTGCCATCAAAGCCGCTCAGGAGAGCTTGGAAATCTTTAAAACATGGGAAGCTCAGAACATTAAAGAGATCCCCTTTATCACTTTCCCCTTCCCCAATACCAAAGCATTCCAAGATTGGGGTTCAGAGGTAACCTACGGATTGATCAGAGGGCGTATGGATGGATTCCTCAAGCTCTTACAAAATAAAGAGACCTACCGCTCAGGCCTGCTCAATCACCTGTTCTTAATCCCTTACAACAAGGCCCATTAGGATCAAGGGAGCTTTAGTCGTATTATTTTCATTGCGTGTGGCTTGAAAATGCATTAAGTTGAGCTTGAAGACTGATCCTTACCTACAAGTCCACTCTATAAAGTGGCTCCGGGGCCGCAAGGTTTTGAACCTGGGGAGGAGGGAATGCTGAATATTATTCACGACGACCCAGGGGCTCGAAAGGATTGGGCCTCTCAGCCACTTTAGAAAGTGACTTGTAGGGGTAAGGATCAGGCTTGAGAAGCTCACCTTACGCAAAGAGAGCGGTATTTAGGCAT
>CAWCKK010000046.1:0-37058 GCA_963796135.1 uncultured Acidobacteriota bacterium | reverse complement strand
TCATCGGCAAGCAGCTCTTCGGATTCTGGTTGCCCTACGGTGGTGTCTCCGTGTTCGGCGGGCCGGTGTCCTTCGATCCGGCTGGTGCAGGGCTGACCGGTACCGACGTGAACCACTACCAAGTCAGCGTCGGGTCGAGCTTCGAGTTGCCGGTCCACCTGCACCTCTTCGTGGAAGCCGGCGTGCTCGGGGAGCTCTCGGCTGTGATCGGGCTGGGCTTTCGCCACTGACCGGACCTATGCTGACGCAATGGTCTCCTCTCTGCTGTTGCTCGCGGTGGCGGCGCCCCAACTGCTCGTCGATGCGGGAGTGTATCCGGCGCCGGGTGCAGAGGTGTTCGTCGGGTCGTTCTCGATCGATGCTCGGTCAACTCCCTGGCCCGACGGACAGGGATTTGGGGTCGACGGCTGCGAGCTGCCGTCGCCCGACGAGTGGTTGGCCGCGTCGAATCTGCAGCAATTCGACCTGGGCTCGTCGTACGAGCTCGTGGCGACCCCATGGAGCGAGAACTGCCGGATGTCGCAGAAGGAGTTGGAAGGGATTGCCGAGGTCGAAGGCGCGGTGTTCAACACCCAGTACTACGCGACCGGCCTCTTTCCCGACGCTGGCGACGAGACGCCCGTGGCCAAGAAGATCATCGCGGGAGAGGGACAGGATTCGAACAGCGGCGACCCCAGCCCGAGGACCTATCGATGCGTGAAGCGGCAGCCGACGCCCTCCAGGCGGCGATTCGTCGCGGCCTCCGGCATCAACCTGCGGGCCGGCCGAGGACCGGAGTTCCCGATCCTCGATGGTACGGACATTGGGCACCCGGTGGACGAGCTCTACAGTGCCGCAGGCTGGAGCTTCGTCACTGCCAAGTTAAGTCGGAATGACTGCGACTACGCGGCGCGGGGTTGGGTCAAGACGGACTTCCTGGGTGACACTCGCCCCGATCGCGCCTTGCTGCTCGCGACCGGCAAGACCCAGTTGGCGGCCGGCCAATTCGCGGTGGCGGCGGTGCAGCTCGAACGGGCCTATGCTTTCGACAGGGGCGACTTGGCAACTCGAGAGCTGCTCTTGAGGGCCTACGATGGCGCGGGGATGAAGGCGGAGGCAGACAAGGTTCGAGCCGAGGCCAAGAAGGCGGCGCGTCACAAGCGCAAGAAGTAGCTTGCTCCAGCGGGGCGCGATCAACCGCCGTCTGCACCCGCATCAGATCTCCCATCGCCAAGGCCGCCATCGGGGGTCGGTATCGGCACGCAGGTAAAGCCCCCCTGGCACTGCTGGCCCGGCGGGCAGCGGATGCCCCCATCTCCGCAGGGAACCGGAGGAATGTCGCTGGTGTTCGGCGGACCGCTGGTGCACCCGATGGCGAAGGCCACCGCCACAGAGGCGATCAGCGCTCGGGTCTGTTTCGGCTGGCTGCGTGAGCGATGCATCCCAACCAGTCTTTCACGCCTCGGCGATCGGTGGAAGGAGGCGCTCGAACCGCCTGGTCGTCCCCACCGGCAGGCGAAGTTGGAGGGTCCGGTCGCCTGCAATCTCCAGAGTGTCGCAGAGTCGCAGCCAATAGCGTCTGCGAACGCGCCCTGAGATGGCCGACCACGGGATCAGCAATGGTGGATGGAAGGGCCGGAACAATGGAAACGCAGCCAGGTGCAGACCCGCCTCGGAGTGGCCGACGACGAGTGACGAATTGAAGTCGACCCAGCCCAGGCTTCCCGACACCATCCACTGCCGGTGGTCCGGCGGCGGGCTCTCCGCGCGAAACCGATCGGCAAGCGAACGCCAACCGCTGGCCAGCGAGATCACTGCCAGCACCGCGCACCAGAGGAGGGGAGGAAAGACGAAGAAGATCCAGTCTGGCGGGGCCGCGTGGGACGCCATGCCCCGAGCCTACAACAACCGGTACTGGATCCCGAGCCACAACCCCACCCAGAGCGTGTTGACCAGCTCGGCATTGGCGTTGGGACCGCTGATCAACAGCAGAGAGACGACCTCGAGGCGGGAATACAGATCGAGGCTGGACGTGACCGGCCAAGCGGCCGCGAGGTGGGCGCGCAGCGCGGGGACGGTGAAGTGCCAGATCGGCGTGAAGGGAGCGGCCTCGTAGGCGGACCACGAGAGGTAGCCCGACGAGGTGGCCACTCCGAGGCCGACGCCTAGATCGAGCCGGGCCGGACCGGCTCGAAGAACACCGGCCACCGCTGGAAACAACCACCAACGATCCTGCAGCCCCGCCGATTGTCCGGCAAGACCGTAGCCCAGGTCGGCGCTGATCGCGAGGTACCTCCCGAAGCGCAGCCTCAGGCCAGCACCCAGGTCGGCGCCGTAGGCACCCGGGCTCGCAATTCCCACCACCCCGGCCTGCAGGGCGAGCCTGGGATCGGGACCTGCTGGTGGCGCGCTGACCGCGGCCGCCGGTTCGGCACACTCCGCAGTCCGAGGGGCCACGCCCAGAGAGGCAAGGGCAAGCAGCGCTGCGGCGACGACGGAGCCCGCGGTGGATCCCGTCGAGGATGCAGAGACAGGACGCGCACGGCGGATTCTGAGCCGTACGACGGTGTTCGGCAAGGACGGGAGAAGCCGAGCGACGAAGCAGATGCGACCCTAGCGGGGGTCGACCTTGCGCCGGAGCGCGCGAACAATCTTGTCCTTCGCCTTCGACGGCTGCGCCTGGGTCTTGCCGAGGCCGTAGATGTGGCCCATGGCGCGGAAGGCTTCGAGCTCGAGCTCCGAAATGCGGGCGCGAGCGTCGGGGTGGTTCTGGCCCACGCGGCCCAACAACTCGTCCTTCGCCACGCCGACGCCGTGGCGGGCACGGAGCACGCGCTCTTCCTCGGCCGTCAGGGTGCCCTTGCGAACGGCGGTGCGGACGCTCTTGGCGGAGACGGCGACGGTGCTCTCGGTCGATGGCTTCTTCGACGGCATGGCTGGAGGACTCCTGGGTGTTTTCAGCAAGGCGCCGAGCGTCCGGAGGCACTCGGCTTCGATTTCCATCCTACTCGCCTTCAGCCCGACGTCAATTTTTTGTGCCTCGGGATCGGCCCGGCTTTCCGGTCGGTTTCGCTGGTTTCTTGTGGCCAGTTGGAGGGGGTTTCTTCTGCCCGGGCTTGGGAGGAGCGGGCTCTGGGGCCAGGGTGGTGGGGACCGGGGCGAGGGCTGGGGGTGCGGGCGGACCAGCCGGCGGCTCAGTGTTGTCACCCGGCTCCGGCGCCGGCGCGGGTCCTCCATTTCCAGCGACCAGAGTGCCTCCGTCTGTCCGTTGCAAGAACCCGAAGCGTTCGAGCGCCGCGGCCTGGCCCCGTGGGCGGTGGGGAATCGGCTCCGGTGAGGCGGGCACCTCGATGGCCACGCTCTCGCCAATCCTCTCGACCGTCTGGTTGAGGTCTGCCTTGATCTCGGCGATGCCTGCATCCGCTCGGGCGTTCCAGCGAACCTGGAGCTTCGCGGACAGGGCGACGCCAGTCTGTGCATCGAGGCACAACGTGCCCTTCACCGCCGTCAGTTGGCGCCCGAAGAGGAAGGCGAAGTGCTTCTGGCTGTCGGGGTCGAGCCGACCCGTGAACGGCTCGTCGTGCTCGATGGGCCTCTCTGTACCCCGGCTGATGTCGAAGCGCTGGCAGCTGCGGCCGCCAACCGTCTGCAGGTCCATTGCGGAAAGCCTCCAGCCACGGTTGGAGGCGCGGTAGAGCGAACCGATTGCACCGAAAACCTCATCGCGCTGCCGCGGCAGCTCGTCGGTGATCTCTCGCTCGACGTAAGGGCCATAACGGCTTCTGCCGTAGAGCCGGCCGCTGGACTCTACCAGCTCCAGCCCAGCGCCGGTGCTCTCCAGCAGACGTAGGTGCAGGTCGCCGCCCGCGCCTTGTTCCACCAGGCGATCCTCGGTCAGCGAAACGCTCTGACCAGGACCGGAGAAGGCCAGGGTCAAGGTACCGTGGAGACGAAACGAACCGAGCCGCGCGGCCGCCTCGGCTTCCCCCATCCCCAGTGTGTGGTCCTGGGTCTCGGGCGACGTCGCGAGGGCCGCGAGATCGATGGGGATCTGGGCTGGAGGAGTCGCCTCGACCGGATGGGCCGAAAAGATGCGTTCCTTGGCCCTTTGGTTTTCCGGGCGCGAGAAGCTGCAGGACGCGACGCAGGCGAGAACGAGAGCCACGTTGAGGCCCGAGGGCCGCCTGGAGATTCGGGGTCGCAAGAGCGCCCAAACTAGCAGGGCTTCGCTTCGCTCCGCCAGTGTCTTCGGGCGCTGGCTTCCCTTGGGTTCATGAGTCCCCGCGAGCCGGCGTCGAGCGACCGAAGGAGCTTTCGGGTCGCGGACGAGAGGCCAAGGTCCGCGAGCTCCGATTCGGCGACGAAGCGGGCCTCCAGGTAGCCGCCCGGAGGGGGCCGTGGGTGCGCCCGAGCGTGGGCTTCGAAGGCGGTGATTTCGAGGTCCCGGTGGGTGAGCTGCTGCTGAATTCGAGCAATCTCATGGCCTATCCTGGCCTTCAGTCCCAGGCTGTCGACGAGCAGGTCGGCCAGGGCCAGCGGCTGCTTCGGTCCGCGGGGGACCTCTCCACCTGGCAGCTCCCACAACCCGGCGAAGAGGCCCTTCTCCGGTCGCCGGGCGAGGAGCAGCCGTCCACCGCGATCGCGAATGACCGCGGCAGCCCAGGTCAGCGATCGACGTGCGGGACAATCCGCCGGCGGAGGAATCTCGGCTTGGAGGCCGTGGCGACGGGCCCGGCAGGGGTCGCGCCAGGGGCAGAGCAGGCAGGTGGGGTCCTGGGGCGTGCAGATGGTGGCGCCCAGGTCCATCACGGCCTGGTTGATCTGCGATGGGGGCCCGGCCTCGAGCAGCGGGCGCAGTTGGGTGCGGAGTTGCTTTTTGGCTTCGGCCCGCGGCGCTCGCAGGCCGAGCAGACGAGTGTAGACCCGCACCGCGTTGCCGTCGATGGCGGGCTCGGGCCGATCGAAGGCGATCGAGGCCACGGCCGCGGCCGTGTAGGGGCCGAAGCCAGGCAGCTCGCGCAGTGAGTCCGCCGTGTCCGGAAATGCCCCCAGGCGGACGATCTCCCGCGCCGCGGCATGCATCGACCGAGCGCGGCCGTAGTAGCCGAGCCCGGACCAGCGGGCGAGCACCTGTGGGAGCTCGGCGGCCGCAAGGGCCTCGACGGTGGGGAAGTCGCGCATGAACCGGTCGTAGTAGCCCAGGACGGTCTGCACCTGTGTCTGCTGGAGCATGATCTCCGAGACCCAGATGGCGTAGGGATCGCGGGAACCCCGCCAGGGCAAGGTACGGGCGGCGAGGCCGTACCAGGCGAGCAGCGAGCGCGCGAGTTTGGCTGGCGTCGCTGGCAGCTCGCCGGCGGTGTCAGGCGATTTCGGCGATTGCGTACGCGTCGTGGGGATGGATGCTCTCCTGGCTCTGGATCTCGAACTCGCGTCGCCCCGCGCCCCGGGATTTCGGCCAGGACGCGAAGGAGATCCCTGGCGATGTCCTCGACGAAGGCTGGTCTGGCGTACGCCTGGTCGGTGACCCATTTCTCGTCGGGGCGCTTCAGCACCGGATAGATCTGGCAGCTGCCCGAGGCCTCCACCGCCTCGAGCAGGCGGAGGTAGGGCAAGCCGGACTTCGACGCCACATCCACCTGCACAACCACCCCTATTATGATTAGATATTTCAACTCGATTGATATGAGCGGGAAAGGGGTTGGTAAAAACCCTTCCCTTACCCGCTAAAGTTGTTATTTATGCGCGCATGTCTTACTGCAGAATTGATGGGTTTTAGTAATCACGCCCTGCATATCTTTATCAGAATGCTTGGGTTCTGTGTGACACACAATACAGCGGCCACAGAGCTGAGTGTATTCTTGTCCGTGTTTTTTGCCACAGAATTTAAAATTTTGAAGCGCCGGTTTTGTGCAGCCGTCTGCCAAGCACACCTTAGGTGGGTAAGCGTTATTATTGTTGTTATTCACTGCGTTGCTATTGTTGCTAGCGCCGGTTGAGATAAGCATCTGATTGTATTTAGTATTCCTTGAAACGACACCTGCACCTCCAAACTCTCCGCGCAGCCGCATTAAGCAAATCCCAAGCATGTTTTCCCCTTTTCCATCATAACCATCGCTCCAGAAATTGTCTCTGCGCTTAGATGGCAAATGCTCGACGAGAAAGGAATTGCCTGTTGCTATCAAGCACTCTTTAAGATCTGGGTTTTGACCAAACTTAGCCCGCAGGACATTCATCATCACGCTGACCTTATTTGTGCTTTGATTTTGACCATGCCAGATGCTCTGCCGATTAGGGGTCATTTGTGTCTGACCTTTTTTGACTGCATCCTCTCCACTTAAAGATCCAAATACACAGAAAGTAGTAGACTGGTCGATGAATTTCTGCGCCTGAAAGGCAGCTTCTGAATTAGAATAGCAAGTGCCGCCAAACTCGATGTTGCACGGATGAAAATTGCCAAAGCAACTTGTCAAAGGGTTGGTTTTCTCATCGTAAAACCACACATAGCCGTGTTCATTGGCAATCTTCTGAATCTGTTGGGCTTTGGTGTTGGCCACTTGTTGAGGCAGAAGTTGGAAACCGCTGGGGATTTCAGGAACAAAAAGATTTGAGTTAGATCGGGGCGTGCTTCCAGCTGTAGCCTGTGGCAAATGAGAGATAGCGTAACAGTTAGGGGAAGTAAATGAGCCATTAATTTTAATGTCCATGTTTTGCCCAGAATAAATCTTGAAATTGCCTCCTTTGATATCTGGCGACCATTCTATAGTGTTATTTGGTAATTCGCGAACAATCTTAAACTCTAGGAAACAACCGTCATCGGGCTTTGGAATACGGATCGACCATTGGTCGTGATTTTTTAGGTCAAGACTGGGCCCTTGCTTCCAATTCCCTTCCAATCCGCGGATGCTAAGGCTGTTGCCACCTGCATTGTACTGAACAGAAATGAGCGCCGTATGCTGTTGAAAAAACTGATTCACTTTATCCTGGGCACAGGCAAAAAAATGATTGACTGTCGCTTGATGCATTCCTTGCTGAGGAAGGTTGTTGGCCAGCCCTTGAATTGCAAAGAAATCTTTACCTATCTCCTGGATTTGGCCTAAGGAAATGTTTTTTGAACTCTCCAATTTTTGGATCAACTGATAGCAGTTATTTGCGATATCCAGAGATTTCTTATCATAATCCGTTAACTTCAATGACATATAGCCTCAATTATTTGTTTAGCAAACTAATTTTAAGATCTTTTATTTTAATACATCATGTTAGATGATAAGTTAGATTAATTTCAATAATTAAAAAATATTAAATTTTACCAAATATACCCTTTGTGAGTGAAAAATCCACTTTATAAAAATTGAGCTTGACATGTAAGGTGTTGGGTATGACTTTTTTGAGCGATGACGAATGTGCAATTCTGAGGGCCCAACACAAACGAGAACCAGACAAGCGGTTTTGCGATCGGATTAAGGCCAGGGCTTTTTGAGCTCTGTGGTAAAAAATTTCTAGATTTGCCGATCTTCGAACTTTATTTGGTATAACTTGTCCATTCAAGACTACACTTGACCATTGGAGGGGGCTCATTTCACTTTGCTCCAATGGTTACGAGGATTTTGTGATAAGGATAGCTCGAGCAATGGCTAAAGTCCAGCTCGAGGAGAGAAAAAGATGGAAGAAGTCTCTTGTTTTTTTGAGAAAGGAAAAGATAACCACATTTAAAAAATCTGTGATGAAATTTGTCCTGAAAGCCGGTCTCGCATGAACATCCAAACACTCGCCTCTTCTTGATGAAGAGGCCAAGGGTCTGAATGGGTTGCATGATCGGAAGAGGTAGGATTCGAACCCACGGTCGGTTGCCCGACTGCTGTTTTCAAGACAGCCGCAATAGGCCACTCTGCCACTCTTCCAAAGATTTCAAGGCAAGACGAAGATTGTAACAAATGCAGATTAAATTTCAAGCAAACTGTTCTAAAAACCGCAAATCATTTTCAGTGAACATCCGAATGTCTTTGATTCCATAGCGGAGCATGGCGAAGCGCTCGACGCCCATTCCCCAGGCAAATCCGCTATACTCTTCGGGGTCGATCCCCCATTTTTGAGAACTTCAGGATGAACCATCCCTGCGCCGAAAATTTCAAGCCATCCCGACTGTTTGCAAAGGCGGCAACCTTTACCTGGCAGGACGTACAGGCGATATCGAGCTCAAGGCCGGGCTCGACAAAGGGGAAATAACTGGGGCGATATCGCGTTTTACTTTTGTTTGAAAGAGCTTGTCGCAAAAATCATCCATGGTGGCGAAGAGATCCGCAAAGGAGACTTTTTTATCGATGTAGAGTCCTTCGACTTGATGGAAAAAAACATGGGATCTGCTGCTGATTGTTTCATTGCGGTAGACAGTGCCTGGAGCTATGATGCGAATCGGCGGCTTGTGATTTTCCATGACGCGCAGCTGGGTATTCGAGGTATGGGAGCGAAGGAGTATCTCTTGGGTGATATAAAAGGTGTCCTGCATGTCGCGAGCAGGGTGATCGGGAGGAAAGTTTAAGCCCTTCATAGTTGTAGTAATCGCTGTCGATATCGGGGCCGTATTGGACGGAAAAGCCCATTCCAATGAAAATGTCTATGATCTCTTCCATCATCTGTGTGATGGGATGGGGTCTTGCCTAAGTAACTTTTTCTGCCAGGAAGGGAAATGTCGATGATCTCTTCTTGCAACTGATGGGAAAGTTCTGCCTTAAGCATCGCTCAAGCGCTTTTTCGCAAAGAGTGAGAGATCTCCTCTTTGAGATCATTGATCTTCGCCCCAAGCAAAGGGCGCTGATCGGCAGGAGCATCGCGCAGGTGCTGCATCAGATCCTGGATAGGGCCTTTTTTACCAAGGTATTTGACCTTGAGCTGTTCTACATCTTTGCTAGACTTGAACCGCCGCAAGTTCAGACTGAAATTGTTTGCGAAGCGACTGTCAATCGATCTTGCACGAAAACCTCAAGAAAGATATGGCCTCATCCCATCAAGCGGATGAGGCGCGACATAAAGTTTTAGGCGAGCGCTTGTTTGGCTGTACCAGCCACTGCTGCGAAACTTCCTGGATCGCGGAGTGCCATATCAGAGAGCATTTTGCGGTTGAGACCGCAACCTGCTTTCTTCAATCCGGAGATGAGCTTGCTATAAGATATCCCATTGATCTTTGCACCGACTCCAATCCGGATGATCCAAAGCCGCTTAAAATCTCTTTTTCTTTGCTTGCGGTGGCGGTAATTAAATGCCATCGCGGACATGACCGCATCAGCAGTCAAGCGGATGTGATTCTTGCGATCACCGACAAATCCTTTTGCTCGCTTGAGCAACCTTTTGCGCTTGCGATTGGCAGCCACTGCGTTGGTGACTCTTACCATGGTAATTCTCCAATATTATCTTTAAATTATTACCCTTAAATCACCCTAAGATCTTAAGTCGGGCATACATTTTTACTTGGCCCTTGTCGACTAAGCCTGCCTTTTTCAGATGGCGTTTCGCTTAGAGGACTTTCTTTGTCAATATGTGGCGGCGACCAGGGCGGCTGGCGCTTTAATTTGCCTGTCCCGGTCACTTTAAATCTCGCTGCCACGGCTTTACGTGTTTTCATTTTTGGCACGGTCGATTCTCCACATTAACTATTTGCCATTTTTTTCTTTGCTCCGGGAGCGAGAACAACAGATAAACTACGACCTAGCATTCTCGGCGGCGCCTCAGGAGTAGCAATATCAGACAAATCCTCACACATCCTGTCGATGTTGCGATCTCCAAACTCGGGGTGAAGCATTTCCCTCCCTCGGAAAACACAAGTGATTCTCACTTTATTTCCCTTGCAAATAAATTCTCGCGCATGCTTTGTCTTCACCTGAGATCATGATCATCCGTATTCGGCTTGATCTTGATCTCTTTGACCTTCACCTGATGCTGCGACTTCTTCTGCTCTTTTTCTTTTTTTGTCAGCTGATAGCGGTACTTTCCAAAATCGATGATTTTGCATACCGGCGGTTCAGCGGAAGGCGCTATCTCAACAAGGTCTAACCCTGCTAATTCCGCTTTGACTAAGGCTTCTGTCAACGTCAACACTCCTAACTGTCTCGCCATCTGGATCAATGACGCGCACTTTAGGAGCTCGGATTTCTCTATTAATTCGTAAGTTCAGAGGCTTTACTCCCCATTTCGCTTTTTGAGCCTCATGCAGAACTCATCCAAAGACAAGACCTGCTCTTTTTTCTCACCATAGGCTCGGATAGTGAGAGTCTGCGCCTTCTCTTCCCGCTGACCTAGCAGGACGACGTAAGGCACTGTTCCATCATCGCTTTTGTAAAGCCGTTTTTTCAACGGTCTTTGCCGCTGTCTACAGCGACACAGAATCCCTGAGCTTGCAACTAACTTCCCGACCTCTCTGGTATAAGCCTCGCTCCGACCTGCCGCAATAAGAATCCTCACGTGCTCTGGAACAAGCCAAAAGGGAAGCCCCCCGTCTCTTTGCTCTAAAAGCAAAGCCAACGCTCGCTCTAAAGAGCTAAACGCAGACCTCGATAAGCACGTAGCCTCCCTTTTCAACGGGCAAGGTCGCCTCAGAAAGGCTTAAATAAGGGCCTGTCCACCTTCGCCCTAACGCGTCTGCGATTTGCACGTCCACGCTGGCCAAGACATCTTGAAGATCGTTCTTTCAACAGAATAGGAACACCCACCTTATTCAAGGGCTTAGCGAAAAAGATGCGCTGCTCGCCCTTTTGTCTTATGACGCCTTCGACTCGAAATGGATAAAACGATCTCGAACTCAAAACACTAGAATTTTAGGGATCTTATAGGATGAAATGCAAGGAAGAAATACATTCTTCTAAAAGTTTCTCCTCAGGACAGAAAATAGATGAGCCCGGTCGGAAAAACAGGCCTCGCGGAGAGAATAAGCCCTCTTTTACAGAACAGGGTCATGAAGATTGGAAACTGACAGGCAATTTCAGCAATTTTCGCAGAGGCCCGTGAGCCAAAAAATAGTCTCGATGGGCGCGCGTTAAACTCCCCTCTTCCACCATCGCCGATAAAGGCTGATGGGGACGTGATGAGAATTAAATTTTTGCTTTTCATGCTCTTCTTCCCACAACTCAACCAAGCCTTCCTTACCATGCTTCCCCTTTGGGCGCCATATCCAAAACCCCTCTTCAACCAAGGGCGAAATAATTCGATGCCTCGACGACCTGCTTTAAATGACAGAGCGGAAGAGACTGGCGGCTGCTTGGCAATCTGCTTGATCTTCTCTTTTTCTAGGGCAGCAGCTCCGATGATCCGGATCGTTACTCGGGCGGAGCAGTCTAAAGGAAAACCCCTCTAAAATTTTAAAAAAAGGAATTTGAAGCTTCGCTAAATGGGATTACATGGAGCAATATGGCGCAAACTCTCCAATCTGGCACATCGGGATGACAGCCCTGTCTACTGCTCTCTAACATCTCGGAAGCAATCGGCTGTCCGCAGTGCAACAGCATAGAAGCTGCGTTTGCAGGCATCATCTCAAGGGATCGCACCTCCCTTTTTTCCAAGAGGATCTGGCGCATTCTCTCTTCGATCATAGGCAAAAAATCCCCCTGGAATTCAAAGGGGAAAATGAAGTCATAGAAAAAGCGGGAGGAGGTCCCCTGCCCATCGACGAGGAGAGCGCCTGGAAAAAACTCAATCACTGCCGCCGCTAAAAGGGCAGCAGCTGTCTGATTAAGAGGTTCTAAGGGGTTGAAACGAGGAAACTTCCATTGGGATATAGCTGACTCGAACAGCTGACCTCCACGATGTCAACGTGGCGCTCTAACCAACTGAGCTAATACCCCGCTAAAACCTTGTTATTTTAGAGGGACATCCTAACCTAACCCTGAGATTAACGGCAACAAAAAATATCAAAATGTACAGCAGCCTGGACTTGCGTCCACTGGAGGGAGCTGATTTCACCTCTAGAGGTGAAAGCAGCCCTGAGGAGTGGATACAAGTCCAGTCAGGAAAGATTGGTTTCGTGCTGCTGAGGATACCAGGCCGGGGTCGCAGGAAGAACCAATGTTAAATTGCCTTCCCAATAGTATTTTTCTCCATGTGGAATGTAAACCGCATCACCAACAGATAAATTTACCTGTTCGGTTTCGATGACTAACTTGCCCGACCCTTTTAGAATATAGCCCATTTCACTGCACTTATTGTTGACGGCATAACCTTCATCTGGATATCTGTGAATGATTTCCACTATACCGATATTCATTTCTGAGTTTTTCATAGGATATTCATATACAATGGACACACACGTCTACCACTTGGCTATTTGGCCCAATAGTTCACGAATGACTTCCCTGGCTTCTCTTTTATCGCGGCAAGTCCAAAAAACATAGATCACTTCGATTGTGTTGGCGAATGGGCTGTCCTCTCAATTAAAAACTCAAGTTGAAAAAAATGGGTAAACACTAGACACTGCCGGTATTTGATCTCCTAAAAAGGCTCGCATCTTATGTCATTGAATAAACTTCTTTTCGCTCTTTTCCTCTTGAGCTCACCTCTTGGCTACGCCGCAAGCAGCCAGCCGCCTGCAATGCCAATCGAGCAGCCCGCTCCTTCATCGCAAGCAGATCCAATGCAGCCTTTGCAGGCAAAACCCTCGGATCAAGCCCCCACTCCCCTCCCTTCCTCAGCTGAGGTGACAACCTCTTATGAGGGAGCTTTCATTCGGATGCTGATCACTCTTTTAGGGCTGCTCTTTCTTGTCTTTGCGACGTTTTGGGTTATGCGCAGGCTCGGCGCTGGAAAATTCAAGATCGGGCTCTTCGCAGGCGATTCAAATCATTGCAAAGAGGCCTTTGAGCCCTAAATCGATGCTTTACATCGTTGAGATCGGAAATAAGAAAGTTCTGATTGCCGAATCCCAGGTAGAGGTGCGCGCTTTAACAGGATGCGAAATAGTTCCCGATGTGAGTGAGTGAGGAGTACTCAGGCTCCCTTCGAACGACAATAATGCGGGGGTTTCCGACATTTCCGCGAACCTGAAAACAGGGGGCTAAATAGGAGAACTGGAGGTTGTGAAAGTAGCTTTTAAACTCTTGCCAAGAAACCAGTTGCGAAAAGTTAGGGTATGCGCAGCTCTCCTCTTTGAACGAGACCCCATTTTGCAGGGCGTTTGCGCACTTGCCCGCCGCAGCCCTTCCATGAAAAGGTTTTAAAATCCCGTAAATGGCGGCGATCTGACACCCAAGCCCAAAGATCGGGGCTTTCACAATATCAAAAATCCCGCAGGATAAAACATAATCAGCCTCCAAGAACCCCTCCCTAGCATGGATCGCCGCTTTTTTACATTCGCCTAGAACAAGCTGTTTGCCTGCCTTAGCAAGTGTAAAAGAGGCGATCAAACCGATCTCGAGGGGTGTTTTGAGCGTCTGCCACACCATTTTTCCCAGGACATGAAAGGGCATGCCCAAACCAATCAGCGCGCATTTGACTGCAACGACATAACCTGGCTCATCTAAATACATCTCCCCTGTCTTGATATCTTCAATATAGCTCACCTGGGTAACCTTTTGAGGGGTAGCAGGGGGCTTCTGATCATAGGTCTTGATGTTGCCAAGAGCATCTTTTTTCATGACGTAAACGCGTCTAAACGCGCTCTCTGAGCGCTCCGCAAGACCGGTGAATAAAGAGCCCAAGGCATTGCAGAACTGCTGGATTTGGGTCCAACAATGAGTGCGCGCTGAGCAGAACTGCTGGATTTGGGTCCAACAATGAGTGCGCGCTGAGCTTGATTGGCGCAGGGGTGACATAACCACCTCCAAAAAGTGAAGTTCGCAGGCGATGATAATGCATACCGAGTTTTTTAGCACCAAGACATGCATGGCTGCATAGCATTCACATAAGTGTTAGAAAATAAGATGTTTAATAACTTATTATAAACGGCGACAAAAACAGTAAAATAAAATGGATTATTTGTGATATAATTAATTATATATGATTTACCTATAAGAATTTTAACAAATGAATACAGACAATAAGCTTTTAGCGTTGCAAAGTGCTTTGAATCGCTACGCGCCAGACTATGGCAGCCAGATAAAAAAAAGCCGCTCGGAGACGAGCCCTTTAACGACAACTGCCAACTTAACTAATCAAACAGTTCAGATGAATTTGTCTCGCCACCTGCCCACAGCAAATCCCAAGCAAAATAATCAATCACAGTTTCTGCAATTACTCAATCAAGGCAACACTCAACGTCAAACAACAGCTAATTTGCTGGTTAAGACAGAAAATCAACCGCAGCAAACTCAGCGTCAAACAACAGCTAATTTACCGCTTAAGCCGGAAAACCAACCGAGCAACAAGGGCAACAGGGTCAACGCGGAGCAACAAATCCCGCTGCTCCTCCTCCACAGTCAGCTGGTAGCTTACCTCCCCAGCAACAAAATCAACGGTCGGCCCAAACAGGAAATTTGGCCCCGAACCCAACCCAGAGCAAGCAAAACCCACAGGGCCAGCCTCAGGGCAAAAGCGGAGCCGATGTGCCTATTCAACAGAGGCAAAACCCCACGACTGCTCCAACGGGGAGTTTAGCTCCCAAGCAGCAGGAGCAAGCAGTTCAAAAGACGCAGGTGGTACCTAAATTAGCCCCTGAGCAACAGACCCAAGCACAGCCCCAAACAACAGGCACGTTATCCCCTAAGCAGCAGGGACAGGCAGCTCATTTAGCTCCTCAGCATCAGACCCAAGCACAGCCTCAAGCAGGGGTGAATCTGGCTCAGTTTAAGCAGGCTCAACCTCAAGCGCAAACAGCGCCTACTCAGCAGGGACAAGCGCAGCCTCCATTGAGTAACCCAGCTCCTAAACAGCAAGGTCAAGTTACCCAACCGCAACCAGCAGCTCATTTAGCCCCTAAGCAACAGCAGGGGCAAGCACAGACTCAAATCGGCAATTTAGCCCCTAAACAACAAGCTCAGCCACAGCAACAGACTCAGGCAGCAGTTAACCTAGCCCCTGTTCGTCAGGGAGTTCCTGAGCCTCAAGCAGCAACAGCAAGCCTTCCTGCTGCGCAACAAGGGGCCCCTCAACAGCCTGCGGCAAACCAATCTCAAGCCCCAGTGCAACAACAAGGGGTTCAGCAACAACCTATGGCAACCCAGTCTCAAGCCCCAGTGCAACAGCAACAGACACCATTGGCTGGTCTGCCCACACAACAAGGGGCCCAGGTTCAGCAGCAGGTTCAAACGGCTGCGGCTAGTATCTCTAGCTGCTCAACCTTCATTAGATCGGAATCCTTCCCAAGCACAGCCTGTAAATCACCAATCCGCTCAAGCACAAAACATCCAAACAGCCCCTTATGTTGCTCCTGGCTCTCAGCAGGCAGGGGTCATTGGCTCGCAAACTAGCAAAGGGAAAAAAAATGGTGACAGCGGTCAAGGACAAGAGCAAGAAGAAGAGGAAGAAGAGGAAGGTGAAGATTTTAGGGAAAAAACAGAGGGGAAAAGATCTGTTTTTAAACGCGCTCTCTAAAAACTTTTAGCTTAAAGCTGCTCGAGGTAGGTTTAGAATAGCCCTTGGGCTGTTTGGAGGTGCTCTTCTGTGTGGGCGCTGGATAGAAAATGCGCTTCATAGGCAGATGGAGATAAGTAGACTCCTCTTTGGAACAAGTAGCGGAAGAACCGTTTAAATCCCTCTTGGTCCATCTGGGCTAGGTCCTCTTTGCTCTCGACCTTTTGGAGGCCAAAGAAGAAGGTGAACATCGAGCCTGCGCTTTGGATGGCAATCGGCAGATGCTTTTCTTTGACTCTCTTTCTAATGGGTGCAAGGAAAACTTCGAGTGTTTGGTTCAACGACTCAAAAAAGCCCCGTTTTTCTATGGTTTGCAGAACCTCAAGCCCAACGCACATCGCCAGAGGGTTTCCCGAAAGGGCGCCTGCTTGATAAACCTGTCCTGAAGGGGCGATCAAGTTCATAATCTCCTCTTTTCCTCCAAACGCCGCTGCCGGAAGGCCGCCGCCGATCACTTTGCCAAGGCAGGTCAAGTCGGGTTGGATCCCGTAGACGCCCTGAGCGCCGTTCAAACCGACGCGAAATCCGGTGATGACTTCATCAAAAATAAGCACAATTCCTCTTTTGGAGCTCTCTTCTCTTTAACATTTGCAAAAACTCTGCCTTTGCCGGTACAACTCCCATATTGGCCGCGATCGGCTCAATTAAGATGGCCGCAATGTCTTGGCGTGAGCAGATGAAATCTCTGCAAACCTCTGTTGCATTAAAGGGCAGGGAGACGGTGAGTTTGATGAGTTCCTCGGGAACGCCTTTGCTAGAGGCCTCTGACAAATGACAGACCCCAGAGCCTGCTTTAATGAGAAGACTGTCGGAGTGGCCGTGGTAGTGGCCATTGAACTTGATGATCACCGATTTGCCCGTATAGGCCCGGCTTAAGCGAATGGCGGTCATTGTGGCTTCTGTCCCTGATGACACAAAGCGGAGCTTTTCTATCGAGGGCAAGTGATGCAGGATCCGCTCTGCCAGCTGTTTTTCATAAGGGGTTGCAATCCCAAAGGAGGTGCCGCGCCAGAGCTGCTCGGCAGCTTTAGCGGTGAGCTGTTCAGGAGCATGTCCTAGGATCAGGGCTCCCCAACTTTGGCAAAAGTCGATGTAGCAGTGGCCATCGACATCGTAGATCAGATCTGCTTGGCCACAGGTGACCATCAGGGGGGGGGGGATTCCCATGCCTTAAGGAGCGCACAGGGGAACTGACCCCACCTGGCATTAGCGCACACGAATCGCGATAGAGAGCTTCTGTCGGGCGGTGCGACTGCATTAGTAGGTCTTCCTCCACTTGAGGGAAAATTTGCCTTCGTCTTCTTCTTGTGTCTCTGCCTGGAAAATAAAGCCTTTGGGCAGTTCGACCTCGACGATCACCTGGCTGCTGGTTGCGCTCTGAGACAGGGTGATCATGATCCCTCTTGGTGAGGTACTTGCCAATCTGGACGGCCAGCTCATCAGTTCCTGGGCGAGAGGTGATGTTGAGTCGATCGATACCGATGCTTTTGCGGATAGCCTCGAGCACATCTGGACCTGCACCTCCTGAGAGGCTCATGAGGGTGCTTGCCAATTGGATCGCCTCAGGGTGATTGATCTCTGCGATATCTTTGTTGAAGAGGATGAGAGCTAAGATAGAGCTCGTGGGCTTTTGGGGGTTTGATTGGAAGGTCAGCTGGGGCGATGTCAAAGGTCCGCGCATCATGACCGTGATTGCGATATCTGGCAAGCTGAGGGTTCCTGTGAGGTTGAGGTAGGAAGAGGGGGCTGGCTTGTCTTTGAAGATGATCTCCCCTTCGGTGAGCTTAAACACTTTGCCAGAGAAAATGTATTCCCCTTTAATCAATTGGAGATCGCCATTTGCTGCGATATTGGTATTTGTGCCGTGGAGCCGCACATGCCCCCCCAACTCTGCATTGAGGCCCCTCCCTTCGACGCGGATCGGGTTTTCAGCTGTCAATTCAAGGTCGATATGGAACTCAAAGCCAGGCCCTGCCGGAAAGAGGGCTTTGTAAGTAAGTAGTTCGGGGTGTTGACATAGGTCACAGGAAGAGAGGGCACCTCATAAGGGAGGCGTTCTGTAATTTGGATTTTAGCTTCATCGATAATCAGATTGCCTTGGGCTTGCATTGACCGGATATTTCCCGTGAGATAAACCGGGCCTGTCAAATCGCAATCGACCATGTCAAATCCAACAGCGTGGAGATGTCGCATCTGCGCCTCAAATGCGTAAGGAAAATTCTCTTTGGGTTTGAGATCGATTTTTCCATCTGCAGTGACCTCCCCCAACTTCTCATCATTGGCTTTGAGAGAAACCAGGTCGATCTGCGCATTGCGGGCGTCAAAAAGCGCATTGATGTGGCGCAAGTTCATGCCTGTGAAGTAGTTTTCGTAAGTGCCGTTTTGCCATTGAATTTGCCCTTGTAAGGAAGGGGTGTTTAACGTCTCTGAGAGAAACAGATGGCAGGAGAGCAGCCCTGTAAAGTGATGGATGCCTAAGTTGACAAAGTCGAATAATCTTGAAGTTTTCCCTCAGCAATCAGTTCCGCAAAACTTTTACCCATCCGATCTAAACTCATGTTAAAGGGGTAAAGTTGATAATGGATAGGGATAGAGGCGTTAAAATCCAGAAACTGCCCATCTGTGGCACTGAGCGTTGTGTTGAGTTGCATCAGTTGGTGGTTGAGGTTGGCTTGAAGGGCTCCTTTGGCATGGATCGACTCTTTCTTTCCAAAATGCAAAACCTTGGCCCTTTCTAAAACGGCGTTGCAAGTCCCCTCGATGTTAGCAGGGGAAGCATCGATAAACCCTTGAGAGGAGACCTGGCCGTTGAGCCCAAAGCGAGGTTTAAAACAGCTGAAGATCTCTAAAGGAAAATGCTTGAGCTCCCATTTGCCAACCGATCGGACAGCGCTTAACTCAAAGCCACAGAGCAAACTCCCCTCACCCACCTGGAAATGAAAAGGGCTTAAATTCAATTATGAGAACCCCACTCCAATTGAGAGGGTATTTGAGTGCAAAGGGGGTTTGCGCAAGCTCTCCAAAAAGGTGGGTTAACTCAAGGGTAAATAGGCGATCTTCCTTTTGCCAAAACCCCCTGGCAAAGCATTCAAAGGAATTCTCTATCCTCCCCTTTTGCATCCCAATAAAAAGGCCAATGGAGTTGATCAAAATGGGTTCCAAAGTTCAGTCGGTCTAGGTAAAGACCAGGGCTAAATACCTTTTCTGCTAAGAAACTAAAACGGGCCATCCGGATTTTCAAATAGATCTCCTATCACAGCGCTCATGGATAAATCGTCGATGAGGACCTGCCGGTAGCGCATATTTTTACCGATGAGAGCACAGCTTGCCTGTTGCTTTTTATCTTCTCGAGTCAATTGGAGTTCTGCATCGATTCTTCCGGCTAAAAACTTGTCTTTAAAATAAGCATTAAATGGCTCGATGTCCTCGACAGAGGCAATGACAGAGCCCTCAAATTGACGGTCGGCAATGCTGTAGTCCAAAGAGCCTTCGAGCTTGGCGGTTAAGGTTTCTAGCTTTAGATCTGTGATATAGAGCCGAGAATCGGGCTTAAGGCCTAATGCAAAAGAGCTATCAAACGGGGTCGAGGCCGTCGAAGAGCTCAGCTTGACCTCTGCTTGCCATGCATCCTTTTCCGTTTGCCCTTTGAGGTGACAGAGGATAGTGCCGATGGCAAAGTTCTCTACCTCTAATTTTTGCGTCTGCATTGAGCCTTTAAATTCCCCCTTCTGCAAGACCATTTTTCCTTTAGCGCTGCCATGGATGTGACCGGGATAGTCAAAAAGAGAAAGGTCGGGCAGGGAAAAAGCTAAAACCGCCTTGCTCAATGACAGTTCTTCATAGAGGTGTCCTCTTGCCTTCACGCCGATCAGGTCACTCGAAAGAAAAAGGTTTTGGATCTCTATTTCTTTACTGCAGAGGACTGAACATTGTGTTTTAAATTTCCAATCCCTATTGAGAAGAGGATAAGCTTTAAAGGCAAAAGCGGTGAGCTTCCCTTTGCCTTTGACCACAAGAGGGCCCTTGGTAAAGGGGACGTCATTTAAAATACCTTCCCAAGTAGACCAGGGACCTTGCAGACTCAGCTGCGCGTTTGCACCGCAGGCATCAACTCTGAACTTAGCGTCGATAAAATCCAGCTTTTGGTTTCCCTGGAGATAGATTTCTAGGTAAGTGGTGTTTTCAATCGGGGAAAAAACGTTTGCCTCGAAAAAGAAGTCGCGCAAATCCTTTTGCGCTTTGATAGTACCCGAAATGCCGATGAGCGGAAAGCTGGTTGTGCCTTGATCAAGAAGAGTGAACTCTTCGATGGCAAAGCGATGGAGTGAGATAGAAAAAGGCAGGCGCACTCCCGGTAATCTCTGCTTTAGAGAACTCTTGAGGTCTTCAAGATCTGGAACAAAGAACTTTTCCTCTTCCATAGACAGCAACGGCACTGCTTTTGGCTCAAATCGGCATTCCCCTTTTTCCACGTTGAAGTAGTTGACCGACAAGTTCCCTTTAAGAAGAGGAAGGATGCCCAAGCGAAATTTAAGGTGGGATAATTTGAGATGGCTTTTATCTTTAAACTCTAGATCCATTCTGTTCAATTGTCCAAGTCAATGGGATTTTGCCCCTCTAGCCCTTCGATTTTCACCTCAATTCCTTGAGTTTGAAAAAAGGAAATGAGCTCTTCTTTGATCTTCTGCTTGGTCCATTTGGATTGCAAAAGGGCAAAAAGAGTGCAAAACAACACAATAGCAACAAGAGAGCAAACAAAAAATATCCGGGCGACTTTGAACAAAAAATGCATCATCATAATTTTCGAATTTAAAACATTTGTCCGATGCTCACAAGGACTTTATAAGCGCTGTCGATTCCATGGCGCCGATCCAAGGGAAACGCTAAATCCACGCGAAAAGGGCCCATGAAAGTAAAAAACCGAAATCCAAGGCCGGCGGATTTAAACCACTTTCCATGAAAGGTCGGGTACTGGGTCGTATAGACACTGCCCAAATCAAAAAAGGGAACAAGTCCGATGGTGTTGGTCAGCCGAAAGCGTGATTCAAAAGTGTAGTAAATCGCAGACCTGCCTCCCAAAGGCTTTCCATGCAGAAGGGAGCTGACGCTTTTATAGCGGTAGCCACGCAAATCTATCTCAGTCCCTCCCAAAAACCGGTTGCTCAAGGGAACGGAGGCAAGGCCATTGCTGAAGATGAACCCGAGGGTCAGCTTTTGCGCTAAGACAATTCTCGCCTTTCTATCTAAGGCGTTGTAGACACTTCCGGTAAATTGCTGGGTGAGATAAACCTCTTTGGTCTCTGCGACATTTAAAGCTGGGGTGACTGTGTACTCCAAAGTACCCCCGCGGGTTGGGTTCAGCAGGCTATTGGCAGAGCTCCAGCGAATATAGAGAGGCACTTCAAAAAGCCAGTAGTTGCCGTTTTGAACGCTTGCGGTGATATATAAACGATCCCCTTGGATACCCAAAGAACCTCGCAATCGGCGGTTGATCCGCCTTTCAAATCGATCCATCAGACTGTAAGAGCGGAGCGAGTAGGCAAAAATATCTTCGTGAGCAGCTTGCGCTGTTGCAATCATATCTTGCCCTATCCGATGAAAATCGGGGTGGATGTAGTTTGCAACTCCTGTCTGGCTAATCCGCGTGATATCCCCTTGGAAGTTTAAGGTTCTTCCCATTCCCCCACATTTTTGTTCGCCCACCCAAAGGTCACGCCGGGACCAAACACCGTTTGATAGCTCACCCCCAGATTGATGCTTTTGTGCTTGGTCTCATTGACCTCGATTTTAAGAGGGATTTCTCCATTGGGCAAGAGAGTTTCTTCATGGGTGATCAAGACAGAGCTAAATAGATTAGAATCGATAAGGGCGTTTTGCGTCTCTTCAACTAGGCGGCTGTCATAGCGCTCCCCTTCTTTCCACTTGATTTTCTGCCTGATGTAACGCGGCTTTACCCGTTTTGTTCCAACGATGGATACCTTTCCAAATTCGGCTCTGTCTGCGGTCTTCACATTGAGACTCACCCGAACGGTTTTAGTTTTTCCATCTACAACCACATCCCTCCCCTCAATTTTTGCAAGAGGATAGCCGCATTCTGCCAAGCGCTCTAGAACTTTCATCTCCGCGTCTAAAATCGCCTCTGTTTGAGCTGGCTTATTTAACTGCACCCCGATATCTTCCAAACTCACAGAACAGCAATTGTGGGGAACCTCAAGATTCTGGCAGTAGAGGTGGATGTTAAACGACTCGAGGCGATACCTGGGTCCTTTCTCAATCATCACATTGACATAGACCTGGTTGAAAATCTCATGGATCTGAATATGGACCTTGCCCTCGTAATACCCGTGGGCGTGGAGAACCTTAACAAGGGGGGGAATGTCTGAATCTGCCCGGTAGCGCAAAGCGTTAATGGAGGCCGGCGGCCGCTTTTTAAGAGAGGTGAGCTGAGAGGCTAATTTGATCTCTTTAAGAGCTCTGCTGTCATCCAGCCCTTCAAATTCGACGTGGTAGGAAATCCCCCCCGCAATGAGCGCAAGGGGGATCATATACAAGAGCGCAAAGGCAAACAGAGCAGGGCGAAGCATCAGTCTTCATATCAGAGTTTATCGGAAAGATTAGGTTTCTTGCCTTTGTATTGCAATAGCTTTATATAAGGGACTGCCGGCGAGCATATCCAATCGCTTGATCTGAGCGATTTACATCATACCCGTTACTTGCTAAATCCCATGTGACTCTCCCCTGCAAACTCCCTTTGCTCATCTCTTGAATTCCAGCAAAAAGGGCGCGCTTGCGATTTTCTCCATAAGGATGAGTGAAGGCAAACTCCATGTGCTTGTGCAAAAAGTCCATCAGCTTGTTGTCCCCTTTGAGCAGCTCTTGAAGGTAAATTGCCCCGAGCGGGTTAAAATGGGCCTGATGGGCAAAATAGGCGCCTGTCACATCGGCTTCATACTCATTTTTTCGCGAGTGAAATAACCCCATAAGAGAATCGATTTTGCCCTCTAACCAAGCAAGCCCATCCTGCAATGCAGCATATTTCCGCTCCTTACTCTTTAAAATTTCCCTCTCTTGCTCTTGGAGCTGGGATTTTGGCTTTCGACTTAAATCGGCAAACTCTGGATCAGAAGCTTTTAAGTAAGCGACCAAGGCGATGCGCCCAATGCTTAACAGAATATTTCTAAAAAAGGATCCCACCAAGCCGACGATTGAGTGCCTAGAAGCAACGTGCGTCATCTCGTGGCCGATCAAAGCAGCGAGCACATCGTCTGTGTTAACCTGGCGCAAATCGACCTTTGCTTTCGATCCATCTGCAAAAGTCACTGTGGCCTCTTGGATTTTTTTCGTTCGGATCGCCGCATCGATCTCTTTGACAAGCTGAGTGAAAACGACCATGCCGCCAGCTGGTGCTGCAAAGGCATTGACCTGTGAGGAGTGCACGGTTTTGACGCGATAGTCAAACTTTGTGGATTCACTGCTCGGATTGAGAAGCTCTGTATTAGCCACAGTTAATGCTTTGACAACCGAGTCGACTTTCTGGGCAATCCTCTCTGAAGATCCGGGCAATAGCTCATTGCTTTCCATCATGCCAGATGTTGCCATCGGATAAAAGATAAAATCGCCCAAAAATTTTTCAGCTCTGCGCGGAATCGGCGCAAAATGACGCCGCCCATTGACAGGGTTGACCGGGAAAACCGCATCGGTCACGGGATTCGACAATAAACACGAGCCGACATGCCCCATAACAGAGCCAACCTTTGAAACGCCGCGACCCACAACGCTCGCAGCGTCGTAGCCTTTTCCGTATAGCCAAAGAGCTGCGCCTTTAAGCCCTCTTTGAGACTGAATGTGTTCTTTAGAGTAGCAAGGGAACAAGGAAGGGCGCATCACAGCTGTGGCTGCTACCTGAGCGCGGTGCAAGGGAGCAGCACTGTTTTTTTGAAGGTGGTGAGGGACGGGAAGAGAGTGACTAGGATCAAAACCAGTGGATTGAGAAGCCATTAATTACCTCCATATGTTAAGTCCGGAAAATTTAGCACAAATCAATAAAATTAAGCAAAGCATAAAACGTTATTAATAGTAAATATTTAAACAAAGAACAAAATTATTATAAAATATAAATATGGAATATACAGAATAAAGTTCGAAAATCGGCAAATCTAAAAACTTTTTACCAGAACACACAGAGAAGAAACTAAGCCCTGAATCTACGAATTCCCTCTTTTAATCATTTGACGACCCAGGTTCGAAAGATTGGGGCTCCCAGCTACTTTAGAAAGTCGACTTGTGTGTAAGGATCGGTTCTAGCAGTGGACAACAAGAAATCATTTCATTCGGGAGTGTGCACGATGAGGTTCACCCAGAGCTGGTGCTTCCACTCTCGGAAAACTTGGCCCTCTTCTGTGACAATCGCCGCTTTATAGGTGAGAATCCCCCCTGTCTTTTCATAGTCTTCATCAAAGAGCCGGTAGGTCGCAAAGTCCATTCGATGTTTAATGGGGATCCGCACTTGGCGGGTGGTATAGTCCCAAAGAATCAAATCGAGCACAACTTCCGGCTTTTTCTTAAAAATCTCTTTGGGAACGCGCCAATCGACAATCAGCATCTGGCCTGTCGGCGGGTGTTCCTGCCTAAAGTCGGGCGTACCCACGTGAGTACTTGCGAGATAGCGCTCATCCACCCACTCTTGGCAAAGGGACAAGTAGTACTGCTTACAACTTGCAAGCGGCAGCAAAAGAACCCCCATCACAAGCAAGGCGACCGTGCGAATATTGACAAAGTCTGGCATAATTCAAACAAAAATAAAAGGAGCGACTCTTATATGCAAGCAGAAAACAAACAGGCTGTCCACGGGATTGTGTTCAACGAGGATAGAACAGAGGTTTTACTCGTCAAAAGGCGGGACATTCCTGTGTGGGTTCTGCCAGGAGGTGGATTAGACAAAGGAGAACTTCCGGAGGAGGGCGTTGTTAGAGAGATTTTAGAGGAATCTGGCTTTCAGACAGCTGTTGTCAGAAAAGTCGCCGAGTATTTGCCTGTCAATAAAATGACGCAGTTCTCCTACTTTTTTGAGTGTCGGATCATCCGAGGAGCTGCTCAAAGAGGTGCCGAGACCCAAGATGTCGCTTTCTTTCCCCTGCGCTCTCTGCCAGAGCTCCCTCCTCCCTATAAGGGATGGATCGAAAACGCAATTGCAAACCACCCCCATGTGCTGCGCAAAAAGATTGAGGGTGTGACCTACGCAATTTTCTTCAAACTGCTAATTCAGCACCCCTTCTTGGTCGGGTGCTACTTGCTGAGCAAAATGGGAATCCATGTTAATCGAAGTTGATCATTTTTTTGGGGTCCACCGCTGCGTCAAACTGCTTTTCTGTCATCAGTCCCAAAGAAAGCGCTGCTTGTTTTAGTGTGCTGCCCTCTAGATAGGCTTTTCTGACAATCTTGGCGGCATTGTCATAGCCGATGATCGCATTGAGCGCTGTGGCTAGCATCAGTGAGTTGTCTAGATGCATCTTAATCCGGGCCTGATTTGGAGTGATTCCCATTAAACACTGATTGCAAAAATTGATCGCCACGTCGGCAAGCAGGTCGATAGATCGGAGCAAGTTGAAGATCATCACCGGTTTATAGACATTGAGTTCAAAATTCCCTTGAGACCCAGCCATACTGATCGCTAGGTCATTGCCATACACCTGAACAGAGGCCATGCGCATCGCTTCGCACTGCGTCGGATTCACCTTGCCCGGCATAATAGACGATCCCGGTTCATTTTCAGGAAGGTTGAGCTCTCCGATCCCGCAGCGAGGTCCAGAGGCCATCCAGGCAATGTCGTTGGCAATTTTGATGTAAGAACAGGCCAAGCGCTTCATCGCGCTGCTGGCCTCGACAATCGCGTCATTGCCGCCTAGCGCCTCAAATTTATTTCGGGCAGAGACAAAGCGATACCCTGTGATCTGACTGATTGCATCGGCGACTTTAGCCGCATAGCCAGGCCGAGTGTTGAGTCCTGTCCCCACTGCTGTGCCTCCGAGGGCAATTTCTGAAAGGTGGACAAGCGCGTTTTCCAAAGCCTCGATCCCATGCTCAATCTGAGAGGCATAACCAGAAAATTCCTGCCCGAGAGTCAACGGGGTGGCGTCCATGAGGTGAGTGCGCCCGATCTTGACCACATCTTCAAACTCTTTTGCCTTTTTCTCAAATCCCTCCTTGAGGGTATGCAGGTTAGGGAGAAGCTTCTTTCGGATTTGAAGGGTTGCCGCAATATGCATCGCCGTTGGAAAAGCATCATTGGACGATTGCGATTGATTGACATCGTCATTGGGATGAATAGGAGTCTTTGAGCCCATTTCCCCATTTAAAAGCTCAATGGCCCGATTGCTGATTACCTCATTGACATTCATATTCGTCTGGGTTCCCGAACCAGTTTGCCAGACGACGAGGGGAAAATGGGAATCGAGCTTGCCGCCCATGATCTCCTCGCATACCTGGCAGATCACCTCCATCTTCTCTTTCGGCAGATCCCCCAGCTGGCAGTTGACCATCGCCGCTGCTTTTTTAACGATTGCAAGGGCATAAATCACCTCGATGGGCATCCGCTCTGCGCCAATCTTAAAGTTCTCATGGGAGCGCTGGGTTTGCGCCCCCCAGTACCTGTCTGCAGGGACAAGAACATCGCCTAAGGTATCCCTTTCCTTCCTCTCTTTTCCCATCGTCACCACTTTTCAAATCTTATGCTGGACTGGACTTGTTCCATTGGAGGGAGCTGATTTCACCCTCCAGAGGTGAAATCAGCTCCCTCCAATGGAACAAGTCCAGGTGATATCAGCAAGATATAGAAAAAAACCGTATAAAGCACAAGGAATAATTTATTTTTTAATTTATGAATGGAAGCGTATTTCTTGATTTTATCTTCTAAATTTTGGATATTATAACTCGCACGTTATTTTTATAGTTTAATTTTGGAGGGTTTTAATATGGATTATAGTATGGTTGGACCTGCACTTGTATTGGGGTTTGGTTGTGTCGGCAGCTCTATCGGCTGTGGCATCGGCGGGATGGCCTCGCATGCGGTGATGAGCCGGGTTGAGGAAAACCACGGTAAGTTTATTGGCATGTCAGCTGTTGCCTCTTCCCAAGCGATTTTTGGCTTTGTATTGATGCTTCTCATGAAAAACAGTATCGAAGCGGGCTCCCTTTCTCCGCTGTCTGCAATTGGCATTGGCTTTTCTGTCGGGCTCGCGCTGCTATTTTCTTCTGTTTATCAAGGAATGTGCGCGGCAACAGGAATCCAAGCCGCTGCTAAGCAACCAGCGATTATTGGCAAATGCTTTGCCGCGCTTGGGATTGTCGAATCCTTCTCGCTGTTTGCGTTTGTTTTTGCCCTGCTTTTGATTTAAGCGGTATGCCGCACGCAGTCAAAAACAGCAATAATGGACTTTTGAAATTTCTCCTTGTAGCGAGAAGAATTTTTGACTCTTTCGAATTTTCCGTAGGGAAAAATCGAGACTCCTAATTGCTGAGTCAAAAACTTGCTAGTTTTCACAAAATACTTTAAGTGCTAAGATCGCCGAATGAAAATTTTCGAACTTAAAGGGGCGCTAGCATGGATTATAGTATGGTAGGACCAGCCATTGTGCTTGGGTTTGGGTGTGTGGGGAGTTCAATCGGGTGTGGAATCGGCGGGATGGCCTCGCACGCTGTCATGAGCCGTGTAGAAGATAACCATGGTAAATACATTGGGATGTCCGCGGTGGCCTCTTCACAGTCGATTTACGGCTTTGTGTTGATGCTGCTGATGAAAAATAGCATTCAGGCGGGATCTTTGTCACCCATGTCTGGCATTGGGATTGGCGTGTCTGTCGGCCTGGCGTTGCTGTTTTCATCGATGTATCAAGGGATGTGCGCAGCTTCTGGGATCCAGGCTGCTGCTAAGCAGCCTGCGATCATCGGAAAATGCTTTGCGGCCCTTGGCATCGTCGAGTCGTTTTCCCTATTTGCCTTTGTCTTTGCCCTGCTTCTGATCTAGCTTATCGCCCTTTAGAGGCACTTGCTTCTTTAGGGAAGGCAGCCAGATTGGAGTTGTTGTCGCCTAGGATGTACATCCGTGTGCCTTGGCGCAAGGTTTTCGCCTCGATGCGGTACCATCCTCCCTGGCCCATGAGCAGGATATCTCCCTGCTCTGAGTTGCGCACGGCGCTCTCTAAGCTTTTTTGGGGTGGGATCACCTGCAAAGCGGCGGATAGATCCGAGCTCTCTCCAGAGCTTTGAACAGGCATCTGCACGGCAGCACGCCCAGGATTCTGGTGAGCCACATTCTGTGCGCTTTGCTGCCGGAACTGGACGATTTTTTCAGGTGAGGCCTTTTCATTTTTTTCTGCGCCAATAGGGACGGCTCCCATGAGGGCAGAGCTAATCCCAACTGCACATAAAAGACTGCAAATCATTTTCATTTTAATTTCTCCTAAATGTTCAAAATTAACTCTAGAGCAAATTCATGTCTCTATAATTAATTATATAACAGAAGTGTAAATTATTTTTCAATAATTTAGATTAGACATCTTGCGTAACCTGCTTTGTTTGAAAAGTACGCAAGATGCCTATTATACCCCTCGGGGTACAACTGGCCTTTAGATGTCTCTAAGGCTGCTTTCACCTCTAGAGATGAAAGCAGCTCTCTCCAATGGATACAAGTGCAGTGAAAGCTAAAGTCCAGATTAAAGGTGCTCTTTGGCAATTAAGCGCATCAATGGGCGGAAGAGGCGGCCTCCCCCATCAAAGCAGTAGTGGTACCACTCGATGAAGTTAAGACGCAGTCCATGGATCACACCCGCCATAATGCCGAGCATGACGTTGACTCCGTGGCCGACTAAAATGACAAGAACTCCTAGGAATAATCCCACATCCTGGCCAATCTGATTGAAGGTCTGGGCCATGATTGCCCCTGCCAGTCCTAAAGCATATAGGCGCAGGTAAGAAAGGACGTCGGCGAACACTTGGACAAGGGTCGAAATCTCCCCGATTCCTTTGAGCCTCTTTTGGAAAAGAGCTAAAAGCAATGCGGTGATGACACCGGTATAGATGAGCTGCAGGCCGACTTCCGCGCCCTTGACTTTGCTGACGATCCCCAAGACGTGGACAAGAGAGGTGGCCTTGAGGATGGAGGGAAAATAAAGGTAGGAGCCTAACATGAAGGCGATCCAGCCAATCCCGGCAAAGTGGCGCCATAGGTAGCGTAAAAAGGAAAGGGAGATGTGAAAAATACCTATCACCAAAGAGAACTCTAGGAGGGTGCTGTTGGCAAAGGCGTTGAAAATCTCATAGGTCTCATGCTTTCCGTTTTTGCTGACTCCTAAATCCAAAAACTGCCTGCCCGACTTGACCTCTTGGAGATCGGGAAACTTTTTCACCCAGAAATGGTAGACTTCATCTCGATGGGCAATATGGTAATCGGCTTTTTTCACAGCCAGATACTGCATCACAGAGAGTTTGCCCAGAAAGCTTTTACTGCTGATATCGATGCCGAAAAAGGCAGAGGTGAGAACTCCCCAGATGACGCAGCTGGTAGCTAGAATGGTCGCTAACTTTAAAAATCTGCGTGCGCTGGACTTAAGGACGGGGTACTTGTATTTCAAGTATAGGCAAAGCCCTAAATACATCAACCCGTATCCGCCGTCTGCGACAATCATCGCAAAGAAAAGGGCAAAAAACCAGAAGACCCATCCGGAGGGGTCTTTGTCCGTGGATGCGGGAATGTCGTAGATCTTCACTAGGTCCTCTCCGATCCGCTGAACCCCCCGATTTTCCATGTAGGTCGGGATCCGGTCGTGCTCTTCGGTGGCAATCGGTTCAGAATGCACGCCATCCCATCGATGATTGCATAAAGAAGGGCGGTTTTGTTCTCAGGGACCCAAGCCTCAACGGCAAAAAGGAGCTTCCAAGGGGGTAAGAGACTTCTTTTTTTGCCACCGCCAGGTTAAAATCGTTGAGGCGTTCGATAAACGCCTATGAAAAAGTTGAGGTGCCCAGCATACCCTTTGAGTTCTGCCTCAATTTGGTGGAGGGATTCTTTGACAAATCCGAAATGTCTCGCCAACTGGCCAACAGGCCGATCGATCCGCATTTCGATCATCTCGGGGTAGCTTTTTGGCTCTTCGTTGATCGCAAGACAATAATCCAGGTCGTAATCCCTTCCAACATAAATAACTTCATCCGGAAAATGGGTCAGCTGGGCCTTGAGCTTTTCATGCAGAAGAATTGCATGTCTGCCGCTTCGCCATCTTTTTCGATGAAATCGATATCGTCTAGAAAAATCTCCAAAGGGAGCGACGCGGACGATCTCCGCTTCGACCAATCTTTTTTCTTCTCAGAAAGCCGCTCAACCTCTTGCCTTGAGCTCAATGATTCTTAGGGGCTACCTCGTCGGAAAACGAGGTCTCCGCCTCATAGGGCTTTTTCAACGGAAGCTTGCGCAAAATCCGCATGGCGCTAGAGGTGTTGGATTTCGATGGCGGCTCCATCCCTTTTTTGTTTGCTGGAGGCGATGAATTCGATCATCCCGCTTGCTTGCGCTCTTTCGAAAAATTGGTCGATGTCTTCGTTTAGCCCCAAGAATAAGATATTTTTTGACTTTGATAATCTTTCATCTCCGTTGCGCAAGAGAATTTTTTTTCTTAGCCACTTTTGCTTGAGAGACGGCTGCCAGCTGCTGATCCCCAAGGAAGATTTTGATCTTTTTAATGTTTTCAAGAGAGCGCGGGATCAAGATTTTCTCAAAAAGGTTGACCCGGATAGAAACCTCGCGCAGCTCTTTTTTCAGGGCCTGTTTTTTTCTTCTGCGATTTTAATTTTTCTCTGGCGGTGATCAGATCTTGAATCGCCGTGAAATTGCGGACTCAAACCAAAGGGGGGTGTCGAAAAGAGAATAGCTTGCGGGCTCAAAGAGGATCTTCTCAAAAGGGGAATGTCGACTCCCGCGATATTTTCATGGGATGCGCTTCACCTCTTGGACTTAACAGCAGGAAAAAGGATCAGTCGCGCTCTTTTCGTGTAGAAGGGCGGCATATTCACCCACCTTTTCTGACTTGAAATCCCCCAAACTGCAAAATGAGCCTTCTGATCTCGGCCTGTGCCTGATTGACCTCCGATTGCAGCATCGCTTTTTTAAGCTGCAGGGTAGGCAAGTACTTGTGGAGCCGCTCGAGCCTTTAGCTGCTGGATCGCGCAATTCGTTTTTTGTCAGCTTGACCTCATCGCCACTCAAATTTAGCTCCTCTTTCTTTGGCCAGTACTTGTCGATTAGGGTTTGCTTGATCCCCACTTCTTGCTAGCTCAAAACACTCCGCTAGTGTCTGCCAGCCGAGATCAAGGCCTCTTCGAGAGGATAAGTTCACTTGCAAGATTCATCATCCGCTCTTCAAAAAGATGGGAATAATGGAGCAACTTTTCATCCCAGCGGGATAGTCTGAATCCCATCGCTCTGCCGCTCTCTCGCTTTTTTCGATTCGGCATAGAGGCGGATCTGGCGTTGGCAATATCGCCATGGTCTTCACGGGTCACTTTTCCGATCACCTGCTGCTTCAAACGCGAAAGGGAACCAAATGGATCGATCCTGCCCCCGTGAAGATAAAACTGCCCTTCTGTGATATATCCTGTGTTATCGGGAATCGGGTGGGTGACATCGCCGCCGGGCATCGTCGTCACAGAAATGATCGTGATCGAGCCGCTCCCTTCGATATCGACCGCTTTTTCATAGCGGGATGCCAGATCGGAGTAGAGCGAACCTGGATAGCCCCGGTTGGAAGGCACCTGGTCCATCGTGATCGCGATCTCTTTGATCGCATCGGCAAAGGCCGTCATGTCCGTCATCAGAACCAGAACGTTTTTGTCCTTCGATGGCAAATTTTTCAGCGACAGGCAAGGGCCATATCGGGAACGAGGAGGCATTCCACAGCAGGATCTGTGGCTTGATGGATGAACATGACGGTTTTGTTCAATGAGCCCGACTTTTCCGCGTTATCGATAAAGGCTTGATAGTCTTCAAAGCGCAGTCCCATGCCCCGCGATGATCACGACATCGGCATCGGTCTGGTTGGCAATCCGCATCAGAAGGGCGTTATAAGGCTCGCCGGCAACAGAAAAAATCGGGATTTTCTGGGATTTGACGAGGCAATTGAACACATCGATCATCGGGATATTTGTGCGGACCATCTCGCGGGGAATAATCCGCCGACGGGATTAAAAGAGGGTGTCCGATATTGATGTGCTTCGCCGACAATATCCGGCCCGCCGTCGATCGGATCTCCGGCACCGTTTAATCGCCTGCCTAAAAGGGACTCGCATAAATGGCCTGCATCTGCTGTTTAAGAAAAGTCACCTTGATCGTCCGTGGAAATCCCGCGGGTGTTTTCAAAAACCTGCAGAGTCACCTGTTCGCCTTCAATGCGAAGACGGAGGCATAGATTGTCGTGCCATTCTTTTATCGAATCCGGGCAAGTTCGCCCAGGCTGACCCCTTCGGCGGTCACAGTGATCAGGTTGCCGCGCATGTCAATAATTCTATCATAAACTATTTTCATGCATGCTCCTCTTTTCTGACTTGTCGAATCTATTCTTTTCGATCTCTGCAAACGCTGTCCTGTACTGTTCGCGACTTAAAGGGCAAGAAGTTCATGTTTTTGATCTCGTTCTGCAAGTTCAAGAAAAAACTTGCGCGCCTCATCGTGCGATTCGAAATCGAAATTCTGTTTCGAAAATCTTATTGATCAGCTCGAAACAGCGGATCTGCCTGTTCAAGCGGGCAATAGGCATCTTCTTTGTCGAAAGCGTTTTGCTGCAGATAGCAGAACTCATAAAGCTCCGATTTGAAGATAGACGATCATATCCTCCATCGCAGATCCCCTCTTCGCCGACAACTTCCATCCTCTTGCCGATCTCATCGCCTTCTCTAAGAATTCGTAGCGCTTTTTTGACCATTTCGCCCCATCCTTCGACACGCTCGCTCAAGCTCTCTGCCCGACTTCGTCGACATACTTTGTCCAAGAAATCAGAGGATCGATCGCCGGATAGCGGCGGGCATCCGACGCTCGCGGGAAAGGCCGTGGAAAGCTCCCACGACGGAAAGCGTCGCCTGGGTGACAGGCTCTTCAAAATTTCCTCCGGCAGGAGAAACGCTCCCGCCGATCGTCATCGAACCCGATTTTGCCATTCTTTAAGCGCAATGACGCCGGATCTTTCGTAGAATGCGGCGATGCGGGAAGCCAGATAGGCAGGGAAAGCCTCTTCGCCTGGAATTTCTTCCAAGCGGCCCGACATTTCGCGCATCGCCTGCGCCCAACGGGAGGTGGAGTCCGCAAGAAGCAGGACATCCAGTCCCATTTGCCGGTAGTATTCAGCAATGGTCGCTCCCATATAAACGGAAGCTTCCCGCGCAGCAACCGGCATCGAGGAGGTATTGCAGATCATCACCGTGCGGTTCATCAGCGTCTCGTTCGGTGTGAGGATCGATCAGGTGGGGAAATTCCGCAGCACCTCGACAACTTCGCCCGCCCGCTCTCCGCAAGCGACGATAACGACGATATCGACTGAGGCGTATTTTGAAAGATGGTGCTGAAGCACTGTTTTTCCCGCGCCGAAGGACCGGGAGAGCAAAAAGTCCCCCCTTTGAGGACGGGAAACTGGGTGTCGATGATCCGCATCCCGTGTCCATCATCCGGGTAGGCGCTTTGTTCTTTCCCCTTCGATAAGGGGCATTTTTACCGGCCCACTTCTGCATCATTGTGAAGTTGTGCTCGCCCCCCTTGCATCGACCTCCTTTCAACAACGGTATCGATCGTATAGGAGCCAGGTTTTATCACCCAGTTGACCTTAACTTTCCAAAAGGGTAAAGGGAACCATGATTTGGTGGTGGAATCGCCCTTCCATCGTGTATCCTAGGGAATCTCCCCGACGCTACAGGATCGCCCACTTTAGCAGTGGGGTGAAAATCCCAGTGGCGCAATTGATCCAGCGGCTGCATGTATACCCCGCGAGAAGATAAACGCCCTGTCGCATCAGCGACTTTTTCTAAAGGATTTTGCAACCCGTCGAAGATCGAGGTGAGCAGTCCTGGCCCGAGTTCTGCTTTCGAGCAAATGGGTGGTGAATTCCATAGAGGTATTTAAGCGCACACCTCGTGTATCTTCAAAAACCTGGATCTTGGCCAGTTGCCGACGATCTCAATTACCTCTGCTTTCAATGAAACCCCACCGCCAATGCGAACCATGGCAACTTCACCTTGGTAAATATCCCCATGAAATTCGACATGTAAGAGGTTTCCGAAAGCTTTGATGACCTTTCCGTCGCCAGTGTGTAAGTGCTTGCTGCTTCTTTCATGGTTTATCCGCTTTTAAATGTATCTAAAATCATCTTTCCCCTTTCCTCATCGAGCTCGATGAAATCCTCAATAATCATCAGTTGGGCCATGTAACAAAGAATCTGCTCTATCGAAAAGACCTCCTTCGGCAATCTCGCCAATTTTTTTGAAGCGATACTCCGCAAACGCTTTGTTTTCTTTCCAGGGATCTCTGTCTTGAGGCAATCATCTCTTTTAGGTCGGCGTAATCGGGAGGAGGTTCGTAGCTGCCGGAATCCTTCTGAGCCAAAATTTGCGCCACCAATGGATCTGTGGGATCTTCGAATTGCAGCTCTTTGGCCATGTCTCTTTCTATCGTTTTGCCCGAAGTGCGACGAACACGAAGCGGGACTCGCGCTCGAAAGTGAGATAAGCGCGAAAAAACCCCCTTTTCGCAATTCATAGTTAAAATATAGAGAGAAAAGACCTGAAAAATTCTTGAGCTTATCGGCAACCCTTTCAAACTTTTCGAAAAATTCAAACACGTAACCTGGAAGCGAGCCTGAACCAACGAGCTTCGTCGAGCTCTTTTTCACCTAAATTTCCCCGCGGATCGACAGGCTCTTCCATTAAAAGCGAGCGGATATTGTAAATATCGATGAAAAGGCGAAAACACCGACTTGCTCTAGGTCGCTTTTGCCCAAGCAAATATGCAAGCGGGCCATGAGCTCTTCAAAAGAAATGTCTGGCCTATCGCGCATAGACAAAGGGGGCAAAGAAGGAACAACAAAGTAAAACTTCTGCATAAGATCCTACCCAATAGAAAAAATCAGCTCGCGAAAATCTTTCCGGATGTAATTAGCCATGAGTTCTTTTAAAGCATCATCCGACATGTCTAGGGTGATATTCTCCCTATGCAACTTCACTTCGATGCCGCCTGTAAAGGAACCTATAAGAACACTTTTTTCTTTCAGCTTCTCTAAAATTTCGTGAGCAAGAAGCATGTTCACAGAGGCGCGGGAACAGAGGCCGGGATATAAATGCTCAAAGGAGCATCAATCCCCTCTTTTTCAACCGCCTTTACAACAGCTCCGATCAATTGAACCAAAACTCTGGGATCTTGAGTGTGCTTGGTCACCAAATGGCTCAACTCCTGTTTGAACAATTTTTCTTCAATTTCCTGCTTGAGGGCACCGATTGCCTGCTTGCACGCCTGCCCAAGGGAGGACTGAAAAACTCTCCTCTGCCTTTCGATCTCAGCGATTGCGTCTTTGGTGACTTTTTCAGCCTCTTTGCGCTCGAAGCCACGATTTCTTCTGCTCTTTCTTTGGCCAAATGGACGATCTGCTCAGCTTCACTGATCGCAGGATCTAGCGTCTCCCGGCGCAAAATATCGCAGATTTTCTTGACTTTATCTTTTCCGGTTTCTGTTCCTTTCATGCGCAGATAACCCCCCCGTACATCTTCTCATCAGTTATTGCTTTTATGAGGATATTTTTCAAGAGAGAACAAGCCTTAGTTGGACTGGACTTTAGCCATTGCTCGGTGCCGCCTTCACCTCTAGAAGTGAAATGAGCTCCCTCCAATGGCTAAAGTCCAGTAGGAAAAAAAAAATTGCAGAAAACTCAAATTTTTGCCACTATCTGCCGTTAAAACTTAAACCCGGCTCTAAGGTAGTATGCAAAAGATACTCTCTCATTGACTCTGTTGGCAGCGACACATCTTTCCTATGCAGATGAAATGGAACACTACAAAAAAGATACCGAGTCTATCTGGCGCACAGGAAGCGGCGCTGAAGACGGGACTTTCACGGCAATAAGCACGTCGATGTTCGGCTGGGGTATTGGACTTGCAGCGGGTATTGGTATTTTAGCCTCCGTCATGCACCAAAGCACGGCAGGCCACTCACACACACATTGCCACTCCGATTAGATATGATAAAAAGGCCCTTTACAAACTTCTGTTTGATGCTTGCGTGGCTCCTCCCTTTTGCCCCTTCTGCTGTTTTCACAAAGGATAGGGGAACATCGATGGAGAGGGCCTGCCGCCTTGCCCCTGCCTCGTCTTGCTTCTTTATCCCTCCCCAAGGATGGGAGATTTCAGATCCTTCCACCCTTTCCCCTCGGGTTAAAATCGCATTTATCAAAAGCAAAAGCAAAGGGTTTGCCCCTTTCCGATTAATCTAGCTGTGGAGGAAACTTCAGCCAGTTTAAGCGAGTACCTCAAAGCGGTAAAAGCCATTCACGAGCAAGGCAAACATCAGTGGCGCGCTTTGGGCAAGGTGCGGACAAATGCTGGACTTGCTCAACTGACAGAGATGGATTCCGGATCTGAATGGGGCCCTATCCGGATCTTACAGCTGATCCTCATCAAAGACGGCAGCGCTTATGTCCTGACTGCAGCGGCTTTAAGAGAGGAATTTGCTGAATATTACCAGCAGATCCAATCCGCATTCCGCTCTCTGACTCTCCGTGCGACCTTTCGAAAACATCCCGCAGCTGGAAAGAAGGGCAACCTTAAAAGACTGCCAGCAGCATTTAATCCACGCTGCCAAAGAGATGAAATCCCAGGATTGTTTCACAGACCCTCTTTTCCAAGAAGCCCTCTGGATTCCCTTTCAAAAGAATGTTGTCGACAACTTTGGCGACATGGGAGCCTATTGGCAAGTGCTTTTGCTCAAAGACACATATGAAAAATTAAATACTCTCGGAGGAGAAACGCGATGAACCGGTTATGCACAACAGTCTTTACCACCTTATCCCTTGTCTTTTCCCCTGCTTTAAAGGCAGAAGAGTCCCCTCAGGCTCCAACAGAAACTGCCCCCGCCGCATCTGAGCCAGAAGGGACCCCTGTCGGAGCAGCTTCAAGTGAAGGAACAAACACCGCCAAGAAAAAACAATGGCAAAATATTGCGCTTGCAGTTGGAGCTGTCGCCGTTGCAGTCACTGCTCTCATCCTGGTTTCAACAAACGATGGCCACCACCAACACAATAGCGATTAGACTCAAAAGCCTCTTTTTTCTGCTTTTTCTGCTTTTTTCCTGCGGTGAGAAAAGCCATTGGGTTTGGATCAGATCCGCTCGGATAAAAAAAGAGTTTCGCTCGACAAAGCTGACCTTTGATGCAGGCGATCCGATTCGCGGGATAAACGTCGAGTTCCTCAAAACTGCAAACGGGTCAACGTCTATCTCAACGTTCATTCCACCC
>CAWCKK010000045.1:0-6099 GCA_963796135.1 uncultured Acidobacteriota bacterium | reverse complement strand
GGTAAAGCTCTCGGGAAATGTAAACTCGGAAGATCGAAGGGGCATCCAACGCTGTCTCAAGGGCAATGCGGGGACGGGGGAGATCTTTTAAGGCGGTGTTGGGGGTGCAGCAGACCTTGTCGAATGTCTCCATCGAGGTTTTTTGGACTTTGGCGTTATCGGTGAAGGGGGTTTGGGGGGAGAAATAGATGTGCCCTAGGCGCAGGGCTTCTGTGGTGCGGAGAATGCTGCCCACATTATGCGCTGAGCGCAGGTGATCTAGATAGATGGCTATTGGCAGAAAAGGGGTTGTCGAGGGATGATCCCTCCTCTGGTAAGGAGAGAGCAGCAGATTGTGCTCTTTCCAAGAGACCTCCGCATCTGTTAGGTGAAGGTGGTATCTATTGGCAAGGGTTTGAAAATCGGTTTCTGTCAAACAGGGAAGGAGCATAAAGCGTTCCAGACGCCGGTAGAGAGCAAGCACTGCTTGATCCCGGCTCTCATGGAAGTCGCGCAAAACCTCCGCTGCTAGCTTATGCTGATATTGCTTAGAGAAACGGAGGAACTCCCCCTCTGTCGTGCTGAGCAAGCGTGCGTGTTTCATTTGGTTTTTGCTGCGAAATACTCATCGAGGCTGCCTTCGAAAAGCCGCGGGGCCCTCTCTTCAAACGCGATGATTTTCGTTGCGCTATTGCCTATGAGATCGCGGTCGTGGCTTGCAAAGAGGACTGTTCCCTTAAAGTCCTGTAAGGCCCAGGATAGAGCGGAGACTGCCTCTAGATCCAAGTGGTTGTTCGGCTCGTCCATGATCAGGACATTGTAGTTGCAAAGCATCATGCCGCCGATGATCAGTCGCGCGGTTTCTCCTCCGGAAAGGTGGGAGATCGGCTTAAAGGCATCATCGCCTGAAAAGAGCATTTTCCCCAGAATGCTGCGGACATCTTGATCGTAGACCCCCCTCCCTGCGTTTTTTCAGCCAGTCGAAAGCGGTCATAGCGCTTTTTTTATCGATGACCTCAGAGTGGTTTTGAGGAAAATAGCCGATTTGCACCTGGTGGCCGATTTCGATTTTTCCACTATCTGGGGGAAGGACGCCTGCCAGTATTTGAGAAGAGTGGACTTGCCCTTGCCGTTGTTGCCGATGATTCCAATTCTATCCCCTTTGATGGCCTCAAAGGAAAAATCGCGGATCACCGGCTTGCCCTCATAGCCTTTGGATAACTGGATGGTCTTGAAAACGACTTGGCCCGAGGGTTTTTCAGGGGGGTAGAAGCGGATATACGGGCGTTGGATGTTTGATTTTTTAAGCTCCTGCGGTTCTAACCTTTCAATTTCACGGATGCGGGACTGCACCTGGCTAGCGCGGGTTCCGGCGCCAAACTTTGCAACAAACTCGCGCAGCTGGGCGACCTTCTTCTCTTTGCTTTTATTTTCAAGCTCGGTTCTTTCTCTGACAGCCGTCTTTGCAATAAGCATCTGGTCGTAGTTGCCAGGATAGATGATCAGCGTTTCGTAGTCGATATCGGCAATGTGGGTCGTGATGGCATTGAGAAAGTGCCTGTCGTGGCTGACGACGATTAGCACCCCTTTATAGGAGTGCAAGAATCGCTCTAGCCACCCAATCGACTCTAGGTCGAGGTGGTTTGTCGGTTCGTCTAACAGAAGCGCATCGGGGTTGCCAAAGAGAGCTTGGCAGAGCATCACGCGAAACTGCCGATCGGTGGGGATGGTGTGCATCTTCTCGTGGTGCATTTCTGCGGGGATCCCCATGCCGGTGAGCAGGACCTCTGCCTCAGATTCGGCGTTATATCCATCTTCATCGCTGACAATTTCCTCAAGTTCTCCTAGCCGAATCCCATCAGCGTCTGTCATTTCGGGTTTTTCGTATAGGCTATCCCTTTCGACAAGGGTGTTCCAAAGACGCTGATTGCCCATGATGACCACGTCGATCACCTTAAACTGATGGTACTGTTCGATGTTTTGCTTTAAGAAGCCCACTTTGCCAGGCAAGGAGACAGAGCCGCTTGTCGGCTCTTCGACTTTCATGATGATCTTGAGCAACGTGGATTTTCCTGCGCCATTGGGGCCGGTAAGGCCGTACCTATCGCGGTTAAATGTTGCGGTGATCCCTTCAAAGAGCAAACGCGGGCCGACTTTCTTAGTGATGTCTTTTAAGCTAATCGTCATATGAGGCAAAATTCTGTTAAAGAGTGGAAGACCATGCTACCATAAACGGAGAACTACGGACAAGGGTTTATGACAAACTTTGCAGAAGCAGTTTATAAATATTTTAATTACCTGAGCGCTGTGAAAAATGCTTCAGAACACACGTTGCGCCAATTATCGCATCGATCTTCAGAGATTTAAAGCTTTTGTCGATCAGGATTTGCCCGGCAAGACGTGGACGGCTGCCGATATCGATAAAAGGGGACTGCTGGCCTGACATCGCCTCTCTTGCAGCAAACAATGCGAGCAGAAGGACCATTTTGAGGCATTTATCCACACTGCGCTCATTTTTTAAACCCTTATTGAAAGCGCGCCTTTTGGAACACAACCCGCTAGATGAGATCGATAGCCCCAAGCTGGAGAGAAAAATCCTCCTTCCCTTGCCTATGAGAGCGTCGAGAGGTTTTTTTCTCAGCCTCATCTGGAGAGTTATTTGGGGATTTCGGGATCGTTGCATCATGGAAGTTTTATACAGCAGCGCCTTGCGCGTCTCTGAGTTAGCAGGGCTCAATCACAGCGATCTAGACCAAAAAAATGTATGTTTGAGGGTTTTGGGCAAGGGAAAAAAGAGAGCGGATCGTCCCCATCACCCAGACTGCAGCAAAGTGGATCGATGACTATCTCAACCACCCTTTTAAGGCACCAGGGCAGCTCTGAGCATCAACCTCAAGTCGACGACAAGGCGATTTTTCTCAATAAATGGGGCAAGCGGCTCACCGTGCGGTCGATCGACAGAAAATTCGAAGAATACCTGCGCTCTAGCTGCTTGCTTGGCAAAATCACCCCACATACTATACGCCACGCCATCGCCACGCACTGGCTTGAAAAGGGGATGGACCTGAAAACTATCCAAGTGCTCCTTGGACACAAAGCTTAGCGACGACGACGATCTACACCCAGGTCTCCTCTCGGCTCAAAACAGAGGTGTATGAAAAGACACATCCTCTAGTAAAAAAATAGGGGGGAAGCGATAAGCCGGATTCTGTCGTTGAGCAATCATTCCTCTAGGGGTCTGTTGCCAGAACCCTCAAGCGTTTTTTGCAAAGGCCCTGCGGAGAACAGTAATGGCCTTTGCGCCTTGCTTCGGATAGGGTTTGTAACGCCTCGCATCTCTGCAAGTAGCGGCTAACTCCTAAAGTTAGCATTTTCAGCCTGTCCCTAACGGTTAAAAGTTGAAAGCGGAGTATTTTCTGTTACACTTTCCGTAGCCTTACGGCCCCCAGTCTTTCACTGGTATCCTCTCCTGCGAAGTCCAGACTTTCCTCTCCCGCGAGAGCGCGAAGCCCTGCAGCAGCGATTGCCTGCTTTCCCTAAAACTCTATCTAACTGCACTTTAGCCATTGCTCCAAGGCTGCCTTCGCCTCTAGTCTAGAGGTGAAAGCAGAGTCTTAGAGCAATGGCTAAAGTCCAGTCTAACTTAAGCATTGGCAATGCGGCGGCGGCGGCGCTTAGTGGCCACAGCCGATCCTTCTAGGGCAGCGCTCTCTTGCCAGTAGTGGATGCGGGAGCAGTGCTCGCAGAATACGAAGTTTTCCCCTTTGCGCACTAAGTTCTCATGCTGGGCGGTTAAAACGATATGGCATCCGCTGCACGTGCGGTTTTCGATTGCTACGACTACGCGATCTTTTTTATTGCGCAGGAGCCTGTCGTAAATTTGTAGGATTTCCGGATTGGCTTTTAAAGCCAAAGCATCGCGTTCTTTTTTTAGCTCGGTGCCCTCTTCGTTGATCAAGGAGATGCTAGAGCGGATCTCTTTTTCCAAGTTCATGCTGCTCAGCTCAGAGCCTTTGAGGCTGTCTTTAATCTTGGCTAGCATCTCCTCTTCAGCGACCCGCCTGTCGACGAGATCGGAGACTTTTTGCTCGATGGCGATCCGCTCTCTTTCACATTGGGTCATCTCTTGGGTGATCGCGTTGAACTCATCGGCCTTTGTAATATTGTCTTGCTGGGACTCGAGCTTTTTGATCTTGGCATTGACCTCTTGGATTTTCTGTTCCAGGGTTTGAATGCTTTTCCCAAGCTCTTCGATCTCGGTCTCTTTGTCTTGGGTTTGAGCATGCAGCTCTTTGCGCAGGTCTTCGATCTGGAGCAGCTCCTTGAGTCTTTCTTTTTTGACCCGCATTAGTCGGATCATTTTCATGTCCAGCTCTTGAATGTCTAAAATTTCCTTGAGGTCATCTAGCATTGTCTTCTCACTTGAAATTTAAGTTCGACTTGAAGGCTTTGGCTATTGATTGGGGCTGTTTTCAAATCTAGACGTAAAATCAGCCCCGATCAATAGCCAAAGCATTAAGTTGTAGCAACAGGTTAAGCTTTCAGAACAATATCTCTCAAGGGAAATTCCCTTTTTAGTTCCGCTTCACTTTATTTGATAAAGCAGGGTATATTCCAGAGGATCTAACGACAGGAGGCAGAAGTGTCTTATTTACATAAATATTTTAATCGAGTGCCTGTCGAAAAAAGAACCACCGCTGCCATTGCCTACATGGCCTCCTTGGACCAGGTCCACTCGGAATACCCCTTGATTGCCGAAACGATTGTGAAAGAGCTCAGAGGATCAGAGGAGTCACCTGAAGCTGATTGCTTCGGAAAACTTCTCTTCTCTAGCTCTCAACTGGCGATGGGCAACCTTCTGACGGATAAATATGCCGAAGGAGTGGCCTTCCATCGGTTTTACGCTGGGTGCGACAATGTCGACACAATTGAGGCTGCTGCAATGGAGCAGGCAAAAAAACTGTTTCAATGCGACCACGCTTACGTCCAGCCCCATTCAGGGGCGGATGCCAACCTGGTCGCTTTTTGGGCGATGCTGGTTTACCGGGTGCAAAATAAAGAAGTCGAGAGGCTAGGCAGAAAAAATATCGACGAGCTTTCTGTCGAAGGAATATGAGAGTTTAAGAAAGTTGCTCGTCAGTCAAAAAGTCATGGGGATGTCCCTCGAACTCCGGGGGCCATCTGACCCATGGCTATCGCCACAACATTTCCGCTAAGATCATGCAGTCTGTGCCCTACGAGGTCGATGCCGAATACGGGCTTGCTCGATTATGCCCAGATCCAAGAGAAGGTCAAAATAGAAAAGCCCGCCTTTCTCATCGCTGGTTACTCTGCTTATCCGCGCTTGATCAATTTTGCCAAGATGAGGGAGATTGCAGATAGCGTCGGCGCGATGTTGATGGTCGACATGGCGCACTTTGCAGGGCTTGTCGCTGGCAAAGTGATGAAGGGGGAATACGACCCCGTGCCCTTTGCTCACGTGTCACAACCACAACGCATAAAACTTTAAGAGGCCCGCGAGGGGGGATGGTTTTGTGCAAAAGCGAGCTGAAGGAGGTCGTCGACAAGGGCTGTCCTGTTGTTCTTGGAGGTCCTCTGCCCCATGTCATGGCAGCCAAGGCAGTAGGTCTAAAAGAGGCAAATACCCCCGCCTTCCAACTGTATGCGCATCAAATTGTCAAGAACGCCAAAGCCCTTGCCAAATCTTTAAGGAAAAGGGGTCCCGTTGACAACAGGGGGGACAGATAACCACTTGATGGTTTTTGATGTTGCCTCCGCTTTTCAACTCACAGGAAGACAGGCAGAGTTGGCTTTGAGAGAAGCTCTCTTCACTGTCAACCGCAACACGCTGCCCTTTGACTCTAACGGCCCCTGGTACACTTCGGCGATTCGGGTTGGGACCCCTGCTGTGACAACTGTGGGGATACAGGAGGAAGAAATGAAAGAGATTGCAGACTGCATCGTCCAGCTGCTCAAAGGTACCCAGCCTGCAGTCGATGAGAAGGGGTTAAGCCGATCGAAGGTCAAGATCGATCCTAAAGTCCTCGCCTCTGTGCGCAAGAGAATCACCGCACTGCTTGCCGCCTATCCTCTCTATCCCGAGTTGGTCATTTGAACTGG
>CAWCKK010000044.1:0-4410 GCA_963796135.1 uncultured Acidobacteriota bacterium | reverse complement strand
TTGAAAGCTTAAGTAGAGTTGGTTGGGTCCCCAGGCCCATACAAATGACGGCATGAGGACAGAGGGCTTTGACTTTAGTGCTTAAAGCCAAAATGGCTCTATCTGTCATCTGCTTGCTATCTTTCGACCCCTAAGGGAAAGCAGCTCTTTGACTTTGGCCTCATCTGCCTGTACACCGGCAATGCACAAGGGGCCAAAGAAATCCCCTTTGCCGGATTCGTCGATGCCGATGTGGGCTTTCAAATTGACTTGCGTCTGTGGGTAAGAATAAGCCAGCGATTGCAAAATATGAGGTTCGAGGTAGAATGCGATGAATTCGTCCATCGCCTTGCCTTGGACAGTGAGCTTGCCTGAGGCGTAAAGGGTGCAAGAGACCCCCTTCAAGGCGGAAAACAGGGTATAGGGGGGTCTCGTTATCTCAAATCCTTGCTCAACGAGGTCTGTTTTGAGTTTTTCTGCAAGGTCGAGGGAGATTGTAGCGACAAAATGGGAATTTTTTTTTTCAGTCATTCTATGCAGGGTGCTTAAGATAAAAAATCGCGTTTTCCTTAATTTTTACATCGATTTCGAAAAAAGACAACATTAGAGTTTGAGAGAAGAATCTCTACTTGGAGGAACATGAGTGAAGAGTTGAAACGCGTCGGGGATGTGTTCAGGCAAAAGAGGAAACAGCTTAACCTCTCTTTGAAGGAGGTAGAAAACTCCACCTCGATCCGCTCTAGCTATCTTGAGGCCATTGAAGAGGTCAGATCAGTGACTACATCTCAAGCGTTTATGCTTTAGGATTTATGGAAACAGTACGCCCAGTTTTTGAATGTGGATATTGAAAGCATGATCCGGGATAACCCTGCGGCTTTTCGGATGCCGGCTGAAAAACACGAATTTGATTACGGAATAGGACTTTTAGAGACAAGGGGAAGCGTTGGCGGGGGTGTGAAGTGGCTTCCGAATTTGATCTGGGCGGCAGCTGCGGCGCTAGTTCTGATCGCCGCCTGGTATTTGGCAAAATTTTTGGGGCTAATTTAAACTATTTTTTTCGTATCTCTATGTCGGCACCTCCCTTTACAAATCGGTTGATCAAAGAGAAGTCTCCCTACCTTCTTCAACATGCGCACAATCCCGTCGATTGGTACCCATGGGGGCAAGAGGCGTTTGACTCTGCCAAGAAGCTGAACCTGCCGATTTTTCTTTCGATCGGCTATGCGACCTGCCATTTTTGCCATGTGATGGAAAAAGAGTCTTTTCAAAATGAGAAGGTGGCAGCCCTGATGAATGAGGCATTTGTCAATATAAAAGTGGATCGGGAAGAGTTGCCTCAGGTCAATAACATGTACATGGAGTTTGCCCAAGCTCTCATGGCCTCTGCCTGCGGTTGGCCTCTTAATCTGATTTTAACCCCTGACTTAAAGCCTTTTTTCGCTGTGACTTATCTGCCAGCTGAAGCAAAAGGGGGTTAATCGGCATGGGGGAGTTCATTGAGCACATGAGCCAGCTATGGAAAAGCGATGACAAGCTTCAGCTCATCGATCAAGCCGAAAAGATTGTCGATTTTTTTAAGCAAGCCTCTCACTCCTCGGGAAACATGATTCCGGAAGAGCCTCTTCTGACCTTGGCTGTCGACAAGCTATACGCCCTTTCTGATCCAGTTTACGGAGGGCTCAAAGGGGAGCCTAAATTTCCGATGGGCTATCAGTCTTTGTTTTTGATGGAATATGGCAAAGTCAAGGGGGATAGCAGAGCTATTTTTTGTGCGGAGCTGACCTTCGATAAGATGCTTGCAGGGGGGGATCTACGATCAGCTCGAAGGGGGGTTTTCTAGATATGCGATCGATGAGAAATGGACCATTCCCCATTTTGAAAAAATGCTCTACGATAATGCGCTGTTATCCGTCGCTTATCTAGAGGCGTGGAAGTATCTTAAAAAGCCATCCTACAAAGAGACTGTCACAAATACATTAGAGTACATCCTGCATGAAATGACCCATCCCTTAGGCGGGTTTTATTCTGCTGAGGATGCTGATTCAGAAGGAGTTGAGGGAAAATATTACACTTGGACCAAGGAGCAGATCGACGCGATTCTCCCTCTTGAGGAAGCTGCCCTTTTTTGTCAGTACTACGGGGTGGCAGCCTCAGGCAATTTTGAAGGCGGCAATGTGCTGTATATTCCGGAGTCTCTAGAAGAACTTGCAATTTCTAACAAGCTGCCCAAAGAGGAGATCGAGCGGCTTTTAAGTTCTGCAAGGGTTCAAGTGCTCAAAAAAAGGCGCATGCGCTCGCGCCCTCTCAAAGACGATAAAATCATCGTCTCTTTCAATGGATTGATGATCGATGCCATGATCCGCGCCTCTTGTGTTTTAGATAGAAAAGAGTTTAGAGAGGCTGCTTTGAAAGCTGCCAGCTTTATCAAGGAACACCTTTGGCAAGAGGGGCGTCTTTTGAGAAGGTGGAGGGAAGATGAGGCTAGGTTTTTAGGCACTCTGGACGATTACGCTTGTCTGATCAAAGGGTTGATTAGCCTATTTGAGCAAAGGTGTGGTTCTGATTGGTTGCAATGGGCAATAGAACTTGCCTCTGTGGTCGAAAAAGAATTTAAAGCAGAGGGAGGGGCCTTCTATTACAACTTAGCCGATCCCTCCCTTTTGCTGCGCCGCTTTGAGTTCTACGATAGCGCAGAGCCTTCTGCAAATGCGGTTCATTGTGAAAATCTGCTGCGTCTGCATCAGATCACATCCGATGAAAAGTATTTGGCACAAGCAGAGGATATCTTAAAAGCATCGAAGCACTACATCGAAAGCCATCCTTCCGGGGCTTGCTATCACCTGCTCTGTTTGCTGCGCTACTTAGATCTCAAGAGAAAAACCTTGATCGTTGCGTTAAACAAGACAAGGGATTTAGAAAATCAGATTCGCCAGGTTTTAAATCATCGCTTTATCCCTCACCTGTCTGTGATTTGGCAAGAATCGGGTGATGCCCTCCTTTCCACGCTTATTCCATCCCTAGTTGATAAAAAACCGATCGATGGTCAGACTACAGTTTATATGTGTCGACAAACGCAGTGTTTGCCCCCACTTTTGAATGAAAGCGAAATTATCCAAGCTTTGGAATCTTTATGATGCCTAGTCAAATAGGAGACTATCTCCTGCTGCGCGAATTGGGAAGGGGATCGATGGGGGTTGCTTATTTAGCCGAACATCGCTTTCTTAAAAAGCTCTTTGTTCTCAAGGCGTTGCCTCCTGAGTTATCCCAAGACGCAGAATTTATTAAGCGGTTTGAAAAAGAGCTTTTAACTCTTTGCCGATTAGACCACCCTAACATTGCTAAAATTTACAATGCATCCCTTGACCAGGGGGTGTATTATCTCATCTCGGACCCTGTACTGAGCGATGCAGGTCAATCGGTTGATCTCGGGACTTATTTTGCCAAAAACCATTACCAGATGGCCGAGGAGCAAATATGGAAAATGGCTAAGCAAATCGCCTCAAGTCTCGACTATGCCCGCACCTGCCACCACCTGTCCCATGGCTGTATTAAGCTGAGCAATATCGTTGTCAAAGAGTCAAAAGAGGGGTTGCAAGTGGTGTTGACCGATTTTGGCCTTTCTCGGGTCATTGGCCCCCTGTGCGTTTTGAGTCGGACCTATCACAATGTCGCAAGTGCCCTTGGCGCAAATGTCGGATGCGCGATCGAAAGTGCAGAAGCAGACCACTACACACCAGGTCCTTGGAATGTCCGAGTGGCCTCTGAGCTCCAGAGATCTTTTTATCAGAACTTTCTCTTCCTGGCCCCAGAGCAAAAGATGGCATCCCCTGCGCTTGCTCCCTCTGCCAAATCGGATGTCTACGCCTTTGGAATTTTGCTCTATTACCTGCTCACAGGACAATTTCCCGAAGGGTATTTTGAATTGCCTTCTAAAAAAGTCCCCGATCTCAAGTGGAATTGGGATTTGCTCATCTGCAAGATGCTTCAAACAGACCTCTCCAAGCGCCCTGAACATCTAAGCGCTAAAATCGAAGAGCTTCTCACAGAGACAGTGCCAGGTTTAAGAGGGGTGTGCCTGCCCAAATCTCAAAAAGCTGCCCCCGAGCTCCAGTCTGCAGCAGTAGGCTGCGCCTCTGCCCAGCCAAGACCTCTATTAAAACCGGCAGAGATTGCGCGCCCTTGTTTTGATGCAGATCCAGGCGCCATTTTTCAGGTCGATACGGTCGTTGCCTCTTATAAGCCAGCGCCTCAAGAAGATCGGGAAATTGAGCCGAATTGGGGGAGATGGCGGTCATCCCGGCGGGTACTTATCTGCGCGGTAGCAATCAGGGAGGGCGCGATGACGCCGCTGGGTGCGCGCGAGGCGGGGCGGCTGCGCTCACACCCGAGTGCGGAATTCGACTGAAACTCTGAAACCGCTGGGCTTCGCCG
>CAWCKK010000043.1:0-78959 GCA_963796135.1 uncultured Acidobacteriota bacterium | reverse complement strand
ATCGATTTTTCCTTGTAGGTAGTAGCTTAGGAGCATTGTCGTCGGGGGATAGGGGAGGTCGATCGATCCGTTGAAATGGGAAAAGGCGATGGCTTGTCCCTCGGCTTGCAAAAGGTAGCACCCCATCAGGGAAAAAAACGGGGAGTATTCATCTCCGAGCATCTCCTGGGGGTAGGTTTCTAAGATGGCGTGTGCTTTTTTTGTGTCGTCCTGCAAAAGAGCAGCGTGGATGTGCATGCTGTCTAAGGTCGGGGTGTTCGGGAAGGCTTGGAAGTAAGGGAGGGCCTCCTTGCTCTTGCCTTCCAATAGACACCGGGAAAATAGGAATTGCGCACAGCGCAATTGGCTGTTTGAGGCTGAAGCAGAAAGGGCGTTCACAAGGGCCTCCAGGGCTTTCTGCGCCCCTTGTTTGAAATAGACAATGGCAATGGCGATGAGTTTTTTTTCTTTATCTTCTTTAAGGCAGTGCAGATGTTCTTCGACCCAAGAAAAGGCGTTTAGAGCAAGCAGTCCGTACATGGCATTGGCAATCGAGGGGATGAGAGGGGAGGTTTCGACCATCTCCATGAGGGTGATGGGTTTGTTGAGCCAAAATGCAAGCTGGCAAGCTAGGTCTTCTTCCTCTGATTGAGTGAGCAAGAAAAAGGGGAGTTTTTCCAGGTGTTTTCTTAGGCTTAACAGGAGCCTTGCGTTATCTTGGCTCTGGAACATCTGAGGCAGATGGCGTATGGCAAGGAGAGCAAAATGGTAGGCTGCTGTCCTTTTTCCAGAGGATGTCTCGTGGAGGCGAAAAGCGACCTGTTCTCGGATGAGGTGGAGCATCGGGTGCTTGGAATATTTGCGCAAGGCAAGCTCTAAGCACTTGATCTCTTCGCCGATTTCCCCTGTTGCTTTATAGACAAGGGATTTGCCAAGGTATTCCATGGGGGCAGCCGGTGTTGAGCGGAGCTTGCCGAATTCCTCTAGTGCAAGCAGGTGGAGTTTTTCTTGTTCCCCTTTTTTTCTATGCGCCGCTGCTTTTTCTAAAAGGGTGATCCCCGCTCTAAAAATCGCTTCCCTTCCTTCTGCTCTTCCTGAAAAAGAGTTGGCAATTCTGCGGTATTCAATGAGCGCTTTTGCGTAGTTTTTGTTGGCCAAAAAAGCGTCGGGGACAGCAAGGCAATTGACCATTGCATTTTGAGAGCCGCTTAGGATCTGGATCGGATCCATCTGGAAGTCAGCATCTTTGCATAAAATGCCAATATGCGTTCCCGATAGTGGGATGCGGCTGATGTAGTGACAGCTTTTTTTATCATCGACGTGCACAAAGAGATGGTTCTCCACCTTTTCAATGCAAATAGAGTGGTAGCTTTTGTCTGCCCAGCGGGGATCTAAAATGGTCATGACCTCAACGCCATTGTGGAACAATTGGCTTGTCTTTCCCAACCAGATGCAGTAGCCATCGAAAGAAATTTTTTCTCTCCGCAACGTCTGGAACGCCGATGAGGATGCCGACGCCTTGGGTTTCTGTTCCCATTTTGATTTTTGTCTGTATTTTCAAATTTCCAGAAAAAGAGCCCTTGGAAATCATCAGGCTGACCCATTCGATGACCTCGGGGGATCTGGTGATGGCAATGTGCTTTGCCAACAAAACGTTCTCTTGGAATTCCCAATCGGTTTTTTCCCCTGTTTTGAGTTGCGCAATCGGGATCCATTCGGGTTTTCCCTCTAAAAAATTCTTTAATTCCGATATGATTTCATCGACGAGAGGATACCTGTTTTCAGGGGAAAAGCTCAGACAGCGCTTTGCCATGTCTGCAAGGTGTTGCGGAACATCGCGATAGGGAGCGATCTCCACCGGGTTGGGTAGTTTTTCTTGAAGCATCGATTTGCGAAAAGCTTTGACGCTCAATCGGTTAAAAGGCACCCTCAGCGTGAGGAGCTGATAGAGGATAACTCCAAGGGAGTAGATGTCAGTGGTGGTTTGTGGAGGGTGGCCTAAAAGGCGCTCAGGTGCGATGTAATTGAGCGTTCCTGGCACAATGCCCGGCTGGGTCAGATCTTTGTAATTTTCCGACTCATCGCCTCCTTCTGTAGGCAAAGTCTGGTCTCTGCCGATAAAGTCTGCAAGTCCCCAGTCCAACAGGAGAACCTCCCCGTATTTTCCGATGATGATATTATCCGGCTTTAGGTCGCGATGGACGATCCCTTTGGAGTGCGTGTAGGCAATCGCCTCGCAGACAGAGAGGAAAATCCTCATGAGGGCAATCAAGGAAGCGCCGATGGGATGCTGCACTTGTCCGGTTTTTTCTTCATCGTAGCTTTGCTTTAAGATCTGCTTGAGTGTTTCCCCTTCGACGTAGGGCATCGTGTAGTAAGTTTTCTCAAGGTTTAGATCAATGCTGAAAATCGGGACAATCGAAGGGTGGGTCAGGCGGGCGGCGACTTGAGCCTCGCGCAAAAATCTCTCTCTCATGATGGGGTGGTGTTGAAGTTCTTTGCGCATCTGCTTGAGAGCAACTTCTCGTTTGCATAAGGGGTCGTTGGCTAAAAAAACCTCGCCCATTCCCCCTCTCCCTAAGCTTTTGATGATGAAATAACGATCGATTTTTTCAGGCAGGTTCGATGGCATAGTATCTGACATGATGGTGTGATTGCAGCTTTTATACCCACTTAGACGATCTTTGGCACCAAGTTTTATTTTACCCTTTACTGGACTGGACTTTAGCCATTGCTCGGTGCCGCCTTCACCTCTATTAGGTGAAATCAGCTCCCTCCAATGGCTAAAGTCCAGCTGGACTGATCAAGTTTAATATTTTATTAATTCCTATTTTTTTGTTAGGCTGCTTTTTCAAATTAGAGGGGGTAGTGATGATTGTGAATTCCGTTGTTTTTTTGACCCAGATGACTCAAGAGCTTTCGCATTCTTGTTTGAGGTCTCCACTGCTTGCAAAAGTAAGTCGCGTCTTTAGCCGCATTTATGCCGATCTTTGGATGTTTGCTCGCTCTTTAAGCACCTTGAGTGCAAAGACAGAAGATGTGGATCAGCGAATCAAAGCATTAAAGCAGTTTAGTCAAGTGTTAGAGACCGCCAGAGACAATCCTCAGTTAGCCAAGGAGAGTTTCGATCGCTTATCTGCTCAGACCCGCTCTCTTTTCTTTGTTGGCAATCGCAAGGATGTGCAAGCCAATCTCATTCAGATGAAGCAGATGGCGTGGGAGTGCCGCCGCGTCTTGTTTTTTCAAAGGGTGATCCTTGAGATCAGATCTGTTTTTATGAAGAAAGGCGCAACGGTTCAACAGAGGCCACCAGAACCCCCAACTCAAATAGAGCCTCTTGCGTTGCAACCTCCTGATTTGACATATCGCGGTGTCGACCTTAATATTCCAGGAACCATCGCTTATGTCGCAGAGAATATCCCTGAATCCGTTCGATTAAAAGCCTCTGAGATTGACCAATTAAGCGATCTGTTTGAACAGCTGCCCTCTCCCTTTGAGATCCCTCGAGGTTTCCGCTGCCCTGTTACGCTCGGCTTTATGAGAATCCCCTTGTTTGATGCCTCGCACAAAAATGTTCAGGACCAACTACCGCAACTGCGCATAGCCCTTGCGGCCAGGACAGGAGAGGAAATGGCTTTGGAGCGGCATCGAACCCTGCGCCATCACATCGATGCCGATTCTTTTGAATCTCAACTGGCCTCAGCCGAAGCTGACTGGGCACCTGCGGCAAAATGTGTCATTTGCCGTCATCCCGACGATGGTCCTGTCGATCGCCATTTTTTCCGGATTGACGCAGCTCTCCAGGAAGAGATTCGCACATTTTTAAGGGTCTCTTTGAATTTACCTGGAGTTTAGCCATTGGAGGGAGCTGATTTCATAGGAATTGTTCTAAAATTCAGGATACAGTATAACACTGGACCTTAGCCATTGCTCGGTGCCGCCTTCACCTCTAGAGGTGAAATCACCTCCCTCCAATGGCTAAAGTCCAGTGTATCTTCAAAGTTTGAGTTTTTGATGTCTGCGCGTAGAAAAATTGTGTTAACAGGAGATCGGCCCACAGGGCCCCTACACCTGGGGCATTATGTAGGCTCCCTTAAGAACCGGCTGGAGTTGCAGGAAAGCTGCGATCAGTTTGTGATGATCGCCGACGTTCAGGCGTTGACAGATCATTACGAGCACCCGCAAAAGGTAAGAGAGAATGTCTTAGAAGTTGCCCTCGATTATTTGGCTGTTGGGATTGACCCTTCTAAGACGACCATTTTCATCCAGTCCCTTGTTCCCGCCCTTTTTGAATTGACCATCTATTATCTCAATCTGGTGACTTGGAACCGACTGAAGCACAACCCCACTGTCAAACAAGAGATTGTGCAGAAAGGATATGGGGAAAGTGTTCCTGCGGGTTTCATGGTTTACCCTGTGAGTCAAACAGCGGATATTACAGCTTTTCGAGCAGACATTGTCCCTGTAGGGGAAGATCAGCTCCCGATGATTGAGCAAGCCAATGAAATCGTGCGCCATTTTAATCGGACCTACAACACGGACACTCTAGTTGAGTGCCAAGCGCTCATTCCCAAAATAGCCCGTCTTCCGGGGACAGACGGCAAGGCCAAGATGAGCAAATCGGTCGGCAACTGCATCTATCTTAGCCAGGAGCCAAACGACTTAAGCAAAAAAGTTAAGGGGATGTACACCGATCCGCTTCATTTGCGCGTTGAAGATCCAGGCAACGTCGAAGGCAACCCTGTGTTTGACTATCTGGATGCCTTTGATACCGATCAGGATGGCCTTGCAGAGATGAAGGCCCATTATCAACGAGGTGGTCTTGGCGATTCTGTCGTTAAAAAACGCCTCTTGGACGTTCTCCAAACCTTTTTAGAGCCCATCGGCAAAAGACGAGCGGAATACGCCAAAGACAAAGGGGAGGTGATGCGGATGCTTCTTGAAGGAACCCAAAAGGCCAACACAGCAGCTAACCTCACGCTTCAGCGCGCGCGCAAAGCCATGTGTCTAGATTATTTGTGCTGATCTTCTTCAATTTCTTGGTTGAGATCCTCTTCCTCCTCTTCAACAGGCAAGGTCTTGCTCTCTAGATATTCCCGAAAGAGGATGTAAATCCCTCCCAAGGCAAACAGGACCGGCAGCAGAACCTCCCAGGCAACGTTGAACTGCACTGTGATAAAAACGCCGACAAAAACAAATAGAGAGATCCACATGTCATAATGGCGGCCCAGCAGATATTGCCTGAGTGCTAGCGGCAGGCCGACGGCGAGCATGATGCCCGGCCACCAAGCCTTTAAGTAGGAGACGATAGCAAGCCCGACGAGGAAGAGGGCAGTGCTGAGTATTTTCGCCCGCTTTTGAGATGCGATTTGTTGCATGCGATAGGCCCTCCAATATGTCACAGCTTAAGAGTTCAACGTAAGGGAAGTTTGGATTCCTATCCATTGAAAATTTGATTTCAATTGATGCGGTCGGAAAGCAATTCCATAATTTTTTCAATTTTAAACCTGAAGAATTCAAAGGCAAGCCCGACGTCCTCAGGGGTTTGCTGGTTGAGCTCTGTGATACTTCTCTCAGAGATTTGCACTGTGAAAATAAATTTTAAATCATCCATTCCATTATTTTTCATGCACGCTGCTAGGTTATTTTTAACCAACTGGTTTTTATTTTCCAATACAACTCCAGAATAGAGATCCCGGTTTGGAATCGGTTTTTTGTTGAACTCTTCTGCCAGGCTGCGGTAGATCTGCTGTATTGTACTCCCTGTTGCAGAAGTGCCAAATCCCAAAAATTTTTGTGCCCGGCATTTTTCAGAACTCTTTTCTCCTAGGTAAGCACAAGTCATGCCATCCCAATTTCCATTGGGATGCTTGATCTTATACGTCCTGATGTTGCGAACGTCGACCAGATCCCCTTTCTCTAGGACCGCCACATCTCCACCGGAATTGTGGGGTGTGAAAAAGTCGTAAATCGGAATCTCATCCATACAGCGAGAAAAAGCAAGAGGGGACTGAGTATGCCTTCCAAAGAGGCGCTCAAAACGGGACTCTCCCAGAACGGTAAATAACGTCTTGTAATACGCTAGCTGTATCACTTCTACAGAATTAAAAAAACATACAGATTGATTGATCGACTCCAATGCCTCTTGCGTAGAATACCCCTCTTTTAAGATATATCGATAGGCTTTTTGCTGTTCTCCATTTAATATATGTTCATTTGTCGCTATTTGTACAAAGCCTTGAGGCGCTATTCCACAATAGAATGAGCCTTTGTTTTGGAGGTCTTTAAGAAGGGCTGTTTTGCCATTGCAGGCTAAAGCCTGCAGGTACTCATTGGCAGCCCATATCCCCCCTTGTCCTAGCACTTGGGGATCTTCCATGAAATTTTTTCTTTTATGTTCTATCTCCTTAATCAATGCATTTAGCTTTTTTAAAAAAAGCATCCGCACTTTTTCTAGGGTGCACTCCTCTGCGCTCCATCCCAGCAAGTGTTTCAGAAAGCGTTCGCACCGTTTTTGTGTAGACCTAGAAGCGGAGGGTCGAGAGGCGTGCCTTTCTTTTATGTGCTGGGAAATTTTATCGATAAATTGCCTTACGGGGCTTTCTTGTTTCTCTGACATGTTCGAGGAATGAACCCGCGAAACCTTTGAAAAGTCTTCTGCTTGTGATGTGTTTGTCAGCTTTTGCATATGTGATCTTGCTACCGTTTAGTGGGCCTGGACTTGTGTCCATTTTGCCCAAATCAGGACTAAAAAAGCGCAGAGTGTTTTTTGTTGAGTGGTATTTTCACCTTTTGTTAGGATTATCCGTTCAATAAACAATTGAGTGCTTATGACCTTTATAAATTTCGACCATAATCTCTGAACTCTAAGGACATTTCGATACGATGGTAAGCCCACCGGTAAGCAGCAACGAAATCATCGGCGGCGCAAATAATGCCCATAATCGCAACTGCAATAATATCGATCTGGTTCTCAAGGAACAGCCCTGAGTTGGAGACATCTCTCTTCTTTGCCCATCTTGCGGCCTTAGCACTCTTCTTGGTAATTGCTCCGTTGGTCGAGTTGAGAGAAAAACTCTTGGAAATCCCCTGTGGAGCGGACGTTGTCTAGCCACGCTTCCTGGAGCAGCTCATCTAAGGGGGGGAGCGCATCGGAGGATTTGGCCAGCCTGAGGCAATGCATCCCTTTTTCACATTCGCCTTGCAGGGAAAAAAGGCATGCCATCGGGTAGTAAGAATAGAGGTTGCCAAGGCGGATTGCCGCTTGGATTTTTTGCTCGGCATCTTTGAAAAACTGATCCGATTCTAAAGAGTGATGGGAGTGAGTGGCCAAGTTGATGAGAGCAGTGGCCCAGTCCAGAAGCAGGTCCGCGTTTTCTTCATCGTTTTTCCATCCTAAGCGGTAGTGATACACAGACCTATAAAAGCAGTCGGGTTGGTTTGTGAGTTCTCCGAGGTGGGATAAGGCAAGGCCCAAGTGGTGGTGGACCTGTTTAAAATCGGGATCTACCATGAGGATATGGGAGAAAATTTCAATGGCGCGCAAATAGTAAGATTCCTCTTCGTAAAAGTCGCCGAGGGAATCAAGGGTGCACGCATAGGAAAAGAGCCAATCGGGATGTTCATAGGCGGTGTTTTTTTGCAGTTGCAGAAGGCGTTCGAAGTGCGAAAGTGCCTCTTCCAACCACTTTTGCATCTGGGTTCTCTCCCCTAGCTTCCAGAGAGTGGATGCATAGTCGAATAAATAGTGGGTGGAGGGGTTGAGGTCGATGGCTTTTTGGAAAAAGCGCAAGGATAGCTCGAGATCAGCCGTGCTCTCTTCTAGTTCTCCAAGCAGGGCGTAGGTGGATCCCATCGCATGCCAGTTCCGCTCGCAGGTTCTATCTATTGATAAGCCTTCTTGGAACTTTTCGATCGCTTGGTAATAATAGTCGCTATCGCTAAAGTAGTGGCCCAAGGCCTGCATACATATCCCGTAGCTATACCACAGATCGGGGTCGTGCGGGCACTTTTCTATGCACTCTGAGATTTTCTGCTCCGCGTCGTAGATCAGATCGAGTCTGTCTGTGCGATCTCCGGCAAGGGCAAGTGCTTCTGCCCATACTGCTTGGATCATGGGATTTTCCGGATCGATTTGAGATGCGCGGGAGAGCTTTTCAATGCTTAAGCGCAAAGATTTGATATCGGTTGTCCGCTTTGCGCTCTCGCACAGAAATTTGCCCCAGCAGAACCAAGTTTGAGGGTTTTTCGGCTCTATTTGCGCAGAGGAAGAAAAACACTGGTCAGCTTGCAAGAAATGCTCCTTGTCATGAGAGCGGAGGTAGAGCTTTTCAAAAGCGCAGGCTAAGAGAAGCCAACTTTCAAATGCCTTAGGATTGAGGTTAACGGCTTTTCTTAAAGATTCAATCCCTTTGAGATAAAACCGCAAAGCGTTGGTGCAATCTGCCAGGCGGAGGCAGACATGGCTAAAATCATGCCAAAAGCCTGAGGGGAGCTTGTCGTCAAAACAGAGTGCCTGTTGGAAGGCGTCGATAGCCTGGCGCCAATCGCAAGGCTCTTCGGAACGCTCCGCCAATTGGGTTAAGACAATTCCCAAATCCCAATAAAGCCCAGAGAGGGCCTGTTCTTTTTTGTCCTGGCTCAAAGGGGCGCTGTTGGCAACTCCAACCTTCTCATTGCCTTTGTGATGGCTGCATAGAGCCAGAGCTTCAGTGAACTTTTCTTTGGCCTCCTTAAAGTAGTGGTGCTCTTGGGTGTTGAGTCCCAATGCGCACAGCAAGCTTCCCCAAGCTTGCCAAGCGTCGAAAAAGTTGGGGTTTAAAGCTGTGGCTAACTTAAATTTTTTACTGGCCATTAAGAGAACTTTTTCCTTTCCCTTTTCTCTGCCGAAGGCAAACAACCATAGGCCTTGAGAGTAACATTGGTTGGCACTGCGGTCGTGCTTGAGGGCTAAATCAAAATCCATCAGAGCTTTAGGCAGGTTGCCGTCAGCAAGAGCCGTTTGCCCTTGAGAGAGAAAATCACTTGCTAGCTCGCATGAAAAAAGGGGGTGGGGTGGATCCTCTTGAGAAGGGAACCTAGCATCGCTTTGGGGGTGTTGCAATCCATTTAATTTCATAGGACAACTCTTAAATTAAAACGATTTGAACACTTCTTTAAAACAGCTCCGAGCAACGGAGGTCAGTTTTGGGAAAAAGAGCTGGATTATAGGAGCCTTCCATTTTTTGGACAATCCCGCATCCTTTTTTGAGCCTTTAAGTTTGGGTTGTTTTACATGATCGGAAAAGTTTTTACTGCTAATATTTAGCCTTTTAATGCACACTGCTGTTAACACAAAATTTATATTCGCAGTTTAACATGTTCGTTCGTCAAGTGCAGATGCATCTCAAGGACACCGATGCGACAGGGGTTCTCTACTTTTCTGAGCAGTTTCGTTTTGCTATGGAGACCTTTGAAGATTTTTTGAGGGTCAGGGGGCTTGGGCTAAAGGCATTGTTCAATACCCCTTATCTGCTTCCAGTGGTTCACGCAGAGGCAGACTACTTTGAACCTTTGAAAGCTGGCGATACGCTTGAGATAGGGATGGAGGTGAGCCACATTGGCTCCTCTTCCTTCACGTTGAGTTATACTTTTTTCGAGCTTGAGAGGAAGTTAGAGGTGGGCAAGGCGCAGATTGTCCATGTGGTTGTCGATAGGCAGAAAAGAACAGCGGTGCCGATGCCAGACTTTTTAAGGTCGGTTCTGGAATCTTAAGTTAGGGGAATGCAAAGTTGTCAGGTCAGGTTTTATCCCCTCTTCTTTTGGGTAGGGGAGGATGGCGATGGGGTGCTTGAAGGCGGGGAGATGGGGTTTAAGGGCTTCTTGGATGCTCTGTAGGGTGTGGCAAGAGGTCGCATCATCGATCAGGGCACAGGGGCGCGATCCAAATTCCGGGTCCTCTAGGGGGAGCACGCAGGCTTGTCTGATGCCGTGGATAGCGCATAAGGCCTTTTCGATCTCTTCGGGCTGGATGTTTTCCCCGCCTGAGATGAACTGGCGGTCCTTGCGGCCGATGACCTCGATGCTTCCATCGGTGTGGGTCTTGCCTAAATCGTTTGTCGGGAACCATTCCTCTTTGGGGCGTTTGGCAACTTCTTGTGCGATAGGGTCCCAGTACCCTTCAAAGAGGGTTTTTCCCCGCACCCAGATCTCGTTGTCTCTTTCGATTTTCATCTCTCGGTGGGCAAGTAAATGGTACGAGGGATCGCCCGAGCGCGCAGAGAGCGCGATCGTCGAGGCCATTTCCGTCATGCCATAGCTTAACACAAGCGGCAAATGGCGATGAGAAGCGCTCTGTTTTAGCGAGTGCGGGATTGGGGCCCCTCCGAGCAGGAGGCATTTGAGCTCTTTGCACTTGAGTTTCGGCTCCTGCATCCAGCGGTAGAGTTGCGTGGGAATAAGGGAAGCGTGGGTGATTTCCAGCTTTTCGGCTGCTTGCAAAGAGGGAGAGATGACCACGGTGGCCCCTTGCATAAAGGAGCGGAAGATAACAGCTAAGCCGCTGACATGAAACAGCGGTAAGCAGAGGAGGTAGCGCGATGAGGGCTCGATTTTAAGTGCGGGGATGGATCCTTCAGCGCTGTAATAATGGTTTGCAAGGGTCAGGCATGCGGCTTTGGGCTGTCCCGTAGATCCCGAGGTGAAGAGGAGGGTAGCCGGGGAGTCCAAGCGAAGATCTATCCCCTCGGAAGGGAGAGTTTATCTAGGGAGAAGGTTTTGGGATCCAAAAAGAGGGGAGGTTTTTAGGTAGTCTAAAGATTTAACGACCTGTTGCGCTGGCAGGCGAGTGCTTAGAGGGCAGGCGATTGCTTCAAGGCTGAAAATGGCAAAGAGCAAAATGAGTGTCGATGGGTGGCAATCGGCGATAAAAGCGACTCTTTGCCCTTTTTTGATCCCTGCATTTTTTAATCGATCGCGCGTTGCCAAAACACAGCTATTGAGTTCCCGATAGGTCCAAGCCCTTTCTTTGTAGATGAGGGCAGGCTGGTCAGGGGAGCTTTTAGCTTGGGCAGAAAGAGGGCAAAGATATTCCATGGGCAACCTGGTTAAGCAAGTGGGGTTGGATTTGAGGGGGGTTGGAAAGGGTTAAGTGGGGAGTGTTGAAATTCCGGGCGGATCCAAAAGGTCGTATTGAAGGTGGCGATGGTGTCTAAGCCTATGGGACCTTCACGCCAAAGGCTTGAGCAAGCTGCAGGATTTGCAGAAGCCCGAGGCCGCTTTCAAATGCAGGGCTAAACACGACCTTCAGCCTGTGTCTTCTTGCAAAATCGACGTAAGGAACGCGTCCTTCTTTTCCTCCGAGGAGGGTGGGTTTGAGGACAAAGCCATAGAAGTTGGGGCAGTCTTCCAGACCCAAGCTGGGAAATTGCGCTACAGCTTCATCTAAGGCAAAGGGGTGGGTAAATTCTTTTAACGAATTGATCTCATAGGTGGGGTCTTCAATGTAGTCAAAACTTGTTATGTCATAGGGAGCAAATAGGCAAAGGGCTTCTTTCAAAGAAAAGGCGCTATTGCAATCGATGCGCAAGCGGAATTGTTTTTGGAGCCTCCGGATGAGGTCTTGAGCGATCTTGAAAGGCAGAGCAGACACCTTGAGTTTGACAATTGCATATCCTTGTGTTGCTGCCTCCTCTGCTTGCTCCAGCACTTCTTTCACAGAGCCGGATAGGAGCGCGTAGAGAGGAGCCGTTGCAGCTTTGAAATCAGGGGCAAAAAGACTCTCCAGCCCAAATTGCACAGAGGGGTAGAAAGAGGGGATGTTCTGCCCGGAAAAAAAGCGATGAGTTGGTCGAGCGCCTCTTCAAAGGTCTCTCCACTTCTGCCGGGCAGTGGGGAGACCTCTGCCCAGCGCTCGGGGTGTAGATAGATCAAAATCCCCTTTCGCACTCCCCCTTTGATATAAGGGATTTGAAAAGAGTAAAGGATCCAATGTGCCTTTTTCACAGCATCCATCCGATGCAAAAAAGAAAGGTAAAGAGCCAAAAAAGCTGGCCTGTCTTTGCAAATAAAGGGTTGAGCAGTTGAGGATCGTTATTCTTAAACATCGCCCTGATAAGCGGGATGGCAGGCAGGACAATCAGTAGCGCAAGGGGACAGAAGGGGTGAGCCGCATAGAAAAAGGGGATCGGCATAAGGCATAGGAGGAGGCAAAAGAGGAACTCTAATTTGCCAAAGCCCCTTCCCCATCGGACAACCAGCGTCTTTTTGTTGGCAGCCCGATCTTCCTGGATATCTCTGATATTATTGACGATCAGAATAGCTGTAGATAGGGCTCCCGGGGAGATGCCTGCGATGAGAGCCCCAGCACTTATAGTTGCCGTTTGCAGATAGTAAGTGATGGCAACAGCGGCAGGTCCATAGAGTAGAAAGACGAGAAGATCGCCAAGGCCCAAATAAGCCAGCGGAAAAGGACCCGCTGTGTAAAGAACGCTCAAAGCAATGTAAACAGCGAGCATCGCGCCAATGGCAACTCCCCCTTGATAAATCAGAAAGCATCCGCATAAAAATGCGAATGTAAAAGTCAAGGCGATCGCCCATTTCATTGCGCCTGGACAAACAAGGCCCGCTTGGGTCACTCGCAAAAAGCCTTTCCGCATCGCCGTGTCTGCGCCTTTTTGAAAATCGAAGTAATCGTTGGCAAGGTTGGTTCCAATTTGGATACAAAGAGCTGTCATCAGCGTAAAAAGAAAAAGGAGGGGGTCGAACTTCCCTTGATCCATTGCAAGGGTAGTGCCGATGAGAGCTGGACTAATGCTAGCGACAAGGGTTTTTGGCCTGGCAGCATGTACCCACACTTGGGCGCGGTTCATGAAGATTCTAACCAATTGAGGATTTTTTCGGCGCACAGAGGAGGATTGGCAAGATGGATCATATGGCCACATCCCTGGATCTGCTCCACTGCGCAATTTTTCGGGAGTCTACAATAAAGATCGCGATATTTCAAATCGTTTTCTCCGTACAAAAAAAGTGTGGGACAGGCAAAACCTTTGCAATGATCCTGGTGCCCAAGACTCATCTGGACAACCACTTGAGCTAGCAGCTCAGGGTTGTTATCGGATCTGTCTAAAGAATCGGGAAGGGGTTGGAATAGAGGTTGGGCATACCAGGCTTTCAGGAAGGTCGCGAACGGGGTGGAAAGAAGTCTCTGACTCCAGGCTTTGTCCAGCCGTTGTCGCTTGAGTTTTTCTTTGTGGCTTGTAAGCCCCAAATGCCCAGAGAGGATCACCAACTTCTTTGCGGACAAATGCAGCTGCATGGCAATTCTTGCTCCCATCGAGTAGCCGATGAAGATGGGATCTTGAAATGCACGGCTAAACTCTTGGATCTTTTCAATGATGTTTTCGCAATAGGCAGATTGGCCGTGCCCTGGCAAATCGACGCAGATGCAGTGGTATTTCTCTTCAAAGAAAGGGAGGAATCCCCTCCAGTCTTCTTTGGAGCCTAAGAAGCCGTGCAGGAAGATCAAAGGGGGAAGGCAGGGGTCTCCGCGGGTAGAGTAGTGAAGCATTCCGTCACCCTACTTTGAATTTCTTGGTGGACTGCAACATTTTGTACTCTATCCGTTGTGATTTCGATAATGCACGCCTCAGGCTTCTGTCTTTGTTCTGACAATAGCTCTTTAAGTTCGCAAGGGGTTTTAGGATGGAAGTAAGGTAGGTGAAAGAGGGCAGCTGCGGCAGAAAAAGAAAAACAGTGTGCGGCTGCGAAACTCTCTTCAAATTCTGGGTCGTTTTTTTTACTTATTGGCAAGAAGGAAAAAATGCCTCCTCCTTGGTTGTTGATCACACAGATGATGCAGGGCTGCTTTAACTTGAGGAGCAAAGCCAGCGAGTTGATGTCGTGGAGCACGGCAAGGTCTCCCAAAAGAGCAAGCACAGGTCGATTCCCGCCTTGGGCAATCCCTGCTGCTGTTGCGATGTTGCCATCAATGCCTGAGACCCCTCGGTTGGCAAAAAGAGGCCCAAAGCACAGTTGGGAAGGGAAGAATTGATTTCCATCTCGAATCGGCATGCTATTGCCGAGAAAAACAGCCCAATCTCTATCTGCACAAGAGGCGATCTCCCAGGCCAGGCCAGGTTCTGTGAGGGTAGGGCTATGGGCAAAAAAGTCGCCCAGAGCAGATCGGCAGCGCTCATTCCATTGGCCCCAATGTTCCATCCAGGGGTGCATGGCCTGAGGGGGCAGGTGTTCTAGCAAAGCTTTTGTAAACAGAGAGGGGCAAGTCTGCACCCGGTGGGTTGCAAGATGGTTGGGATCTTGGCGCTCAATATGGGAAGAGAGGTGAAGGTAGAAGGCAAGGAGGCGTTTTCGAACCCAATCAGAGAGTGTTTTAGAGACAAAGCGATCTCCGAATTGAATTACGCACTCCAATGAACGGAGCTGTTTGGCTTGGAGGATGAGATCGAAGTGTTCTATGACATAGGGGCTTTTGACTCTCCTTACATCGGAGAGGATGTCTGCGAAGATGGGCCATTGCAACCGCTGCGCTAAAGCCAAAATGGCATCCGAGTCCTTCCCTGTGTTTGAAGCGGCGATGATGATGCCTTGTGTTTGCCCGATGAGCTTTTGGGACCAATAAGCGATGCTATCTTCTGCAGGACGCAAGATGGGGTGGGAAAAATGCACTTGTGTGTGGGCGTTGCTCCTGAGGTTTGTCAAAACGGGTTTATCTGGAAAAAAAGGCTCGCGGAACATGCAGTTGATGTGGACGGGCCCTGCAGATTGCGAGGTTGCCATTGCAACTGCGTGGGCAATTGTCGAGGTCAGGTACTTCTCAGGGATGCTCTCATCAGGGCAAGGAAGATCCAACTGCCAGCGCACGTGGTTTGCAAAGAGTTTGACTTGATCACAGGTCTGATTGGCCCCACAATCGCGCAGCTCAGGCGGCCTATCTGCAGTGAGTAAGAGGAGGGGGATCCGGTCGCAATAAGCTTCCATCACAGCTGGAAGCAGATTGCCTACAGCGGTTCCGGAGGTTGCGACCACAACGGCAGGTTTTGAGCTGGCTTTGCCAAACCCCAGAGCGTGAAAACCGACTCCCCGCTCGTCAAAATGGACGATTTTGCAAGCTTGCGGCTGTTGGGCAATCGCTAGCATAAGAGGGGCCGAGCGGGACCCTGGAGCGCAGCAGAAGTAGTCCAATCCTTGGGCAATGCAAGCATCGATGATCCTCTCTGCCCACTTTTGATTCTGAATGCCGGTATCCATGATCACAACAATTCGGTAAAGGGTCTCACTTTTTGCTCCAGCTCCTTCCATTCGCAAGCAGCTGTGCTACCTCGGACAAGGCCAGTGCCTGCAAAAAGGTGTAGCTTGTTACCCTCAACGAGAGCAGAACGGATCCCAGCGTACAGGCTCATTCTATTTTTTTCAACAATTCCAATGGGAGCCCCATACCAACCGCGGTCAAAAGGCTCGATTTCTTTAAGCAATGCAAGTGCTTCTTGGCGAGGAGCTCCCCCGAGAGCTGGCGTCGGGTGCAAACAGGCAACTAGCTTAGCATTGCAGACATTTGGTTTAAGCACTGCCTGAATCCGGTTGTGTAAATGCTGGACGTAGGCGTTTTTGAGGATCCGATCCTCCCCATCCCATCCCAGGGTCTCTGTGAGGGGAGTCAGTGCGCCCATGAGATAATTTTTGACCACTTTAAACTCCCAAAGTTCCTTGGCAGAGCTGCAAAGTTCTTTTTCCAATTGGAGATCTTCCTCTTGGTTTTTTCCAATAGGCCGAGTCCCGGCGACGGCATCTACGATGAGGTAGTCATTTTCCCTTTGAAACAGCTTTTCCGGGCTAGCTCCAAAAAAGCAAAGGTCAGTGGAGGGTTGAAAAGCAAATAACGTCGTGTGCAAAGATTTAGCTTTTAAGTGGGCGAGGATGGGCCAAGGGGAGGGAGCAGAGGCAAAATCCAGCGTTGTTTTTCTTGCCAAAACCAGTTTGTCTAGTTCCCCAGAGCAGATCCTATCGAGTGCGGATTGCACATTCTTTTCCCATTGCTCAAAGTTCGGGGTCTCTTGGCGGGCAAGAGGGGACAAGCAGGGGGTATCGATCCTTGAGGTTACCTTAGATGGGCTAAACTGAGCCTTTTTTCCGATGGCGTAATCGATTTGTCGGGTCTGATTCCACTCTTGGATGCGCTCGATCTGCGGAAGCCAAAAGGCAGTGTCTGGAAAACCCTTCCATAACCTAATTTTGCGATAAAAACTCATCCCTCCGTAAAAGCGGATGTCAAACGGGGGGGTGTTCTCAAAACGAGGGATTTGGGAAAACTCAATCAGGCTTCCCAAAGCTGCGTGGGCTCTCAAGCTATCGCGCTCTTTCCAATAGAATTTAGGGTAGACCTCTTGAGATTGGAGCCAGGCGATAAGATCGCAATTGGGGACATCTGTCCTCAATGCATCGATCAGGTGCAATTGTCCATTAATGGCAAAGGGGCGCACCTTTATCTCCGCAATAGATTGTAGTTATCCCTCCTAGGATGCAGTGGAAATGCACATCGATGAACCCTGCTGCCCGCATTTTTCCAGCGAATTTGTCTCCTTGAGGGAAAGTTTCGATAGTTTTATTCAAGTAGCGATAGGCTTTAAAGTTGCTAGAGACCAGCCCTCCAATTCTAGGGAGGAGGTAGCGCAGATACATTAAGTGGAAAAAGCGCAGCGGTTTATGCCTTGTGACAGTCCCCTCAAGGATCAACAGCCTGCCGCGGGGCTTGAGAACCCTGCGAAATTCTTGGAGGGCTGCCATCACGTCGGTGACATTGCGGATCCCAAAGGAGATGGTGACGCAGTCGAAGTGATCGTCCGGGTAGGGGATGGAAAGGGCGCTTGCAATCTGAAATAGAACCCGATCGGCATATTCTTTTTTCCCCATTTTTTCTTGGGCGATTTTGACCATCTCTTGAGACAGATCAATCCCAATTGCCTGGGCAATGTCCGCTCTTTTTTCCATCATCGCAATGATCTGATCTCCGGTTCCGGTTGCGCAATCAAGCACCCGCATCTGTTTTTGCCCCGGCAGGAAACTGCACATTTTTTTGCGCCAAAGGCGATCCAAACCAAAGGACATCATCCGGTTGACCCGATCGTAGGTTGGAGAAATCAGATCGAACATCTTCCAAATTTCATGGCGGGATGGCTCTTTTGGATCTTCGTTCATTGCGATAAACCTTAAGACAAACAAATTGTGACACTTCTAACACACGCAGATCTCGGGTTTCAACGATTTTTTTGCTGAGCGAAAAATTTCGTGGACAATCTATCCTTTGCGCAGGTAAGTTGAACTCACCTTACGCAAATAAGGTGGATCTGTGGGTAAGGATCAGGGCTTTGGCTTAGCCGAAATGCCACTTGAGTTGCGTAAGGCGAGTTTGAAACGTGTTTTTTTAGGGGCCTCTTTATGTCTATTGCCACCATTCGATCTCAACTGGGCAGCAAAGCCGAAGATCTGCTGACTCACGTTTGCAAAACAGTCTCTAAACAGCAGTTGCACCTTCCCGGAAACGACTTTGTCGATCGCATTTTCTTTTCCTCAGATCGGAATATCCGCGTTTTGCGCAGTCTGCATACCCTCTATCATCACGGCCGTCTAGCAGGCAGTGGCTATCTGTCGATCTTGCCGGTTGACCAAGGGGTAGAACATACAGCCGGGGCTTCTTTTGCCAAAAACCCTGAGTACTTTGACCCTGAAAACATTGTCAAGCTGGCCATTGAAGGCGGTTGCAGTGCCGTTGCGTCGACTCTGGGAGTGCTGGGCGGGGTGGCCAGAAAATACGCTCATAAGATTCCCTTTATATTGAAAATCAACCATAGCGAACTTTTGACCTATCCAGAGGTAAGCGATCAGACGTTATTTGCCTCTGTCAAACAAGCTTATGATATGGGGTGCTTGGGAGTAGGCGCGACTATCTATTTTGGTTCTCTTGAGTCGCGCAGGCAAATCACAGAGGTGTCCCACGCTTTTGCCCATGCCCATGAATTGGGGATGGCGACAATTTTGTGGTGCTACCTGAGGAACCCTGCGTTTAAAACGGCAACTGCAGATGACCACCTTGCCGCAGATCTAACCGGCCAGGCGAATCATCTCGGAGCAACCATCGGGGCAGATATCGTCAAGCAGAAATTGCCCGAAAATAACGGCGGTTTTAAAGCGCTTAAGTTCGGCAAGCAGACAGAAAAGATGTACACTGAGCTCTGTAGCGATCATCCTATCGATCTTTGCCGCTACCAAGTCATCAACGGCTACATGGGCAGGATTCCCTTGATCAACTCAGGAGGCCCTTCAGGGGACAATGATCTCGGTCAGGCTGTACTCACCGCTGTGATCAATAAACGGGCAGGCGGCTCCGGGTTGATTTGCGGTCGCAAAGCGTTTCAGAAACCGATGGCAGAAGGGATAGCCCTTTTGAACGCTGTCCAGGACGTCTACCTTTGCAAAGACGTCACCATTGCTTGAGTTTTCTTTCTGTGCTCTCTAGCGAGCGTAGCGAGTGGGTGGCTGTATTTTTTTTTATTTGATGAGCTTGAAGATTTGCTTGAGGGGTTTTTCGTTGGCCTTGAATTTCCGCTTTTTCAGAGCAGGGGCTTGAGACGTTTTGCTCTTTTTGCCCACTTCCCAAGGGAAGGGGTGCTTTGCTGGGGGCACTTTGGCATTGGAATCGGGAAGGGTAGCAATCCTTCCCAAGACATCGCCTACGATTGCGCCTGCAGGCCCGCCGATGGCCCCTGCGATGTTTTGGTTTTGCCAGGCCAGCAGTAGCGCCACTTTAGATGTTGCTTTACCAGAGTTGATCTGAACGTTGTTGGCAGGGCCTTTCATCGGAATCGTGAGGACGTAGCTTTCGGGCAGATTTTTGATCCCGAAGGCCTTTTGCAGGGTTTGCGCTGTCAGTCCAAGGACCATATCGACGTAATCTGCAACCAGGTCGAATTTCCCCCAGACGCAGATATCAAAGGTGTCAGCCAGCAGAATTTCTGTCCGCTCGATAGCGGCAACCCCCTGTTTTACGCTTAAGTCAATCGGGGCAAACCAAAGGAGAAGATCCCCTTTTTTATCAAATTGCTTGGTTTTGAGCAGGCTGAGCGCGATGTTGACGTTGCCCTCATTGCGGCATGAGATTTTTCCAAGCTCAATTCTCCCCTTGCCAATTCCCATTTTTCCCACTGTAAATGGGTAGAGGGGCAAGTAAAACTCTTCAGGCTGGATCTCCAAAGTGACAGGGGCTTGGGATTCAATCGAAGAGAGATTGAGTGGATTGACCTCTTGGAGCACAAGGCGACTTAAACCAGGGGTGACCTTCACCTGAGCAAAGAGAGGCTCATTGAGCAAGAGAGCCCCTTCTGCAAGATGGCCGGAAACACTTAAGCGGGAAAGCGGAGTATTGAGATTCAGAGAAACCGGACCCGCAAAGTCGTTGAGATCTGCTTTAAAAGAGGCATTGATCACTTCCCCAAAAAGGGTGGTGAAAGGAGAGTCCTTCCGTCCGCCTGCCCTTGCCGCAATGTCTAATGCAGCAGAAGGGAGCTGGACGGCTTTGAGTTGAACTCTTCCCGTTAGGAGGGAAAGGTCAAAGGTCTTTTGCCTGTTTTTTAGTTCTGCCAGGATAGAAAATGAGCCATTTTTTACCCCTTGAGCAGAAACTGCTTGCTGTGTGATGACATTGCCCTCTAAAGAGGCGATGAGAGGAGCTGCAGCCTGACTTTGGTCGATTTTAAAGGAGAGGTTAGAGAGTTGAATGGTCTCCTTTGAGCGGGTGTTTAAAAAAGAGAGCAGCGGATTGTTTCCTGTTGCGCTTAGGCTCAATTTGCTAAAATCAAAAGTCAGATTCGGGATCCGGTCTAGAATAGAGCCGGTTTTGGTTTTTAAATCAAGAGGCAGGAAGAGCTTGTTTAATGCAATAGAGAAGGTGGTCTTATCTTTGAGATCAAAGGGGGAATTGCCTTTTGCAGAGCCTGTGATCGCCCCATCCAAAAGAGCGTAGGACTCTGGCGTCAGGGTCCATTGCATTTGATTATTTGAACCCATGAGCTGAATCGAGGAGGGGGAAATGGCAAAAGCAGAATCGACATTCAGATAAGGGCTTATCCATTGGATCGCAACTTGTCCTTTGTCTTTAAGGCTTTGCAATCTTATTTTGCCGCTGCATGTCGATCCCATCAAGGCGCTAAATATCGCCTTTGCGTTCAAGGCGTCGATTAATAAAGGAGATAGATCTTGAACTTCAATCGAAGCTAGGATATCGGCTTGTGCCGGGGAGAAAAAGTGGGAAACGGCGATCTGCCCTCGAACTGACCCCAACCCCCCTGAAGGGTTTTTTACGCTCAAAGAGCCATTGACCGATCCTGACTGAGTTTGATGATCCCATTGGAAAGGCAAAGAGATGTTCTCTACGGCGATCTGCTCTGCTGATGACCCCACTGTTGCTCGAGCTATTGCAAGCTGTGCTTGAATGGAATTTCCATCAAAGGTTTGTAGTGTTCCCTCGATAGGGCTGAGCTTGAGGCTTTGGAAATGTTTGCTTAGATCTAAGATGGGGGTGATATCCCATGTGAGTTTTGCAGGGGATAAGAGCTTTGCCGGCGAGGCCAGGGAGATTTCAAAAGAGGGGATATTTAGCCAGGGGCTGCTCCAAGAAAGACGCAGCAGAGGATACTCCTTGTCCATCTGCATGAAGCCTGTCACATCGGCTGTTTTTCCTAACATTGTCGAAAGGGCAACAGGGCTGTCTACAAATGCATTGAGCAAATCTACAGGGAATTGAGGCGCTCTAATGGCAACGGACGGTTCCATCGAAAAAGGATAGGAGATGCTCCCTTCGACTGCAAAGGGCAAAGAATGCGCTTGAGTTTGGGCATTGGCAGAGAGTGTGAAGGCGATGTGTTCCTTTAAATGAGGGCTGTTGGCGCTGAGCTTGAGCTGGTTGAGCACAAGGGGGGGCCATTGCAATGAAGAAGAGGTGGTGATGGTGGCTTGAAAGGCAGCTTGTTGCAGATCCGCAGGACTTTTTGGAACAGGACACGCAAATTGAGCAATGGCTATCTCAAAGTCAGAAGCTTGTGGTAGTTTTAGACCCAGTCCCTTTAATAGAGCTGGGCTACACTGGATGCGGATGGTTCCAGGGCTTTTCAAAGAGACCGTTCCATCGGCTGTTTGCGCTGCAAGCGCCACTTTGATTTGAGGGGAGTCCATGTTGAGGTTGACATCGAAATTGTTCCGCACAGATGTCAAATCGCATTGCATATTCACGCTCTTGCCAACAGCTGCGTAAATCCATCCGCTTATCTTGGGAAAAAATAAGCCGACCAGCTGGTCGATTCCCATCACAGGCAGCTGAGATAAATGGGTTTGGATTCTCAACTGCGGTTGATCTGTGCCCCATTGGGTAGCAGAGCTGTCGATGGCGATCTGCCCTTGAACCTGATCCTGATTTGTCGCGCAGTTAACCTTTAAGCTTATGTCTCCACCGCCTTGCATCTGCAACGCGATCCCGATCTGATCAAAACCGATCACCTCAAGTCCTGGGGGGTGGAACCGGGCTTTTCCTTTTTCAATGAGAATGGTCCCGGTAAAAGGCAGCTTGCTAACCAACATCGCCAATAAAGAGCTTGGCAGCTGTGTCAGGTCAACCCCGGAAAACCCAGCTCTTTTAAAAGAAGGCGCCTTAGCTTGAAAAGAGGGTGGATAAGGCCTGGATAAGTTGAGGTCAGGCTCATTTAAAGATAAATTGCCCAAATCGCGCTTGAAGAGTAGGTCGATCAGCCCGGCATCGGTCGCTATTTCTTGGCAGGAGAACAAGAGGGCATCGCTTGAGTGCTCCAGTTGCACCCCCTTGGCTTGCTGTCCACTCAACCAACTTAAGGAAAGATCAGCGATTTCCAGACGGCATCCGCTTTTTTTGCTTATGATAGCGATCAGCGCTTTTTTCCCCGCCGAGGTCGAGATAAAAGTAGGCAGAAAAAGAAGGACAAGCACGATGATAGCCAAAGAGCCGACGAAAGCTTTCAAAAAGGAAGTGGATTTAGAAGGCATCTGGCTGGACAAAGCGCTCACATCCCGTGTGAGCCTTAGGATTATTTCACGACTTGCTTTGTCTGTCAACAGGACTTAAAGCACTTTCCTGAGCCCTGGTAAATGAGTGATGAATTTTTTAAAACTATTTTTACTATATCTGGACTTTAGTCATTGGAGGAAGCTGATTTCACCCTTTAGAGGCATCCGGATTGAATTGATTTTTAAATGGTCGACTTGAAACGTCACCGTTTAAAAATCAATTCAATCCGGATGCCTCTAAAGGGTGAATTTTTATAAAGTGGATTTTTCACTCAAGAAGGGTATACATACCCTTTCGGGTTAGACTTAAGCTTAGCCAGAAACCAAGGCCGGCGGATCCTGACACCAGAGGCCTGGCGGCCATTTTTCCGCTCTTGTCGGGCGGGCCAGAAATCCAAGGCCAACGGAGCCCTCTCTCTAAGGCCTATCGCCCTGAATCCTCACAACCAGCTCTCTTCCAATCTGTTAAGAAAAAACCCTCATGCAATTGAAGAGCCTTTCTTGATAAATCTCCCCAAAGCACCTCAATTTGACCTGTTTTACTAGACCCAGGGGGTCAATATGTTCCATTATATTTCCGGATGAAACATGACTTTTTGTTGCTAATAATCATAGCTTTATCATAAAATTATTTAAAAAGGATTGTGGTTTAAATTTTTTAAATTAATTAAAAATATTTCATTTTAAAGATTAGGATTTAATTATGGACTTTCCGAGCTTAAGCCAAATGTTGTCTGACACAGACTTCATAAAGTCTGTTTTTTTTCCCACCAATCCTCCATTCATGGAGGAACCTGAATTTAAAGAGTTCATCACCCAAATGTATCAATTGTTTCACACAAAAGTATGCAGAGAGAGTGTTTTGGGCAATTTTGACACGGCAGAACATATCTTTTCCTTTATCGATACTCAGTCGCTTAGCAATCTCTGTTTTGTAGATAAACGTGGGAGAACGAATTTTTTGCAAGTTGTGCAACGTCATTGGAGAAAATTGCTCAACGCGGATAAGCTCCTTTCCTAGCAAGCAAAGCAAAGCAGATCGAAGAGGTTTCCAAAGAATCTAGTTTGTCAAAGTTTCAGATACTATCCAAAAGCCTGGGCGGAGCGTTAAAGAATCAACCTCTGCTTTCCGCGATCCGTCTTGAGAATTTAAAAAAATGTGAAAAACAACTCGACCATGCCACAAAACAACTGTGGCGGCAATTAAGACCGAAACTGGGAAGGCTGGGACCCTATCTCTGCCTGGGCTGAACGACCTCTTGCTCAATATCCGCGTGTTTTTAAAGGGTTGCCCGGGCTAGATAAAATTAAAGAAATTAATTTATCTAACTTGAATCTAAGCCTAGTTCCTGTGGAGTTAATGCTGCTCACGGGATTAACGCACCTCAACCTTAGCGGAAATGAACTCATAGAAAGCTTCCTGAGGCAATTGGAAATCTCACAGCGTTGCACGATCTTGATATTTCCAAGAATAAACTCATAAAGCTTCCCGAGGCAATTGGAAATCTCACAGCGTTGCACGATCTTGATATTTCCAAGAATAAACTCACAAAACTTCCCGAGGCAATTGGAAATCTCACAGCGTTGCGCGATCTTGACATTTTCAAGAACAAACTCACAAAACTTCCCGAGGCAATTGGAAATCTCACAGCGTTGCACGATCTTGATATTTCCAAGAATAAACTCACAAAACTTCCCGAGGCAATTGGAAATCTCACAGCGTTGCACAGTCTTGACATTTCCAAGAATAAACTCACACAACTCATCGCTACCATTAGTGCCCTCAAAAAGCTATTAAGGCTTGATGCTTTCGAGAACAAGCTCACAAGGCTGCCTTCAGCTATTGAAGGGCTTTCAGAGTTATGTTGGTTGGATGTTCACGCAAACCAACTCATAGAGCTGCCACAAGAAGCTGGAAAACTTCCAAAGTTACAGTACTTGAATGTTTCCGAAAACCGACTCACAGCGCTGCCCAAAGAGATTGGAAACCTTGGGTCGAGTTTAGAAGAATTTAAGGCTTCTCAGAACCAAATCAAGACTCTACCCCCAGAAATTGGAACGCTTCTAAAATTAATAACCTTTGATCTTTCCTGTAATCAACTCATAGCGGTACCAGAAGAAATTGTTAATGTCGGAGGAAAGTGTCGCTTAAATCCTAGCCTCGATTACAACGAAATATTGTTAATTCCAGATTGCGTCCTAAAAAAGTTGAAAAAAAATAAAAGCATCCAAGAATTTCAAATTTTAAAAGTCAAGAAACCCGAAATTACAGAACTTAGCCCCTTAATGGAAGACATTTGTCAGCTGATTAGAAGCAATTCGGAACATATTTTGAAAGGTACATTTAATGAAAAAATAGCTCTTGGGAACCTTGTCGATGCATTAGAGGTTGAGGAAAAAACATTTCTATACCACCAGATCTGGGAACTGGCTTGGAATAAAGGTGAGGAAAACGCTTTGGTTTGGGGGAACGCCCACCGCTTTGATGATATGCGCTTATTCGTCTCAGCTTTTGGAGGATTGATCCATCAAAAAAAGCGTCCAAATAGAACTCAAAAATAGACTTAATAGTGCTTCCAACTCAGAAGTTGGCCGCCAGGCGGCCAAGGCTTTTTGGTGAAAAAGATTTGATAGTCCGTCGTTCATAGAGCGGTCGGCTAAAAATACGTTCGCGACTTGGAATTGCAGAAAAACGATTGAAGGAGGGGCTGACTATGTGTTACCCGCCAAAGGCTGATCCTTACACACAAGCCGACTTTCTAAAGTAGCTGCGAGGCCCAATCTTTCGAACCTGGGTCGTCGTGAATAGATATTCAGCTATTCCCTCCTCCCCAGGTTCAAAATCTTGCGGCCCCGAAGCCGCTTTAGAAAGTGGACTTGTGCGCAAGGATCAGGCTGCATGCCCTTCTACAAGAAAAATCAATAAAAGGAGGAATTGCCACCAGGCTGACTGTAACCCAGGTTATAGGACTAAGATATTAAAAATTTTTTAGTTTCCTGTGCCCTGAAGCACTTTCTTTAAGCCTTCCTCTTCTACAATTTGCTTCAATTCTTTTGCGTCCATAGAACGCAATCTGTATTCTCCATAGTTTTCCTTTCCATAGTTAGTGCCTAAGTGATGAAACGCTAGCGTTCCCGGCTTAGCAAAAACCCCTTTGTAGGGGATGTCATCTTTGTTTGCGATAAGTGCTTTATCGGCTTCCCATGCATTAAGATCGTGTTGATAGACATACCCCTTAATCGCATCGTAGGTTTTCGGAAATTGATTTGCAATGGTGCGGTTCAAATGATTCTCAAGCTGAATTAGATCTGTTTTTTTAGCAATGTCAAAGAGTTTTGCCACAACTTTTTTCTTCTCTTCTTCGATGATTCTCTCTATGGCTTTAGTTGCCTTGGCCATGTCGACAGCTTTGTAGTGAATTTTACCGTCGTAGAGCACAAAGAGGGTGTTATCTGTCGTTGTCTCCACATCGGTGGGAAACTTGGCGTGTATTTTATCGCCAATGACAACAGCGCAATGGTAAGAGGTGCCGTCGATCGGAATCAGGGGAACAACAAAGAGGAATGCCGAGTCTAAGTAGTTGTTCATCTGTCCATTAGAGTCTTTTTGTGTGATGAAATCCGCGTAAAATTCTCGGAGCTCAGTCTTTTCCTTTTCTTGTAAGCTTATGTATGTTTTTTTCTCTAGTATCCCTTGAATTTGTTTCATTTTTTTTGACTCTTCATTAGAGCCTTCTTTAGGTTTGGAAAAAGCAGGGATTTCTCGGATGGAGGGGATGAGGTACAGGTCAAAAAATTCAGGGGTATTTATTTTTTCATCTTTTTTAATGACCTGCGCTGCCTGGTTGCGCAACAGATCTGCAATCCTTTCAATGTCCTGTTTGCCTTTTTGTAAATCAAAGCTTGGATCTTTTTTGGAGAGGATTTGATAAGCAATCGATTTGTCAAGACACCGACCTTTGCTGTCGACCTCAATGGACGGCAGATTGGAGGGAATAGGAGATCTCCTTGATGGAGTCGGGTTTTTTAGTTCGTCGCAGATAGCATCGATGTGTTTTTTGACAGTGTCATTATTCCAGATCTGTTTTTTTGTAAATTCCTTGTACTTAGCGCCGTCTTTAGCCTTAACTCTTGCGCACTGGACTTTGAGATCGGTTGTATCCAGCGCCTTGGGGTCGATGACGTTTGGAAATCCCGACAGCGTCACTTCCGCCTTGTACAGTTGCTTTTTTTGGATCAGTCCAAGAGCGATCTGTGTCACCTCTTCGGCGATGACATCCCATGTTCCACTGTCTTTATCAATTTTGTTTTCACTGTCTACAGAAATAGTAAATGTGTATTTACAACCTCTAACTGTGATATTTCCGCTGATTTCATTGTCATATCCTGTTTTTTTTATATTTACACTAATCATATGTTTTTTATTTCCATTACTTGATTTATTTATATTCTATCATATTTTCATCTAAAATAGAATTACTAACATTTTTTTTTGCGGAAATATAATGGAACATATTGACCCCAGGGCTTTTTGATGCAGGGAAATTGCATGAAAGTAGATTTTCGTTTCAAAATCAATCACTTACGAAAACCGACAAGAATTTAAATAACGTTGATAACCAAAAAGTTAGCGATTTCCGTGCAATTTCCCTGCTTTTTGACGAAAAAGATTTGATAGTAAGGCGGCGCTGATTGTAAGCGATTTGTGAATTCATCTTTTTAGCCGGCCGCTCTATGAACGACGGACTATCAAAAATCTTTTTCATCAACAAGCCCTGGGTGCAGTGGGTAGTAAATCCCCGACAAAGCCTGTAACTGAATAATTGTTAACTAATTTTTAGAATGGCTAAAGTCCAGTTATAGACAGGCGCAAGAGGTTGACTTTGTAATCACAGAATTGGGAAAACCTATAGATGCAATACAAGCGTGCTATTGCGATGTTGAGGATCAAGAAACCCGCAACAGGGAGATCAATGCTCCGTTAGGATGCTTGCAGGCCTTAGAATTCCCCTCGCGAAAAATCTTAACACTTTCTTTAGAAGATGTATGCTTGAAGGGGGGAGGAGGCAATTCATCTCATCCCCCTTTATAAAGGGTTCTCGCTTCCCTCTCGTCTCAAACTTACTCCACAGTGACGGACTTGGCCAGGTTGCGGGGTTGGTCGATATCGGTCCCGCGTTCAAGGGCAATGTAGTAGGCAAGAAGCTGGCAGGCAATCGAATAGGGGATGCTCGCTAGCTCATCGCAAATGGCGGGAAGGTAGAACACATCTGTGGCGATCTTCTCGATTTGAAAAGAGCCTTCGGGTGCAAGGGCTAAGATAGGGCTGCCTCTTGCCTTAATCTCGAGTAAGTTGCTCGTCATTTTTTCAATGGTGTGCATGTTGCCGCACATGCCAATCACGGCAAGATCAGAGTCGACAAGGGCAATCGGCCCATGCTTCATTTCGCCGGCGGGATAGCCTTGGGCATTGATGTAACTGATCTCTTTGAGTTTCAGGGCCGCTTCTAAGCTCGTTGTGAACATGTAGTGGCGCCCTAGAAAGAAGAAGGTATGATAGCGAGCATATTTTTGAGCTAACCTCTTGATTTCCTCGTGCTTGCGCAGGATTTGCTCCACTTTTTGAGGGAGGGACTCTATCTCGCAGAGGAAAGCCTGCCCTTCTTCTTTGCTCATATGGCGAAGACGTGCCATGAGGAGAGTAAATAGGGATAGGACGGTCAACTGACCTGTGAAAGCTTTTGTCGAACAGACGCTAATTTCAGGGCCCGCCCGCAAAAATAGGGTGCAGTCGGCCTCACGGGTCAGCGTTGAATTGCGCACATTGCAGATAGCAAGAACCTTAGCCCCTTTAGTTTTGACCTCGCGTACGGCAGCCACAGTGTCCAGTGTCTCTCCTGATTGGCTGATGGCAATCACAAGGGTGTCCTGGGAGATGATCGGATTTTTGTAGCGAAACTCAGAGGCGATCTCGGCTTGCGTGGGGATGCGCGCCTTATCTTCGAGCAGGGAAGCGGCAATTTGCCCAGCGTGCCAAGAAGTTCCACATGCTAAGATGACAATGCGGCGCACAGCGAGCAGATCAGAGGGAGAGAAGGTGAGGTTTTCAAACTCCGCAGTGCCAAAATCGGCAATCAGGCGGTTGTGAAAGGCCTGCTGGATCGTCTGAGGTTGCTCGAAAATCTCTTTAAGCATGAAATGGGGATAGCCATTTTTGGAGATGCTCGCACTGACCCCATCCATCCGCTCAGTATTTTTTTTCACAGGGGAGGAGGTTTGATCAAAAACTTCGATCTTCTCAGGGCTGATCAGGGCAATTTCGTCGTTGCGCAGGAACATGACATCTAGATTCGGCTCGCCGAAGGCGTTTGCATCTGAGGAGACAAAAGCCTCGCTGCTGGATGGATGCACGCCGATTGCAATCGGATTTTCTCTAGCAGCTGCCACAATCTGATTGGGGTGGTCTTTGTGAATAAGCGCAATTCCCCAAAACCCCCGCAATAAAGAAAGGGCCTTTTGTACGGCAGCCAGCAAATCTCCCTCGTAGAAATAGGAGACCAGTTGGGCGATCACCTCTGAGTCTGTATCGGAGTAAAATGTCCTTCCAAAAGACTCTAGCATTTCTCTTAAAGAAAAATAGTTCTCAATGATCCCATTGTGGACAACGGCAATCGATCCTGTCTGGTCTAGGTGAGGGTGGGCATTTTTTTCGGTGGGCTCGCCGTGTGTCGCCCAACGGGTGTGCGCAATGGCAAGATCCAGCTGCATGAGGGAATCCCCAAGAGCCTCTTCCAAAGCAGACACTCTGCCCACCTGCTTACAGGATAAAATTTTTCCCTCGAGGATCCCGGCAAGTCCAGCGGAATCGTACCCCCTGTACTCTAGGGATTTGAGACCCCTTAGGCAAATTTTAGCTGGATTGCGACGACCGATGTATCCGAAAATGCCACACATGTGCTAGAGACCGACTTAAAATAATCCACAACTTAATTCTTGGGGACTATAGCAGAATTTCTCTATAAATGGAAGCAAAAGAGGTTCATCCGCGTAGCTTGTCTTTGTTCACTCTAGCAAAAAAACCCTCATTCAATTAATTGATAGGGAACAAAGACCAGCTACGCGGATGAACCATAAAACTTATATATACTGGACTTGTATCCATTGCTCGGTGCCGCCTTCACTTCTAAGGGCATCCGGATTGAATTGATTTTTAAGTGGTGACATTTCAAGTCGACCATTTAAAAATCAATTCAATCCGGATGCCTCTATTTGGTGAAATCAGCTCCCTCCAATGGATACAAGTCCAGTATAAGAGGCTGAGTAAAAGTTGGAAAGCCGAGAGTAAAGACTGGGCTTTTAAAGCAAAAATATGTTACTGATTAGGACTGTGCGACATGCCTTTAAAAGGCGATGGACATCAATAGACATCTTGCGTAGCCTGCTTTGTTTGAAAAATTTGATGATTTTTCTGCCCATTCCTTACAAAACTTTTTCGCCACGTGTAAACACATGGCGAAAAAGTTTTGTAAGGAATGGGCCAAAAAGCGCAAATTTATCAAGAAAATGAGGTTGCGCAAGATGTCTAATATCCATCGTTTAAGGATATACCCCAAGCGGTCTAAACTCCAAGCTTTTGACTGCTCGGGGTATAAAAGTCCAAGAACATGAAAAGTAAAAATTATTTTAAAACAGTATGGCCAGTTTAATTCCAAAAAAGGTGAGCGACTCAGCGATTCAAGATCAAACTTACAAGGTTTTTCCCAATGATCTGAATTCCAATGACACGATCTTCGGGGGGCTTGTCATGTCGATTCTCGACCGGGTGGCCCTTGTCGTTGCAGAGCGCCATTCGGAGCAGATTTGCGTTACGGCCTCTGTCGATTCGATGCATTTTTTAGCCCCTGCTAGAAGAGGGGATATCCTCATCTTTAGGGCTGCTATTAACCGCAGCTGGAAAACTTCCATGGAAATTGGGGTCAGGGTCTCGGCTGAGCACTACCAAACAGCAAGCACCAAGCATATCCTCTCGGCATATTTCACTTTCGTCGCTGTCGATAACGATCTGCAGCCTGTCGATGTGCCTCAGGTGGTTCCGCAGACGCCTGTAGAGAAGAGGCGCTATGAAGAGGCGGAGCTGCGGCGCAAGCGCAGAAAAGAGGAAAAAGAAGAGCGGGTGCAGCGGCGCAAAGAAATGGGCTATTAATCTTCTGAGGGTGTGAGAACCCAAAAATCGACTGAAATTTTTTATTGGGATAGGTTCGAGTATGTGGATGCGTTGCTTTGTTTTGTCTTTTGTTTTTTTGACCTCTGAGGCTGTGTTTTCTCAGGATGTTCCAAAGGCCCCATCAGTCTCTCGAGAATATCTTGCTAAGGACTATGCTTATCTTTATGGGATGCCCGGGTTTTCCGATGCCTTGCTCAAGATGCACTTTCAGCTCTATCAAGGTTATGTCAAAAACACAAATTTTTTGCTTCTTCGCTTTAAACAGATGGATGCTCAAGGGGAAGGTCAAACCTACGATTACGGCGCTTTAAAAAGAAGGCTCGGTTGGGAATGGGATGGGATGCGCTTGCACGAGTTGTACTTTGAAAACCTAGGAGGCAAAGACATGCTCGACAAGTCGGCGCCTCTATATTCTAAGATTGTGGCTGATTTTGGTTCTTATGAGACATGGAAAAAAAGCTTTATAGCCACTGGGTTGATTCGGGGGATTGGTTGGGTGATCTTATATCGCGATCGGCAGACAGGGCGCCTTTTCAATACATGGATCAATGAGCACGATGTCGGCCACTTAGCAGGGGGCGACCCTCTGCTTGTCATGGATGTTTTCGAACATGCCTACATCACAGAGTACGGCCTTGATCGCATGAAATACATCGATGTATTTTTTGACAACATCCATTGGGCCAACGTCTCCAACCGCTACCAGCCTTAAAGTTTTTTCGGCGTAACAGATTTACGGATCCTGAGGGCGAGCATGATAAGGACAGCTAAGCTAAGAAGGCTTAAAAACCCCGTGGGGAAAAAATGCAGGGTTTTTGCAAAGCGATAAGTGAAAAGCCCATCGAGTAAGAAGGTGAGCAAAAGAGCGACGTACTGGGCCAAGGCCTTGCCCCTAGAGATAAAGTAAGCGTTCAGCATGAGAGCCACTCCAAAGCTTCCTCCCAAAATCAGGGAAATCAGGGAACCTCCCTTCAGGTGACCCATGATCCCCCCGAGAGCGATCAACGATCCATAGATGAAGACAATCGTCGCAGTTGCTTTCATGTGACTTAAGAACTCCTTATTAGGCATCTTGCGTAACCTCATTTTCTTGATAAATTTGCGCTTTTTGGTCCATTCCTTACAAAACTTTTTCGCCATGCGTTTACACATGGCGAAAAAGTTTTGTAAGGAATGGACGGAAAAATCATCAAATTTTTCAAACAAAGCAGGTTATGCAAGATGTCTATTTTAGAAAATAAGTGTACGCTATGGTGTAGATAGCTGGGAAGTAAAATCATTTTCACTTGTGGATCTATTGGATCTTTTGGGTTATGATACCAGGTATGGATACCCAACTTTTAACTCCTGAAGAGTCGGATCGCGCTGTTGCCTTTTTGAAAAGAGGGCAGCTTGTCGCATTCCCAACAGAAACCGTCTACGGCCTTGGCGCTAGGCTATTTAATCTGGAAGCTGTCCTGTCTATTTTTCAGGTCAAGGGAAGGCCTCCGGATAACCCTTTGATTGCCCATGTCAGCTCTTTAAGGCAGGTCGAGCAGATCGCAGAACAGATTCCGGAGGCCTTTTATCAGTTAGCCGAGCTGTTTTTTCCAGGTCCTTTGACTGTTGTTCTCAAGCGCCACCCAAGCGTGCCCCAGATTGTCTCAGGTGGTTTGGACTCGATTGCCCTGAGGATGCCTCGGCATCTGACTGCCTTGCGGCTCATTGAGCAATTGGGAGAGCCTCTTGTCGCCCCTTCTGCCAATCTTTCCGGCAAACCCAGCTCGACCCAAGCTAAGCATGTGATGGGGGATTTCCGGGGCAAGATCGCTGCGGTGATCGACGGGGGTAAAACGCAGATTGGCATTGAGTCGACCGTCGTCAGCTTACTTGGGGAAAATCCCGTTCTTTTGCGCCCTGGGGCAATTGGGTTGGGGCAGATTGAAGAGGCTCTTGGCAAGAAGGTGGAATTGCCGTCTGCTTTTGATGAGCGCCTTAAGCACTCACCTGGCACAAAGTACCGCCACTATGCTCCGGTTGCCCCGATTAGGTTTTTTAAGTCTTGCAAAAGTTTACACGCTTACCTGTGCATAAAGCCTGCCGAAAGGTCGGCGATGCTCCTTGGAGATCAAGGGCTATCGTTTGGCGACTCTATTCGGGGAGTAGACGCTTACGCTCTTTCGGCACACGAACTTTATTCTTTGCTCAGGCTTGCGGATGAAAAGCGCTATGATGAGATTTTGGTTCTTTGGGATGAAAAGATCCAAAAGGACCCCGCATTGATTCATCGCCTGACCCAAGCGGCAGGCTCTACCTCATCAAGGTGATTCCCAATTCAAAGAGGATGAATGCCATCAGGATGGAAAGTGTGATTTTCCCCCCTGGCAACTGCTGGTGCATCAGCGAGTGTCCCGCATAATATCTTCCCGACCAAACCATTAAGATGGGCATGGCGCCCAAGAGCAGGGCAACCCCGATTCCGCCGGCAAAGCTCAGAGCGCTGATGAAAATACTTGGGTTAGTCAGCGTGATGACAAGGGGAATGAGAAAGATAATGCCGCAGGCCAAGGCTTTGGAAAGGGGCTTTTTAGGGAGTTTAAATCCATCTAGCAAAAAGTCGACAAAGGCCATTCCGATCCCTAGGAAAGAGGTGGTCATGGCAAAGAATGCAAATGCTCTGCCGACAGTTAATAGCGTTGGATTGTGGATGTAGAACCCTAGCGGGTTGACAGCGCTTTCTCCTTTTTGCAGAGACTCCAGCAATCCTCCTTTGCCCAAGAAAGGCACAATCCCCAAGATCAGAAATTCCCAAACGACGTAAATGATCAGAGGAATCGCCGTTCCCAAAATGAGGGCAATTCTCACCTTAGAGACGTTGCGGTTCATGTAGTTAAACAGCGTGGGGATCAGCCCCTGAAAACCAAATGCAGTGAAGACAACGGGCAATGCCCACCACACCTTACCCCAGTCCATCCGCGCTAAAAAGGTGGGGTTGACATAACTGATTGATGAAGAGACAAAAACCAAGTAAGTGATGAGGATTCCCAAGATGAGAATGAGGTTGAAACGATCGACCCAAAGCGCTCCGAAATAGACAACAGGGGAGAAGAGCAAGACGTAAACCACAGTGCCTAGCCATGTTGGAATGATCCCATTGCTCAAATCGGAGACAACGCCTCCACCCCCTGCGATGTGGGCGACCATCAGGCAGGAAAAGAGAAACAGATAGAGAACCCAGCAAAAAAACTTTCCCCATTTGCCAAGCAAGCGGGAGGATAGGGTGATCAAATTTGCATTCTTAGGCATCCAAATGCAGGCCTCTAAAATTAAAAGACCCGTGCAAAGCATGAAAACCCAACAGACAAGGTAGATGAGAAGCGAGGGAAAAAACCCTCCCTTTGCTGTCGCAACAGGAAGGGCTAGCATTCCAACACCGATGCTAGTCCCCGTGACAAGGAGCGTGCCGCCTACTAAATGTCCAAACGTCCGCACGATATGCATATGCCGCCCTCCCTCTATTTCTTCACAGAGTTGGTTTTTACCTGATTGGCGATATTTTGAGAACTGAAGAACCTATCCCAATAAAAAATTTCACTCGATTTTTTACTGGGATGGGTTCAAAGCCTGATCCTTACCCACAAGTCGACTTTCTAAAGCGGCACTGGAGCCGCTTTAGAAAGTCGAATTGTAGATTAGGATCAGGTTCAAAGTTCACCTTCCAAGTTCAAAAGGCGGGGTCTTAGTCGACATGGGCCAATTTTAAGCCGATGATGCCGATGATGATGAGGAAGATGGAGATGAGGCGGATGATGTGGTAAGAATCTCCAAAAAATAGGATGCCGCAGACAACGGTGCCCGCAGCGCCGATTCCTGCCCAAACCGCGTAAGCTGTTCCAATGGGAATGCTTTTCATGGCTTGCGAGACAGAAAAGAAGCTGAGCACGATAAAAATGACTGTAATGATGCTCGGTATGATTTTTGTGAAGCCTTGGCTAAACTTTAAGGTGATGGTGAAACAGATCTCAAAAAAACCAGCAAGAAGAAGAAAAATCCAAGCAATGGACATGCGGGCACCTAACCTTTGAAACGGTTGTCAGAATCTTTGGATCATACCCACTTGGTGCACTTTAAGGAAATGGCTAACTTGGCAAAAGGAGGGGGATAGCGGTGGAAAACCGCTCTCCCCCTTTCTTCTTAGATAGAAAAAGGTTTGAGGTTGAGGTTGCAGTTGACTTTTCCATTGCGCGCCTGTCGCTTCTGCAGGGCCTTGGCGTAGACCAACTTCATTTGCTCAACAGGGGGAAGGGACCCATCTGAGGTTGTTGTCCATGAAGAGTCAACGGCTTCTTTAATAAGCGCGCGCACTTGATTCATGTAAACAGCTGTCCCTTCTTGGTTATTTGAGTAAAGAGCATCTAGGTTTTTTTGTTGATCTGCAATAGCCGTTTTCAGTGCTGCTCTGATGGCCTTTTCTTGTTCTCCGGAGTACCAGTTGGGGTGGCGTTCGAAGAAGATAGGCATTTTTTGCATTAAGAGTATCGGCAAAGCCTCCTGTTTGCGACGCAATCGCCTTTTTACCCCAGAAACCTGCAAACTCTTTTGGCATAAGGCCGAATGGTTCGAAAACAGAGAGGGCAACCAGGTAGTCGGTCATTGCGCGAATCATAGGGCCCAGTTTCAAGACTTGCTGAAAGTAAAGGCCTCCCTCTACTTTTTTGTCTATGAGGACTAAAACCCCTTTATTTCCCAGGGCATTAGCCCTTTGCTGCATCCGACTTAAGACTGCACGGGCTTCTTCTGTAGGATTAGTGCCGACAACAAGAATCTGGCCCCCTTGAGCTAAGACCTCATCCATCGCTGCCTCGTAGAAGTTCGTTCCCTTTTGAAAATGGTCGAAGCGGTTTAAAATCGTCAAGATGGGTTTTGTCGGGTCGAGTTCTACATAAGGGGAATCTATGCCTACATTCTCCTTGGGAAAACTCTTTAGAACGGCACAAAACTCCCTTCGAATTGCGATTATTTTTTCAGCCATCTCTTGGTTGGTGAGATTTGGGTTAAAGGTCAAATCCAGCGTCCTCCCCATGGTTTCAGGGCATATAGAAACCCATTTTTTTAACACAGGATCTGTCGAACAATCCCAATTTTCTAAGTTGTTTCCGTTAGGAACCCCTACTAGTTTTCCTTCCCAAGCAGCTTGCTTGACATGGGTGTGCAAACCGGCTTTCAAAACAGGGTCGTTCCATTCATGCTCTGTAATCTTAAAGTTGGGATCTTGGGCTTCCATTCCAAACTTTTTAGAAACTGTTGTGACTACCTCGCTATCCTTCAGGCCTTCTATGAAGGAATTGGCACCTTGTCGAGGAAGTCCTAGTTCTTTCAAAATGGCAACCGATTTTTCATCTTTTCCTTCATAGGCAGTATGGCATAAATTGTTATGGAAGGTGAAAACAGTCGCAGGGGTTTCCCCTTTTTTCCATTCATCGATGTGTTGATGCTTGAGGAATTTCGGGACAAGGGCGGTTTGGGAGTCATGGACGTGGACGATGCTTCCCGGGTGTTTCTTTGTTTTTTTGTTGAAAAGGTAAGCAAGGTCTGCTGCCGCTTTTTGGAATTGAGCCCACCGCTTCAATTCCCCATGCAAATCAGTTTTTAGATCTTTGTAAATGCTTCCATTAGAAAACAGGGTTGGAATATCGATAAAGTAGCAGCGGACATCGCCGATTTTTGCTTTTAAAACTTTGACGCGCTCTCCTTTGATAAAGATCTCATACTTTGGTTTGTTCAGCCCACCATCTTTTGTCATTTGCTCTTGCATGTGCAGCTCTTTATTAATCAAGCCGCGGTAAAGGGGCATGATGATACGCGCTTTCTTGGCGCCGTAGCCCTTGAGGAGACCGTCTACGGAAATACCTAATCCTCCTCGGCACCGCAACCCCTTTTAGCTCTGCTGTGATAATTGTTACGCGCTGATCTTCAGAGAGGGGCTTTAGCTGACCTTTTTCTTTTTTCTTCTTGTAGACCCTTGGTCGAGACATCAATCGGTTCCTGCGGCATCTGTCGTTTTTGCCGTACTGTTGAAAATCTTTAACCAGAATGTCATCATATCCACTCATTGAAAGGGGTTTTGCCGATTTCGAGGAATTTGCGCTACTTAACGCTTCAAAAGCAATAAAAAGGATCGTTGGTCTGCTCGAATTGCAACTCTGATTGCAAACACGCGGATTATCCCTGATAGCGTCAGCTCCATAGCTTAGGTTTCCAGCTTGAAATTGGCAATTCCTCGGCCCCCCTTTTCACTCCATACTGTGTATTGTAGAAGTTCTTGGTTCTCTTTATCTAGTTTTTCATAGGCTTGAACCAGCGCCTCTTTACTAGCGTATTGGTTGCGGCACAAAGAGTAAAAGGTGTTGAAATGTTCAAGTGGCTCTTCGTCGCAAAGGGTCTTTGTCCAAGCTTAATTTTAGCTGAGGTATGCTTCATCAATTGAACGATGAGATCCTCTTGTGAATCGTTTTGAAATGTCAGAAGAGAGCGCACGGCTCTTTTGATAAAATTCTCGCCAAATCCTATTTCGTTGGGTTGGTCGCAGGCGATCCAGACAAGTGTTGAGATCAACTTTTTCATTTCAGGGTGCATCTTTTCGTATTTTGAAATCAGAAACGCATTGTTTTTACTAGGATCAGCTAAAAAATACTGGAAGTCTTTTAACTGATAAATTTTCTGGATCTCTGCAATGAGATCGATTGGATATGAGGGATCGATCTTTTCTGAATAGGAAAAAGCCTGTTTGTATTCCAACGGGAGTTTCAATTCTTCCTTAAAGGCATTAAGGGCTTTTTCAACGGCAGAACCTTCTTTATGGTTTAAGAGACCAAGAATGTTGGAAACAGCAGTTTCATAACCATAATGCAAATGATGGGGGGAGCCGTCGAGCTTCCAAAGTGTTTCGCACAAGATATCCATTGCTTTTGGGCAGAGAGTGGTGAACTGTTTTTTTGCTATGTTTGTTAGAAGAACAAGAGTGGGTACTGCACCCTTATTTTTGTCTGCGGTTTCTAAAGTTGCTTTTAGTTGCTCTATCTCAGCGATTGCTTGGTGCAGAGCGATGCGTTGATCCAAATACTTTTTGATCTTATCCATTGGGCTGCTCTGTTCAGCATCTCTGGAGCTCAAAAGGGCGGGACAATCTTCTATACTGAGGTTTTGTTTGGACAAACTTAAGCGAAATTCAGAAGCGATTTTGGTCCCGAGGATACTTTCCAATGAACTGTAAATGTAATCTTTACTTTTGATTTTAGCGTAGGGGAGGTCGGCAGAAAATTTTTGAATTTTAGCTAACTTTTCCTGATAATCGACAACTGCTTTTGAGTTGCTATTGAATGCTTCAACCCCTTTTTTCTCAGCGTTGACCTGAGTGTCGGTTTGACCGTAAGTATTGTTAATAGGGTTGAATGGAAGGGGACTGCCTTTTACTGGATTCATTTTGTCTCCTAAACACATTATGATTTTAAAGATTGAGTGTAATTTTACTCTTGATTGACAATTAAATCAATCTATTATGTTTTGTTTATTTTTTTTAATAATTTTAATTTTTAACTTAACCCCAGTTCCATAAGAGGAGGAGCACTGTGTCCGTCTTTTCAAATCCGAGGATGGAAATCGAACCGGGGCATAGTGCAAAGCAGCGTCCTTCTTGAACGGGCAGATTCAGCCAAACAGCTGTTAAAGCTCTTGAAAAGTGCCCGTGGGAAAAAGAAGAATATCCCCTTCAGACAAGAGAGCTTGAATCTAACACCTTGCTTGCCCGCTGATGGATATCGGAAGGGCTCTGTCCGCCTAAAGCCCCTTGGGAAAAGATGTTCCAATCGGGAGCCTTCTTCCAGATTTCCTCGGTTGTCATTCCCTCGTAATCGCCATAATCCCATTCCTCAAGCTCGGGGATGATCATAGGTTTTTTTAAAAAACCGGCTGTTTGGCAAACGATCTCGCACGTTTTTTTTGCTCGCTCTAAGGGGCTGGAGAGATCGTCCCGAAACGACTTTCCGCACAATTTTTTTCCGACCAACGCAGCGTCTTGCTCTCCCTTCTTTGTCAAAGGGATGTCGGTTTTTCCGGTGTGCCTGCCGTTAAGCGTCCAACTTGTCTCTGAATGGCGTACGAGGTAAATGCTTTTATTCTTCATTTTTTTAAGGTAACCTGATTTCATGAAGCCTTAGATTTTACTGAACGGCAGGATTGAAAGAAGGGGATCTTTTTTTGAATTTTCAACTGACACACCGAAAGCAGGCCAGGTTTTTCTGGATTCCCCAGAGGATTTTAGCAGGGTATTTCAGATCGGCTATCTGTCGACTTTGAAATTTGAAGATGTAAAGATCTATGAAGACATTGAAAAAAGGTGTGCAATCGGGATTTTAAGAAATGGATCACTGCCCGCCAAAGATGGTTAGGAAATTATTTTGCAAAAGAGATTCGGGAAAGACATACCCAGATTTAACGATTCGTTGGATTGATGAGACGGTGGGCCATGGCGTTTGGACCAATCGCCCGCTGCCAGCATTTGCGTTTGTCGCCAGTACACAGGTCTGATCAGAAAACGCCGTTTTTGGGGAAGGTGGAAAAACCTCTATTGTTTTGAGTACACGACAGGTCCTAGGAGAACAACTCCCTATGTCATTGATTGTCAGGATGCTGGCAATCATACGCGCTTCATTAATCACAGCTTTTGCCCGAATGTCGAAATTGCCTCCGTCTATTGCGACGGGATGATGTGCCCCATCTTGTACACCAAGAAAGCCATCGCGGCCAATACCCAGCTCTGCTATGACTACGGGGGAGATTATTGGGCAAAAAGAGGGGTTCCTTAGCTGGACTTTAGCCTTTGGGGGGATCTGATTTCACCTTATAGAGGTGAACGCAGACCTAAGCAAGATATCTAATGGCTAAAATCCAGTCTAGTGTTGAAATCGTCTGGCTCTTCTCTCACACCTCTTATTTTTCGTTGATCCCGAGAAGCTCAATCTCAAAGATGAGTGCTGTATTCGGGGCGATCTCCTGTCCAAAGCCCATCTCTCCATAAGCCAGGTAAGGGGGGATGAAGACCTGCCACTTATCGCCTACGCGCATCAGCTGCAGCACCTCTGTCCATCCAGGAATCACTCGGTTGAGGGGGACGACATGGGGCTGGCCTCGTTGGTAAGAGCTGTCAAAGACGCGCCCGTCTAAGAAGGTGCCGCGATAGTGGATTTTGACAAAGTCAAATGGGGTCGGATGAGCTCCTGAGGAAGCACCTGAAGACATCACTTTGTATTGCAATCCGCTGCCGAGCGTTTGAACTCCCGGTTTGCCTTTGTTTTCAGCAAAGAAAGCCTCTGCCCGTTTTTTGTTTTCCTCTGCAACTTTTGAAAAATGCTGGCGCTGCTGCATCTCGATTTGGTTTTTGAGGGCTCCCATAATGGACTGTACTTCCTCTGGCTTTAGCTTAGGGTTAGATTCAGAAAGGGCATCTTGAAATCCCTCATTTAAGCGTTCCATATCCATATCGGCGAATTGATTTTTTAAATTGCGCCCTGTTTCTAGGCCAATGCAGTAACTGACTTTCTCTTTGTAGAATTCACGAGTCGATCCTCCAAGCGTTGGGTTATTTTTAACTGGATTGATGGCCATTTCGAGGGAGCTGCTTGCCCTTATCCCACCAAAGGCTGAAGTCCATTGCAACAAACCCCGGATTATATATTTGGAACCAAATTGTGACCACACAAGATTTTTACTCCGCAATTCCCTCTTCCTTCTTTCCCCTCTATCTGGTAAGCTGTGCCAATGTCTTAAACTTTAAGATTTTTTTTGAGAAACGCTCATCATGAAACACATTGCCGATAAGGGGGCATCTCTGCTTGAGATCCTCGAGCTAATTGCACCGGATAGTTCTAAAAGCACGCTGCGCTCTTGGATTGCTTCAGGACGGGTGAGCGTTGAAAAGAGGCCATCGATGAGGGCTAATGCAGAAGTGCTTGCTGGTCAAGAGGTTGCCGTCGGCCCAAAAGTAACCTTTATCAGGGGTTCTTTGAAAATTTTGCACGACGACAATGACATCGTCGTCTTGGAAAAGCCAGAGGGACTCCTGAAGCGTTGCGACAGACTTTGAAAACAAGGCGACAGTCCACGCGATGCTCAAGCGGCAGTTTCACAACCGACGGGTTTATCCGGTCCATCGCCTCGACAGGGAAACCTCAGGGGTCATGCTGTTTGCCTATCACGAGGAGGCCCGCAATGACCTCAAATCGCAATTTGAAGCCCATACGGTCGATAAAACCTACTATGCGATTGTAGAAAAGCAGATGCCCCTTGGGCAGGGAAAGTGGGAGAGTTACTTGGAAGAAGATGACTTTTATTACGTCAAAACGGCCAGCCCAGGGCGGGGAAAGCTTGCCATCACCCACTATCAAATCCTTCAATCAGAGAGAAATCGCTCCCTTCTTTCGATTGAAGCCTCAGACGGGGCGAAAGAATCAAATCCGAGTGCATTGCAGCCAGGATGGACACCCGATTGTCGGGGATAAAAAGTACGGAGCTAACACAAATCCCTTGAAGCGCGTTTGCCTGCACGCTCAAAAGATCAGCTTTACCCATCCTGGGACCAGAAAGAGGATGACATTTTCGACTCCTTTACCTGAAGAATTTTATAAGATATTAAAGTATAACAATTTAGAGGTTTGACCAAGCAAGCCTTATCCCTCGAGGTATACTTCTCTCTTGATTAGTAATCGTGTACTGTTGTAACATTACATCAGTATGAAAAACAAATCTTATTTTTAGGTTGTTGCATTGGAAGAGGAAGGCTGGAGCCCTTTTATAGAGCTGATTAAACAGTTTGGAACCCCAAAGGAACTAGAGTCTCTGTTTGAACTGTTCTTCACTCCGGAAGAAAAGAAGGACATTTCTAAAAGATATCGCCTGATTGAGGCTTTGCTTAAGGGCAAAGCGACCCAGAGGCAGATTTCTCAGAAACTCGGGGTGAGTATCTCGAAGATCACGCGGGGATCAAATGCATTAAAAAGCGTTCATTCCGGGTTGTTGGAAGCGTTAAAGAAACACATGTAAGGAAGGTGTCATGTTTGCACAGGTGTCCAAGGAGCAGTTTCTCTCTGCTTGCCAAGATCAAAAACGGGCGGTTGTCTATCGGGAGTTTCCGTGCGATGATGTCACGCCAACCCAAGCCTTTTTATCTCTTCATCCAGGGGAAGGGGCGGCTCTTTTGGAGTCTGCCGTTCAGGATGAGCAGCTGGGGAGGTATTCTCTGCTTGCACTAGAACCCTTTGCCAAGTTTTCCTCTAAAGGGAGAGTGTCACACCTTATTTTCCAAGGCATTGCAGAGCCTATTGCTTTAAGCCGTTGTTGCTTTAAGGAGGGTTAAAGTACGTTTTTCTTTCCTTCTGATCCTAGCTATCCTCCTCTTGTGGGAGGAGGGGTGGGGTTTGTATCTTATGATGCTGTCTGTCTTTTTGAAAAGATTCCGAACCGGCATATCGATAAAGACAATCTTCCCGATTTGCTTTTTTTATTTCATGCTGTCCACATTGCTTTTGATCATTGCAGGGGAAGCGTTTGCATCTCAGTGAATGTGGAGCGCACCTTAGACCCGGAGGCAGATTACGCGTTGGCTCTACAGAAAATTGAGGAGACTTTGCAAAAAATCAAGTCCGCTCCTGTCAAGGTGGAAAAAAAGGCGATGCTTGAAGGACAAGTCAAAGAAGACATGGATGATGAGGCTTTTTGCCAGATGGTGGAAAGGGCAAAGGAGCACATTCTCAAAGGGGATGTGTTTCAGGTTGTCTTATCGCGCAGTTTCGAGTGTCCTTACGAGGGGAATCCTTTTGATGTCTACCGCGCTCTGCGGATGACAAATCCTTCCCCTTTCATGTTTTATCTACAGATGGAAGATTTTGCTATCGCCGGAGCTTCCCCAGAAAGGTTGGTTAAACTGGAAAATCGGGTATTGCAGACCATGCCGATTGCCGGAACGCGCCCTAGAGTGCTCAATGAAGAGGAGAGGGTGATCTTAGAGCTGATGCAAGATCCCAAAGAGGATGCAGAGCACATGATGCTTGTCGACTTGGGAAGAAATGACTTAGGGGCTGTTGCAAAGGTTGGCACGGTGGAAGTGACGCAGCTTAAAGTTCCCCGGATTTTTGCCCATGTGATTCATCTTGTGAGCCATGTGGAGGCCCAGATCGCAGATTCGCTGGATGCCCTCGATGCCCTCAAGGCTGTTTTTCCTGCGGGAACGCTTACAGGAGCACCTAAGATCCGCGCCATGGAAATCATCGACGCATTAGAGACCTCTGCGCGGGGGATTTATGGCGGGTGCGTGTGTTCCATTGACAATCAAGGCAATTTCGATAGTTGCATTGCCATTCGCACCGCGCTGATCAAAAACAAAGTGGCGTCTGTGAGAGCCGGAGCGGGGATCGTCTTTGATTCCGATCCCCAAACAGAAGCGGACGAAACGCGCTCGAAGGCTAAAGGTGTCATTCAAGCGATTCATTTGGCAAGCAGGGGTGTTCTATGATTCTTTTAATCGATAATTACGACAGTTTTACCCACAACCTCTTCCAGATGATCGCCCAGCTGCACTCCAATGTAAAGGTGGTGCGCAATGACAAAATCACATTGAAACAGATCGCGGAGCTAGCCCCCCGAGCCATCGTCCTATCCCCCGGACCGGGAAGGCCGGAGGATGCCGGGATTTGCGTCGACCTGATCCGCGCCTTTGCCCCGACAACGCCGATTTTAGGGGTCTGCCTTGGGGCCCAAAGCATGGGGTAGCTTTTGGGGGCAAGGTCGTGTCTGCCCCGCAAATTCTCCATGGAAAAAAGTCGCCGATCTTTCATCGGCGCCAAGGTCTTTTTAAAGGGTGCCGGCTTCCGTTCAATGCGGGCAGGTACCACTCGCTTGTGGTCGACAGGGAATCGCTCCCTTCTTGCCTTAGTATCGAAGGGGAAGATGCTTTAGGTGTGATCATGGCCATCCAGCACAGGGAATTTCTCTGTTATGGCGTACAGTTCCACCCTGAGTCGATTTTAACAGAAGGAGGGGAGTTGATGATCCGCAACTTTCTAAAAGAGGCAGGTTTATGTTAAGGCCGATTCTGGAAAAACTCATCTGTCAAACAGATCTGTCAAAAGAGGAAAGCTCCCTTGCTCTCGATGAGCTCTTAACAGGTGCCAACCCGCATCAGATTGCAGCTTTTCTTGTTTTAATGCGCGCAAAGGGGGAGACAATTCAGGAGCTGCAAGGGATTATCGAGGCTATGCGGGCAAAAATGGTGCAGGTTCAGACCGCAACTGCTGTGCTCGATATTGTAGGCACAGGCGGGGATGGGGCGCACACGTTAAACATTTCGACAGCCTCTGCTATCTTAGCTGCTAGCTGCGGGGTGAAAATAGCCAAACACGGCAATAGAAGCGTCTCTTCTTCCTGTGGTTCTGCGGATGTCTTAGAAGCCCTTGGGGTCGACATCCACAAAGATCCCATTACCGTTGGCAAATGCATTGAGGAACTGAGCATTGGCTTTATGTTTGCCCCCGATTTTCACCCTGGGCTAAAGCGCATTAAAGAGGTCAGAGGGCAATTGGGCATACGCACTCTTTTTAACATCGTTGGACCTTTGCTCAACCCCGCAGCGGCTCAGCATTTGATGCTCGGTGTTTTTCACAAAGATCTGATGGAGAAAATGGCTTTGCTTTTGCTCTCTTTATCCTCCCATCGCTCTCTTGTTTTTCATGGTTGTGGTCTAGACGAACTCTCTTGCCTTGGGCCATCGGATGTCATTGAAATTTCTGAAGGTAAAATGCGTGCTTTGACTTTAGATCCGCTTGAATTTGGATTGGACCGTTGCCAAATCGATGATTTGCGCGGGAAAGACGCCTCCTACAACGCCCAACGCATCCTCGAGGCCTTTCATGGGGAAAAGAGCCCCTTTGCCGACACGATCGCACTCAACGCCGGGATTGCTCTTTGCCTCTATGGAATTGCGGGATCTTATCAAGAGGGGATAGAGAGGGCAAAAACCTGCCTGAAGGAGCAGCGGGCTCTTGCTCTTTTAAACGCGTGGAGGTCTTATGTCTGATTTTCTTAAAGCCATTTTAGAGCGCAAGCAAAAAGAGGTTGAGGGTCTTCCTTTTCCCACCTGCTTTTCTAAGGCTTTGGGATCGCAAGCGTTTTCCGTGATTGCCGAGATCAAGCGCAAGTCCCCCTCTAAGGGGGTTTTAAACCCCGCTGTGGATCCGGTGGAGCTTGCCAAAAAATATGTCGCGGGAGGAGCCTCTGCGATTTCCGTGTTGACAGATGGGGAGGGTTTTGGGGGAGATCTTCAAGATCTGCTTGCCGTTGTTCATGCCTGCCCCGGGGTGCCTGTGCTGCGCAAAGATTTTATCATCGATCCGCGGCAAATCTATGAAACCGCCCGCTTTGGGGCCCATGCCGTCTTACTGATTGCAGCTGTGCTCAAGGACCGCTTGCCCCAATTTGTCGAGGCCGCATTGGAGCATGGCCTAGAGCCTCTTGTCGAGGTCCACAACCCAAACGAGCTTGAACTTGCTCAAACAAGCAGAGCCAAAATCATCGGCGTCAATCACCGCAACCTTTCGACATTTACCCTCGATCTGCAACTGGCAGAAGATCTCTCACCTCAGTTTTCCTCTGGAATCATCAAAGTTGCAGAATCTGGCATTAGAAATGCAGAAGATGCTTTGCGCATGCGGCGCGCTGGCTATAACGCCGTTTTGGTAGGAGAGGCGCTGGTGCGCTCTTCAGATCCCAAATGCCTGATTGAGGAGATGTTATGCTAATTAAAATTTGTGGAGTCAGGACAGCGGAAATCGCCCTATTTGCCGCGCAAAGCGGAGCGGATTTTATTGGGATGATTCTCACCCCAGGGTTTCGAAGGTCGGTTCCCTTGCCCATTGCCAAGGAAATTGCCGCTGCGGCAATCGACGGCGGTGCTAAACCGGTTGCCGTCTTTGTCTCAGAGACCAAAGACCTAATCGAGGATATGTGCGCAAAGATGCAGGTTGTGATGGTCCAGTCCTATTTGCCCCAAGAGCTAGACCCGCGCTTGGATCGATTCTATATCAACCAAGGGCCATTGAGGAGCGGCCGAGATTTTCTACTGATGGAAAGCGCCCATCCAGGAAGTGGCCAGAGTATTGATGAAGCCGCGTTCATTCGGCCTGAATCGGATCCCTTTTTTTTAGCTGGCGGACTCAATCCGTCGAATGTCGCCAGTAGGATTGCTCGCCATTGCCCTTCTGGAGTCGATGTCTCTAGCGGAGTGGAGCAAGAAGGGGGAAAAGATAAACAATTGATCCTCAAATTCATTCAAGAGGCAAGAAGAGGGCAATCCCATGGATAAGCATGTGCCGTTTGGGGGAGTTTACTTGCCCGAGCTTCTTATGGCCCCGATCCTAGAGCTGCAAAAGGGGTGGGAAAGGTATCGCTCTGATCCCCTCTTTGAAGGGGAACTCGCAACCCTTCTCAAGGAATACGCGGGCAGACAGACGCCTTTAACCGAAGTGAAGCGGTTTGCCGAGGCGATCGATGGCCCGCGGATTTTTCTCAAAAGGGAGGACCTTCTACATACTGGCGCTCATAAACTCAATAACGCCCTGGGGCAGTGTTTGCTTGCAAAACGGCTCAATAAAAAGCGGATCATCGCAGAGACAGGTGCGGGGCAACACGGGGTTGCAACGGCAACAGCGTGTGCTCATTTGGGCTTAGAGTGCGTGGTCTACATGGGGAAGGTCGATATGGAAAGGCAATCCCCTAACGTGGCCAAGATGCGCCTTTTAGGCGCCGAGGTGATTGCTGTAGAAAAAGGGACGATGACGCTCAAAGACGCTGTGAATGAGGCCCTGCGCGACTGGTCTTCTCATTACGAAGACTCCCATTATTGCTTAGGGTCGGCCTTAGGCCCGACCCTATCCGGCGATGGTAGCGCATTTTCAATCGGTCATTGGCAAAGAAGCCGTCTCACAAATCCATGCAAGGATCGGCAAAGATCCCGATTTGGTCGTCGCTTGTGTCGGCGGCGGTTCGAATGCCCTGGGAATTTTCTCTGCATTCATCGATCGGCCCGATGTGGCCTTAGTCGGGGTAGAAGCAGGGGGAAAGGGGGATCGGCTCGGGGAGCATGCCGCTCGATTCAAAGGGGGGAGGCCGGGGGTGCTGCACGGTTGCTACACCTACCTTCTCCAAGATGCAGAAGGGCAAGTTGTAGAAACCCATTCGATCTCAGCTGGCCTTGATTACCCAGCTGTCGGCCCGCAGCACGCAGAACTCTACAGCTCGGCAAGAGCCCGCTATGAGAGCGCTACAGATGAAGAGGCCCTTTTCGCATTTAGCTCTTTCCCAAACAGAGGGGATCATTCCAGCGCTTCGAATCTGAGCCACGCCCTTGCTTATGTCATGAAAATCGCCTCTCAATCCTTGAAAACAGACGTCATTCTGATCAACCTTTCGGGAAGAGGGGAAAAGGATTTACCCGGATTGATTGCAAAAGGAGTTTTATGATTGCTAAAGCTTTTGCAAAAGGAAAAGTCTTCATCGCCTACCTGACCTTAGGCGATGGGGGACTGGATTACTCTTGAGAGCAGCCCTTGCCCTTGTCAAAGGAGGTGTCGATTTGCTAGAAATTGGGCTTCCCTTCACCGACCCGATCGCAGACGGACCTGTGATCCAGAGCGCGATGCAGCGCTCCCTGCAAAACGGAACCAAAGCTAGCGATCTCATCGCCTTCCTTGAGCAACTGCGCAAGCATGCGGATGTCCCTGTCGTTATTTTCAGCTACTACAACCCGATTTTAGCTGTTGGGCCATCCTTTCTCCATCTGGCAAAGCAAGCCGGTGCCTCAGGCTTTCTCATCGTCGACCTTCCATTTGAGCTCATGCCCGAATCGCATTTAGATCCAATTTTAGTCATCTCGACATCGACACCGCAGCAGAGGGTGGAAACAATGGCTGGAAAAGCCCGCGGATTTATTTATTACGCCTGCCAAAAAGGGACAACCGGAATGCGCTCCCAGACTCCCCTCCCACTCTGCCGACGATGTTGCCCGGATCAAAGCAGCAACTTCTATTCCCGTTGCGATCGGCTTTGGCATCAGCACAAGGGAAATTGCCCGCCAGGCTCTTGATTTGGCCGACGGCTTTGTCGTCGGCTCCTACTTTGTCGAAGCAATTGGCAACAAGTGCTCTCCAGAGGAGCTCACAGAACTAGCTAAACAAATCGACCCGAGGAGGCCTTTATGATCCTTTTGACACACCGCGATGCCACTGCAGAGCAGATCGTAGATCTACAAAAGCGCCTTCATTGGATGGGAATCCAAGCTAACTTAATCGAAAGGGACTCCAGGGTTTGTCTTGCCCTTGTCGCGGGCCTCGATAAAAGCGTCGACGCTCAGCAATTTACAGCTCTGCCTTGCGTGGAACAGGTGATCCCCCTTGCAGAGCCTTATAAGCTCGCAGCGCTTAAGACAAAAAACGGACGCACCCTCATCAGCTGCAAAGCAGAGACCATTGGAGGCAAAAAGCTTGCGATCATGGCAGGTCCTTGCAGCATCGAGTCTCAAGAGCAGATCATGGCGTGCGCCCAATGCGTCAAAGAAAATGGAGGCACGATCCTGCGCGGGGGAGCTTTCAAACCCCGCACATCGCCTTACGCCTTTCAAGGCCTCGGGGAGCAGGGACTCCAATTTCTGCAAAAGGCAGCTTCTGCCTACGGCCTCTTAAGCGTCTCTGAGGTCATGGACACAGACCAAATAGAACTTGTCGCAAGCTATAGCGATATTTTGCAGGTTGGTGCCCGCAATATGCAAAATTTTAGCCTGCTTAAAAAATTGGGAAATATTAAGAACCCCATCCTGCTCAAAAGAGGGCTGTCTGCGACCTACCAGGATCTGCTCATGTCGGCAGAATATATCTTAAGCGCTGGCAATCCCAACGTCATCCTCTGCGAACGGGGGATTCGCACCTATGAGACTTATAGCCGCAATACCTTAGATCTTGCGGCAGTTCCCATTCTGCAAGAGCTCTCCCATTTGCCCATCATCGTCGACCCCAGCCACGGAACCGGCCTGCGCAAGATGGTGCCCCCCATGGCTAAAGCTGCAATTGCAGCCGGTGCAGATGGCCTCATGATTGAGATCCACCCCATCCCCGACAAGGCCTTTTCCGATGCCGACCAAACCTTAAGCTTTGAGGGGTTTGTTGCTATGATGCATGCAATCAAGCAGTTAGCTCCTGTTGTCGATCGAGTGTTTTAGCAGGGAAATTGCATGAAAGTAGATCTTCGTTTCAGAATCAATCACTTAAGAAAACCGACAAGAATTTAAATCACGTTGATAACCAAGAAATTAAGGATCAGGCTTTTGGCTCCGTCTCGTTAGGATTTAGAACGCCGCATGAAATTAAGAATTTGAAGGCCTCTTCGACCGAGACATCGATAGGCCGGACGATTTTTTTGGGAACGAATAGGACGTATCCTGAGATGGGATGGGGAGCTGTCGGTACGAAGACGACAAGATCGGTGTGGATGAGCCCCTGATTAAATCTGTCGGGGGTGTTGCCTGTGATAAAGCCGATGGTGAGGGCCTGATCGTGGGGAAAAGGGATCAGGACAGTTTGCTTGAAGGTCTTTTTGTCTTCGGAGAAGATGGCTTTAGTCAGATCATTGCTGAGCCGAAAGATAGTTCCTACAAGGGGAATGCGGCGAAAGAGGCGCTCCGGGATTTTGATGAAGATGTTGGAGAGAAATTTTTGACCGCAGAAGCCAATAAACACGATGAGCAGCAGCAGTAAGATCAGCGCAAGGAGGCGGCTTAAAAAAAAGACGAGGTTTTCCCGATGCTCTAAGCTCAAGCCTAATTTCTTTTCATAGGTGAGGATCAAAGTCTCTGTGATACCTGCAAGAGGAGCTGTGAAAAGGTTAAATACCCAGCTGGCAATCAAGAGGGTCAGAGCCAGCGGAAGCAGCGCGACAAAGCCTGTGAAGAAGTATTTTCTCATGGTTGGGCCGTTTTTGGCGTGGGGACTTGGGCCTCTGGAATAATGACCCCGCACGACACGATGAATTTGAGGGCTTCTTCGGGTTTCATGTCGATCAGGATCAAATCTGCGCGCTTGAACATGAGCAGAAATCCGGTGGTTGGGTTAGGTGTTGTGGGGACAAAGACCGAAACCAGATCTTGATCAGCGGCTTGAGAGCAGGATTTCGGCGAGTCTCTGGCAATCAGTCCTAAGACAAAGACATCTGCTCTCGGGAAGGGCACCATGGCAACCTGTTTGAAGCTGTTTTTATCCGATACAAAAAGCGTGTTGATAATGTCTTGGGTTGTCTTATAAACGGTATTCACAAAAGGGATTCTGTGTAGGATTTTGTCTCCAAGCCGCAATAGGGCGTGGATTAAAAACCAGCGGGTGATCATCCCGATAGCAACAGTGAATAGAAACAAAAGAATCAGAATGATGACTTTAGATCCGTAGTTAATGAGCTGCTCTGAGGAGAGAAAGAGAAATCCGCGTTTTGTGAAATCCAGCTTTTCTAAGATCGGAGTGATGGCTCCAACAAAGGGCTGGGTGAGAAAGTTCACTAAGAAAATCACAACGGCGACTGTGACGACAAGCGGGAGGAGGATCACAAGTCCTGTGACAAAGTATTTTTTCATCTTTTTTTCCTGTGCGACTTAAAGTGGGGTCTTCTGGTTACAAAACCTTTATCCGGAATCAGCATCCAGCCGCATTCAAGGAGAATCAGATCGATGCGAGCGACGGCGACTTGGAGGATCTCTCCCAACCGATGGGTTTTACCTGTGCTTCTGCCAAACAAGGTCCCTCTTTGCTCGTCATAGATAAAGTAGTCATTTTCTAGTTCTGAGATGTGCAAAAATCCCTCGAGCATCAATTCTTGGAGTTCGAAAAACAACCCAAAGGGCTTGATTTTAGTCACAACGGCTTTGTAGTGGCAGTTGGGGTCTTGTTCGAAGCAACGATGCAGCAGGCGGAGTTTTTTCAGTGTTTTGACGCTTGTCTCTGCTCGGAAGCTCACTCTTTCTTGATCGGAGCAGAATTTTGCAATGTGATTGAGATCCAGATCTTTTGGCTCTTCATCAAAGAGCAGCCTTTGGATGACCAAGTCGCTATAGCGGCGAATCGGGCTTGTAAAATGGCAATAGTGCTCTAAACTCAGTCCAAAATGGCCGACATTTTCTGGAGAGTACTGCGCGAGTTTCATGCTGCGGATAAACCCGACCGATAGCTGCTGCAAAAAGGGCGTTTTTTTGGCTTGCTCAAATAGGGATTGAAGGTCTTGGCTTGTTGTTTTTACAGGCACTTGAAAGCCCAAGGTTCTTGCTAATTGGAGAAAATCTTCGAAGTTTTCTTCTTGGGGAGGTTCATGAACTCGGTAGATGAGTTGTTTGCCGCGCAGGTGGAGCTCTTTTGCAACAACTTCATTGGCCTTGAGCATAAATTCTTCGACCAATTGGTGAGTAATGTCGTACTCAATTTTTTTAAGCCCTTCCGGCTCCCCTTTTTCATTGATCATGACGACAATCTCGGGCAAAGCAAAGTCAATGCTTCCCCTTTCGTAGCGCTTTTTTTTCAGAAGGGTGCAAAGGGCGACCATGTGTTTGAGGGTTTTGGCATGGGGGCTTTTTTTCTTGCCGTCAAGGATGTCTTTTGCCTCGAAGTAGGTGAGCCGCTTTTTGCTTTTGATATAGGAGCGGACGATTTTGTGTTGAATCAGTGTTCCGACCTTGTCAAAGTCCATCAAGACAGAGACTGTCAGCCGAATCTGCCCTTCTTTTAAGCTGCAGAGCTCGTTGGAGAGCTCCTCTGGAAGCATCGGGATGCACGTCCCTGGAAAGTAAGTCGAATTACACCGCTGGATTGCTTCCTTGTCCAAGGCGCTGCCTGAGGTGACATAATGGGCGACGTCGGCAATGTGGACACCCAATTGGTAGTTGCCTTTTCGATCTTTGGTGAGGGTGAGGGCGTCATCAAAGTCTTTGGCCGTGTCGGGGTCGATGGTGAAGCTCTCTTGCAAAGAGAGGTTAACTCTTTTTTTAAGCTCTTGTGCAGGAACCTTCTTGCCATGCTTTTTGGCTTGGTCTATAGAGGCTTTGGGGAAGGAGGAGCGGATGTCGAATTCTTCGACTGCTGCCTTGATATCGCATGAGGGGTCGTCGATCGAGCCGATCACATGGGAGAGTGTGCACACTGTCGGCTCTTTTTCCACACCCCAGGTTTTGATGTCGAGGATGACTCGATCACCGACTTTTAAGGGAGTGTTTTCATCCGCTTCGACAATCACAGGTTTTGAAAGTCCGAGCAGAGGGGCATAGGCGATCCTTTGCCCATCCATTCCGACACTGCGAATGGTGGCCCCTAAGTGCTTGCGGGCGCGTTTTGTGATATTGACAATTTTGCCCTCAGGTCCTTTTTCTGACGTGCTAAGGAGGTTGATGACCACCTCGACAAGGTCGCCGTCGACGGCATTGCAAGTCAAGTGTTTAGGGATGAAGATATCCTGTGGGCAATCGGTTACGCAATCCGGGATGACAAAACCAAAGCCTTTGGGATGCATCCGCAAAAGACCGCTGACGACCTTTTCTTTTTCTTCCGGGATGCTGAGTTGATTTTTATGGATTGCAATTTGGCCAGATTGAATCAGATCGGCGATGATTTTTGAGCAGGCCTCAAACAGCTGAGGGGGGATGTGCAGGCGTTCAAAGAGCTCTGACTGGCTCATCGGGCGATACCGCTTTCCGGATAGGAACTGCAGAAGAGATTTTGACATGTTGCCCAAGAGCTTTTGCTGCTTTGGAGAGGCTTTTACAGGAGGGGAGATTTTAGGCGGGGGTAAGGGAGCTTTTAAAAGTCTTAGCAGGGGCAGAAGGGGCGATTTTTTTGACTTTTGGAGCAGCAGTCTTTTTCACCCTCTTGACGGTGGGCTTTTTTGGACTTGGGGAGGCCCTCTTCTTTTTAGAGGGAAGTTTCTTCTGGCTCTTTAGAGCTTTTTTAAGGGTTGGCTTTTTTTTAGACATCAGCAGTTATAAAATTCCTCTAGCATGAAGATGCTGGGTTAAATCGTTGGGGTTTGTGTATTGCTCCGCATCGATATGCAAGGATCTAGCAGATTCGACATAGAGAAGAATGTCATCAGTATAAAAACAGGGCCTATTTGGACATCCTGCAATCTCTAAGGCTTTTTCGTAAATTTTTTTCTCGGGCTTGCGCGCCCCTACTTGATAAGAGAGCACAAAACCGTCAAAGATCTGCTTTAGGAAAGCAAACTTGGAGTGAGCAAAAGTAAAGTGCGCCTCACAGGTGTTGGACAGCAAAAACAGGTGATGGCCCTTGTCTTTCAATGCCTTAGCAATGGAAATGACAGGATCGTTTGGCTCAAAAATGTCAGACACAGCAAGCATTAGAGCATCGAAATCCAACTCCTCGCAGGCTGCTTTGCAAATCTCATCATAGACAAAGCGACTATCGACCTCTCCTCTTTCATAAGAGGGGCCATACTGTGCCATGATCTGCTCGACCTGTGTAAGGGCAAGTCCGCTGCAAGAGGCGACCTGCCGACACATTTTTTGGTGGTCGAAGAAGATCAGCACATTGCCGAGGTCAAAAAAAACGTTATGCGTCATGCCCTTGAGAATATCCTTTTATCTCTTAAAAGTCTTGTCCTGTCTGCGTTGGTAACTTAATAAAGTATTTGATAATAGCAGAGCAATGGTCATGGGTCCAACGCCTCCCGGCACGGGGGTGATGTGAGAGCAGAGAGGGGCGACCTCTTCAAAATCGACGTCCCCGGCGATCAAAGGATGGCCGTCTTTAGTTGCGATCCTATTGATGCCGACGTCGATCACAACGGCTTGGTTTCGAACCATTTCTTTTTTGATGAAATGGGGTTTGCCAATGGCTGAGATGAGGATATCTGCAGAGTGGCAGATTTGTGTTAAATTCTCCGAATGAGAGTGGGCTACAGTGACGGTCGCATTGCAATGAGGGGCTTTCTGCATTAAAATGGCAGCAAGTGGCTTGCCGACGATATTGCTCCTGCCGACGATGACAATGTGCTTGCCGAAAATGGGGATTTGCGACTGGCTCAGCAGCACCTGAATTCCATGGGGGGTGCAGGGGAGGAATCCGTCTGTTTGTCCGATCAGCATTTTGCCGACATTCAAGGGGTGGAACCCATCGACATCTTTTGTTGGATCGATAGAGGAGATGATCCGGAAGGTATCGATGTGCGATGGTAGCGGGAGCTGGATGAGGATCCCATCGATGGAAGGATTCTTGTTTAGTGCATCGATGTGCCCTCGGAGTACCTCGATCTTCTGTAGCATTGTCGGGCAACTCGCAGTCAAAAGAGACAATTCCCGACTCCTCGCTCGCTACTTTTTCATGCCAATTAGGTTGTGAAGCCGAGATTGTGCCGATGAAAATGAAGGCAAGGCCGGGCCTGCGGTGTTTGAGATGGGAGTTGCTGCTTTGATCTGGCTCTTGGATTTTTTTAGCGATCCATTTCCATTAATCAGGTGCATCTTTTCAAGTGTTCCATTTTCAGAGGTTTTTGAGAAGGAGGCATCAGCTTTGAAAAGCATGCTTTCCAACCTGGCCTTCGAATGTGCAGGTAGAGCATCAAGGGACAGCTGAACCAAAGGTAGGCATAAGCCGCATCCAACAACGGCATTAAGGCAAGGTCTGTCAGCAGCAACTGAGGAGAAAGGGGAAGCCCTTTTTCAAAAACGGCGATGAGCCCCAATACAACAGTGTCGATGCGACGCTGATGACAAGGGTGAAAAGGGATAGAGCCAAAGGTTTGTCTTCGAAGAAGTGTTTTTTTTGCTTAAAGAGAATCAGCGTCGTGAGGCAATAGGTAGAGCATAAACCCCCAAGCGCACTTCTGAGCTGAGCAGATCGATGATCAGCCCACAGAGGAAGGAGAGCCAAAGAGCTTTTTGAAAATGGATGCGGTTGTAAAGAATGGCTAAAAAAGGGGAAAAGGCAAACAGTCTAGCCTCTGGATCAGCGCGGTGCCAAAGAGGGCACAGCACAGAGCCATGAGAAATGGCAACAGCAGAGGGACTTGTCTCACTTTTTAAAAGGCTCCTTTGCCAAAGAGTAAAATCGGCACCGTTTTCAAGACCAGCATCAGGTCGAACATAAAGAGCACTTGTCGACATAGTTAGCCTCGAGTATCGCCCTTTCTTCGAAGGTCAGTTGGCTGCGTCCTTGTGTCTGCCAGATGCCTGTGATCCCGGGTCTTACGTGAAAGACTTTATCGACATCCTTGCCTAAAACTTTTTTCAAAGCCTCCGCTTCTCTTGGCAGGTAGGGGCGCGGGCCGACAATGCTCAAGTCTCCAGATAGAACATTCCAGAATTGGGGAAGTTCGTCAAATGAAGATTTTCGCAAAAAACGCCCAATCGGGGTTAGCCGGGGGTCTTTTTGCAGCTTGAAGTACTTCTGCCATTCCCTTTTCAGCTGAGGATCGCTGTTGAGGATGACATCGAGCCTCTGGTCGGCATCGCGGTGCATCGATCGGAATTTCCAGAATTTGAAAAGGCGACCTCCTCTGCCAATCCTTAAGCTGCAGTAAAAAATAGGCCCTGGAGAGCTCAATTTGACAAGAAGCGCAATGATGGCAAATACAGGAAGCCCGAGAATTAATGCCATCAAGCTAAAGAGAATATCAAAGGAGCGCTTCACCCCGTTTTGGGCGATGACCCGACCTGTCGCCTCAGTGGAAAATGAGGTGAGATGAGGTGTTTCCAAGTTCAATACCACGACAAACTCCATTTTTCTTGAAAACTCTAAACAGAATGTAATTTTTATTGCAACAAAATCAAGTTATTTGCGTCTGTTGACCATTTGATCGCACAAGGTTTTAATGAGGGGGGCTGGGCGAGAAAGAGAGTCGAGATAGTCATTTGCTTTTTGCAGCAAATCGGTCGCTTTTTGCCGTGCGCTTTCGATCCCGAGGAGGGTCACGGCTGTGGCTTTGGATTTTTTGTGATCGGAGCCGATCGGTTTGCCGAGCTCTTGCTCTGTGCTGCTATAATCGAGGACATCGTCGATGAGCTGAAATGCCAGTCCGATCGCAAGCCCGCCTTTTTTTAATTTTTCCAGATCGGCTAAAGGGGCGTTTGCGATCAGAGCGCCAAACTCTAGGGAGGCGGTGATGAGGCTTGCGGTTTTGCAAAGATGCATGAGTTCTAATTGCTCCCAGCTGAGGGTTTGTCCTTCCGAGAGCAGATCGATCATTTGCCCGCCGATCATTCCGTGGGCTCCTGCATGTGTTGACAGAGAGGCGATGAGGGCAATTTGCTGTGCAGAGCTCAGATTTGGCGCACTGGCTAAAATCTCAAAGGCGTAGGTGAGCAGAAAATCCCCTGTGAGAAGAGCTTGCCATTCGGGGACGATTTTGTGGAGTGTGGGTTTCCTCTCCTTAAGTCGTCGTTATCCATGCAGGGGAGGTCGTCGTGGATCAAAGAATAGGTGTGGACAATTTCGAGGGCGCAAGAAGGGATCAGCGCTTTTTCTATTGAGGCGCCATAGGTTGTAGCTGTTGCAAGGACAAGCAGGGGCCGAAGCCGTTTTCCCGGACCTGCAATCGCATAGCATGCAGAGGTGAATAGCGGTAGAACTGCAGAAGAGGGCGAGCAAGAAAAGAGGTCTTGGAGTTTATCTTCGATTCTCTGTTGGGAGTCTGAAAAAAATGCGCGCGTCATTAAACCGTAGCCTGTGTAGCTAGTAAGGATGAGAGCTCAGGGGAATGCTGTTGTAAGTTCTGTGGCGAGGAGGGCGTGCCAATGCCAAAATACTCCATGCCGAGTGCCTGCATTTCACTGAGTTGGTACTGATTTCTTCCATCGAAAAAGACTTTCTGCCTCAAGTGGGGGATGATTTTTGTAAAGTCGATATGGCGAAATTGCCTCCATTCTGTTATGAGTGCGATGGCATCTGCTTGCATGGCGGCGTGGTACTCATCTTTGCAAAACACAACCTGTGGGCCAAAGAGCTTAAAGGCAGCTGGCATGGCTACAGGATCATAGGCTTGGATACGCGCTCCTGCCTCAAGCAGGTCTTGGATGAGGATGAGGGAGGGGGCTTCCCTGAGATCGTCTGTGTCTGGCTTGAAGGAGAGTCCCCAAATGGCAATGGTCTTATCCCTAACGCCTCCTTGGGAGGAGAAGTAGGCGAGAATTTTGGCAGAAAGCGACTTTTTTTGCAGCTGGTTGATCTCTTCGACGGCATTGAGAATCGGGGTGCTGACATGCTTTTGCTTCCCCATCGAAATCAGAGCGCGGATGTCTTTGGGAAAGCAAGAACCGCCATAACCTGCCCCAGCATACAGAAATTGATACCCGATCCTTTGATCGGATCCGATGCCCACCCGCACCTGTTTGATGTCGGCCCCTGTTTGTTCGCAAAGGTGGGAGAGCTCATTCATAAAAGAGATGCGCAAGGCGAGCATTGCGTTAGCAGCGTACTTGGTCATCTCAGCAGACAGGGTGTCCATCACAAAGATCCGGTCGTGGTTAATCGTAAATGGGGAGTAGAGCTCCCGCATGATTTTTGCGGCCTCTTGGCTCTCTGTTCCCAGGACAATCCGATCTGGCTTCATGCAGTCGTTGATAGCAGACCCCTCCTTTAGAAATTCTGGATTGGAGACGACATGAAAGGGGAGATCCAAACCGCGCTCTTGCAGTATTGCCGACACTTTTCCTCTGACACAGGCCGCTGTGCCGACAGGGACTGTCGATTTGTTCACGATGATTTTGTAGCCGTTCATGTGCTTGCCAATTTCCGAGACTGCATTGATCACATGGTGCAGGTTGCAGGAGCCGTCCTCTGCAGAGGGGGTCGGGACGGCGATGAAGCAGATCAAAGACTGCCGGATGCTTTCGGGGTAATCGGTTGTGAAGGTCAGCCTCTTGGCTTGGAAATTGCGGTCGACAAGCTCTTTTAGACCGGGTTCGTAAATGGGGAGCACGCCTTGCTCTAAATTAGCGATTTTTTCAGCGTTGATATCCAGGCAAGTGACAGAGTAGCCCATTTCAGAAAGACAGGCAGCTGTCACAAGGCCTACATAGCCTGTCCCTATCACAAGAATGCGGCGCACAGATTCCTCATTAAAAAGGTGGTCTTTAGACTATACCTTATCCAGGCAACAAAATGCCATCTTTTAACTGCAATGTCCGATCGCAAAGGGAAGAGAGTTCAGTATCATGAGTGACGACAATCAGCGTTTTGTTAAAATCCTTAGAGAGGCCGATGAGAAGAGAGTGGACCTTCTGCGAATGGGATTGATCCAGATTGCCCGAAGGTTCGTCAGCCAGGATTAAAGAGGGGTCATTGCAGAGCGCGCGGGCAATCGCAACGCGCTGCTTTTCGCCGCCTGAGAGAAGCTTGGTAGGAAAATGCGCTCTGCCCTGCATGCCAACGACCTCCAGCAGTTCCAAGGCCCTTTTATAGGCGGGTGTGCTGGTGTGCGTTGCTTTCCTTGCCATTTTTGCAGGCATGAGGACATTTTCAAGGGTTGTGTAGTCATCGAGAAGGTGATAGCTTTGAAAGATAAAACCGATGTGCTCGTTGCGCAATTGGGGCAAAGAGGCATCAGCTGTATCTCGACCGCAGATCTCAAGGGAGCCGCTAGAGGGGCTTTCCAAAGTTCCAAGGACGTGCAAAAGGGTGCTTTTACCTTCTCCTGACTTGCCGACAATGGCCACCGACTCTCCTCTGTCAACTTCAAGGTTCACTCCCCTTAACACATCGAAAGGGGCGGGGGAGGAGAACCTTTTCCTAATTTGCAAAGCTCTTAAGATCATTCTGCCCTCAGGATCTCAGAGGGTTTTAAGCGGCACGCTTTAATCGCAGGGACAAGGCCGGCGATTAAAGAGATGGCAGGGGTGATGATTGCAATGAAGACAAGGGCATCGGAGCTTAAGGTGTTAGGTAAGGACTGGCCAAAAAAAGTGGCGTTGAAGGTATCCCTTCCCTGGAACAAGCTCAGCAGGTGGACAATCGAGTTGATGTATTTGAGGGTGATTAGGGACCCGAATATCCCGGCGATGCTGCTTAAGGCCCCCATGATCACACCGCAGAGCCCAAAGATAGCGGCGATGCTCAAATGGGAAGCGCCCATTGCCCGAAGGATGCCGATCTCCTTTTTTTTATCGTTGACAAGCAGAACCAGCATAGAGACGATATTGCAGCAGGCGACGATGAGGATGATCACCCCAACAAGTCCAAAGAGATACTTATCGCTTTGGAACTGTCCCATCAGATCCTTGGCAAAGTCATAATCGTGGAAGGTGGTGACCTTCCAGTACTTATCAATCCCTAAATCTACAAGGCGTTGAGAGATTTGAACTTGCACCTGCTTTGCATCTTTTAAATGATCAAACCAGACTAAAATCCCATTGGACTGCATTTTATCCAGGTTAAAAGAGGAACTGGATGCGTTAATCGCCTGTGTCACAGCCGGAGGGACGAGGATGCATCTGTTGCCGATAGAGAGGATGCCGGGATCGTAAAAGCCTGCCACGCAGATCGGCAGCCTGTGCTCCTGCATGGAGCTGGATGTCGAGCTAGAGTAGGAAAGATAGCCCCTATCCCCGGTCTTCACACCGCTATCTAAGTAGCTTTTGGCAAGGAGCACCTCTGTCTCCATCTCTTCATTCAGACCCAGCGACAAAGGCTTCTGTTCCTTTGTAAATTCGGCTCTAGCGACCTCAAGATCGCTCAAACCGACCTCTCCCTGCAGAGGGATGCCTTGCAGAACTGTTTTGATTTTGTAGAGAAGGGGATGTGCGCTCGATATCCCGTCGACATCCAATTGAAGAGGTCCGCTGGATAATAGAGGGGTGTTCGGAAAGAAATTTTTTGACGACTGCCTGGAGTTGACTCGATGAAAAGCTCCCCTTTTTCTTTCCAAAGGGTAACTGGGTTGTGGATGTTCAAATCTGTTGACTGGGTGGGGATCTCCAAGCGGATCAACCGTCCGCTGCGGTAGATGGCTAACGCTTGAAAGGGTTGCCCTTCTTTTAAAAGGGCCAAAGGCAGATCAAAGAGCCTGTGCTTAGGTGTCAGCGCTTTGACTTGAATGTCTTTTAAGATCCTCCCTATCCGTTTTTTGGCCATCTGCAGATCTGCTCTATCGGCGATGACAGGGGCATCTTGCCGCGAGAGTTCTGTCGAGTGAGATGCCAGGTAGAGCAGATGGTTGACATCGTTTTCTCTCATGGGAAGAATGAGAGAAGGGAGCCCAGGACAGCATTCGGGGAAAGAAGCGAGGTAGGATACCTGAGTTAAATACCCCTGGCTTGCTTCATTGCGCTCATTGTTTCGCAAGAGCTGCAGGCGCATGAGGGCCCCGCTGATCTCAAAATCCTGATACACAAGATCTGCCCGGCCGCTTTTAAGCTCAGATAGAACCCCGCAGAGTTCCTTGACCGGATCTTTTAGTCTGCCATCTGAGTGAAGATCGGGCTTAGGCATGCGGGCAGGCAGCTGTTCATCTTCATCAGGGGAATAGGGATCAGAATCTAGAGCCTTCATCTTATGGGCGATGTTCTTGAGGGCATACCCTGAAGAGGAGCTCAGCTCGTCGACCAGGTAGTAATACGAGGTATAGTAATGCTGCGTGGGGGTGATCCTCAAAGGGGCGTTTAACGTCGTGAGTTTCTGCAGCCAATTGCGTTCGATCCCCTCGGTCACCGAGAGAAAAACCAAGATCAGCCAGACGACAAGAGAAATCACGAAAACAGAAAGAACCCCGATCAAGGAGGCAGACAGCTGCTTTCTTCCGGGGAACTAAATACTTTAGGGCAATCGATAGCTCAAACATTTTCGCATCTAGAGCTTTTATTTAGCCTCTTTGAAGACGACGTGCTTTTTCAATTTTTTGTCGTACTTTTTCAGCTCAATCCTTCCTGTGACTGTCCGTTTGTTCTTGGTCGTCCAATAGCACTCTGAGCTTTCGGTGCTTTTCATCTTAATTTTTTCGCGCGCGCTTTTAGCCATGAAATAACCTCGTTTTGAAAATTTCGTTTCAGATTGTAGCCATCTTACCATTAAGAAACAATAGCTTGACTTTGCTGGGGTCAAATACGATGTCAATTTTTTTATTTAAATCTTTAGCATGTTAAAAAAGATGCAATATTCGTATAATAATCTAATATAATCAAAAGAAAGGTAACAAATATGTCAATTAATTTTAATCACCTTCCTGCATTTATAAAACATAAGATTTTATGCGATGCCTTAATTGATGGGACAGAGCCTGTAAACGTTCTCCTTGTATGCAAAGATTGGTATAAAATATTTAAGGAAAAAACATGGCAGCCTTTCTGGAAAGAGCTAGAGCCAAATTTTATCTTCGCGATCAACAATAACCCCAGAAGTTTGACTTTCTCCGCTGAGATTCCAGCACCTAGGGTTATTCAGGACGCCTCAGAATTAGTGTTTTCTATTCCTATTACAATCAATGAAATTGTTAGCCGTGAAAAATACAGAACTATTCAAAACTCCACCAAAGCTGCGGATCTTATCAAGTTATGGCTTGATCTGATCATGAAACCTCAATTATCTGAAGAGGATTTTGATGACGTTTTCAAATTTCTTAATGGCAGTAAAGAAGAGCTGGATCGGATGATTCAAGAAAAAATAGGTGGTGGTAGTATCGGGGACGTTGCCAAACGCATTGTTGAGGTCTTTGCCTTGCTGAAGGAAGAGTCGATACGAGATAAATTAGAATCTCCGCTTTTGCAGGTGATGAGGATGATCCAAAATTGGTTAAAAGATGAAAATAATATTTCCGAATTAGAGAAATGTACTAATCATTGCCTTAAAGGCTCAAGGTTTCCAGAGGAGTTTTGGAGCTTTAAACACTTAGAGAAACTAAAATTTGATTGTGGGTTCTTAAGCAGCCTACCTAAGGGAATTGGCAATTTAAAACAAATCACAGATCTAGATATTTCAAAAAATAAATTTAAAAAAATTCCCGAAGAAATACTCTTTTTAGAAAAGCTAGAGAAATTAGATATTTCAGATAATATCCTAGAGCAGTTTCCAATGGATGTTCTCAAGCTGAAACAGCTCAAAGAGCTTGAGTTTTTTGGAAATCCTATTCTTGAGATTCCAAACGATATCAAGAAGCATTTCCCTGAAGCTGTCAATAAACACTCTACAATGTCTTGGAATGCCACATCTGATCTAGCCAAAATCTATCAAACAAGCACAAAATCCCAATCAAGGGAAGAATTATTGCGTTTATGCGGTTGGCTAAATCCTTTTGATTCGAATCTTATTTTTAAGGCGGTTCATCAACTTCAATCAGAAGAAGATCCATCCCATGCTGTTGAGTCCGCTATCTTAAAAAAATTATCTTTTTTTCAAAAAAACAATTCCCATTGGTATTCCGAATTGAGTGGTTTGTATAATGCATTTGAGCAACAGGTGGGGAAAAAAGTTTCTGTGCATGAGATCATCAAAGGGTTGAAGCTTAATTCCTTCTGCACGAAAAAGTACCGCTGTGTGAACCATATTTACGCAAGTCCCATCAAGCGGATCTATGAGAAGATTCACAAACGATATAATAGTCCTATCACAGAAGATCCTAAAAAATGGGGAGAGCTCCATGCCAAGGATAATTTGGTCATTTTGGCAGATGCCCTGTCTGAGTATGATAAGGAATATAGGTCTCCGCTAGCAAATCTTTGCATTGCTATCGAATATGAAAAACCGACCGAAGAGATACAAGACTTATTTGATTCTCTTATTCAGTCCGACAAAGATCTTATTCATGAATGGGTCTGGAAGCTGTCGGGAAGTCTTTCAAACAACAGTCAACAGTGGGGAAAAGAACATCTGTTTGATGATGAGCAAATATTCAAAGCCTCTGTGATGATGAGTATTTCTCAGAAGCTCACACTTTGCGCAAAAGAAAAAAAGACTGAGCTTTTTGAGGAAATGGTTCAGCTGGCCTACGGCAGGGTGTCCAAATCCGACATGGAAAAAGCTGAGCAGGCATCTTTTGAGTTTTCTTCTGAGTTCATTAAAAATGACCCTGTTCTCATTGCGGAAGCTTTTTTCCTCTTAGAGGAAAAAGATGAAAGCGAAGATGAGATCTCAAATTAGTGCATTTTACCCTTGGCAGCAAAAACCTCTGTAGTGTTTGATGGAGGTTTGCAAATCTTAGAAGGAACCCTCCTATGTCGCAGATCTCTGCACACCCTCTGGAAGAACCAGGGGTTTCGACTCGCTTTATCGAGCCTTGTATCCTCGTCATTTTCGGGGCGACAGGGGATCTAACCGCGCGCAAGCTATTGCCTGCAATCTACAACTTGGCAAGGGAGGGGCAGCTGCCTGTGCAGTTTGCCTGTGTTGGTTTTGCAAGGCGGCAGAAGACAAGCGAGCAATTTAGAGAGGAGATGAAGGAGGCTGTCACAAGCTTTTCTAGGGTTAAGCCGATCGATCAGGAGCTGTGGAAGAACTTTTCGGCAAACCTCTATTACCACTGCTCAGAGTTTCATGAGGAAGAAGGCTACGAAAGACTCAAAGCCTTTCTTGAAACCCTCGATGCAAAAATCGGGACAAAAGGCAATCGCGTCTTCTATTTTTCCACCCAGCCCAGCTTTTTTCCCATCCTCTGCGAAAAAATGCACACCGCAGGACTCATTTACGATATCGCCAAGACAAAGGACAAGTGGTCTAGGATCATTATCGAAAAGCCTTTTGGACACGACTTAGCCTCTGCAAAAGCTCTGCAGCAAGAGCTGTTGCGCTATCTGAATGAAGAACAGATCTACAGGATCGATCATTACTTGGGCAAAGAGACGGTTCAGAATATTTTGATCTTTCGGTTTGCCAATTCCCTGTTTGAGTCTGTGTGGAATAATCGCTATATCGACCATGTCCAGATCACCGTTGCCGAAGATATCGGCATCGGGACGCGCGGGGCATTCTGGGAAGAGGCCGGCATGCTCAGGGATATCGTGCAGAACCACATGATGCAGCTGCTTTCCTTAGTTGCAATGGAGCCGCCGGTGAGTCTTGCCGCTGACTCTATCCACGATGAAAAAGTCAAGGTCTTAGAGAGCATACGCCCTTTTGAGAAAGAGGATTTTGAAAAGTCCTGCATCCGAGGGCAATACGGCCCAGGATACATCAATGGAGAAGCGGTGCTAGGGTATCGGTCGGAAAAGAATGTGTCCCCGGCATCTAATGTCGAAACCTATGCGGCCTTACGCCTATTTATCGACAACTGGCGCTGGTCGGGGGTTCCTTTTTACTTGCGCGGGGGCAAACGCCTTCCCAAACGCGCGACCGAAATTGCCGTTGTGTTTAAGGACCCCCCGGGCGTTCTCTTTCAGCAACACAACAGGCGCAATGAGCCCAATGTGCTTTCTTTGCGCATTCAACCCGATGAAGGGGCAGGGCTTAAAATCAATTGCAAGGTCCCTGGGCCCTCTAGCCCGATTCAAGCTGTCAAAATGGATTTGCGCTATGGGCTGTTCTTTGGCAAGAGCTCTCCTGAGGCTTATGAAAGGCTGATCCAGGATTGCGTTCTCGGCGACAATACCCTCTTTGTTAGGCAAGATGAGGTGTTTAACTCCTGGAGGTTTTTGACCCCTTTAATTTACCACTGGCTAGAGAACAAACAGCAAGACTTTCCCAACTACGCCTCAGGAACATGGGGGCCCAAAAGCGCAGATGAGATGATCGGGCGGGATCAACGCAAATGGAGGTTGATTTAATGACGCTTTCTTTGCGCCTTGTGTCTCCAGGGCAGATTCAACACCAGCTCGATCAGATCTGGGAATCGTTAGAAACAAAAAACACCACAAGGGCCTGTTTATTTAATCTCATCTTCTGCTCTCAGAAGAGCGCGCGAGCTCCTTACATTCAGAAGATTGCGGAAAAGGTGGTTCAAAAGTTTCCAGCCAGGGTGATTTTTGTTGCGATCGATGAAGAGGCAAAGGGGGATTTCCTCAAACAGAAGTATCGATCCTCTCTTTCGAGTCAAGGAGAGTTCGATGTGGCCTGCGATTATATCCAAGTCAAGGCCAGTGGATCTTTTCATGACAGAGTTCCCTTTGTCGTTCTTCCCCATCTCCTTCCCGATCTGCCGGTTTACCTTGTCTGGGGGGAAGACCCTGGAAAAGCAGACCCTCTTTACAAGGAGCTTGAGCAGTTTGCCAATCGTCTGATTTTTGATTCGGAGACTGCAACCGATATGCCCCATTTTGCGACAAGTCTTCTTGAGCGCCACAATACCTCTCACTGTGATATTGCCGACCTCAACTGGGCCAGGATGGAGAGCTGGCGCGAAATGTTATCGATGGCTTTTTATGCAAAAGATCACCTCGATCAAATCCAAAAAGCCCAGAAGATCACAGTAACCTACAACGCTCAACAGACCCCCTTCTTTTGCCACACGCAAATTCAGGCGTTTTATCTTCAGGCTTGGTTAGCTTGCCAACTCGGATGGCAGTTTGTGGGACAGCAGAATAACGGGACTCTATTTTCCTATACAACTCCGGCAGGCGCTGTCGATATCGCCTTATCCAAAGCCCAGTATTCTCATTTGCCTCCAGGGCTGATTCTCTCTGTAGATATAGAGACATCGGAACAAGGGCATTACTCTTTTAAGCGCCATCTAGACGTCTTGAACCAAATCACCTATGTCTACTCCACTCCGAATGCCTGCACACTTCCGTCTCACTACATCTTTGCCCAAGCAGAGTTGGGCCATTCCCTTGTCAAAGAGATCTGCCATCGGCGGACATCGGAGCACTTTCTCAACGTGATGCATCTTACCAAAGCAATGAATGGGTTAACCCTGTGCTCATAGAAAAACTCAAACCCAGGCCGCTGGATGATCGCAGAGAGCTTCTTGTCCCAGGAGACCGCTCTATCGCGGTGATCTACTGCGTCGAGCATTTCATCGCCCTCTGCAAATCCGCCATTCAAGATCGGGGAGCTTTTTTTGTCGCTCTTTCCGGGGGATCTACTCCTAAGGCCATCTTTGAGCATTTAGCTTCCCCCCTCCTATGCTTCTCTTGTCGAGTGGAACAAGGTCCATTTTTTTTGGAGCGATGAGCGGGCTGTTGCTCCAGATGACCCTGAGAGCAACTACCGCATGGCGCTAGAATCGGGTCTGCTCAAGAATGTCCCTGAAGGGCAAATTCATCGGATGAGAGCAGAGGAAAAGATAGAGGAGAATGCCCTTGCCTACGAAAGGGAAATCACGGCGGTCCTCCAAGGAGCTCCCTTTGACCTTGTGATGCTCGGCATGGGAGAAGATGGCCATACAGCGTCCCTTTTTCCCTTCACAGAGGGCCTCAAAGTGCAAAACAGGCTGGCCATTGCCAACTATATCCCTGAAAAAAAAGTCTGGAGGATGACGCTGACCTCCGATTGCATTAATCAAGCCCTTCATACGGCCATCTACGTTTTAGGGGCCTCTAAAAAGGCAACCCTTGCAGAGGTGCTCCTTTCTAAGCCTCAATTTGAGCGCTACCCCATCCAAAGCATAGGCACCCAGGCCCATCCGTCCCTTTGGATCGCCGATCAAGATGCCGCCGAAGAACTGATCGCAAGAAAAGAAGGCCGCAGCTAAACAAGCTTCTTATTACCGGACTTTAGCCATTAGACATCTTGCGTAACCTGCTTTGTTTGAAAAATTTGATGATTTTTCTGTCCATTCCTTACAAAACTTTTTCTCCATGCGTAAACACATGGCGAAAAAGTTTTGCAAGGAATGGACCAAAAAGCGCAAATTTACCAAGAAAATGAGGTTACGCAAGAGGTCTATTGGAGGGAAGTGGCTAAAGTCCAGGTAAAAGATTCGTAACACTGCTTTACAAATTAAGTGAAATATTATTAGATAAAGTAATACCAATCGCAGGAAATAAATACATATTTTAGCCGCGTGAAAGCTCCCTTAGATTCGACGGTCGCAATATAAATCCGTTTGCGATCGACCTAATCTAGGGCTTTGACCCGGCTAGAATATGCATTTGTTATAAGATTTGGTTTGTTTTCTTGAGGAATACGATGAAAAAATTATGGGTGTCTTTGTTGCTATCTCCTGTTTTTGTTCTTTCAGGCTCCTGGGCCCATGAGATTGACCAGGAGGCAAGCTCTTACATGGAAGCATTAGAGGAGGAGTGGAATTCTTTGTTTGCAGAGCAAGAGATGTCTGCAGCAGAAGAGGAGTTGTCCACAAGTGACGAAGGTTTTCAAGAAGAGGCTTTGGCTTATGAAGAGGGAGGCGATTCAGACAAGGTTGCTGTAGCCAAGCCCAATCGGATCAAGCCAAAGCTTCCCTTGAAAGAGCGCCAACGCTCTTTACAATCGAAATCTCCTTCTTTTGAACATCGCAGATCCTTGGAAAATAGCAGAAGGTCAATCGGAGGGAGAAAAGGAGCGCCGGCTAAAAAAAATAAAGAGCCTTCTGCCTCGCACATTCAAGAATCCCGCCATAACCCCAATCGAACCCAGGTCACTCAACGCAAAGAGGCCAAGGTAGCTCCTCCCGAACAAATAGAAGCAGAGTCAGGTAGCCTGAAAGAAAAGGGAAAAGAAAAACAAGAAGCTAAAAGCAGGGCAAATAAGCGCGTTGCCAAAACAGAGCAAACGGCTAAAACCACTCCTAAGATCTCTAAACCTAAAAGTAAAAGACGGTTGCACCATTCCGGCAAACGGGCGGATTCAGACTAAAGGAATCCTGGTCATCGGCTCTAGATCCAATGGATCGCCCTTGTTCTCTTTTTTATAATAGTGAAATCCAAGGCCTGCGATCATCGCCGCGTTGTCGAGGGTCATTCTTTTTCCTGGGTAAAAAACAGGGTAGGGGCAGCCAAGTTCAGTGAACAGCTCTCTTAATCGGAGGTTGTTGCTCACCCCCCCGCCACAGTAGATGGCCTTGCATTCAAAACTTTTTGCCGCGTCGATTGTTTTTGTGACGACATCGCGCAGGGCTGTCTCTTGGAACGAGGCGGCGACGTCTGCTTTCTGCTCTTCTGAGATCAATAAGGGGCCGTGTTTGGAGCCGCTTTGCCCTTTAACGGTATAGAGGACATTTGTCTTTAGCCCCGAAAAGGAAAAGTCCAGAGGGTGTTCCTTCACGCGTCCTTTGCGAAAAGCAAAAGAGGAGGGGTTGCCCTTTTTGGCCAGCATTTCGATCTCCGGCCCCCCGGGATAAGGGAGGCCCAAAAGCGCTGCGACTTTATCGAACGCCTCGCCGATCGCGTCATCTTGAGTTCTAGCTAGCATGGTGTATTTTCCAAGGGAGTCGATCCTGACGATGAACGTATGCCCTCCGGAGACGACAAGGCCCAAAGCTGGCAGGGGGGGATTATCCAGAGGCATCATCGCGGCGTAGAGGTGGGCCTCGACGTGGTTAACCCCGACAAAGGGAATATTCCACGCTAGCGACAGAGATTTTGCGGTATTGAGGCCAATGAGCAAAGCCCCAATCAGCCCAGGTCCTTTGGCAACGGCGATCAAGTCGACCTCAGAGGGTGTCACCTTTGCCTCTTCCAAGGATTGGCCAATGACGGGGATGAGAACATCGATATGGCGTCTACAGGCAAGCTCGGGGAATACCCCTCCAAAGGGGCTGTGCAGCTGTGTCTGAGACAAGATGATGTTGGAGAGCACTTCCCTCCCATTGCGGACAATGGCGCAAGCCGATTCGTCGCAGGTGCTTTCGATGCCAAGTGTAATCATAGGAGAGCGTCGAGATAGTTTTGTAGAATAGATACAGCGGAAAGGGCGTCGCTTAAAGCCGCTCTTTTTTTGCGGGAGACATCCATTTCAACCAGCATTTTCTCTACCCCTGCGGAGGTGAGCCTCTCGTCCCAAAAAACAATCGGCAGGGCTAAAGCTTTTTCTAAAAGGTGGGCAAAGGCCCTGACTAAGCCCGTCATCTGCCCTTCTTTTCCGCTTAAAAGGAGGGGGAGTCCGATGACAACTGTGGTTAAGTCGCCATATTTAGAAAGGGTTGCAACAACCTTTTTGATTGTCTCCTCATCGTTTTTGCCGACCTGCACGGTTTCTAGGGGTTGGGCAATCACCCTCCTGGGATCTGAAACGGCAAGTCCAATCCGCGCTGTGCCAAAATCAATTCCGACAATGCGTCCCAAGGTGGTTCCTCTGTTTTTTTTGTTGCTCGATCATGGCCGCGATAAAAGCGCTAAATAAGGGGTGAGGGGCTGTTGGCTTCGACTTAAATTCAGGGTGAAACTGAACGCCTACCATCCACGGGTGGTCTTGAATTTCTGCAATTTCGCAAAGATGGCCCTCTTCTAAGACCCCGGACAGGATCAGCCCTTTTTGTTCACACTGGTCTTTATAGAGGTTGTTAAATTCAAAGCGATGGCGGTGCCGCTCGGAGATCCGGTTTTTGCCATAGGCTTTTTCCGCTTTTGTACCAGGCTTAATCTGGCAGGTGAACGCTCCCAAGCGCATCGTCCCACCGAGGTTGCTGATCCCTTTTTGTTCGCTCAACAAGGAAATGACAGGGTGTGGGGTGTGGGGATCGATCTCTGTTGAGTTAGCATCGCTAAATCCTAAGACATGCCTTGTGAACTCAACGCACAAAACCTGCATGCCGAGGCATAACCCAAAATAGGGAATTTGTTTCTCTCGCAGTATTTGGCGGTCATGATTTTCCCCATCCACCCTCTTTCTCCAAAGCCGCCTGGAACTAGATAGCCATCGCAGCCTGCAATGACTTTATCGACCTGCCCCTGTTCCAACACTTTATCTGATTCAAATCGTTTAATCTCGACTTCGACCTGGTGAGAAAGGGCGGCGTGATGGAGGGCTTCGAACAGACTTGTAGGCATCCTGATGTTGCAGGTATTTGCCCACAATCCCGACTGTCACTTTCCCTTTGGGGTGGTGCAGATGGTGGAGAACCTTGTTCCATTGGGTCAGGTCGGCCGGATGAGAGGGAAGTCCGAGCATCTGGCAGATTTTTTGATCCAGGCCTTGCTTATTTAGGTTAATGGGCACTTCATAAATTGAGGTCGTAACATCGGTGACGTCAATCACGCTTTCTTTGGGGACGCTGCAAAACAACGAGATCTTATCCTTTATCTCCTCGTCGAGTGTCTGTTCGCAACGGCAGAGGATGATGTCGGGGATGATCCCAATCTCGCGGAAGACTTGAACAGAGTGCTGCGTCGGCTTGGTTTTGACCTCGCCCGCTGCTTTCAGATAGGGGACGTAGGTGAGGTGGATGTTAATGCAGTCTTTCCCTCTTTCATAGCGGAACTGTCGGATCGCCTCCAAAAAGGGGAGGGATTCGATGTCGCCCACGGTTCCCCCGATTTCCACAAGGACCACATCGGGGTCGGAATGCTGCTTGGAACAGGCCAGAATCCTTTGGATGATCTCATTGGTCACGTGAGGGATGATCTGCACTGTTTTTCCCAAGTAATCGCCTCTGCGCTCTTTTTCGATGACAGCAGCGTAGATTTGCCCGGATGTGATGTGGGAAAGGCGGGAGATATCGGCGTGGGTATAGCGGGAGTAATGGCCTAAGTCGAAATCTGTTTCAGCGCCATCGTCTGTGACATAAACCTCCCCGTGCTGAAAGGGGTTCATGGTGCCCGAATCGACATTGAGATAGGGGTCTAGTTTCAGCATGGCAATCTGCAATCCCCCGGACTCCAAAAGCATGGCAATCGACGCCGAGGTCAGCCCTTTTCCCAAAGAGGAGACCACGCCGCCGCTAATGAAAATATATTTTGTCTGACGCATAGATGACTTCAAGTCCAGTTTAACGATTGAAGGGAGGAGTCTACCACAAAGGTAATTTTCTTGCTTTTTGATTTGCGGTTCCTTAAGAATTAGGGAGAATATTTGAGGGTAATGTCCCATTCCTTGATATAAGTAACTTATACCCAAAGGGGTAGCAACAATGTCGGTCTTAGAACAAAGAAAACGCAGACAGGTTCCCGTCAGTCTTTTTCAGCTTTTTTCCATCGGAATCGGCCCTTCTAGTTCCCATACGGTAGGTCCCATGCGCGCTGCGCGCTTATTCGCACAAGAATTAGAAGCTAGTGCAAATCTCCCCTTCACTACTGGCTTGACAATTGAGCTTTTTGGATCTTTAGCGATGACCGGCAAGGGGCATGCTACAGATATTGCCGTCCTCATGGGGATGGAAGGGGAGCTGCCAGATAAGATCGACCCCAACTGCGTCTTGGAGAGGGTGTCTCAGATCGAACAAGAGGGCATCTTGAATCTTTTGGGGCGCCGTCAGATCCGTTTTTCCGTGGATCGAGATCTCATCTTCCATAAGGGCAAGCGTTTTACGTTTCACTCTAACGCCATGCGGTTTAGGGCATTTGACGCCAAGGGGGAGGTTCTACACTCCGATATCTACTACTCTGTCGGAGGCGGATTTGTCGTGCCCCAAGCAGAGGCTTTGGGACCTGCGTTGAGCAGCCTCTTAGAGGAATCGATCCCATTCCCTTTTCAAACCTGCCATGAGCTGATGGAGCATTGCCGCCAAAATCGGATGGGCGTGGCTCAGATCATGATGGAAAATGAAAAGTTCTGGAGGGGGGAAAAACAGGTTAAGGAAGGGATTTTAGGGATTTGGCAGGTGATGAAAAGTTGTGTGGGTCGAGGCATAGCCCAGGAGGGGATTTTGCCAGGGGGGTTAAATGTCAAAAGACGCGCCAAACAAATGCACGCGGCGTTGACAAAACGGGGAGATGATCTAAAAGACCCTTCTGAAATTTTTGACTGGGTCAGTTTATTTGCCTTAGCTGTCAACGAGGAGAATGCAGCCGGCGGGAGGGTGGTGACAGCGCCTACGAATGGGGCCGCCGGCATCATCCCTGCGGTTTTGCACTACTATGAAAAGTTTATTCCCTCCTTTAGCCAAGAAGGAGTGGTGAACTTCTTTCTGACTGCCGCTGCGATCGGCATTCTCTACAAAGAAGGGGCCTCTCTTTCCGCTGCTGAAATGGGATGTCAGGGAGAGGTGGGAGTGGCCACCTCTATGGCAGCGGCTGGGTTGGTCGCTGCCCTTGGAGGCTCCAATGAGCAAATCGAAAACGCCGCTGAAATTGGGATGGAGCATAATTTGGGATTGACATGCGATCCGATTGGCGGTCTTGTGCAAATTCCTTGCATTGAGCGCAACGCGATGGGAGCTGTCAAGGCAATCAACGCCATGCGCCTTGCGATGCATAATGAGGGAGAGCACCGGGTTTCCTTAGATGAGGTCATTGCGGCCATGCGCCATACCGGCGAAGATATGCAGTCCAAGTATAAAGAGACCTCAGAGGGGGGGCTGGCTCTGCATGTTGCCGTTAATGTCCCTGAGTGCTAATGAAACCATTTGAGAAAATCCGACAGGCCTATCTGCCTGTTTTGCCGTTGGCTTTAAGGGAACTTTCCCAGGTTCACCTTGCCGCAAGCGATGCAAAGTGTGCCGTCGACAGCAAGGTCAAACCCTTCTTCCCTCTGACAGCCGATCAGCTTTCTTAAAGCAAAAAAAGGTCAAAAGCGCGATGTCAAGCCTCTTCGGGTAGGGGTTGTTCTCTCCGGCGGGCAAGCCTCTGGAGGGCACAACGTCATCACCGGCATTTACGACAGCCTTCAGATGCTCAGCACAGACTCTTGTCTATTTGGCTTTTTAAATGGCCCAAAGGGGATCATGTCCGGCAAAAGCCGTGAGCTAATCTCTTTAGAATTAGACCTTTACAGAAATCAAGGAGGCTTTGATCTCATCGGTTCAGGCAGGGAAAAAATAGAGACGCAAGAGCAGCTTGCAGCCGCCGCTCTTACGGTTGAACAAATGCAGCTCGACGGCCTTGTCATCATTGGGGGAGATGACTCGAATACCAACGCCGCCATTTTAGCTGAGTATTTTAAGAAAAACCAGTGCACAGCAAAGGTCATCGGGGTCCCTAAGACAATCGATGGGGATCTGAAGAACTCTTTTGTCCCGGTTTCTTTCGGTTTTGACACAGCCTGCAAGATCTATTCTGAGACAATAGGCAACATCGCTCGCGACGCGGCCTCTGCAAAAAAATATTACCATTTTATCCGGTTGATGGGGCGATCCGCTTCTCATATCGCCCTAGAGTGCGCCTTAGCCACCCAACCCAACCTGGTGCTGATCAGCGAGGAGATCGCATCGAAAAAGACAACACTCTCTGCTATTGTCGAAGAGATTGCGGATCTGATCTGCAAGCGCGCCGAGCTTTCCAAGAATTATGGCGTGATTCTCATCCCCGAGGGGTTGCTCGAGTTTATTCCAGAAATGAGAGCGCTGATCCAAGAACTAAATCAGATCCTCGCAGAGGACCCTGAAGTAGGTCTAGACGCTGTCTGCAAGAGATTGACCCCTTTTTCTCTGCAGAGCCTTTCCTCTTTACCCGAGCAGATCCAGCAACAGCTTCTTTTACATCGGGATTCTCACGGAAATGTCCAGGTCTCCTTCATTGAAACAGAGCGCTTGCTCACCGAGCTTGTCGAAGGCGAGCTAGCAAGGAGAGCTTTTGCATCGAAGATGTCTTTTGTGCACCACTTTTTAGGCTATGAGGGCAGAGCCGGGTTCCCCTCGAATTTTGATTGCAATTACTGCTATGCGCTGGGGTTTGGGGCAACGGTGCTCATCGACCACGGGGTATCCGGATATATGGTCTGCATTGGCGATTTGACCTTGCCTCCCGAGCAGTGGAGTATTGGGGCCGTTCCCTTGACAGCTCTTATGCAAATGGACATCCGCAAAGGAAAAGAAAAGCCTGTGATCCGAAAAGCCCTTGTCGATCTTCATGGGCGGCCCTTTGCCTATCTTCAGAAGCACAGGGAGCAATGGAAGCTACAAGATGCCTACTGCTACCCCGGGCCGATCCAGTTTTTCGGCGATCCCTTAATCACAGAGAGCCTTCCTCTAACGCTTTTATTAGAACTGCATGCTGTTCCTTAAAGTAAGATGGTTCCTCTTCAAGGAGGCAAGGCTTATCAGGCAGCGTTTTCCGGGATTTATTCCCTATGAGCGCGCCTTCAATCGAGCCTATAGGTTTTATAACCCTTTTTCCATCTGCAAGGAGTTTCTGCGTCAAAAAGGGGTAGAGCAGATAGATGCCTATGGGGAAACGCCCCTGCCTATTTTTGCTCAGATTGCCGATGAATTCTCTTTATCCTCAAACGATACGATAGCCGAATTGGGTTGCGGACGGGGTAGAGGTGTGTTTTTCCTAAGCTATCTGTTAGGCTCCCAGGTCATTGGGATGGATTGGGTTCCCTTTTTTATCCAAAAAGCCCAAAAGGTCGCAGCCTCTGTTTCCCCACAGCTGCCCGTCTGCTTTTGCTGCGCACCGATGGATGCGGTGGATTTTGCAAAGATCACAGCGATTTATCTCTATGGTACCTGCCTTAAAAATGAGGAGATCTTAAGGCTGATTAAGGCATTTAAATCTGCCCCTGCTTCTGTTAAAATCATCACCGTCAGTTATCCAATGAGCGACTATAGTTCTGATTTTTACACAGTTAAGCAATTCACAGCTCTATTCCCTTGGGGGGAAGCAGATATCTATTTGAATAAAAAAAAGTAATGCTAGTTTTCTATTTATTAATTAATAAATGAATGCTATATTGAAGGTAGAGATCTGTGGGGAATGCTTGGCAGGTTTCTGATGAGGAGCGCCGTAGGTTAATCCGTATCGTTGACAGTAAAAAGAGAGTTTGTCCTTCAATAAGCAATCACGCCTACCTCTGCAGGACGGTTTTTAGAATCGCCCAGGTGTGACTTGGTTCAGAAGGAATTCTCTGGGTAGCATGCCCTCTTACAGAGGACCAAGACGATAAGTGCTTGTTTCATTAACAACTTATTGTCCATCAGCTTGAGAAACAAACTCTCTTAGCCCTCTCCCGCACCTTGCCTTACGAAAGTAAGATTAGGTGAATCATGGGAGGGGTTTTTTTATATCTAAAATCCAATCAGGTTTGCGGCACATGTGGATAAAAAGAGGGATGACGCACATGACCACAAGACCCCCTGTCAATAAGAGGGCGTAGATTGTCTTGTTACCCACTTCCAAGTTTGAAGGGGGGACAAAGCAGAGGGCGATTGCAAAGCAAGACGAGAGGATTCCCATGCAGCTAAACAGCCAAATTCCCTTGGTTTTGAAGGGAACCCGATAGGCCCTTGGCACGTGCGGCCTTGAGTAGCGCAGTTTGATTGCCGCGATAAACATCAAAATATACATGACCAAGTAGCTCTGTGCGCTCAATGCTGTCAATACCCAGAATCCACTGCTGATCTGAGGCATATACAGAAACACCAAAGAAGAAATGGACATTAAGATCGCTTGGAAAAGCAAAAGGCGGGTCGGCACATCGTGTTTATTGACCTTTTGAAACAAGGGGGGCAAATTTCCGTGGATGGCGGTGGCGTAAAGACCCTTGACAGGCCCGATGATCCAAGAGTTGACCTCGGCAATGGCCCCGATGATGAGCAAAAAAGCCATCAGGGGGAGGATCCAGGTGAGGTTGTAGTGTTCAAAGAACGCCTTGAAGGCTTCCATGAGCCCTGCCACAAGGCTAATTTCATCTTTGGGAATCACCATTGCAATAGCAAGAGAGCCGAGCATAAATAACGTAAAGGTAATCGCCGCCCCCAAAACAATGGCCCGAGGGTAGTTTCTTTGAGGGTTTTGGACGTCGCTAGCATAAGAGGCCGAGACCTCAAGCCCTGCAAACGCCAGGAATAATCCCGTTAAGAAAACCAGGTTCCCCACGTTGGTAAAAGAGGGGATCAGCAGCGTCCCAACTTAAGGTTGTTTCGGGCAGTAGTTCCCTCCAATGCAGCCAGCTTATCCCTAAAAAAATGATGAAAGCCCCGGGAAGCAGCGTGCCGATGATCACGCCAATGGTGCTAAACCAGCTGGATGTCTTAATCCCTAAGTAATTAAGCAAAGTCATGCCCCAAAACCCTAAGAGGATGACCGAAAGGACGAAAAATTTGTTGTGGGCAAGGGTCGGTGAGATGAGGTAGGCCATTGTGACAGCGACAAACGACATAATGACCGGATACCAGGCCACATTGTGAACCCACTGCATCCAAATCGCCATGAAGCCCCAGCGGTCTCCCAAACCCTCTCTTACCCAAATGTAGATCCCTCCCGACTTTGGCCATCCGGTCGCAAGTTCTGCGGACACCAAAGCGCAGGGGATAAGGAAAAATAAAGGCAACTACAATAAAAAAGAAAATCGCGCTCAATCCAAACTCTGCCACAAGAGGCAGGTTGCGCAGGCTGGCCATGATAGAGACGTTGAGCATGGCAAGGACAAAAATGCTCAACAACCGTCTGGCTTGTCTTTTGGAATTTCCATTTAGAGCCCTTTAATGACAATATCGATCGACTTGATCACATCGCCCTGTTCCATCTTTTTCACAAGCTCCATTCCCTTAATTGTCTGACCAAATACGGTGTACTGGTTGTCGAGGTAGGCGATTTTTTCCAGGGCAATGTAGAATTGGGAACCGCTCGACCTTTTTTGAGGGTTCTACATTGTCTGGAAGTCTAGCCCAAGCCAAAGCTCCTTCTTCATGATTCAAGCGAATCTCAGCAGGGAGGGTGTAACCCGGTCCGCCTCGGCCTGTGCCTTCAGGATCGCCGCCTTGAACCACAAAGTTAGGGACAACCCGATGAAAAGTCAAGCCATTGTAAAAACCGCCTTGGGCTAGTTGAATAAATGCCGGTGGACATTTTAGTGCTGGTTGGCCGTTTTTTCAACAATGCTGAATTTTTTCTGGCATCAGGACGGGACGCCCATGCAATCTTTGCTGACAAAATCGGCGGGCTTGTTCCTGCGAGGTCATGCGCGCGAAGTGTAGCGTAGGGATGAGCAGACTTCCATGTTTTTTGCCTTTCGCGAACATCCTATTTTGCCGCGTCGTTGGTCGGTTGCATCGGATTTAGGGTCGCCTGCTGTAACTGCTGGATTTGTTTTGACGGGACATTGCTGTTGAAGAAAATGCAGCCGGTTTTTTGCCCGTCCAGCGGGCGCATCTCGGCCGCATAGGCACCTTCGATCAACAGCGCAAAGCCCCGTGGATTGGGAGTGCCATCATCATCTTGAACCGGCACCACCCTGACTGGCACTTGGGCAATCGCCAGTTTTTGGAACGCCTCCTGATTAAATTTCATCACCTGTGCCATGTCGGCAGTTTGCGTCGCCATTTTATTTTCGCAGTATGCGCCGAATTTCAGGCAGATCAGGCAGGTGCAGATGGCTGCCGCCCCAATGCTCCATATTAAACTGGTCGTCCACGCGGTTTTCCAGATCCGCCGTGACCATTCCGATTTGGCTTCGGCCGCCGACTCCCGGATGCTTTCCAGCGTGGGCATCACCTGTTGCGCCAGTTCCTCCGTGCGCTGGATGAACGGTGAAATGACCTCCCGGCGAATGCCGGAGTTCAGAGCGTTTTCAATTCCTTTCACAATGGCCTTGGTGTCCACCCGCGCACCGAGATTTTTCACCATCAATTCAACACCGGCGACGGTCTCACTGCATTTGGCCAGTGTGATCCGGCAAAGCTCGTCCGTTTTTTCGGCGTGATTGGTGATATTGACATTGCGGGTCTCAATCGTTTTGGCGAGCAAACTGATTTCCTCCCGCATTTCCTGCAAGGTCGCCAGTGAATCGGCATTGGCCGAAATCATCCGGGTGGGGATGCGCTCGGCATAATGAGCATATACATCTAGCACGAGGAAAAGTTGGGTAAAAAATTGTTCACTGTCGCCGTCTGCGAAGCGGTGATAAACCATCCGCGCCAGTTCCCGTTTTTCAGCGGGATAGGTCGTGAGCATTTCTTCAAAAAGATGTGGCTCGGTCATGGCAACTCCTTTCATTCGGCCAGATTCACTTTCGCGCCACGTTTGGCGAACAGCGGTTCGCCAATGGGCGGAATGATTTTTGGCTTGATGGTGGCCGCCTCGACCACGGGCAGAAGTTTGGCCGCGATCCGGTCGTATTGATTGAACATCGTGGCCAGCCAATCCTGCAACACCCCGCGAGCCATGATGTCCAAGCCAAGGGTGTCGTTGCCGATGGCTTCATTGAACGGAATGCCGCGCTGCTGGTCGGCCTCCAGCTTCGCCAGCCGGAGTTTCACGAATTCCGACAGCACCGGCACGGTGATGGTGACGGCACCTTGATCCAAAAGTTCCTTTTCCAGTTCACTGCCGGCGAACATCCGGGTTTTGGGCGCACGGGCCGGGTTGTGGACAATCACATAATCCACCTGTTTGCCACAAAACTGGCAAACCGCGTCGAGATTGGTCATCACGTCGAGGTCGTCCAGCGGAAAAACCATCAGCGTGATGCCGATGTTTTGCACACCGGCAATATCAAAGTAATGCGTGGCAGACAGTGCCTTCATCAATTGCACATCCAGATGTGCGCGTGGATCAACCAGCGTGACGGGTTTGGCCGTGGTTTTTCGCAGAATTGATATGAGTTCGTCCAAATCTTCGGACTGGCCGTTTAACGGGGTGAGCATGACCTGGCTGGGAAATAATCGGGACAGGGTGCGATTGTCTCCGTCCAAATCAAATCCCTGCCACGGGATGCCACGTTGATTAAGCCAGCACGCGCGGGCGGCGGCTTCGATGCTTTTGCCCATATTACCTTTGGCCTGCATGGGCAGTATCAGGCGATGTTTCGTTATTTTCATATATCCGTGTTGAACCGATATTGGTTTGTTGGTTTGGTTGCGGTTGAAGTTGCTGTTGTCGGCATTCGGCTCGTGGCCTAGCAGCTTCACCGTGGCTGGCCGCGCCATCACTGCGCCGTCCTCCCAATGAGGCCGGGCCTGACGTTTCAGATAGCGCCGGTAGAACTGGTGCAAACCTTGAAAAGTGATACTGCAACCTTTCTCGGTGCGGAGCAGCGTGGCGATTTCCTGCCACGTTTTGCGCTGCTGGCGTTGTTCGCGGATGAAGTCCACGAACGATTCGAGACGGCTGTGAAAGGCGCGCCCGCCGCCGCAGCGTTTATGCTTTGCCGGCTGGCCGTCGTTGATGATTTCTGGATTCATCAGCACCAAGTTTAGGTGCCTTTGTGCCGACGCGGTTAGCGGATAATCGGCAGATTCGATGACAAAGGTGGACGATTAGGCCGGATAGATTTGGCAATGGATTTTTCCGCGTTGAATTTGGTTGAAGGCCGTTGACGTGGTGTGTTGAACCGTGTTGACCGGTGTTGACAACGAATATTGAAGGGCGTTTAGCCGCGTTGAAATCATCAACGCCAGTCAACGGATTTCAACGCCTGATTTTTTCTGCGTGTCGATTTCCGAAGCGAATGCTTCGGGGATGGTGTCATCCAAAAATTAAGGCTTTCAAGTTTCAGAAAGCCGTCAGAAATCACGTTCGATTGAACGTATCAAATTGGATGATGATGGGCGCACTGAATGGGCGTTCTGAAACCGGCAGCGAACGTAGCAGGTCGGGAGTGGCATGAACGGACGACAGCGAGTTGAGCGCGGTTTTAGAACGACCGATGAGTGCGTGACCGTCTAGGTTTCACTTGAGGCGATTTGTCTGGCCGGTTTCCGAGTGCCGCAGGAAAGCCGGCCAGTCAAA
>CAWCKK010000042.1:0-52174 GCA_963796135.1 uncultured Acidobacteriota bacterium | reverse complement strand
ATGAAAGTGGGCAAGCGAGGTTTTAAACCCTAGCATCTCCCAGACTTTTTCAGCCGTTTCGGGAATGATCGGGTAAGAAAGGACGGCTAGGGCTTTTAAGCAGGCAATGCAGCAGCCGACTGTATTTGCCATGTCTTGATGGGTGAGCGCACTGCGATTTGCAATCCAAGGTCGTTTGGCATCAAAGTAAACGTTCCCCAATTGGGCAAGTTCCATCACCACCTGGGAGGCTTTACGCAGGCGGAAAGAAGAGTACGCCTCTTGCGCGTCTTGGATAAGCTGTGCGATCTTGTCTAAAAACTGCTGGTCTTGCTCGTGGAGGTGCTTTAGCTCGGGGATCTTTCTCTCGCAATGGTTTTGAGCAAAAACAAGGGTGCGGTTGACTAAATTGCCATACTTGCCAAGAAGCTCGCTGTTGCAGCGCGACTGGAAATCTTTCCAGGAGAATTCTGCGTCTTGATTTTCAGGGGCGTTAGAGGCGATCACATAGCGAATTTGATCTGCTGTAAACTGCTTGAAAAAAGAATCTAAATCGATAAACCAACCATCCGACTTGCTAAACTGGCGCCCTTGCAGGTTATAGAACTCATTGGCTGGCAAATCGTCGACGAGTTTGTAGGGGGTATTTTGCCCCATCACCATCGCAGGAAAAAATACAGCGTGAAAAGGGATGTTGTCCTTTCCGATGAATTGGACGTAGTAGGTGTTGGGATCGAGCCAGTAGTCTTTCCACGCCTCGGGTTTATGATGGAGCTCAGCCCACTCTTGGGTTGCCGAAATGTAGCCGATCGGAGCGTCAAACCAAACATAGAGAACCTTGCCGTCTGTCCCTGGGAGGGGAAGGGGGATGCCCCACTGCATATCGCGCGTGATGGCCCTCGGCTTGAGCTCATCGATATAGCTTTTAGCAAAATTGATCACATTGGCCTTCCAGTGCTTTTGCTCGATCCAGGAATTGAGCTTGTCTTTAAAAAGATCAAAGCGCAAAAACCAATGCTTGGTGGGTTTTCGGATTAAGGAAGAGTTTGTGAGCTTAGAGCGGGGGTCGATAAGTTGGGTGGCTTCATAGCTAGCGCCGCATTTGGGGCATTCATCTCCCCTGGCCTGAGTAAATCCACACTTAGGACACGTGCCGATGACGTAGCGATCGGCGAGAAACTTTTGATCCGGTTCTGAGTAGAGCTGGTCGGTGACTTGTTCTTCGATGTAGCCGTTGGCAAGTAAATCTTTAAAGAAGGCCTGCGTTGTCTTCACATGTCCCGGCCAGCTCGTGCGGGAGTAGTGGTCGAATGAAAAATTTAGCTGCTTAAAGAGGTCTTGGTTGATCTTATGGAATAGGTCGACATGCTCTTGGGGGGATCTGCCGGCTAGCTCTGCGCTCAAAGTGATGGCAATCCCGTATTCATCCGATCCGCAGATGTAGAGGACATCGTTGCCCTTTAACCTTTGAAAGCGGGCAAACACATCCGCTGGCAAATAAGCACCGGCGATATGCCCAAAGTGCAAAGGGCCGTTGGCATAGGGAAGGGCGGATGTGATGAGGACTTTTTTGCGCATAAACCTGGCCGACTTCAAGGAGATGGGGATCCATCGTCGTCTTCTTCTTCCATCCTCTGCAAATCTTTCAGGTATTGCTCACTGGGATTGCGCTTGAGCTCATTGAGCAGCTTTCCCATCGAGACTTCATGACCTGAGTGAATGTAGAAGCGAGCCAGCTGGATTGCTTGGTTGGCCAGCTCAAAATTGCTTTTAAACAACCCGCGGAGGCTTTGATTGGTCAAAGGATCTTTTGGGTTCAGATATTCTTTCATTTTTGCCTCTTTTTGAACGTCTTTTAATTGACTCTACGCTCTTGGGAGATGACGATGCTGCGCAAAACCACATACGCCAGGTGGAGGTCATCGTTGACGATATGATAGTCGTAATGGGCGACCCTATCCATTTCCTTTTCAGCCCAAGAAAGGCGCCTGTCTATTGCTTCCATGCTCTCTGTCTTTCTGTTGACAAGCCTTTTTTTGAGCTCATCGCGAGACGGGGGGCTAAGAAAAACATAGACAGCATCAAACCCCCCCTTTTTAAGCTGCATAGCCCCTTGCGTGTCGATCACAAGGAAAACATGCATCCCCTTTTCTTGCTGCTCTAGAACAAAGGACAGTGACGTCCCGTAATAGTAACCGAAAACCTCTGCATATTCAAGGAAATCTCCACAGAGAATTTTTTTCTCGAACTCTTCCCTAGAAAGGAAGTAGTAATCTTTTCCTTCAACCTCTCCATTGCGAGGCGGGCGCGTTGTGAAAGAAACGCTCTCATAGATACAAGAAAATTCTTGAGAGAGCATGCGGACAAGGGTGGTTTTCCCCGTGCCGGCAGGAGCGCTCAGAACAAAGACAAAACCTTTAGAAAGGTTACCTAAAAGTTTTTGAACCATGGTCACTCGATGTTTTGAACTTGTTCTCGGATTTTGTCTAGCTCGCTTTTCATTTGCACAACGCTCATTGAAATGCCGCTATCTGCTGACTTTGCCCCTAAGGTATTGATCTCTCGATACATCTCTTGCGTCAAAAAATCTAATGTCCTGCCGATCGCTCTCTTAGAAGAGGCCAAGTGCTGGAAAAACTGCTCGACATGCGCCCGCAAACGCACCAGCTCTTCGGTGATATCCATCTTTTCTGTAAGAAAAGCCACCTCGCGGACCAATCGCTCTGCGATATCCTCTTGAGCCCGTCCGACCTCTTTTAATCGATCGACCAATTTATTTCGATGATAACCAAGCACTTCCCCTTTCTTTAATTCGATAGAGGCAAGATGCTCTTCAATGAGCCCTAAACGCTTTTGCACATCGAGGGAAAGGGCCCTGCCCTCTTCTATTTTCATGCGGTCTAAATCTTGTAAAGCTTTTTCCGTGATCTGTTGCAACAGCTTTTGAAAACTCTCATCTTCTTCTTGCATGAGGCAGGTCGGGGCCATCTGTAATTGACTAAAAAGAAAGGGAAGATCGATTGTTTTTTCAGGATCGTATCCGAGCTCAGAACAAAGCTTCTGCCAGCCTGCTTTTAACCCTTGAAGCGGCTTGAGATAACTAGAGAGGAGAGTGCGTTGATCCCCGTCGTTTTGTATATTGAGCCGGAAGGTCAGCTGACCTCGATCGATGGATCCGGCTAGCCACTTGCGTATTTGGATATCAAATCTCAAAAGATCCTTCGGCAAGTGAAGAGTCATATCCAGTCCTTTGCGGTTAACCGAATGGATCTCGACAACAATAGATCCAAGAAAACAGCAAGTGCTCGCCCTGCTATAGGCCGTCATACTTCTCATCAGAATTTAGGGTTTAAGAGTTAAGGGTTTAAAACTCATCCGGTGGATTGGACACGGGCCGTGCTCGGCAAGAGCCAGTCTGTGTCCTTGTGTACCATATCCCTTGTGATTTGAAAAGCCATATTCGGGCCATCTTTCATGATAGCCTTCCATGATTTTATCGCGAGAGACTTTAGCAAGAACAGAGGCGGCGGCAATCGATGGATGCAAACCGTCGCCGCCGATAATGGCTTGGCCTGGAATTTGGGTAGGCGGCATGCAATCCCCATCCACAAGGAGGAAATCAGGCTGTTGAGAAAGGGCGCAGACAGCTGCGATCATCGCCTGAAATGTCGCTTGGAGAATGTTGACTTGATCGATGATCGACGCTTCGATGACCCCCAACCCATAATCCACCTCGGGCAGGGACAGGATTCTTTCGAAAACAGCAAGCCGCGCAGCAATCGAGAGCTTTTTGCTGTCATCGAGGCCCTCGATGACCGACCCTTCTGGGAGAAAGCAGGCAGCAGCGACAACAGGACCTGCCCAAGGGCCTCTGCCTGCCTCATCGACGCCTACAATCCGACCGGTCAAAAAATTGGAATTTGAGCCTTTGATCAGATCACGACCGTCTAAATCCCAAGTTTTTGACCGAGCGGGGTGCTCTCCCCGCTTTACAGTGCAAGCTCTCATTTATGTCGCTGGCTGTGGTTCTAAAGTCTCTGTGTTTCCTTTAGAGCCATTCGATTTGCCTGGCCCAATCTGCTCTTGCACTTTGGAGGCCTTTCCCGAACTTCCGCGGAGGTAGTAAAGCTTGGCTTTGCGCACTTTCCCTCTTCTTACGATTTCAATTTTTGCAATTTTTGGGCTGTGGAGCATAAACAACCTCTCAATACCCGCACCATAAGAGAAGCGGTAAAGGACAAAAGTTTCAGAGAGTCCCCCACCTCGGCGCGCGATAACAGTCCCTGCAAATTGCTGGATCCTCTCTTTGTCGCCTTCTGTAATCCGCTGATGCACGCAAAGCGTGTCTCCCACTCTAAAATCAGGGACATCCGCCTTAAGCTGCTCTGCTTCTATATCCTGAATCAATTGACACTGTTTCATATTCTTCAATCCTTCACATTTTGACAATTTCTAAACTGTTGTTTGGACACAAGATCCGGCCGGACGCTTTCCGTCTTTTCCCATCCCTTTTTCAAACGCCACTGTTTAACTTCGGCGTGATGGCCGCTCTTGAGCACCTCGGGCACCTTGGCCCCTTCATATTCTTCAGGCCGCGTATAGCACGGACCTTCTAACATTCCCTGCTGAAATGACTCGTGGACGGTTGCTTCTTCATGACCGAGAACACCTGGGATAAACCTCAGAGTAGCATCTACAAGAACAATCGATGCGAGGCATCCATTTGTCAGCACATAGTCCCCGATGCTAATCTCTTCATCTACTTGCTTTTCGATCACCCTTTCATCCAAACCCTCATAATGACCGCAAACCAGGACAAGGTGGGGCATCTGCGATAGCCTCTGGCAAATCTGGGGATTCAACCGCTTGCCTTGAGGAGACAAATAAACCACATAGGAGTCGTCTCTTCTAACGCTGGCAATCGCTCTTGCCACAGGACCTGGCATCAGAACCATCCCCGCTCCGCCGCCATAAGGGCGATCATCGACTTTTTGATGCTTTCCCTCACCAAAATCGCGGATATTGGTCAGTCGAATGTCGACCAACCCCTTCTCAATTGCCTTCCTGACGATGCTGACCTTAAACGGTCCTTCAAAATAATCGGGAAATAGAGAAAGGATATCGACTTGCATAAGATATGGCTGCTTATTTAGGGGTCTTGCCCTTAGCTTTTTTTCCCCTTCTGCGCTTAGCGGCTTTCTTGACCCTGCCTGCGTGCTCTTTGGAGCGGATCTCCTTCATGATATCGGGCGCAACCCGGGCAATCAATGCTTGAGCATTCGGTGTGAGCTGGGCACCCAACCCTATCCAGTAATTGATGCGTTGAGCATCGATGACAGAATCGCCGGTTGTGTTCAGCGGATTATACCAACCGAGCATCTCGAGATATTTTCCATCGCGGGGATTGCGAATGTCCGTAACAACCAAACGGTAGGTCTGGCGATTGGCTCTTCCCTGTTGGCGCAATCGAATTTTCAAAGCCATAAATCACTTTCTCCTCATCTTAAAAGTATCATCGGAAAACCCGCCTTTTTTCATCATTTGATTTTTGAGGGCGGGCATTTCTTTACAAAACAGTTTTAATTTTTTAAATCCTTTTACCATGCGGTTCACCTCATCGATCGAGGTTCCGCTGCCTTGAGCTATCCGCCGCCTGCGGCTAGGCAGTAGCTCTACTTTCTCAACCCTTTCTTCCCTTGTCATCGAGCAGATCATCGCTTCCATCTGGTTAAAGCGCTTCTCATCAAAATCGATTTGGCCAAGTTGAGACATTCCAGGGAGCATTTTGAGCAAGCTCTTGAATGAACCCATCTTTCTGATCATCCCCATCTGCTTGAGATAGTCCTCGTAGGTGAAGGTCGCTTTTAAGATTTTTTTCTCTAGGGCTTTCGACTCCTCTTCATCCATGTGCTCTTGGGCTTTGCGCACAAGGTTGATGACATCGCCCATGCCTAAAATCCGGTCCGCCATCGATTGGGGATTAAACGGCTGGATATCGCCGATTTTCTCGCCAATCCCCTCAAATTTTAGCGGTTTATTTGTCACCTCTCGAATGGAGATGGCAGCACCTGCTCTTGCACTGCCGTCGAGCATGGTCAAGATCGTTCCAGAAACCTGAACCCGCTTATCAAACTCTAGCGCTGTCTTCACAGCATCTTGCCCTGTTGCCGCACTGGCGACAAAGAGAACCTCATGGGGATTGACCGCTGCTTTGATGTCTACGAGCTGCTGCATCAGCTCCTCGTCGATGTGCAAGCGTCCTGCGGTATCGACGATAAGCACGTCGAACCCATCTGAGCGCGCCTTTAAAAGGGCTTCTTTGGCAACGCGGACAGGATCTTTTTCCCCTTCCAGGGAAAAAACAGGGACGTTGATCTGCAGCGAGAGCTTCTTGAGCTGGTCGACAGCTGCCGGGCGCTGTAGGTCGCAAGCCGCGAGCAAGATCTTTTTTTCGGGGTGTTTCTTTTGCAAATAGGCGGCTAACTTGGCGCACTGGGTCGTTTTCCCAGATCCCTGCAGCCCGCATAGAAGGATGACGTTCGGATTCCCTTGGCTTTCCAAAGGAGATTCTTCCTTGCCCATGAGTAGAACCAGCTCTTCATGGACAAGTTTAACGAACTGCTCTCCTGGAGAAACCGATTTAATCACAGTATCCCCAAGGGCCCTTTCCTTGACTCTTTTTACAAAATTGCTAGCCACAGAATAATTCACATCGGCATCGAGCAAGGCGAGTCTGACCTGCCTTGCCGCATCGGAGATGTTGTCATCGGTCAGCGTCTTCTTGCCGGTCAAACCGGCAATCATCTGCTGGAATTTATCTGTCAATGAGCTAAACATAAATGTCAAAAAAAATGCAGGTATTCGAAAAATTAAGACCCCACATCATAGAGTGAAGGCGATTCAAATTCAAGGCTTAAATTACTCTCTCAAAAAAAACAAAGCGGTCGTGCCCTGCCCAATCCTTTTCAATTCCCACTTCCTTCCACCCCTGACAAGAAAACAGGCCTAAAAGCGCCTGGCCTTGGCCAGCCCCGATCTCTAAAAAAACCTGTGCACCCGGGTTTAAGTGGGCAGGAAGCCCTTCTTTTAAGCGCCGATAGAACTCAAGGCCATCTTCGCCCCCTACAAGGGCCCCTTTTGGCTCAAACTCCCTCACCGATCGATCCAAACCAAGATACTCTTTGAAAGCGATGTAAGGAGGGTTGCAAAAAATAAAATCGGCTTTGCGCCCCTCAAAAGGCTTCAAAAAATCGCCCTGGACAAGCTCAACTTTCACCTGGTTGACTTGCGCATTTTTGCCTGCAACTCCAAGAGCTGCTTCTGAAACATCGGATAAAACCATTTCAAGATCCGGCAAGCTTTTTTTTACCGCAATGCCGATACATCCAGACCCTGTGCAAAGATCCCAAGCAATCTTCCCACGAAGATCTTTAGTTTTAAGCTTCTTGCAGGCTAAATCCACCAAGATCTCGGTCTCAGGCCTTGGAATTAAGACATCGGTGGTCAAGTGGATGTCGCAATGATAAAAACAGACCCGGCCTGTGATGTACTCAAAAGGCTCTGCGGCAATTGCCCTTTTGGCAAGACTCCTCAAATGGACAAGCTCCTCCTCCAACAGAGGGCGGTCAAACTGCAGATACAGATCCATCCGCCTGATCCCAAGCACATGCCCGATTAACTCCTCCGCAAGCCGCCTGGGTCTCAAAGCCCCCTTTTCTTTAAAAAACTCCACGGAAACACTTAAGATCTCGCTTAAGGTTTTCATATGGGATCTTTCCCGATGGACTCTACCTTTTTTTATGTCCGAAAGCCACAAGCGCCTGTGTGATCTCCTCAAATCCCCGTTCATCACCGCATCGAGCTTATAAAGGGTTAGATCGATCCTATGATCGCTAACCCGGTTCTGAGAAAAATTATAGGTGCGTATCCGCTCAGAGCGATCCCCTGAGCCCACTTGCAAAGAGCGCAAAGAGGCAATCTCTTTTTCGGCATCCATGCGCAGCTTATCGGCAATTTTGGCAGCTTAAAAGGCGCATTGCCCTCTCTTTGTTTTTATGCTGGCTGCGCTCTTCCTGGCAATAGACAACAGTTCCTGTTGGCAAGTGAGTAATCCGGACGGCTGAATCGGTGGTGTTGACGTGCTGTCCCCCTGCCCCAGAGGCCGCGGTAGGTGTCAATTTTGAGCTCTCTTTCATCTAAGACAATCTTTTCCTGCTCATCTGGTTCCATCAGGATAGCAACCGTCACTGCAGAAGTATGGACTCTGCCCTGCGCTTCTGTTTTGGGACCCGCTGCACCCGGTGAATCCCAGCCTCATGCTGCATCGAACCGATAGAAATTGCGTCCGGAAAGAACCATCACATATTCTTTAAACCCACCCATTTCCGATTCTGTGCAGGAAAGAAGCTCGTATTTCCACCCCTTTTTATCTGCGTACTGCTTGTACATCCGGACGCAATCGCCAACAAAAAGGGCCGCTTCGTCCCCGCCCGTACCAGCCCGATCTCTAGGATGATATTGCGGCTATCGGAGGGTCAGGTGGAATCAGCAGATTCTCCAACCGCTGTCGCGCAGAAGAAGCTCTTCTTGAATTCGAGAAATTCCTGACGAACGATCTCGAGAAACTCAAGATCCTTTTCCACCCGAGCAGATCGCTCATTTTCATCCAGCTGCTTTTCGAGGTGCTACACAACTGCCAATGCTCCTTAATATGAGACAAATGCGCATGTTCTTGGGCAAGCTGCCGATATTGCTTCTGATCGGAGAGCACCTCCGCATCCCCCAATAGCTCTTCGACTTTGTCCAACTGTTTGAGAAGTTTGCGAATCTGCTCTTCATCCATTTTTTAAGAAGACTTTTTCTTTTGTAGTTTTCTTGGGAGTTTTTCTTAGACGCTATCTCTTTAGCATCAGCCATCTCTTGTTTTTGCGCCTCAGCTTTTTTTGGCGTAGCGCTTGACGAATTTATCCACTCTACCTTCAGAATCGATAAATGAGCCAGTGCCTGTAAAAAACGGGTGCGAAGCCGAAGAAACTGGCACGCGATAAACCGGGTACTCCTTCCCTTCAAAGACTTCTTCTCTTTCTGGCTGCAGCGTGCTACCGCAGACAAAGCGGAAACCGGTTGAAGAATCGACAAATAAAACATCTTGATACGGGGGATGCCCTTCTTTTTCATATCCTGATAACTCCCTAAAAAAATTAAAATGCAAACCCGATCGCGATCAGCTCAGAAGAGATTCCAAAATCGAGTTGAAACCACCGATTAGACACCAATCGCTCTTAAAACACAAGATCCTATCCCAAAAAGCTGATCCTTACACACAAGTCGGCTTTCTAAAGTAGTTGCGAGGCCCAATCTTTCGAACCTGGGTCGCCGTGAATAGATATTCAGCCTGGACTTGTAGCCATTGCTCGGATGCCTCTATTTGGTGAAATCAGCTCCCTCCAATGGATACAAGTCCAGTTACAGCAACCTTAAAGCCAAGAATAGTTGCTTAGCTTGGGACTTACTCGCCTCCTCTTGCCTTGGCAAGATAGGCCATACGGGCTGTCAGCAACCCTTCGAGGATTCCCTCCTCGTAGCGAAATAGCGGGCTTTGCTCGAGCTTTGGAAAATCGTTGGGCTGCAATAAATCATCGGGGGTGATGTGAGGGATCAACTTTTGGGCAAAGTGCAAAAGCTTCTGCCTCTGCGCTTCGACTAGCTCATCAAACAACTCTTGCATTGCCGCTGCTCCTTAAAAAAATTCTTCATTAACTCTCCGCACTCCTCTTTCAAAACCCCTGACGCAACGACGACTTGATGGATCGGGTGCGGTGGACCCAAAAGATCTGTCCAGCTCCCGTTTGCCCCACAACGCACGGCAGCTCCCCAGACTACCTTTTCAATGCGGGACTGGATCATCGCCCCAGCGCACATCGAGCAGGGCTCGAGAGTGCAATAGAGGACAGCTTTGAGAAGCCGCCAATTACCCAACACCTCTGCTCCCTTCTTCAAACACAACATCTCTGCGTGAGCTGTCGCATCTTGCAGAACCTCGACTTGATTGTGCGCCTTGGCGATGACCTGGCCTCGATGAACCAGAACGGCGCCGACAGGAACTTCCCCTTTCAGGGCCCCTTCCCGGGCCATGGCAAGCGCTTGCCTCATGTAGGACTCATCCAGGGGCATCTAATGGCTCATCTTCTTGTGCAATTGGGCGATCTGTTTTTTCAACCCATCGACATCTTGCTTATATTTGCGCTCTAGGCCTTGCATTCTGCTTTCGTACTTTTCCACCGTTTTGCGCATCTGCTTGTCATAATGATCCCGAAGCTCTTCAGTCGAGGCAAAAGAGGGGGTTTCCTCTATTTGAGGCTTTTCTTGCAAGGCCATTTCCCGCAAGAGGAGAAAGTGATCTTCTGAGAGAACAACGCCGTTCATCACACACAAAAGGTAGGTCCTTACGGGGCCAAATTGCTTGACAGCTGTATCGACAAGGACTCGACTTACCTCAGGAGAAAGAAATTCAATCTCATCGAATTTTGGGTTGATTTTGCTCAGTTCTGATGCGAAGAACTGATAAACCTCTGCATTTTTCATCACCCAGCGCGTGACGATATTTTCTCCAAGCTCTTCATCCCCTTCTGTAATCTCTTTGATGTAGGCTGAGGCAAGCTCATGGGTAGCAATTTTATCGACAGCCCGGTTAGGGAAATGTTTCTTTACAAAAGAGGGCGTCTTGAGCAGATGCTCATTTTTAAGATCTTTCCTGATGACCTGAAAGATTTCATCGATCCAAGGGGTTAATTTTTCAAACTTTAGTCTATAAGAATCTTCTTTGAGCATGGGTTCCTTTACAAATTGTTGGCTTAATTTTTAAGCGCGATTATACTCTGCGGATACGCTTTGACGCAAGAGGTGTAAACCGGTTTTTTACTGGACTTTAGCCCCAAAAAAAAAGAGATTCATAGCGGCTCGCATTTTTCTGATTGATCCTATTGCGACGTTAAGGTACAATAAAGTCAATGTTTTACACTTTAAAGTTTGTCTACCTGTTTTCAACTCTCACTACTACGGGAGATATTTAGAATGTCTTTAGATAAAGGTACTAAGGAAGAAATTACTAAGAAGTTTCAACTTCACGAAAAAGACACCGGTTCGGCCGATGTTCAAATTGCGATCCTCACAGAAAGAATTGCAGAGCTTACAGAGCACCTTAAACTGGCTCCAAAGGATCATAGTTCAAGATTGGCTCTTCTTAAGCTTGTAGGGCAGAGGCGAAAGCTGCTCGACTATCTCAATTCAACAGACACAAAGCGTTACCAAGTTTTAATCACACGCCTTAATCTGCGCAAATAAATACGTTTAAATTGAAATTGACTTTAGCCATTGGAGACAATGGCTAACGTTAAAGGTTTAGTCGGCTTTCTGAACTTAAGAGAGTCTGACTGAGGCTTTATTTTTTCAATCTTTGTTGTCTCATTTACCCTTTACCTGATATATTCCTCGAAATCTATGAATTTTCTTACTATCTCGGAGTGACTCTAAAATGGAATTTAAGCAAAAAAAAATCACTGTCTCCGTCGGAGGCCGCGAAATCTCCTTTGAAACCGGCAAAATCGCACGCCAGGCAGGGGGATCTGTCTTTGTTAAAGCCGGCGAGACCATCTTGCTCGCGACTGCTTGCTCCGCCCCTCCCCCTTCGGAAGACACCGATTTCCTCCCATTGAGAGTCGACTATCAGGAGAAATTCTCCTCCTCTGGAAAGACCTTGGGCGGCTTCATCAAAAGGGAAGGCAGACCTACAGAAAAAGAGATCCTCACCAGCCGTTTAATCGATCGGCCGATTCGGCCGATGTTTCCCGATGGCTACCACAACGAGGTTCAACTCCTATCTTACGTCTACTCTTATGACGGCGTCCACTCCCCTGATCCGGTTGCCATCTGCGCTGCATCTGCAGCCCTTGCCATCTCCGACATCCCCTTGCTAAAACCTGTTGGGGCTGTCCGGGTTGGCTTAATCAATAACAACTTTGTCGTCAACCCGACAGTAGCTGAACAAAAATCTTCCCGCTTGGATTTAATGCTCGCTGGAACTGAAGATGCCATCTTAATGATCGAAGGCTATGCCGATTTTTTATCGGAGGAGCAAATTCTCGAGGCTGTCGAAGAGGGGCATCAGGCGATCCAAAAAATTTGTCAGGCGCTGAGCGATTGGCAAAAAGAGATTGGGAAACCTAAAGATCTAAGCCATTTGCGCCCAATTCCTGAGGAGTTGACAAAGGAAATGCACCTGTGCGCCTCCGAGCGGATTGAAAAAGCTCTTCGGATTAAAGATAAAAAAGAGCGGGAAGAGAGCATCGAAGCGATCAAGGATGAATTGCATCTGCAGTTCCTCCCTGAGGGGGAAGTGCCTAAATATAAAAAAAAGATGTCGCAAGCGCCTTCAAAGGGGTGCAATCGGATCTTTTGCGCAAAATGATCTTGAACGAAAATAAACGCAGCGACGGGCGCACCTGCGATCAGATCCGGGCTATCGATGTGGAGCTGTCCCTATTACCGCGCACCCACGGCAGCGCCCTGTTCACCCGAGGAGAGACCCAGGCACTTGCTGTTTGTACTCTCGGAGGGGAGACCATGGCACAGCGCGGGGAAAACCTCGAGGGTGAATTCCAAAACCGCTTTTACCTGCAATACACATTCCCCCCTTTTTCCGTAGGAGAAGTAGGGCGCATGGGGTCTCCAGGGCGCCGTGAGATCGGCCATGGAAAGCTCGCTGAGCGATCCCTTTCGATGATTTTGCCCCCGATGGAAAATTTTCCTTACGTCATTCGCCTAGAATCCAACATCACCGAGTCTAATGGCTCCTCCTCTATGGCTTCTGTCTGCGGCGGCTGCCTTGCGATGATGGATGCGGGTGTGCCGATAAAGCGCCCCATTGCCGGCATTGCGATGGGTCTTATCCTCGAAGATCACAAGCACGCCATCCTTTCCGACATTCTCGGGGTAGAAGACGCCTTGGGCGACATGGACTTTAAGCTAGCTGGAGATGCTCACGGCATCACCGCCTTTCAACTCGATATTAAAGTGGAAGGGATCAACAAGCATATCATGCAAGCAGCCCTTGCGCAAGCCAAACAGGGGCGGCTGCAAATCTTAAGCAAAATGCTCGAGGTCTGCCCCGAAAGCAAAAGACCGCCTTTCCATCTCACGCCCCTCGCATTGAGACGATACAAATCAAGCCGGGCAAAATCGGTACTGTCATTGGCCCTGGAGGCAAACAAATCCGAGCGATCATTGAAGAGACTGGAGCACAGATCGACATCGATGATGCCGGCCGCATTAGCATCGCATCTGCAACCAGCGAAGGAATGGAAAAGGCCAAGGAGATCATCCACAACCTGACCGCAGATGTGGAAATCGGCAAAGTCTATAACGGCAAAGTGGTCTCGATTGTCGACTTTGGCTGTTTTGTGGAGATCTTTGGAAAAGGAGGGCTTCTGCCACATTTCCGAGCTTTCCCATGATAGAGTCGCGAATGTCTCAGATGTTGTTAAAGAAGGGCAAATGCTTGAAGTCAAGGTTTTCGATATCAATTATCGCGGGCAGATTAAGCTCAGCCACAAAGCAATGCTCCCCGTACCTCAAAGGTAAATCGGCGACCCCCTCCTTATTAAGGAGGAGGGGGTTTAGTGGTTAGACAAAAAAGCTTGGTAGCGGGCGTTGATGTCTTTGACAGACCTTTGGAACGCTTCTTCAAACGGTGCAATGCTCTCTTCTTTGCGCCTTTTTTGCACATGGATACTCTCTTCATAGCGTCGCTTCGACTCTTCAATGCTATGGTAACGCTCTGCATCAAGGTGCTCTTTTGCAGCGTTTAAATCGATCAACCTCGCCTTGCGCCGATCATCGATCTGGGCGGTGGCCACCCGCAATGCGTAATCTGCCTGGCTATTTAAAGTCTCCAGCCTATTTTTACAGGCGTCGTAGAGCTGCTTACCTCCGTTGGAGAGCTGATTGTAGAGGATGCGGCCTTGGTTTGTAATTAAACCCACTTCCCTATCAAAATTCCCTTTCGCCTCTCCCCTGGATCTGCTATGGGCCTCTTGGGCCTCCTGCTTTTCTTTGATAAACCCAAATTCAAAATCCCGCAGCTCTTTCATCGTCTGGCTTTGGTTGTATCGATCATTTGCCTGGGAGCGCTCTGCATCGTAGATGTGCCTAAACTCTGCGGTGCCCTCATCGAATTCTTTTTGAAATTGTGCAATCTTTGCGTCCCGATGAACCTTTAGAGATTCGTAATCCCTCTTTAGGTGATCGATGCAATTTAACTCATTGGGTTCGACAACAGCGTATTTTCTCAGCTTATCCAAAGGAAAATGGAGTAGGATCTCTTCAAAACTTTTCTCCTTGGTCTCTTTAACCCATAACTTTGCCGCTTCGCGAGGAGGTGGGACCTGATAGCGGAATTTATGGGAAGAGCACCGCGACATATGCCGGCAGGTCTTCTCGTAGTAGTTAATCACCTCTGTGAGGTTTTTGCCTTGAATTTGATCGTGGTACTTTTGCGCAAATTGTTCTGGGTTCAGAATGCCAAACCGAAGGACGTCTTTCCACCCATAGGTTCGAATCACATTCTCAAAACTCATGGCGGAAGCGTCGCTTTGAAATTTCTTCAACTCCTCTGGGGTTTCCTGCTCTGTCAGGCGAAGTTGAGACCAAACGATCCAGAAGGCCACAGCTGCGCAGGGAAGGGCCAAAAAGGCAAAGGAGGAGGAAATCAGACCCATTCCAGCCAGATACACCGCTAAAAGGCCAATGGCAACCATCGCAACGCATGTCACCCTAGAGACGAGGCGGACAAAATCCCCGTTTGTTAAGGATAAGTCATGGGTCACCCATTGCCCATTAGAAATCGAAGGAAGGGAGGAAATAGGGTTTTGTAACATAATAAGCCAATTTAATTGATGGAATTATAACAAATTAGAAAACTATAACACAACCCGAATTTGATAGTTTGCTATAATCTGGACTTTAGTGATTGCTCAGGCTGCCTTCGCCTCTAGAGGTGAAAGAAACCTAATAGGATATAATTTAAACTTGTTGTGGCGAAGGCGTGTCCGAGATCGGGGGCGCGGGGTGCTCCGACACGCTATCTGGGGGAGGTGGCGGAGGAGTCTTGCGCTGGAGGTCTTGGGAGAGCTTGAGGCGCTCCCGTTTTTTTCAATATCAAATGTGCCACCCCTGATCTCGAGGACGTCCTGGCGGTCTAGGGACTCAAACTCGATCAGCATACGCGCCATGAGTTCGACCATGGCCCTGTTCTGTTGAATGATTTCAACAGCGCGCAAATAAGCAGCGTCCATCAGGGAACGCACTTGCTTATCGATCGCCTCGGCAGTGGCCTCCGAGTAAGATTTTTCGTGGTAGTTGGGCATCCCCAAGTATTGGCCGCCCTCCCCGGTTCTTCGTAAGCCACAAGACCGAGCTCATCTGTCATGCCCCATTCGCATATCATGCTGCGCACCAGGCGAGTTGCCTGATTGATGTCCATTTGAGCCCCGCTGGAAATGTCTGGAACAAAGATCTCTTCAGCAACCCTTCCCCCCATCAGAACAGCGAGCTGATCGAGAAGCTCGGTTCTCCAGTAGCTGAATCGATTTTTCTTAGGCATAAAGTGGGTTGCACCAAAAGACATCCCTCGTGGAATAATAGTGACTTTTTCAACCGGATCGCATGCTTGACACAGAGAGCGACGATGGCATGGCCTGATTCGTGATAGGCTGTTGTGAGTTTTTCGTTCTGATCCATTTCAAGACTGCGTCTTTCTTTTCCATAGCGGACCTTATCGCAAGCTTCGGCGGCATCAGAAGCTGTGACGGCAGAGCGGCCTTTTCGCGCTGCCAGCAAAGCGGCTTCATTGAGGATATTGGCAAGGTCAGCTCCTGAGGCACCAGGAGTGTTGCGCGCAATATTCATCAGTTCGACTGAAGGATCGAGTTTGATTTTTCGGGCGTGGACTTTTAGGATCTCAAAACGTCCTTTTATATCGGGAAAGTCGATGACGTCCTGCGGTCAAAACGACCTGGACGAAACAGAGCTTTATCGAGGACATCAGGTCGGTTGGTCGCCGCAATCAAAATAACCCCTTCATTGGTGTCAAATCCATCCATTTCGACAAGGAGCTGGTTTAAGGTCTGTTCTCTTTCATCATGTCCGCCGCCGATACCAGAGCCACGATGGCGTCCAACGGCGTCGATTTCATCGATGAAAATAATGCATGGCGCGTGCTTTTTCGCCTGATCGAACAGATCGCGGATACGGCTTGCGCCGACACCGACAAACATCTCCACAAAGTCGGATCCGGAAATAAAAAAGAAGGGGCGGTCTGCTTCGCCAGCAATTGCTTTGGCAATCAGGGTTTTACCCGTTCCTGGAGCACCGACCATCAACACCCCTTTTGGAATCCGGGCTCCAAGAGCTGTAAATTTCGAGGGGTCTTTTAAGAAATCGACAATCTCCTGCAGTTCTTCTTTTGCCTCTTCGCAGCCGGCCACATCTTTAAAAGTGACTTTATTGCGCTCTTTGGTCAACATTTTAGCAGGGGATTTGCCAAAATTCATCGCGTTGTCCCCACCCCTTTCATCTGTCTGGAGAAGACAAAATACAGGGGAACCACCAGGATCACAGGGAGAAATGTGACAAGTAGCTCAAATAATTAGGAGAGGGCTCTTCACTTTTAAATGTCTTTTCCAGGACGAATTGCGCGGTTGATCAGGGCTTAAAAGCTGCCTTATTGGCAGGGAAATTGTCCCACTCCTGTTTGGCTTGGGCAAACCAGTGGCCATAGACCTCTGCGTCTTGTTTTTCTAAGGCCCGGGTCATAGCTCCTGGTTGTTAAGAACCAGGTGACGTTGGCAACAGCCTGCCGAGACTTATCCAGCTGGGCTTCATTTTTTTCAAGCTCATCTGCGACATAACGGGCCTGCTCAAATTGGGCCTTGTAATTGCGAACGCTTCTGAGCTGCAATAAGCGGATATTTTGCTGCTCCTTGTTGAGCTCTGCGACAATTTCATCCATTGAGGTTAGAGCGTTGCGATAGACAGAAATTTGCTCCTGTGCGATTTTCTCATCGGTCAAACTCGAGGCCTGGGCCACTTCCGGTTCTAAATCTTTAAGCTTCTGCTTCATCGATTCACTGCCAATGCCAAGGGCAGAAGAGCGGAATCTTCCGATGAGGGTCAGCAAATCCTTTCCATAAGCATCTAATGCTGAAATATTTACATCTTTAGAAATCGACGGAAAAAGATTTTCGAGATCTGCAAGACTTGTGATTTCTCGATCGGGCAGAGCTTTAATGACGATAGAATTGTCGAATTGGGCTGTGCTATAAATAGGGTCGATGACCATATACCCCCCCTTGGGGATAGGCTGACCGGTCAAGCTGAGAAAAAGAGCCGCGGCATCTTTGACGCCTTGGCGAGAACGGATCAGTTCTTCTTCCAGATCGCCATTTTTACTTGTAAGTTCGTGATTGCGATTGAGTAGCTCTAGGTAACGGTATCTGGCTTTGGCATCTTCAGATTGCTTGTCTTTGAATTTACCGCTAAATGTGACCAAATTGTCATTGAGGGCAATTTTACGACTATCTTCCTTTTGGAGGAAGTCGAGGTTGACAAGATGCTCTATCTGATGGCTGAAAGAAACCTTTGCTGTCTTATCGTTGCTGAAGTTTTGGACGGTGAGGATAAGCAGGATTGCAGCCAATAGAAAAATGAAGAAACCGCCGGGAAATCCACGTTTGCTAGGTTCTGGTTTCATATCGTCATTGCTCATAAATTTTGTACATGTTTAACGTTGGGATTCTCCGAAAAAACGAATAGGCCCAGATGGTAAATTAAAGCACCATTACCGATTAAAGTAAAGGGCAATCCGGACTGGGTTTTCGCCATTGCTAAGGGCTGAGCTGATCAACATTCAGTACCCGGTTTCCTCATGTTAGCAAATGGGGTATAATTTTGTCTTTTAATTTATTAATAAAAAATATTAAAAACGAAAATTATCCTCTGAAAAAGTGAACAATCTCTTTATTAACAAAAAAAGCACCCTTCTTAGATTGAAACTTTTTTTTAGTTTTGGCTTCAGAAAGCGCGCCTGCGACACCGTTGAGAATCTGGAAAGAGAAAGTCACCCCTTCTTTTTTCATCCATTCGATGAGAAAGTACCTGATTTGAAGAGAAGCCAAAGGGAGGAAAGGCTTGAGATCCAGATACCCCCCCGTCTCATGGGGTTGGATCCTTTCTAACATCGGCTTATTCATTTGGGAAAAGTAGGTTTTAACATCTTTAGCCTCTTGTGCTAAACGGCACAGATTCGAACAGACCTGCTTGCCAAAGGCTTGGGCAAGTTGTGGGAGGATCTCCTGCCGCATGCGACCCCTTAAGAATTGACTGTGGAGATTCGTCGGATCGACAAAATACTCCAAACCTCTATCGTAAAGCCAAGCAATCACCTGTTTTTTGGGGACAAACAGCAAAGGGCGCCACACGCGCATCTGCATCAGCATGGCGTCTTTCTCAAGCCCTTTTAAATTAAAAAGGGAGGCGCCCTCAAAAACTCTCTTCAACACAACCTCTGCTTGGTCATCTGCATGATGGCCCAAAACAAGGGCTTGGCAATGGTATCTCTGGTAGATGTCTAAAAAAAACCTTAACCTGTGCTCTCTTCCCTGCTCTTCCAAATTCCCCTCTTTAAAATCTGCAAGGCTAAGAGTGTTGACAAAAAGCTCTACCTCTAAACCTCTGGCCTCGTGCCGAATCAAATCGGCCTCCCTCTGGCTGCCATCGCGCCATCCATGATCGACATGAGCAAGGAGGAGATCGAAGGGATAAAGCCGACGACAGGCGAGCAAAAGATAGAGCAAAGCCTTCGAATCAGGCCCCCCCGAATACCCTAAGAGAAGCGGCTGGCCAGGGCTGAGCCTTTCTTGAAGAAACTTGATCACACCGAGTAATAAAAGATCTTTCATCATTAAGTCCAGTTTTATCCCTTTATTCTAATATTTCAGATCCTTTAAACTCTCGATTTTTATTCGGAGAAACTTCCATGTTCCGGCTGCCGACGATTTGGCGCTACCTTTTGCGCAGCTACTTTCAGGTGCTGATCCTATGTGTCAGCGCCTTTGTCGGCGTTCTGATCGTGATCCGCTTTCAAGAAATTGCCCGTTTTGCAGCCTCTGGAGCCCCTCTGTTTAAGGTGGTGCTGTTTGCCCTGCTCCAAATCCCCTACATTTTACCGATTGCCATCCCCGTCTCTTGCCTCATCGCCGCCATGCTCTTACTCCAGCGCCTTAGCCACACCCAGGAATTAACCGCCCTGCGCACCTGCGGTTTTGGACTTAAAAGCATTAACGCCCCTCTTTTTTTCGCAGGAGCCTTGCTGAGTTTGGTCAACTTCACCATCACAAGTGAAATCACCCCGTATTGCCGCCTCTTAAGCAAGGAACTTGTCCTTGACATGGCAACGATCAACCCCCTGTTTCTGCTGCAAAAAGAGAGTTTGGTCAAATTAAAGAACACCTACTACGATATCGGCTTGCTCAAAGCCAATCAATATGCAGAAGATGTGGTGCTCGTCATGAAAAACACCTCGAGTGGAAAAATGACCGTCATGTCCGCTAAGGAGCTGGCACTGGAAGGAGAGCTCTTAAAAGGAAAAAAGGTGACCTTCATCTCAAGCGTCGATTCGAAACAAAGCGGCGGATTTGACCACCTGGTGATCGAAAATCAGGCGGAGATGAATACCAAAGCCTCTAACTTAAGCCAGTTTTTGCACACCATGGATTGGAAAGAGAGCTTTGACCACCAAACCCTTCGCAGGATCCTAGCTTATAATGCGGTGGAAAAAACCCCCTTTTTTTTGAACAAAAAAGCCCAAGTGGAAATCTCGCGCCGGATCAGCATTGCACTTGCCGCCTTTACTTTCACGACAATTGGAGTTGCCTTTGGAATTCAGATTAGCTGCAACCGCTCCAAAAAGGGAGTCTTCTGGGCGATGACCTTGGCTGCATTTTTCCTTGTCTGCTTCATCACCGCCAAATCCTTCCGGCACTCTCCCCTGATCGCAAATGCCCTTTACCTTCTCCCGCACCCTATTATCATCTTCTTTTCCTTTGGCTATTTAAAATCGATTCGCAAAGGTATAGAATGATCGGCAGAACCCTCTGGGAGCGCTACCTCTTAAAAGAACTATTGAAGAGTTTAAGCCTTTTTTTATGGTGCTTCTTTTCCCTCTACGCGCTGATCGATTACTCCTTCCACATGCAGGACTTTGCAATCGGCAAGCAGATCCAATTGCCCCACATTGCCACCTACTATCTTTTCCAATTGATCAAAAGGTCTCATCTGCTGATTCCGCTCTCCCTTCTTGTCTCCACACTCAAGGTGCTGTTTGCGATGAATGCAAAAGGGGAGCTCACCGCTTTGCAATCTTGCGGGATATCGCGCAGGCAAATTCTACGCCCTTTCTTTTTTATCGCTCTCCTCTGTACTCTTTTTAATTTTGGAAGTTCTGAGCTTCTTCTACCCTCTAGCTTGAATCACCTAGATAAATTTAGCCAGCAGCACTTCAAGCATAATCGGCAGGGCAACCGCAAAGAGCCCGTCCACGTTCTTCCCTTAAAGGATCACTCAAAAATCATCTACCAAACAGAGGACAAAGAGAAAAAGCTCTACCTCGATGTTTTTTGGATCCTTTCTGTCGATGAGATCTGGCGGATGCATTCCCTCTCCTCGGACCCGAAAATCCAGTCGGGCACCTTGTCGATCGGCTACAGAGAAACGGAAAGGGAAATTTTGAAAAGATAGAATCCTTTGACCAGCACCGCTTTACCCAATTTGCCTGGGAGGAAAATCTTAACGGAAAAGGTCAGATCCCATTAGAGAACAAAAGCTTAAGACAACTAATGCAGATGCTGATTCAAAAAACCACAACAACCGCCTACGAATACCCGCAGGTCCTCACCCATTTTCTATTTAAAATCGCAGTACCTTTAATTTCTCTGCTGGTTGTTGTCGCAAGCGCTCCTTTTTGCTTGAACTACTCTAGAACCCCCCCTGTTTTCTTTACCTATGCAATTGCCCTCTTTGGGTTCATTGCCTTTTTTGCCCTGATGGATGCCGCAGTGATTCTAGGAGAAAATCACGTTGTTTCTCCCTACATTGCGATTTTGGCCCCCTTAGGGCTTTGTTGGGCGGGCTTTGTATTTAAATATTATTCGATGAGGAAAGGACTATAATGAGTATCTCCCCTAGCGATCCGACCATAGCTGAAGGAAAATGGAGGCTAAAAACTTTGCTCCTATGGCATGTCATCGGGGCTCTTCTAATTGGCAGCTTGTTTTGGCCTTTGACAAAAGTCTACTGGGAAAAGATCGATATCGCCTTTTTTAAAATGATCAACTCCACCTTGAGGGATCGCCCAAACTGGCAATTATTTTGGGCGCTTGCCAACCACAAGCTAGCCGACTGGGTCGAGGATTTATGTGTGCTTTGTTTTTTCTTCATCTATGTTCGCAGAGCGCAAAAAGGATTTGGGTTGAAAAGAGTTACAAATTTGCTTTTCTGCATCGTCTACATCGGAGCTGTCATCTACTTTGTCAACCGGTTGCTTTTCCGCGAACACCTGCACTTTCCTCGCTTAAGCCCGACCCTTGTCGTCGAAGATAGCGTTCGACTCTCCCAAGAAATCCCCTGGATGAAAATTAAAGACGACTCTTCTAAAAGCTTCCCTGGGGATCATGGGACAACGGCTTTATTATTCGCCGCCAGTTTCTCTTACCTGGCAGGATGGCGTTTGGGCATCCTCGCTAGTTTCTATGCCGTCTTTCTGTGCATGCCTCGGCTGATCACAGGAGCCCACTGGCTCTCTGATGTCGTGGTCGGCAGCGGGACGATTACCGTTGTTTTTTTAAGCTGGGCTTTTTGCTCTCCTCTGTTTTATCAATTCACCCATCGATGCCAGCAGCTTTTTCGATGGATCAGTCGAAAAATCTTCAAACGGCCTGAATCCTTTTCAAATAATTGCTAAAATTTGGTACAGTCAAGCAACTTCAGGGTCGATTTTGAGGTCATATGCCTTTATCTCCTTACGAAAGGTTGCACGCTCTTTCTAAAGCAGCCTCTGTTTTACATTCCATCGAAACCCTTTTGGAATGGGATCAAGAGACCTATATGCCCAAAGGCGCTATCGAGCTGCGTTCCTTGCAATTAGAGATGCTAGCTAGCCTTGTGCATCGGCAAGCCACAAGCAAAGCGTTTGCCAAGGCTCTTTCAGCCCTCATCGATATTAAGACAGCGGAGATTGTCGACACAAGCCTCTCTGCCCCCCAAATCGCCGCTTTGCACCAGTGGCGCAGGGATTACCTCCAAATGGTCAAACTTCCCAATGCGTTTATCAAGCGCTTTGCCAAAACCACCTCGGCTGCCTCCCATGCTTGGCAGACGGCAAAAGAGCACAACGATTTTGCAGCCTTTGCCCCTCACTTAGAAAAGGTCGTTGCGCTCTCCCGTAAAAAAGCAGAATACCTCGGATCTCAAGAGCACCCTTACGACGCCCTTCTCGATCTTTATGAACCTAACTTAAAGACATCTTTTTTAACCCCTCTGTTTAGCAAACTCAAAAATTCCCTAACGCAATTGCTTAAGGAACTATCTGGTAGACCTCCTATCCCCGATGCCTTTCTCTATCAGAATTGCCCCAAGCACCAACAGATGGATTTTGCGCATAAAATTCTGCACAAGATGGGCTTTGTCCCTGCGACCTCACGGCTAGACCTTTCGGCTCATCCCTTCTGCAATGGGATCCACCCCAAAGACACCCGAATGACAACACGGGTTCACCCTGAAAATATCATGGAAAACCTCGGAGCTGTCATGCACGAAGGGGGCCATGGCCTCTATCAGATGCATCTGCCGGCTGAGCACTTCGGCTCTCCGCTGTGCCAACCGATTTCCCTAGGGATACACGAGAGCCAATCCCGATGGTGGGAGACTCTGATTGGACAGTCTTATGCATTCTGGGAGCACTTCTTCCCTCTCTTGCAGAAAGAGTTCCCAGCCCAGTTTGGGAGCATTCTTTTGAGAGACTTCTATCGCGCCGTCAATCGCGTTAAACCCCACTTTATCCGAGTCGACGCCGACGAGGTGACCTATAACCTACACGTCATCATCCGCTTTGAAATTGAAAAAGAGCTCATCGAAGGCACACTCAAGGTCAAGGATATCCCCGAAGCTTGGAATGGCAGAATGCGGGAATACCTCGGGATCTGCCCTGAGTACGACGGCCAGGGCTGCCTACAAGATGTCCATTGGTCGCTGGGGTTTATCGGCTACTTCCCAACTTACACACTGGGAAACCTCTACGCCGCACAGTTTTTTGAGGCCTTTGCAAAAAAGCACCCCGACTGGAAAGAGAAAGTCTCCCATGGGTCGTTGGATTTTATCCGCGATTGGCTCAAAGAAAACATCCACCGTTATGGACGGCAGTTTGGCGCTGGAGAACTGTGCGAGAAAGTCACAGGGAAACCTTTAAGCCAAGAGCCCTACGTGAATTACCTCAGCAGCAAATACAGAGAGCTCTACTAGCTGGACCTTGAGAAGCCAAGATCCAGTTGAAAATTAACGCTTGGAGAACTGGAAGCGTTTGCGCGCACCGGCAAGACCGTATTTCTTACGTTCTCTTTTTGCGCGGATCGCGAGTCAAAAACCCGAGGGTTTTGAGCGGCTGGCGATTCTCTGGATCTTGCTCCACAAGCGCACGGGTAATCCCTAAACGGGCTGCGATCATCTGAGCTTGCACCCCGCCCCCTTTAAGGCGAATCAGGATGTCGTAAGACTCTGGGTTAGACACTCTATGCAAAGGCGCTAAGATCGCCTGACGCTGGAGCACCAGGGTGAAATACTCCTCAAATTTCTTGCCATTGACCAAGATGTTCCCTTTTCCCGGACGAAGACGAACCGAGGCAACGGCTGTCTTCCTTCGGCCTGTTCCAATTTGCTCTTTCATAGTTTCCATTTCTCTTAAAAATTTGTTAAATGCTCACTGCAGTCGGCGCCTGTGCCTTCATCGCATGCTCTTTGCCTGCGTGGATGCGCAACTTCTTCATTTGAGCCTCGGCTAAACGCGTCTTGGGCATCATCCCTTTGACCGCATGCCAAATGATGTACTCGGGGTTGCGAGCCAACATGGTCCGGTAAGGGACCTCTCGCATTCCGCTCATCGCACCGGTGTGGTATCTATAAATTTTTTGGGCTTCCTTTGCGCCCGTCACAACAACTTTCCCCGCATTGATAATCACCACACCATCGCCGCAATCGACAGAAGGGGTAAAGGTGGGCCTGTGCTTGCCCATTAAAATTTTCGCAACCTCGGCAGCTAATCTACCCAGGGTCTTGCCCTCTGCATCCAGCAACAAGTACTTGCGCATCGGGATCGCTTCTTCTTTTGTCAGAAGAACCGTCGTATTTTTCTTCTTCTCCATGAAATTCAATGCCCTAAAAAAATTTAACAGATGTCTTAATAAAGTTCAGAATGGCCAGTTTACTTTTCCTTTCATTTTTCTTCCAGCACATTTCTCAATAACCCAAAAACTTTTGTAGCAGAGCGCTAGATCTGAAAGCTTTTTTGGCAGGGATGGGAAGAATGTTTTCTGTGGCGGACATCTGCATCCTGACCACAGATACCAAGAGATTCTCCATATATTGCCTCATAATTAACAGTGACTGCTTGTTTTGACTGGGGCCAGACCCTCATTCAAAAACTCATCTATGAGTTCTTGGCAAAACCCAGGTCTTGCCAAAAGCTCCTCTTTTGATGTAGAATTCGGCCCTTGAATACGTTTAACTTAAAAAGTTTCGCATGGCCAAGCGCTTAATCAAAACATTTTTTCTTCGCACTTACGGCTGCCAGATGAACGAGCTGGACTCCGAGATCATGGTGGGCCTTCTGGAAAAGCGGGGCTATTGCCGCACAGAGGAGGAGACAGAGGCGGACCTTTTGCTCTTCAACACGTGCTCTATCCGCGATTTGTCCGAGAGAAAAGTCATGGGCAAAATCGGAAAGCTCGGCAGATCCAAGCAAAACCGCCCCATCATCGGGGTCACAGGCTGCATGGCGATGGCCAAAAAAGAGACCCTTTTCCGCAAGCTGCCTCATATCGATTTCATCATTGGGACAAACAACATCAACCAGCTTGGGGAGGTTTTGGACGAAGTCCTAGAAACCGGCAAGCAAACCATCCGCACAGACGATCAGTTCGAGGAGAATCTCGACTACCTGGCGGCAAAGCGAGAAGATCCGATCAAAGCCTTTGTCTCAATTATCCGCGGCTGCGATAAGTTCTGCACTTACTGCGTTGTGCCCTACACTCGGGGGCAAGAGGTGTCGCGCCCGCCAGAGAGCATTGTCGATGAGTGCACCCGCCTTGTGGCAAATGGCTACAAAGAGATCACTCTCCTAGGTCAAAATGTCAATAGCTATGGTAAAGACAAACCCGATTGGAAGTGCCTCTTTCACGATCTGCTCTATCGCTTAGATAAAATTCCAGGCCTTGAGAGAATTCGGTTCATGACCTCCCATCCTGTCGATATCACGGTTGAACTGATGCATGCCATTGCAAACCTGCCCTCTGTCTGCGAATTTGTCCACTTCCCCCTTCAGGCAGGTTCCAATCGGATCTTAAAGAAAATGCACCGGGTGTACACAGTCGAGCAGTATTTGGAAAAAGTGGCTCTCATTCGCTCTATTGTGCCGAATGTTTGCCTTGGCACCGATATCATCGTCGGATTTCCGACAGAGACAGAAGAAGAGTTTCAGATGACCTACGACCTTTGCAAACAGATTCGCTATGGCGTTGCCTTTATCTTTGCCTACAGCGCTCGCAAAGGCACCCCTGCCTTTCGCTGGGCAGACGACATTCCAGAGGAGGTCAAGCAGGACAGGCTTCAGCGCCTTCTTTCTTTACAGCACGATGTCTGCACCGATGAGCGCAAGCAGCTTCTCGGAACTCAAACCGAGGTTCTGATTGAGAAAAGAAATCGGGACGAGAAACACTTAAAAGGAAGGACACGCTGCTGGAAGAACGTCATCCTCACGGGGGATGACGCTCTGATCGGCACCCTGCAAAGGGTTGAAATCACAGGGTTTAGCCACCAAACACTGCTTGGGCAACGGGTTACTTCCTGAGCAACTTTGCGATTGCAAGCCCTGCAAAAAACCAGCCGATGACAAGATCTGCGATGTTGACCAAGACATAGCCGCCCGCAAAACCCAGCCAGTTCCACTCAGGCAAAAGTCCTACTACCCCTATCCCTAAACCAAAGACGGTGATAAAAACAACGCTCCTTCTAAAGGATAAGCCCTTTGTCTGCATCAACATCCATATCACAATAAATGCGCCTAAGACCTGGATGATCAAGGAAAAGATCAATGGCCTTGCAGTCATCTTCCCAATCCCATTGGGCAAGACGCTTGCAAACATGTAAGGGCCCTGCTCGATCATCTTCTCTGTTTTGACCATATCAGCCTGAGAGGTCTTATCACCGTAATTAAACGTATTGGGGAGCACGTAGACCCCAGCTACTGGAGCGTTGTCTTTAATGACGCGCGCCACCTCATGCTGGTTTTGAAACTGGAGCAAACAACACTTATGCCAGGGGAGAACCATCCAAGAGAAAAAACCCCAGACAACTAAAATCACACCGGCAAGCACTGCCGCTTTTAAATGTTCTTTTGACACATCTCACCTCTCATTCAACAGGTTAATCTAAATTAATCCTATAATAATTTTTTAAATTCGTCTTCAAAAATTATTTTAACATTAAGTTCTTTGGCCTTTTCCAGCTTGGAACCAGGGTCTTCCCCACTGAGAACATAATCTGTTTTGGCACTCACAGATCCGGTCACTTTCCCTCCGCGCTCTCTAATTAGCTCTGTTGCCCCTTGTCGAGAATAGTCTTTCAAGGTTCCTGTCAAAACGAAGGTCTTCCCGGCAAACCCGTGGTCTGTGCGCCGTTTGACAGTGGGTGTTAAAGGGACAACACCCATCATTAAAAGGCTCTCTACATCCAAAAGGCGGGCGGGATCCTGGAAATAATCGGCGACAGAGTGCGCTATTTTATCGCCAATTCCCTGGATCTGCTTTAGTTGCTCAACGCTCATGGCAGCTAGCGCTTCGACACTGCCTGAGGTCTGTGCTAAAGTTTCAGCGATCCCTTCTCCGACATGCTTGATCCCAAGGGCTAAAATGAACCTGGAAAGGGGGACTTTCCGGGAGCGATCAATGCTCTCGAGCAGGTTTTGGATCGATTTCTCCTTGAAGCCCTCGAGCTTGGCAAGATCTTCTGCTTGAAGAGCGTAGATATCTGCACAGGTAGCGATCAGCTTTTTCTTAAAAAGCTGCTCGACCACCTTTTCCCCCAGGTGCTCAATGTCCATCGCATCTTTGGAGGCAAAATAAATGATCCGACGCATCTGCTGCTCAGGGCACCCTCTGTTGTTGGGACAGCGCACAGCAACCTCTTCTTGGCTCTGAACAACGCTCTTTCCACAGCTAGGGCAAGTGGTGGGCATGTGCCAAGGATGGGTATGCTGGGGCCGCCTGTTCTTATCAACCTCGACTATTTTCGGGATGACATCCCCCCCTTTTTCGATGACGACCCAATCCCCGACCCGAATGTCTTTGCGCTCCACCTCCTCTTGATTGTGGAGGGTGGCCCTTGAAATCGTGCTGCCGGCCAAAAAGACAGGTTCGAGCTCTGCAACGGGGGTCAAAACCCCCGTTCTGCCCACCTGGACGGTGATGTCGCAAATCCGGGTCAGGGCTTGTTTGGGAGCAAATTTATAGGCAATCGCCCAGCGCGGGCTTTTCCCTGTGACCCCGAGCAGATCGTGCATTTTAAGCGCGTTTACCTTCACGACAATCCCGTCGATGTCAAAGGGCAGGCGGTGGCGCTGCTCTTCGATAGTATCGGCAAATGCCAAGATGTCGTCCACGCTGTGGCAACGCTTGCAAAACTGGGGCTCAAAGACAGGCAGGCCCAGTTTCTTTAAATAGGGGTGGCAATCGCTCTGAGTGGGAACTGGGGCGTTGATCTCATCGGCAAAACCGTAAAAAACAGCACTTAAGCGCCGCTTTGCAACCTGCTTGGGATCGAGTAATTTCAAGGACCCGGCTGCAGCATTGCGCGGGTTGGCGTAGAGCTCTTCCTCCAAGTCTTTTTTCTCCTGATTGAGAGCTTCAAAGACAGGATGGGGCATAAACACTTCCCCGCGCACCTCTAAAAAAGGGGGCAGATGGGCTCCTTTCAGCTGCAGAGGTAGGGAGAGAATCGTCCTCAAATTCTGGGTGATCTCATCCCCTTTGCGGCCATCTCCCCTTGTCAATCCTTGAGATAACATCCCCTTCTCATAGCATACAGTGATGGCAACGCCATCCATTTTCAGCTCAGAGCAAAAATCGACATCTTGGTGGCCGAGCAGTTTGTGAACCCGCTTTACAAAATCCTCGACTTCCTCTCGGGAATAGGTGTTGGCAAGGGAGAGCATGGGAATCCGATGTTCCACCTGTTTAAATCCCTTAGAAACCCCGCCGATGACCCGCTGGGTTGGCGAAGAGCTGCAGACCCAATCGGGATGCTCCTTTTCTATCTGGGCAAGTTGTTCAAGGAGCCGATCGTAGACATAGTCGGTAATCGTGGGTTTGGCTTCTACATAATAGCGGGTATCATGCTCTAAAATCTCTTGGATGAGCTGGCGGTAGCGATCTTCTGTCACATCCTCTTTCTTAATTGACAAACTCCACCTCAAAACAGACTGTCGCAAGCGGGGGCAAAGAGAGCTGAATCCCGATCCTTTTGCCTCCTGCTTCAGAAATGATATCGACCGGTTCTTGGATTTTGCCAGATCCCCAATATTCTTCTCCATCGGTATTAAAAACCTCTTTGATCGAGGCGACATTTTCTAAGCGGATAAAATAGGAGGGGGTAAAGTTGGGGGTGAAGTGATGCACGATAAAAAGGAGGCGCTCTGCCCCTTTCCTTAAGTAACTCAGGACGCAATTTTGCTCGTCGACAAGATCGACCCACTCAAATCCCCTGTGGTCAAAGTCCAACTCCCAAAGAGGCGGCTGTCTTCTATAAAAGTGGTTCATTTCCTTAAAAAAGTTCTGCAGCTTGGCATGCCTGTCGTATTGCAAAAGCCCCCAATCAAGTGCACCTTTGCAATTCCACTCATGCCACTGGCCAAGCTCTGCTCCCATGAAAAGCAACTTTTTTCCAGGCTGGCAGATCTGGTAGCTATAGAGTAGCCGCATATTGGCAAATTTTTGCCAGTCGTCTCCTGGCATTTTGGCAAGAAGAGCTCCCTTGCCGTGGACAACCTCGTCATGGGAAAAAGGAAGAATGAATCGCTCTGAAAAAGCGTAGAGAAGTCCAAAGGTCAGATCATTGCGATGATAGGAGCGAAATAAAGGATCTTTAAGAAAATAGCCTAATGTGTCATGCATCCAACCCATGTTCCACTTCAGGGTAAATCCAAGACCTCCCCACTCCAAGGGATGCGTCACTCCAGTGAACGCCGTCGACTCCTCGGCAATCGTATAGACTCCTGGAAAACGCTGGTGCACAATCGAGTTTAGGTGCTTGATGAACTCAATGGCCTCAAGACTCTCCCTACCCCCGTATACATTGGGGATCCACTCCCCTTCCTTCCTACCGTAGTCGAGATAGAGCATCGATGCGACGGCATCGACCCGCAGACCATCAATGTGCATTTTATCCAGAAAAAAAAGGGCGCTGGCAATGAGAAAATTGCTCACCTCGTGCCTGCCATAATTGAAAATCGAGGTGTTCCAGTGAGGGTGAAACCCCTTGCGCACATCCTGATGTTCATAGAGATAAGACCCATCAAACCGACTTAGGGAATGCTCATCTGTAGGAAAATGGGCAGGAACCCAATCTAAAATGACGCCGATGCCCTCTTGATGCATGTGATCGACAAAAAACGCAAAATCCTCAGGGGTTCCATAGCGGCTTGTGACTGCAAAAAAACCTGTCACCTGATACCCCCAGGATTCATCGAGAGGGTATTCGGTGATCGGCATGAGCTCGATGTGGGAAAACCCCATCTGCTTGCAGTAACTGGAAAGCTCAGTGGCCAAACGGCGGTAGTTGCAAGACCCCTCTCCGCTGCCCTTCCAAGAACCCAAGTGCACTTCATAGACATTCATCGCAAAAGCGCAAGAGCTGCTCGCTTCCCTCTCCTCCATCCAGTTTTGATCTCCCCAAGAATACCCCTCCACATTGAAAAGGATAGAGGCCGTCCCCGGGCGGAGTTCTGAGAAAAGAGCGTAAGGATCTGACTTAATGAGCACATCGGCTTTTTGCGTGCGGATTTCAAACTTGTATTTCTCCCCCGCTTTCATCTCTGGGACAAACAGCTCCCAAACCCCGGAAGAACCCATCTGCCTCATCGGATGCAGCCGCCCATCCCAAAAATTCAAATCGCCGACCAGGGAAACGCTCAAGGCCTCAGGGGCCCAAACGGCAAATTTGGCCCCAAGCACCCCCTGATGCGCGCAGATACGCCCTCCCATGACAGTGTAGAGCTCGTAGTGCACGCCTCTGCCAAACAGGTGCGCGTCTAGATCTCCGAAGGTAGGCAAGAAGGCGTAAGGATCGTGGACAAGCTCTCCGCGCTGAGAGTAAACGCGGTAATCGTGCAACGTGGTGTGGGGTGGGGCTTTGAGTTCAAAAAGCCCTTGATTTCCCACCTTTACAGCTTCTACTTTAGCTCCAAAAAGCTCTAAGTACAGATAAGGAGCTCCTGGGCGAAAGAGGCGAATCACTTTATCCCCTGACGCAAGCGCGTGCAACCCCAACTTGGCGTGTGGGTTTTTGATGAACGCCTTAAGCGAAGCAGATGGAGAGCGTTTCAGCTTATCACTCATAGGGAAGGCCCTCTTTTCAACCGGATTTTCTAGACAAAATTTTACTTAGTCAAGCACAATCTGCTGGCCTAAAAAACCCACCTGAAAACAGGCGCTCTCCATGCACAATACGCAACCTTGCTGCAGCACAGACCTCTGCCCCATCCCCCCTCCCCTATCGCTGACAAAATCAGAGAGACAAAGGCGTCTTGAAAAAATTTGGAAAAAAATCCTCCGCATTGCACAAGACGGTCATGAGCATGCAAAGTCGCGCCAATTTCTGTTTTCTCTATCCTGTCCCCGCATCATCTACCGCTTCTGCTTAAAATTGGAAAAGCACTCTGTTTGTCTGCAGTGGGAAAGAAGCTCTGCCAAAGGGACAGATCTGGGCGTTCTGCACTCTGAGCAGAGCACATACCCGTTGGTAGATAGCAGAGTCGAACAAATCGAGAACCTACTCATAGGAAACCAGTCGCTGATCCATCTTGTCGCCGGCGATGAATTTGAGCACATTAAAGTCCTCAAAGCCCCCATTTGGCTGACCCGTGGATTCAACAAAAAAGCCTGGGAAAGAACAAAAGAAAAGTACCGCCGATACATTTATCCCCAATGCCTCAACTTCATTGCGAAGATATTTTCTCAAACAAAGTTAGAAATCCTGGATTTATGCGGAGAGGATGGAGAATTTGCAAACACCCTATTCCAGTGCCCTACTCTGGCTGTGGAAAGGTATACCCTTTGCGAGCTCAACCCGATCCTTATCGATTCGGCCCAAAATCTTTTAGAGACCCAAATCCAAGAAGGCCAAGTTCAGCTTTTTCAAGGAGATATTGCCAAAATGGATTTCCGACAGCTCCTCGAAGACAGGCCTGTGCACTGCATTCTTTCCATCGGCGCGCTAGCTGAGCTTTCCCTATCATCGCATGAGCTTGCTTTGAAAGTCTTAAAATATGCCGCTGACTCCCTCTGCGAAGGAGGGTATATCCTCATCACCGCAGCCACCTCTTCGTGGATCACTGCTGATGACCTCGAAAGATCAGGGCTTTGCCCTCTCAACTACTCCAACCCAGCAGCTCTTGACATCGCCGAGGTCAGCTGCGAGTTTTACCTCGCCCAAAAAATCAGCGCCCAACCCAAAAGGTGGAACTTCCCGCACTACCCTCCACAAAATGAAAAGTGGGCATTCGAAGAAAAATAGCCCTAATACCAATCGCAGGAAATAAATACATATTCTAGCCGCGGGAGCTTTCACGCGGCTAAAATATGTATTTATTTCCTGCGATTGGTATAACTGCGACGATCAAGCCCATTTGTATAGCCAAAAACGGCACAACTGAAATTGGGCGCTAATAGGATCTAATGCTCAAATCGGTCGAGGCGGAGGGTTCTATTTGCCTCGAGCGGCAAAGCTGCCATCCCCTTTGAATCGACCTCGATCTTAGCCGTGCTTTTTTCTTTCCTCAAACGGAAAGAGCGGATCCCCTTGGGCAGCTTCAAATGGATTTGGCCTGTGATCAACGGATGGACAATAGAGGCTTTCAGTGCTTTTTTCGTCCACTCAAAATCCAAGGTCGCAAAGGGAAGGGCTTGCATTCCCACCATGCGCCCGCAATGAAATTCGGGGGGCAGGCACGGCAAAAGGTGAACTTCTCTATTGCCTTCTTGGAAAAATACAGAGCGGATCAGCGCGCTGCTCTCTGTTAAAACCGGCAGCGGACAGAGGGAATCCTCTTGAGTCTGCGGCTCTAGGATCAAGCCTTGATAATCAAAATCCCAGATTCTAGGGACCAAAACCCCTTTAAAAGCAGAGAGAAAAAGATTCTGAAAAGCGGATACAATCCCCTCCTTGTCTTTTTGCTGGATCTTCTCTTTGCAGATGTTGAGAAGGGAGTAGTTGCCACAGCAAGAGGGATCGACTTGGACCTTCGGCACAAAAGAGGCCATCAAAAGCCAATGGGGGAAAATCTCTTTGAGATCCAAGCGGCGGCGGACAAGATCCCAATCTTGTGCCTTGTGCATCCCCAGCGATAAGCGCTCTTGGACAAGGTGGGGTGAGACGACTTCTTGCTCCACTAAGCAGACCCTGCGCCCCTTTTCTAAGACCATCTTCTCTGTCATTAAAGAGCAAACGAGCTTTTCTTCTGGGGTCTTCTCTAATTCCAGCCAAATCCCCCTCTGATTTGCCGCAATGTGGTAGCGGATGTAGCCTTTCTGAGTTTTTCCAAAGACGCAAAGAATCCCCTTTTCAAGGTCCAATTGCGCGGTGAAACCAGAGACAGGGCCTAAAAGGCTTAAGCAAAGAAAAAAAGAGGAGTCCTTGTTTGCAAGATCGGTAAAAAACAAGCGGGTCGGAAAGATTTGAACACTCCAGGTGGTATGGGGAACGACAAAGGTGGTTCCAGGAAGGTGGGAAAAGGGATGAGAGCGTTCTGCAATCGAAATTTTCATAAAAACAGCTTTCCTACAAGCGCATCGGCTTGGTTAGCGATCAGTTCAACCTCGACAAGGGTATTGGGTTTTAGATTTTGGCAAGGGAGACAAACGCGCAAAAAATTGTCGGTGTGGCCGTAAATGACTCCTTCTGCTAATGAAGCGTCATCTTCTAAAAGCACAGACCTCTTCTTTCCGACATAGGTCTGCCTTAAGGCAAAAGCACTTTGTTCAGCAACCCGCAACACATGTTGCTTTCTCTCTTGAATCAGCTCTTGAGGAACTTGGTTTGGATACAGGGCTGCGCGAGTGCGTTTGCGGGCACTATAGGGAAACATATGCACTTTGGCAAACCGCACCCGCTCCATCACCTCCAAGGTGTCTTTGAAATCTGCATCGCTCTCCCCTGGAAACCCGACAATCACGTCGGTGGTGAATGTGAAATCAGGACAAGAGGTCCTCAACCTTTCCACCGTTTCTAGGAAAATCTCGCGCGTGTATTTGCGGTTCATCCGCTTTAAAACCACATTTGATCCCGATTGGAGGACAATATGCATCGACGGGCAGGTTGTTTTCCCATTTAAAATGGCATCTGCCAGATCCTCATCGACCTCATCTGGGTCGATCGAAGAGAGCCTAAGGCGTTTCAAGCCTTGGAGGGCATCGACAGAACGCACAAGGTCAGAGAGCCTTACCGGCTTCTCCCCTTGCTCCGGGGCTCCGTCAAAATCGCCAATATTGATCCCTGTGAGCACGATCTCTTGATAGCCATTGCGAATCAGTCCTCGGACCTCCTCCAAAATAGTATCGACCCGCCTAGAGCGCGAGCGGCCGCGGACATAGGGGATAATGCAGTAGGTGCAAAAAGAGTTGCATCCATCCTGGACTTTAACAAAGGCGCGCGTGTGGGCCTCAAATTGGCAAATGGCAAATTCGGGGACATCCTCCTCTGGAAATAGGAAGTTGACAAGCTGCTCTTTGCTCTGATTGGAGATGACACGATCAACACCGGGTAACTGAATGAGCTCCTCAGGGGCTCGCTCTGCCAAGCATCCGGTCACGACAATTTTTGCATGGGGATTTAGACGCGATAGCTGACGAATCTGATGGCGGCTTGCGCTATCGGCAGATTGGGTTACTGTGCAGGTGTTGACAATGCAGAGCTCCGCCTCTTCCCCTTCTTCAGCTTGGGCATAGCCCAAGCTGAAGAGCTGATCGGCATAGGCCTGCGACTCATACTGGTTGGTTCTGCAGCCCAGCGTAACGACTTTAAATTTTTTTTTACTTTCCACAGACCCAACGCCGTTGAAGAGACGCTTACCTCACGGCAAGACCAGAAAAAGTTACAGACTTCCGATATGTAAAGACTTATACACAAATTCAATGCCTGTGGAGGATACCCGACTGACAGGAAAAACGCAATAGCCCCTGAAAAATCACAGGAAAAGCCCTGGGAATTCAAGGAAATGAGTTATGCAAGATGTCTAATGACTAAAGTAGTTGCTAATTCAAGGATAAGTTGTGTACTCTTTGATCATATATCCAGACAACCTCGACAAGCCCAAATTTACCAATTAAATGAAGGAGTACAGGGTGTCTTTTCTTGTCGGAGATCTTTAGAAATGAATATGTCGTTTCTCGCGATGATCCTGTCTCTTTTTTTTGTGCTCAATTCCTTGGGGAACATCCCCTTGTTTGTGGCTGTGCTCAGCCAATTCGACATCAAAAAGCAGCGGCAAATCATTATGCGCGAGCTCTTAATTGCGTTGGGCATCTTGCTGCTGTTTAATTTTTTTGGGGATGAGGTGCTCGAGATCGTGGGTATCTCTCAGCCGGTCCTTGGGGTTGCCGGCGGAACCCTGCTTTTCATCATTGCCTTAGGCATGATCTTCCCCAGATCCTCTGATCCTTTTGAGGCTAAGCGTTCAGAACCGATGATTGTGCCACTGGCCACTCCGATTGTCGCAGGTCCTGGGGCGATTGCAACGGTGACCATCTACTCCAAACAGCTCGACGACCCCTGGCTAAGCGCTTTGATCCTGTGCCTGGCCTGGATTCCGACGTTTATCATCCTCTTGCTTTCCTCTAACATTAAATACATGCTAGGTCAAAAGGGGTTGCTGGCCTGTCAAAAGCTCGGAGGGATGTTGATCAGCTTGATCGCCGTTCAGATGATCTGCAACGGGGCCACTTTGCTGCTGCAAAGGGCTCTTTATGTGTCTGATCGAAAGGCTAATAGCGCGCATTTGGAGCAATGGGAAAACACCCCAACTCCCTTAGAGAAACAAACCGGTCTCGACAGACGATGATGTGATCGTCAAAACCAATCGACATCACTTTGCTAGATTCCATAAGCGCCCGGGTCATCTCTAAGTCGGCTTTTGAAGGGGTGGGGTCTCCACTGGGGTGGTTATGGGCGATGATCAGGCTGCCTGCGTTATGGCGCACGGCGGGATGAAAGATTTCTCTGGGGTGGATTAGAACCTGGGACAAGGTGCCCAAACCTACCCTTTCATAGTGGATCAAACACCCGCGCACATCCCGCAAGATCACAAGCAGGGTTTCTTGGGGCATATGGGCAATTTCGGCTTGGGCAATCTGGTAGGCGCAAAGGGCCGAGGTAATGGGGTATTTTTGGATAGAAAGGGGGCGCCTGCATTTTAGGGCAATGCCGAATACAGCTTTGAGCTGAATCGCCTTGGCTTTTCCAATCCCTTTGCACTCCATCAGCTCAGCAACCGATGCCTCCAAAAGTTTTTCCAAACTCCCAAAGCGCTCTAATACCTCTTGGGAAAGTTTAAGGACCGATTTTCCTTGCAGGCCGCTGCCGAGAACGATTGCGATCAGTTCAGCCATCGAAAGGCGATCGATCCCCTCACGCAGCAATCTTTCCCTGGGGCGCTCTTCTAAGGGAAGGGCTTTTAATCCAGCCCGGTTTCCTGAACCTGGCAAATCACTCATATTCCCCCTGACCTCTGACCAAAAATGGCAGCACTTTGTACTCAAGGCGGCCTGGAATTTCCAGTTTGATGAGGATGTCGTTCTCTTCATACTGGCAGTCTAAAACCCTCCCCTGGCGCATCAGTTCGCTGACAAGGGCGTAATGGCTCTGAGGAATCCGGCACTGCACGGTTTTGCGCAGCAATGAGACCTCTTTCATCATCAGCTCCATCAGCTCATCAAAGCCAGTCCCCTGAAGTGCTGAAACAGCGACCGTTTTTGGGTATTTGATGCGAAACTTAGCAATCAAGCTCGGGGAGTTGCACTGATCGATCTTATTGAGGACCGTGATCATCGGCTGATCCTGCGCGCCGAGCTCCTTTAATACGCGCATGGTTTCTTCCGCCTGCTGCTCTGCTTGCGGGTGGCTCACATCGATCAGGTGCAAGAGGATGTCTGTATGGATGGCCTCTTCCAGAGTGCTTTTGAAAGCGGTAATGAGCGTATGGGGAATCTTTCGGATAAAGCCAACCGTGTCGATCAAGAGGATCTCTTGGTGGTTGGGAAGGGTGAATTTGCGCGTTGTCGTGTCCAAGGTGGCAAAGAGTTTGTCCTCGACAAAAACATCCGCTTGCGTCAGCGCCTTGAGCAAGGTCGACTTGCCCGCGTTGGTGTAACCGACGATGGCAAAAGTAGGAATCCCGGTGCGCATGCGCAACACCCTTTGCGTCTGCCTCTGCTTTCCTACTTGCTCAATTTCATTTTTCAGCCGCTCAATCCTCTGGCGTAGCAAACGGCGGTCGATCTCGATTTGCTTTTCCCCTTCCCCTTTTAGGTGAGCCCCGCCGCCAGCTGTTGCCGTTTGGCGCGAAAGGTGGGTCCACATCCGCCTTAAACGGGGAAACTGGTACTTCACCTTGGCAAGCTCAATCTGCAGCCGAGCCTCTTTTGTCTGAGCTCTTTGCGCAAAGACCTCGATGATCAACTCCGTCCTATCGATCACAGGGCAGGAAAAGATCTTTTCCAAATTGCGCTGCTGTCTAGGGGAGATCTCATCGTCAAAAATGACAACCTCGGCAGACAGCTGCTTGGCTAATCCTTTCAACTCCTCCAGCTTCCCCTCGCCGAGATAAGTCCCAGGGTCGCATTTTTTAATCACGCAGGCGCACTTTCCCACGACCTCTAACCCAAAGGTCTGGCAGAGTCTATCCAGCTCTTCTAAATGCTCTTGGCACCCCCCTGCGCCCTCACCCGAGCGATAAGCGCCGACGAGGATGGCACTTTTAAAGTTTTTCAGCTCGAAAGGGGCCGCGGGCTGTTCTACAGGCTGCTTTTGTCTCATCGCACATCTCGATCGGGGATTTCAATCGGTATTTCCAGCCCATCATAGCTTAAAAGAACATCGGAGGGAAGCAAAGCGGCTGTCGCAGCGTGCTCTAGTTCATGGGATAGATGGGTGAGGTATGTCTTTTTTGCCCCAACGCGGCGAGCAAAGGCGATCGCCTCATCCACGCTAAAATGCATCTGCGTGGGCCTGTGCCGAAGAGCGCTTAACACAAGGACATCGACTCCTTGAAGGGCTTCTACCAACTCATGGCTATAATGGCGAATGTCGGAAACATAGGCAAAATGGCCACAGAGAAACCCTGTGACCTTCATCCCCAGCTGAAAGTAGGACACATATTTGAAGCGCACCCCTGAAGCCTCAAACTCCCCAAAATCGCCGGGAAGGACTTGGAAGTCGATTTGGGCGGAAACGCTGTTGCCAGAGGTGAGCGGCTTGAGGAGGTAGTGATAGCGCAGCTGAACCTCATCAAAGGTCTCTTTAGAGAGAATGCAAGGCAATCTTTTCTTATGCAAAAAATAATAGGCCCTTAGGTCATCGACCCCCCCAATGTGGTCGGCATGTGCGTGGGTGAGCAAAACGGCGCTGAGGCAATCGATGTGAAAGTTAAGCGCTTGAATCCGAAACTCCGGGCCAACGTCGATGAGAAAGCTTTTGGCCCCGACCTTCAGCAGCCCTGCTGCCCGATGCCGCTTATTTTGAGGCAAAAGCGACCTGCAGACATCGCAGCCGCACCCAATCATCGGGATCCCGGCTGATCCACCGGTCCCTAAAAAAAGAAACTTAGCCTGCATCCTCCATCCTCATCCAAGACCGAAACCATATTGCGCTAAACACCCTTTTAAGGGAATTCCAAACTCCCTCATTTTCGGGATAAAAAAGAAAGGCCGCTCTCATCGCCGGTGAGGATCGCCTCTGCGAGGATCTTGCCCAAAAAAGCGTGATAAAGCAGGCCCCTAGAACCCAAAGCGCTTAAGACCCAAAGGCGCTCCTTGACTTTGGCAGCAATGGGAAAGTAATGCCCCTTGCTCACAACCCGCAGGGCTGCATTGCAACTGAGAATTTCCAACTGCTCTACCTCAGGGAAAAAAAGGGCGATTTTTGGAAACAAAGCGCTCCTTGCCAAGGAAGGATCAGGGAGGGTGTCTAAGACTCTCCGCTCATAGGTCGATCCCAAATGGCAAATCCCCTCTTGGGAAGAAAGGGCGAGATACCCTTTGCAAATCGCGCTTTTTTCAGGCAGAACCTGAGGTTTTGGGCACCGACAAGTCAGCGCCTGGCCTTTTGTGATCGAGTAGCGCAAAGAGAGCAGCTCTTTAAAATTGACAATCCCGGCACCGGCAGCAACGACCACATGGTCGAACTCTTTTAAAGACCTTAGGTCGGCAATGCCTTGGATGCAAAGCTCGACCCCTTTTGCAGATAACGCCTGGAACAGTCCTTTGAGGTACTGGGGACAATCGAGGGTCATGCCCGATTTAATCCAAAAGCTACCCCCTTGAATCGCCTCAATATCTTTAAACGTTTCGCAGTGAGATAAAAACAACTGCCGCTGCTCATTGCTAAGTGGGTGGCGGATGATCCCCCCCCTATTTGCAACCCTTGTTCCCAAGGCAGCCTCTGCCTCTGCAATCAGCTGCCTTGCCGAAGCCAACCCCTCTGAGGCCAGCAAACTCCGCTTCCCCTCTTCCCCGACGTAAGGATGGAGAAGACCAGCCGCGACCCCAGAGGCTCCCCCTCCGACCCCCTTAGAATCAAAAATCACCACCTTACAGCCAGCTTGCCGCACTAAGTGCCACGCCGCGCTCAAGCCTGAAAAACCCGCCCCGATAATTGCAATCTGCATCTCGGCGATTCTACCAGATCCGCAGCTTAAGTTAGAAATCAAAACGCAGTCCGAAGGTCAGACCTTGAAAGCTGAGATCGTCCCGAATGGATTGAAAAGCCCCGGGAGAGTTGCCCAGAAAATTAAATAACCGGTTCTGATCAAAAAATAGATCGAATTCCCAACCCAGCTTAACCCCTAAATGGTAGCGATCTTTTGTAAACATATAGTCCCACTGAAGCCCTAAAGCCAAGTCTGCAGCGACAACTAAGCTTTCTAAATCTGTTTGGAGATGCATCAGAGTTAAGTTGGCATTTTCAAGCTTTTCATGTTCGTGGATATCAAAATTGCCCGAGAGCAGAGATACCGAACCATCCCCATAGATGCTAATCCCCTTGCCCAACCCCCAAAGGGTGTTGCCGCCTACCCGAATCCCCACCCCCCAGAAATCGTTGTCCATATGCACCTTATCCGCATCCAAAGGAGCCACCGTCCCGCCTTGGTATTCCACATTGTACTCTTGGTCGATCACCAAGCCCCGCAGGCCGATAAAGGGGCGGATGGTCAGCCATTTCCCGACACGGCAAGTCCGACCCAGCTCTAAGTCTGCCATGTTCAGATTGATATGCCATTTGGCTTGCGCAGAGTTTGCAAAAAACGGATTTTTAGGGGTCAGCCCAAAATTGGTCGCCCACACAGGAAACAAAATGCCGTTTGCCCCGCCGGCATGGCCCTTAGCATTGCCATAAACATAGGTGTAATTGACAAAAAGATCCCACTTATCGTGCGGAAGCTTGTAGCCCAATCCCAACCTAAACCCAAATTCCCAGTCAAAATCCAGGTCCTTCACACGCCCGTCACTAATGCTGGTGGTGCTGTTGCTTGTCGTCCCGTAGCTCATCGAGCCGATATTAGACCTCCAGAACAGCATCTGCCCCTCTAGCCAGAGGTTGTAGCTGTCCTTGACTTGATTAGGGTCGAAACATCGGCCACTGCTTTTTCTTATCCCCTTTCCCTTGGGCAGAGTAGGAGGTGGGAGATTGTGCGGGGACATCGCCTAAGAGCGCCGCATTTGCCTTGGAGGAGCTTAAGTACCCGTCTGCAGCATTCAACGTCATTGCCAGCTCCTGGCCACCCTCTGAGGCAAACAGGCTTGGGGAGCCTGCCGACATCATCCACGAAAAAGCGATCACCCCCAATACCTGCGTTTTTACAAGTTCCATGCATCCTCTCTTTTCATCAACCTTAAGAGCTTGAGGTCTAATGGGTATAACTAACTCATCATTAACGGCATATATTAAGGTATGCCAACACTTTACTCAGGCTATTAACTTCAGAATATTTTTAAAATATTAAATTGTCAAATTAATTCAAACAAATTGATAATTAAATTGATTTTGTAGTACAATTTAATTATAAAATTTATAAAATTGCGAGGATTTTATTATGATAAAACAAAAAGCAGCTGACCCCTATGGGGAGCTCCTCTTTTTGAAAAGGTACTTCGGGCGGACAATCGGGGTGCCCTTGCCCCCTCTTGCTTCACAGCGCTCATAGACGATCTGAATGGCTATTCCGATAGAGCGGGCAAGCCCGAACAAAATGGTATAGTATTCGGGATAGCTAAACCCTGCCGCTGTCAGCATTGTTCCGGACACGGCATCGACATTGGGGTGAGGATCTGCGATCTTTGGGTTTTCACTTAAGACTTTAGTGCCCTCGGTTCGCAACAAAAGGGCTAGCTTGACCAAGGGATGATCGGGATAGTGCTTTTGGACGAAGGCGTACTGCACAGTGGCCCTCGGATCTTCTACTCGTAGGACAGCATGGCCAAAACCAAACACCAGCTTATTGCTGGCCACACGACTGCGAATCAGCGCTTCGACGTTAGCTGCTGTGGGGTTATCTCCTACCTCTTTTAATACTTCCAAAAGAAACTCTAGGCTATCTTGATTGGCTCTGCCGTGGCGCGGGCCTGCAAGTGCACACATCGCAGAGCAGATAGATCCCCATAGATCTTCAAGGCCGGAGGCAACTGCCTTGCCTACAAATGTCGATAAGTTCCCGCCGCCGTGATCCAGGTGTAGAATGTGAAACAGGTTAAATGCTCGGGTGAGCTCTGCGCGATTGGCGTTTGGCACTTGGAGCATTTGGGCAAAGTTCTCCATATAGCCTAAGGCAGGGTCGGGGAGCGGGGTGTCTTTCCAGCCTGCGTGGTGGTTAATCACCGCTGCTGCAAGGTGGGGAATTTTTGCAATCAAGTGCAGGCAGTCTTGGGCGTAATCCCCAGTGGATTCAAACATGCCGAGGACCAAAAGCGCTGCACAAAAAAGCTTCATCGGATGCCCTTGGCGCGGCAGCCTCTTTATCGCTTCGATCACTTCTTTTTTGCATTGAGATCTTTGGCTAAGCTCGGCTTTAAAGGCTCTGACCTCATCGGGGGATCCTTGCTTGCCGAAATAGAGTAAATAGATCACCTCGACAGGATCCCAAAAGCTGAGCTCTGCAATCGGTTTTTCTATATAAAAAAGGCCCTTTTGGGCATCGACAAAAGAGGTGGTGCAATAGCCTACGGGATACCCGCGCATCCCGGTCTCGAGCTTATCTTTTGTGATTTGAAACAGAACTTCCTCTGACATGGCTTAAATCATCCTCTTAACGTCGATTTTAAGTGAGCATATGCGCGATCATCGCCCTTTCTTCTAAAAGCTCTTTTTGGCTTAAGTGAATTCTCTCTTGCAGAAAAGGATCCCAGGGGACATCGGCAACAACTTCCACTTTGCCATTTCCCAAAGACCTGCAGGGGAAAGAAAAAATCAGTTCCTCTTGAATCCCGTAAGGGTTGCCGTTAGAAATCCGCCCTACGGAGAACCAATCTGAAGGGGTTGTGGGATGAAGAAGGGAGCGGATCGAGTCGATCACAGCATTTGCAGCGGATGCGGCAGAGGATTTGCCGCGGGCTGCGATCACAGCAGCGCCTCTTTTTTGTACAAGCGGCACAAACTCCTTCTCACACCAGGAGCGATCTTGAATCACATCCAAAGCAGGGGCCCCCTTAATTTTGGCGTTGACAAAGTCGGGAACCTGAGTGGAAGAGTGGTTGCCCCAGATGGTAAGGTGAGAGACCTCTGCGACGCCTGACTTTGCTTTTGCGGCAAGGAGGGCTTTGGCGCGATTTTCATCCAGGCGCATCATCGAAAAGAAGCGGTCCTCGGAAATCTTTGGAGCATGGTGAAGGGCAATCAAACAGTTGGTATTGCAGGGGTTGCCGACCACAAACACCAGGATGTCAGAGGCTGCGGAGGCATTCAATGCCCTTCCCTGTTCAATAAATATTTTACCATTATCTGCGAGGAGATCTTTTCTCTCCATCCCAGGCCCGCGGGGCTTAGACCCAATCAGAAGAGCGTAGTTGACCCCTTCAAAGACTTGGAGTGGATCAGAACCGGTTTTGATTTCCTTTAATAAGGGGAAAGCACAATCTTCAAGTTCCATGACCACCCCTTGCAAAGATCCAAGAGCTTGAGGAATTTCTAATAAGTGAAGGGCAATCGGCTGATCCGGACCGAACATCGCACCGCGGGCAATCTGAAAAAGCAAACTGTAGGCAATCTGGCCGCCCGCACCTGTCACAGCCACCCGCTTCAGCCCTTTTGCCATACCCCACCCATCTTTAAAAAAGTGAATTATAATTTTATTATATTATCTCAATAAGATATTAAGCAATACAAGAGAAGGAATTGGATTGTTCCTATCTCTTTAGCCTGGTATGCTGTGGCGTGCTTTTAAGGTGAGGATCATGTCTATACCGATTGTCATCGTCATGTACGCAGTCTGGTCGAGCGTCTTTTCACTGGGCAAAATCGCTCTTCAATATTCCCCTCCCCTCTTTTTGACAGGGGCCCGGATGTTGCTCGCAGGCCTGCTGCTACTTGGGTTTATCGCCCTCTTCAAACGCTCTTTCTTCAAACTCAACCGGATTCAGATTCTATCTATCGGTCTGCTTGCTTTTTTTAGCATCTATCTCTGCAATGCGTTGGAATTTTGGGGTTTGCAGTACCTGTCAGCGGCTAAAACCTGCTTTATTTACAGCCTCTCCCCCTTTTTTGCCGCTCTATTTTCCTATCTGCACTTTAACGAGAGGATGAATCTGCGCAAATGGCTGGGGCTGTCCATCGGATTTTGTGGCTTTATCCCTGTGTTGCTCACGCAAACAGGCTCTGAAGAATTGTTGAATGCCTTTAGTTTCTTTTCCTGGCCAACCCTTGCGATCATGGGAGCTGCCTTATGCTCTGTTTATGGGTGGGTCATCCTTCGCCTTGTGGTCAAAGACCACTGCATTTCTCCGCTGATGGCTAACGGCGCCAGCATGTTCCTTGGCGGATTGCTGGCCTTTGGGCACTCTTTTTTGGTCGAAGACTGGAATCCGATTCCGGTTGCAGTTGAGAATTTCTCCCCCTTCCTCAAAGGGACGCTTCTGATGACGCTGATCTCCAACATCCTGTGCTATAACCTCTATGGGATGCTGCTCAAGCGCTTCACGGCGACCTTTCTTTCCTTCATGGGGCTGCTAAGCCCGATCTTTGCCTCATTGAATGGGCTCATTTTTCTTAAAGAGCCCATCTCCTGGACGATCATCCTCTCTACAGGGGTCGTTTCTTTAGGTTTGTGGATTGTCTATCGAGCCGAACTGAAGCAAGGCTATATCCTCCGTTCCAAATCCGCTGTTCTTGAAAAGTATTAAATCTATTTTTTAAAATAACATTTGACACTTCTGCTTTGAGTTTGGTAAAGATTGTTTTATTAAGGCTGGACTTGTATCCATTGCTCATTGCCGCTTTCACCTCTAGAGGTGAAAGCGGCAATGAGCAATGGATACAAGTCCAGCCAGAGTGATATACCAAAAAAGCGGATTGATGGATCAAAGCGCTCCCATCCATGTTTTTCCTGGTCGATTGGAATTAGTAGAGCTTGTCCGCAAGTGGGCAGAGGTCAATACGGATGGAATTCTAGATCAATCCACCCAGATCTTTTCCGTTCCCCATATCGATGGCATCATCGGCTACCGAATGGAGCTGGGCAATGCCGTTGTCTATGGAGACCCGGTCTGCGCTTGCAAAGATAAAATCGCCCTTGCTCAAGCCTTTGAACAGCACTGCCAGGGCCAAAAGAAAAGAGTGATCTATATCATTGTCTCTGAGGAATTTGCTAACTTAGCTTTAGAGCACCTTTCCTTTTCTTTGATCGAATTTGGAAAAAAATTTGTGCTCGATCCCAAAAACTACATCGAGATCAAATCTCCGCTGCTGCGCAAAAAGGTGCGGCAATCTTCTCGCCACGGAGTCGAAATAAGGGAATACACCGGTTGCGATCCCCAATTGGAACAGGCAATGACCTCCCTTGCCTCTGCATGGGTGGAATCAAGAAAAGGGATACAAATTTATTTGGCCAAACCCACTTTATTTGAAGATCGCTCAGGCAAACGCTGGTTTTACGCCAAGCATCAGGGGCAGGTCATCGGATTTGTCTTACTGAACAAGCTACAATCCCATGAAGGGTGGCTGCTCAATAACGTCATGGTCTCTAAAGAGGCTCCCTCCGGAGTTTCGGAGCATTTGGTGATCTCTGCACTACAAGCTTTAGAAAAAGAGCAATGCCGCTTTGCCCTGATCGGGCCCGTGCCGGCCAAGGATCTGGGAAAAATGGTCGGCCTAGGGGAAATTATCCCTGTCTTAGCAGGATGGGCTTTTAAGGCGATCAAAAAAATATGCCGGCTAGATGGGCACGAGGTTTTCTGGGAAAAGTTCCAGCCGGAGCTTAAGGCCTCTTATCTGCTATTCCCCAAAAAACGGTTTCGCCCATCCAGCATCATCGCTCTTCTGCGAGCCCTTAACATCAAAATACGCTAGTCTCACATCGCTTTGGCAAGGTAACCATCCAGTACCTCTTTCACGACTCTGGCCCCACTTGTCTTCAAGTGCCTATTGAGCTTTTGCATCTCTTGGATATCGCCTTTGAGCATATGGGCAGCGATTGTCATGGAGAGCATCCCTTCAAAACATCCGTCGAAGAATCGCTGGATCTTAAAGTATCTTGGGCTTAAAACGATCATGCCGATCTCCTCTTCCAGAATTTTAATCTGCTCTTTAAGAAGAGCATTATAAGCTTGGAGCTGCTGGCTGCTTTCCTCATACGCCTTATCGCTGCCAGAGGCGTTCATCCATTCCCATTCGATGGCTAAAAGCGCATGCAGGTCGTTGTCTTGATAGGCGGTTGTCAGCCTCTTCATCATCTCTTCTTTCTGCGCTTTTTGTTGGCTGTCCTGCTCCAGATCGGGATGAAGGGCTTTTGCTAGCTGTTTGTAGATGGTGGCGGTATTTTTTTTGCGCATCTCTTGAAACTCTTCCCGCTTCCTCTGTTTTTCAAGTTCTCTTTTTGTCCGCCTTTTTTCTTTAATCGACTCGTCTTTACCCGAAAACCCTGATTTCACCGCCTCCAGCAACTTGCTGATCACCTCTTCCTGCCTATCGCGCAAATCTATCCCGGACAGGTCCACATCGACCCCATTTTTCTTGAGCATCCCCTCGAAGTCCTCTTTTATCTCCTTGAGTTGGCAAAGAGCCTTATCCTCGCAATCTACACCCTTCAACTCCTTGAAAATCTGCTTGATTTGATCGGGCACATCTACAAAATCCATGATTTCCATCATTTGGCCAATTCTTACCAATATCAACTCCTTAAGAGTCATGCGGTGGATTCTAGAAAAGGCCTTCTCATCGGTTTGAGCATAATACGAGTATAAAATCTCGATATGCTCTTTAAGGGCCTCGAAGAACACCCTTTCTTGTGGATGAAGGTGAAGATGGTAGAAGCTCAAGCATTCATCGAAGAGCTGAACCTGCTTTTCCCTCTCTTCTTTCAGCTTCTCTACCCGACTCTTCAATTTCCGAAACATCTTCTCCTCTGGAGAAAGAGTCGACTGAGATAAACGATTGACAGAAACCAAGTCTGATGTAGTGCTTTCCATATAACTCCAAAAATTGAAACAACTGTAATTAAAGAATCCAGATGATACACAAGACCACTTAAGAAGGACAAGCAAATTTTGAGATTGTTTGGGTACATATCAAGTTGTCAGAGGGATGGCAGCGCTGAGGGCCATCACCGCAACAAGGGAGAAAAGAAACATCTTGCGAGCCCAGGCTTTATCGCTTGAAGCGGTAAACCCTCGGATGGCATAGAAGAGCCAACCCGCCCCGACAAGAGCTGCAACAGCGCTGTAGGCGGTCGCGACAAATCCAAAGAGAGGAAGTAACAGAGCTAAGAGGGTCAATCCCACCACGTAGAGGAGCATGTGAATCTTGGCGGTGCGTATCCCTTTTGTAATCGGCAGTACGGGGATGCAAGCGGCTGCGTACTTTTTGAGTCGGTACATGGCGATCGCATAAAAGTGGGGCATTTGCCAAAGGACGATCATCAAAAACAGCAGCAGAGCGGCTAAGTTTAGCTCGGAGCTTACAGCGGTGTAGCCGACAACTGGAGGGATGGCCCCGGCGAGGCTGCCAATCAAGGTGCCATGGACAGTGCGGTATTTTAAAAAACTATAAAAGAGCACATAAATCACAAAGCCAAGTAGAGCGATGTAAAGGGAGAGCGCATTGACAAAAACCCCTAGAAAGCAAGCACCCAATAGCCCAAGGACGCTCCCAAAAACAAGGGCTCTGCTAGGTTTTAGCTGCCCTGTTGCAAGTGCGCGATGCTGGGTCCTGAGCATCTTTTGATCTGCATGCCGATCGATCCAGTTGTTAAACGTGCACCCCGATGCGACAATCAGCAATAGCCCGATCAGGGTCATGAGGAAAAGCTCTAGGTGGAGGCCATCTCTAGAGGCTAGAGCAAACCCAGCGGATGCAGTCACCGCATTGCCGAAGAGGATACCGGGCTTCATCAACAAGCAATAGGCCTTTACCTGAGAGCTCCACGGCATAAGCTTCAAGGGTTCTCCATCTTGGGCATCAGATCATAGTTGAGATTATCCATGATCCAAAGGCTGCCTCCCACGACAATCAAAATCACGACCACTGTAAAAATGAACGTGACCAATCCCCATTGGGGCTTGGACTCCAGTCCCAAATGAAAGAAAAAAAAGAGCTGGGCTAAGACCTGCGCAAGACCCAGTCCGACAATGGTCCAGGTTAAAGCGACATCGGTCAGCTCATAGTGAGTGACAATCCTATAGGCTGCCACTGTCAATAAGACAGAGAAAATCAGCCCTAAAAATTGCGGCTTATAGCTATAACTCCAGTTATGGTGTGCATCCATCATCCCACTTTTACTCCCATGAGGTAAACGAAAGAAAAAATCAAAACCCAAACGATATTGATAAATTGCCAAAACATTTTTAAACAGGCCAGCCTTCTCAGGCTCACGTGAGAGACGGACTCTTCTTTAAGCACCGGAATTAAAAGAACAATCATCCAAAGCAATCCAAAGACAACATGCAAAACTAAAGTGCCGATCAGAGTGAAATAAGAGGAAAGAAAGGCGCTTTGATTCCACCCGTGACCCTGTCTAATGAGGGCAGAAAGGCCATTGCACACCATGACCATAAAAATAGCCCCCAGCACAAAGGTGGCGGCAAATAGAGCAACGCACAACTTTTTGTCTTTGCGATGGGCTGCTGCTGCCCCAATCCCCACTGTAAAACTACTCAAGAGCAGGATGAGGGTCTCAGTAAGGGCTTTAGGCAGGTGGAATAGATCTTGAGCAGAGGGGCCGCCAAAGGTGGAATCGCTTAAAACCGCATAAGTTGCAAACAACGTACCAAACAGAATCAGGTCGGTCATCAGGTAGACCCAAAACCCAAAGATCGTTTTGGAATACGTGTCGTGATGGGTATCCGGGTAAGCCTCGTGGACGTTATTCTTCATGGCTTTTGCTTGCCTCTTTCGATTTTCTCTACCTCTTTTGCAGGGACGTGGTAATCAGGATGCTTCTGATAAAGGTGCACAATGGCAAAGGCGATGATGCCGACTGTGCTGATGCCCGCCAGATAGAACATATGCCAGATCAGGCCAAATCCAAAAAGAAAGCTAAACACCCCGATACAAAATCCCACCGGAGTATTCTTGGGCATATGAATGTCTTCATACTTGCGCACAGGTTGCACTTCTTTGGAGTGCTTGCTCACCCAGAAAGGATCTCTACCGTGGACCTCAGGGATAAAAGCGAAATTATAAAAAGGAGGCGGGGAGGTCGTCGACCACTCCAAGTTTCTGCCGTTCCAAGGATCTCCGGTAAGATCCCGATTTGCATTGCGCTGCTGAATGCTGATGATCAGCTGCCACACCTGGCATCCCAACCCGCAAAAGATGACCGCAGCGCCGATGGCAGCGACGATAAAAAGAGGCTGCCAGCCTAGCACCTCATAATTATTCAAGCGCCTTGTCGCTCCCATAAAACCCAAGAGATAGAGGGGGAGGAAAGCAAGCAAAAACCCGATGAGCCAACACCAAAAAGCCCTTTTGCCCCAGGTTTCATTGAGCTTAAACCCTGTGAACTTCGGAAACCAGTAGGCGTACCCTGCAAAAAACCCAAATAGAACTCCGCCGAGAATCACAAAATGGAAATGGGCAATCAAAAACAAACTGTTGTGGACCTGAAAATCCGCCCCGGGTATCGACATGAGAACCCCTGCCATTCCTCCCAGAGTAAAGGTCGTAATGAACCCTAAAAACCAATACATCGGCGTTGTGAAGGTGATCTTTCCCCTAAACATCGTAAAGAGCCAATTGAACACCTTGACCCCTGTCGGAATGGCGATAATCATCGTCATAATTCCAAAAAAGGCATTCACATTGGCCCCTGCTCCCATGGTGAAAAAATGGTGGAGCCAGACGATAAACGAAAGCACGCTGATTGCCACAATAGCCCAGACCATCGACGTGTAGCCAAAGAGCTTTTTGTGTGAAAAAACAGGAACGACCTCGGAAAAAATTCCAAATGCCGGCAAAACCAGAATATACACTTCGGGATGGCCCCATGCCCAAAACAGGTTGATATACATCATCGGATTCCCGCCGAATTCAGATGTAAAGATATGGGTGTCTAACAATCGATCGGTAGAGAGCATGGCAGCTGTTGCAGTCAGGATCGGAAAAGCAAAGACCACAAGAATCATCGTCGCAAAAGAGGCCCACACAAAAATAGGCATTCTCATGAGGGTCATCCCTTTGCAGCGCATCTTCAAAATCGTCACTAAGAAGTTAATTCCGGATAGCAGGCTCCCAGCACCGGAGATCTGAACACTCCATAGCCAATAATCCACTCCCACCCCAGGGTTGTACTTGATCCCGGAAAGCGGCGGATACGCAGACCACCCGGTTCCTGCGTAGTTGCCGATCATCAAAGAGACCAGAATGAATAACCCGCCTGAGGCAAAAAGCCAAAAGCTCAAATTATTTAAAAAAGGGAAAGCGACATCGCGGGCGCCTATCTGCAAGGGCAAAACCAAATTGATCAGCCCAAACATTACCCCCATCCCCACAAAGAAAATCATCGTAACGCCGTGGGCTGTAAAAAGCTGCTGGAAGTGATCGGCCCCCAGATAACCCATGGAATCCCCAGCTGCCATTGCTTGCTGAGCGCGCATCATCCCCGCATCGACAAGGCCCTTCACCAGCATCAAAGCAGAAAACAGGATGTACATCGCCCCAATTTTTTTATGGTCGACAGAGGTGATCCACTCCTTCCAAAGCCAGCCCCACCTCTTGTAATGAGTGATGAGGGCGATAACAAAAATGGCGCCAAAGACCATCGACGCATCGGCAGCGTACTCGATCCAATCGTGCTTAAAAGCATCTGCGTTCAGTCTACCAAACATCTTCCTATCTCTTTATAGATTCGGGCGGGGCCATGTATTTCATAAGAATCCGATCAAACAAATCCCGCTGCATAAGTGCGTAATACTCCACGGGATTGTATTCACTTGGGATGACCAATTGATCATACGTATCGAGGTTGAGCTGTTTAGGTGATTGCTTCACCTGTTGCACCCATTGCGCAAATTCTTCCTCGGTACACGATTTGGCATTAAATCGCATCCCGGCAAACCCTTTCCCGCTGATATTCGAAGAGACCCCCCTAAAAATCCCCGGTTCATTGGCAATCAGGTGCAGCTTAGAGCGCATCGCCGGCATAGCGTAAATCTGGCCGCCGAGCTGCGGGATCCAAAAAGAATTCATGGGAGCATCCGAGGTGATTTCAAAATTGATCGGGGTTTGCTCTGGAAACTGGACGTAATTGAGCGTTGCAATCCCCTGCTCTGGATATATAAACAACCACTTCCACTGCAGCGACACCACCTGGATAACCACCGGCTTTTTTCCATTGACAATCGGTTTAAATGGATTCAATTCGTGGGTAGATTTCCAGGTGATGACACCCAAGATGATGATGATGATGACAGGAACCCCCCACCAGCAGTACTCGGCAATCTGGTTGTGCTCCCAATCGGGAGTATGCTTTGCCCTAGTATTGTCCCCTCGGTACCTCCAGGCAAAAGCCCAAGTGAGGATAAAGACGGGAATCACGACAATCAGCATGAGAAGAGAAGCGATGATGATCAGCTCCCTCTCCTTTTCTCCGATCATCCCCTTTGGCTCCAACACAGCGATATCATGCGTGCTGATATAGAGAGCACCTAGGGCTAAACACCCGAGGATGAGCAGAGTGACAATGGCAATTTTAAACGTCTTTTTCATCCATTCCAATCTTAAAGCATTTTTTGCTTCCTAAGAGCAGATCTAAAACAACACTCAAAAAAAGTAAACTTAAAAAATTTATTCCCATGCTCCGGTCAAATTTGCTACACCCCGAGCGGCCAAAAACCAAATTTTGAGTTTGTTTGGGTATACGTAAATTCGCCAATCTGAGATATCCTCTTGGGAGAGCATGCGCGAAACTAATCTACGAGCTATAGGATGGAATACTACTTCAAGACAGCAGAAGAGGAGAACTTTCTTTCCCTCCCGGCTCCCCACAAGGGGTGCTGGATCCATGTCGATGAGGCAACCAGCTCAGATCTAGATGAGGTGTGCCGCTGGACAGGGCTCGAGATGGCCGATGTCCAAGATAGCCTCGATCGCTACGAGATCCCGCGGATTGAGAAGGTAGGCCCACACACGCTGATCTTTACCCGCCACCCTATTGAGCAGGATGTGGCAGTGGGTCTTTATACCTCGACATTCACCATCATCTTGACCTCGGATTACTTCATCACGATCTCCCCTCAGAAAAACTACCTCATCCGCAGTTTTATCGCAAAAAAAGGAAAACTAGCCACGCAAGAGCGCTCGAAGCTGATGCTCGATTTGCTATTGAGGATTGTCCAGGACTTTACCTTGCATATCCGCAAAGTCAGGCACAATGTGATGGATCAAGAAAAACAGATGGCAAACGTAGATAGCGACGATATCGCCACTCTTACGCAAAATGAGGAAATCCTCAATCAATATTTATCTGCTCTAGAACCCATACGAGCGGTATTAGAGGGCATTATATCGGGCAGATACACCGATCTCTACAAGGAAGATCAGCAGCAGTTAGACGACTTGCTCAATGCCGTCAAACAGTCGGAGACCCTCTGCTCCATTGCCGTCAAAGCGATCCGATCCCTGCGCGATCTTG
>CAWCKK010000041.1:0-22146 GCA_963796135.1 uncultured Acidobacteriota bacterium | reverse complement strand
GAGCACGTTGCCCATCATTTTGGAGCAAGTGAATGTAGAGGGCGCGATTAAAAAAGGAGATGCACATTTTACCGTGGCCGAATCAGCAGAACAAATCATTAACGCGAAAGCAGATTATTTGCTGGCTGTTAAGGGCAACCAGCCAACCCTCTGCGCTGAAATGGAGAATTTTTTTGATCAAGCTCATGCAATCGAGTGGGAGGAAGTTCCACATTCGTTTCCAGAGGAAGTAGATAAAGGCCATGGTCGAATCGACATTCGAGAAGTACGGGTCGTGGAAGACCTGGACTGGTTGCCAAATGCTTCCAAATGGAAAAACTTGATCTGTCTCATCGAAGTAAGATCAACGAGGCAAAAAGTCAGATCTGTCGGTAACGAGGTATTTAGACGGCTATATATTTCGAGTCGTCGAGCATCTGCCAAAGATTTTGCTAAATGGATCCGACAGCATTGGAGCATAGAAAACAAATGCCACTGGGTAGCTGATGTGATTTTTGAAGAGGATTATGTTTTAGCGGACAGGGGAAATAGTGCAGAGAATATGGGATTGTTTCGGCGTCTGGCTATGAACATGGCTGCAGTTGTAGATCCAGAAAGGGGGCTTGCCTCTGTAAGGAGAGCAGCAACTTTCGGTGCCGGGTATTTAAAGGAAATTTTGGCAACATTTTTCTGCTCGAAATTGTCAAAACATTTTAGTTAAATGGCCCTGTGCAACTTTTACTTTCCCTTTCAAATCGCGTTTTCGATATGCTTATCGCTTCACTTTTGTGTTTAACAGGATTTTTGTCGTTCAAATGCCGAGTATTGTCGTTGTAGGTGCCCAATGGGGCGATGAAGGGAAGGGAAAGATTGTCGATCTGCTGGCAGAGCGCGCCGAATGCGTTGTGCGCTCGCAGGGGGGGATATGCGGGACATACTATTGTCGTCAAAGGGCAGGAGTTTCGCTTTCACCTCATCCCTTCAGGGGTTCTGTACCCTCAAGCCCGGTGCTTCATCATGGGGGGAACTGTCATCGATCCCAAGGTGCTTTTCGAGGAGATTCGGGGGCTAGAAAATCAGGGGATTGTCTTGAGAGGGCGCCTTTGCATTTCTCCTTATGCCCATGTGATTTTTCCCTATCATCGGAGCTTAGATCGGTTGAGCGAAGAGCGCAAAGGGGATTTGGCCATCGGGACAACGGGCAGGGGAATTGGCCCTTGTTATGCCGACAAGGCAAACCGGATTGGGATTCGGATGTGCGAGCTCATCGATCCGTCTTTGTTGAAAAAAAGATTAGATTGTATATTGCCGTTAAAAAACCAAGAGCTGGTAGCGATTTATCAGCAGAGGCCTTTGGATATCGAAAGCCTCTACCAGGAGTATTTAGAGTATGGCAGTGCGCTTGCCCCCTTTGTCTTTCCTGCTGAAAGGCAGGTTGCGGTTGCTTGCGCAGAAGATAGAAATGTTCTCTTTGAAGGGGCTCACGGCACTTTATTGGACCTGACCTTTGGCACCTACCCTTATGTGACCTCCTCGAGCACGATCGCTTCCGGTGTCAGCGGGGGCGCTGGGATTGGCCCAAGCCGCATATCCCACACCGTTGGGGTGGTCAAGGCGTACACAACCCGGGTTGGCGCAGGGCCTTTGCCGACAGCTTTGCAAGGGAAGAAAGGCCTCTTTTTTTAGACAATGTCGCAGCGCGCGAGGTTGGCACGACAACGGGCAGGAATAGGCGGATGGGCTGGTTTGACGCCTGCTTGGTCAGATATGCTGCGATGTTAAATGGGATGGATTCTCTAGCTCTGACCAAGCTCGATGTCCTCGACCATTTAGAGCAGATCAAAGTCTGCACGCACTACCGCCTCAAGGGAGAGAAGATAGATTATCCTCCTGCTGTGTGCGAGGACTTTAACCTTGTCGAACCCGTTTATGAGACGCTGGCTGGCTGGCGTTGTTCAACCAAAGAGGTTTCCTGCTATGAAGAACTTCCTGAAGAGGCCAAGCATTATTTGCGCCTAATCTGCCATCTGGTAGGAGTGCCGCTGAGTATTTTGTCTTTTGGTCCAGAGCGTGAGAGGACCTTATTTATTCAGGAATTGTTTAAGAAATAAAAGCCTATGAACTTATCGACTTTTTCAGGAGCGGTTTCTGAGGAGAAGGAACCCATTTATTCCCCCGAGGATAGAGCCTTGCTAGATGGGGCAAAGATCCCAAGCCACATTGCCATCATCATGGATGGCAATCGCAGGTGGGCAAAGCGCCAAGGGTTGCCTGTGATCATGGGGCACTGGAAGGGTGCGGACGCCTTGACAAAGATCATTCTGTCGGCCTCGGAACTTGGGGTTAGAACCGTTACGGTGTATGCTTTTTCCACCGAAAACTGGAGCCGTCCTAAGAAGGAAATCGATGCTTTGATGAACCTATTTAAGGTCTATCTTGCCAAACAGCGCCAGTTTATGGCCCTTGAGGGAATCCGCCTTTGGTCAATAGGAGACCATCACCGTGTGCCAGAGAGTGTGTTAGAGGAGATCGAGCTGTCTAAATCGCACACGGCTCATTGTAAAAAGATTGATTTGGTTTTAGCGATCAATTATGGTGGCCGGGATGATATCCGGCGCGCTTTTTGTGCGATGGTAGAAGATCTTGAAAAAGGCACGCTGTCAAAAGGTCAGGTGACAGAGGAGATGATCAGCCGTTATTTAGACACTGCCCTTTGGCCTGATCCCGAACTGTGCATCCGCACAAGCGGGGAAAGGCGGCAGAGCAATTTCCTTCTCTGGCAACTATGTTATAGCGAATTTTACTATAGCGATGTGTTGTGGCCCGATTTTGATGAGCGCGATTTGCTTCAAGCCATCTGCCAATACCAGGGGCGTCATCGAAGGCTAGGAGGGAAATGAAATTTAAAGCCATGGCGGATTTAAACCGCCGATTAGTCGCCTCAATTATTTTAGGGGCTATTGTCGCGTGTCTGATTGCCTTTTCCACAAGCGGTTTTGTCAGCTTTCTTCTGATGCTCTTTGTCGCAGCCCTTGCTGCAGTGGGGACTTGGGAGTATGCGCAACTGGCCTCAAATAAGGAGCTATCTCCCAGAATTCGCTGGATGGTTGTCGTTGCCGTTGCGCAAGTTGCAGCCCTTTACGCCTCCTTGGCCTTTGTCGATTTTCCTCAGCTGCCGATCTTGGTGTTGGCTGTTGCAATGGTGTTATTCTTTCTACTGCACTTCAAAGATTCGGTAGACTCTCTGCCCACCATTGCCGTTGAGTTTTTTGGTATTGCCTATGTCGCTGCTCCTTTGAGTCTTACCCTCGGCGTGCTCTATCCCGCTGCCCACCAGGGGATCCCACAGGAGGGAAGATGGTGGCTTGTGTATCTAATCGTCGTGACCAAGATCGTCGATGTCGGCGCTTATTTTGTGGGGCGCCTTTGGGGAAAAAAGAAACTCTCTCCGAATTTAAGTCCGAAGAAGACAATTGAAGGGGCCATTGCCGGATTTTGTTTTGCAGTTGTTGCTAGCATGCTAATCTACTACCTGGGAAATCAGTTTTTCGATGGGAACTTCAGCATCACCTTGATAGAGTCTATCTGGCTAGGGGCCTTGCTGGGGGTGTTTGGTCAAATCGGCGATCTTGCAGAGTCGATGCTCAAGCGGGACGCCGTTGTTAAAGACAGCAATCGGCTCCCTGGTTTTGGGGGAGTGCTAGATATGGTGGATTCCCTTTTATTCACCACGCCGATTCTCTATTTTTTCATTAGGATGCATTAATGATTATCACAGTCGACGGGCCATCGGGAACAGGGAAGACGACAGTGGCTATCCGAGTGGCCAAACGGCTCCACTTTGCCCATTTTGACACAGGCGCGATGTACCGGGCGGTCACTTGGCTCATCCTAGAAAACAACATCGATATTGCGGACAGCGCAGCCGTGGAGAGGGTTTTAGGCGCGTTTGACTTTAAAGTGGTCGAGAGCGATGGGAAGAAACGTTATTTTGTCGGCGCCTCTGATGTCACAGAGGCCATTCGTTCGCGCGCTGTCACAGCCTTTGTCTCCTCTGTTTCCGCATTGAGGCAGGTGCGGAGTGCTTTAATCGGTTTTCAGCGCGATTTTGCATTGATGCGCGATGCCGTGTTCGAAGGGAGAGACCTCGGAACGGTCGTGTTTCCGCAGGCTGAATTAAAAATATTTCTCACAGCAGACCCCAAAGTCAGAGCAGAGCGGCGCTTGGCTGAGATTTTAGCTAAAAACCCACAAGAGGCCAGAGGCTTAAACCACGAGCAAATGGTGTTGGATTTGATGAGCCGCGATCATTACGACTCCCATCGAGAGATCGCCCCTTTGCGCTGTCCTGACGATGCCGCCCTCATCGACACCACCCACCTTTGTATTGACGCTGTCGTGGACCAGGTCGTCGAGTTGTTCCTGCAACGCTTTCCAGATAGAGCTATATGATCAAACCCGCTTGGGCTCGCAAAGGACCGATGTCACTGCTCTATCGAGTCGTCTTGTTTTGCGCTTGGTGTTATTTTAAACTCCTCTATCGCCATCAGATCTACGGCCTAGAGCATTTTTCTCCTGTGGCTGCTATCATCGCCAGCAACCATACCTCGTTTTACGATCCGCCGATCCTCTCCCTCTCCTGGCCCGAGGAGGTCCATTTTTTAGCCCGCGAAACTCTATTTAAAAATAAAGTTTTCGGCGGGCTCATCCGGAAGCTAAACGCACACCCAGTCTCTAGGGATCCAGGCGATGTCGCCGTTTTTAAGCTCATCTGCAATCTGCTCAACGAAGGGAAGAAGGTGATCCTCTTTCCTGAGGGGACAAGAAGCGCTACAGATAAGCTAGGGGCCTTGAAACCGGGGATTGCCATGCTCGTCGCGCGATCGAATTCCTCGGTTATCCCCGCCTATATCCACGGCTCGGCCTCGATTTGGGGCAAGGGGAGAAGCCTGCCCAAACTTTTTGGAAAAACCGCCTGTGTTTTCGGATCGCCCCTTCTCTGGTCTGAGTTTGCACATTTAAGCAAAAAAGAAGGGCAAAAAGCGCTCACAGAAAAACTAGCCACCTCGATCGAGGCCCTGCGCGCTTGGTACGAGAGTGGGGCAAAGGGAACCCCCCCCCTGAAAAAAAGAGAAACAATGCGGTCAAGATGACTCGAACATCCACCGGTTGCCCGACTAGAACCTGAATCTAGCGCGTCTACCAATTCCGCCATGACCGCACAGCAAAAGGCAGCATGTTACGCCAACTCAGACTTTTTTAAAAGGTCAAACGGACAGAGCTATTCTCGATGAAGAATTTTTCTAGGGGAAAATTTTTCAAGGATCAGGTACGATGACAGGACACACTTGGAGGAAAATATGACAGACCCTGACGTTATTCGCCACTTTAAGGAAGACACTTTTCAATCAGATATTCAAGACGGCCTTGTTCTCGTCGATTTTTATGCGGATTGGTGCGGTCCTTGTAGAATGATGACCCCTGTTCTTGAAAAAGTGGCTCAAGAGCTCAAGGGCAAGGTGGTCATTGGAAAGCTCGACATCGATACTGCGCAAAAAGTCGCCTCTCAGTCCCAGGTCTCTTCGATCCCGACGTTGATTCTATATAAACAAGGCAAAGAGGTGGGTCGCCTGGTGGGCTTGCGAGATGCTGCGACGATCAAGCAGTTTATCGAGGGAGCCTAATAGACATCTTGCGTAACCGCATTTTCTTGATAAATTTGCGCTTTTTGGTCCATTCCTTACAAAACTTTTTCCCATGTGTTTACGCATGGAGAAAAATTTTTGTAAGGAATGGACAGAAAAATCATCAAATTTTTCAAACAAAGCAGGTTATGCAAGATGTCTAATCTACCCAGTGGAGCACGTTGCGGACGATCGACCATCTGGGTTCGTAGGGGGCCGCAATTTCGGTTTTGCCTTTGATCCAGAGGTCGTACTGCTTTTCGCTAAATCCCTGTGATTTTTTCAGCTCGAGCCACTGGTTTAAGTAGTGGAGAAAGCGGGGGCTGCCGTTTGCAATGGGGTAGCTCAAGGTGTCGTATCCCATGGGAGGCTGTGGATATGCGATGCGGTAGCCTCGGTGAGAGATCGCCCAGGCAATCGCCTCTTGCTCTTCCCAAAGAAGGGCTGTGGGGTTGTCCTTGGGGTCAAAGTCTTCATAGGTTTCGATGAGAATCAGCTCTTTGTTTGGGAAAAGCTCCTTGGCTATAGATTCAAAGGAAGAGCCCTTGAGGACGGCGATTTGGGTTTTGTCGTTTCCATTGATCACTTCAATGTTTGTGAACGCTTTTCTGGATGTGTCGCGGACAACCAGGCATAGCCTGGGGGTCATGTAGGGGTTTGTGAAGGTCAGCGCTTTTAAGCGGGGTTCATTCACGGTCACTGCGGACATAGCGATGTCGTACATCCCTTTGTCGAGTTCATCGATGAGGTTTTCATATTGGAAGGCAATCAATTCCAACTGGCAGCCGAGATCATAGGCCAGCTCATAGGCAAAGGCGATATCATAGCCGACGATATTGCCATCGACATTTAAGAAACAAAACGGAGCGCAGCTAGGGTTGTACCCGACGCGGATGGTCTTTGTCGCAAGGATCTTATTGAATACATCTGTTTCCGGCGGCGATGGAGAGGGGGGCATTTTGTAGATTTTGATCGGGATCGATGAAGAGATGTTGAGCTCGTAGATGCTCTTGGTCTCATTCTTGATTTCAGGCAGAAAATTAAATGTCTTGATTCCAAAGACAAGCAGAATAATCGGAGCCAATGTGAATAGGCCGCTTTTTAGAATTTTCGGAAAGCCCCACCGAATCCTGTTGCGACAAGCTAAAGTGATGAAAAGAGAGAGAGAGGCGATTTCAATCACCGATACCATCGACTGAAACCCCGATGTGAAGGGGAGGGTGGTCAGGTAGAGGTTGACAGAGTCCAAAGGCAGGCCTAGAGAGTCGAGAATGAAGGTGAGGCTATTGATCCAAGAGCCGATCCCGACAGCCCCGAGGCTAGAGAGAAATGTCGTGACAAACAGCTCGACTTGGGAAGATAGCGCCAAAGGAGCGTTGTAAAATACCGAGACGAAGAAGACAAATACGGTGATGAACATCGAGCCCAGCGGCAAATTAAAGACGACAGAGACCGTTCCTTGGATCTGGCTTTGTGCTTTGTCATCTTCGGGGTCGAGCAGCTGGGTTTCTTTTTTGAGCAGCTCGATGATATAGGGAAGACAGACGATCACCACATTGGTCGTATAGGCCAGGACAAGAATGGGAAGAAGCTGCTCGAGCCACTTGAAAGCAGAAATCGATGTGAGCATCTGAATGAGCCTGGGAAAGACCCAGAAGACGATGATGCAGACCCCGACAATGTAGAGAATGACGTAAGTGCTGACTTGCTTTACGGTCGAGAGTTGGACTGTTCCCACTTGGTTGGCGATGATGAGAAAGGTTCCAAGAGGCGTAATTCGGGCGATCCATCCCGTGATGCGCGTTAGGACTTGGACTAGGTTTTCCATCCCTTTCATCATGACATCTTTTTCTTTGATGTACATCAAGCCAATGCCGATCAGGATGGAGAAGATGACAATGGCCGGGATGATGTTGTTTGCAAGGTCGAAAAAGATGTTATCCGGGATGAGCAGCTCTGCAAAATCCAGCTTCGGAACATCGCCTGAGATATATCCGCCGAGCTGCTTTGAAGAGGGCAGCGGAAAGAGGTAATTGATAGTATAAATCATCGCGATATTGATGAGCCAAGCCAAGCTAATGAAAAAAAAGCCTTTTTTGACGATTTGCTTAGCTTGGGAAACGCTCAGCTGGCCCACGCCATGGATGATGGCGCCGATTAAATAGGGGACGGCTGTCACCTTTAAGAGCATGATGTAGGCAGAGGCATAGGGAGAAAACACCTCGCACAGATCCCCAAAAAATAGGCCAGACAAGATCCCTAAGACCGTTGCAATGGCCATCTGAAAGGCGAGTGAAATTTTAAAAAGACGCATGCGACTTCTTTGGGGTATCCCCTGCAATACAGCTTCCCCTCCGGCGGGGCAGGGCAGGATTGCAGGCTTCTGTTGTCACTCTACCGGATGTCGGTTTTTATTTCGGCAATTTCATGCTGCGTTTGAGTTTTTTGCGCGTCGTCATCCACAGCCTCTTTCACCGGAGCGTTGGCTTTGACAATCTCCACCTCAAATGTCAACAAGGAGTTGGGGGGCAGATACCCATTTGTGCCGTAGGCCAAGTCAGGATGGATGTAAACGGTGCGTTTTTCCCCTTCTTTCATGCCGAGAAGACCTGCCTTCAGACCTGGGATGACCTCGTCAAGCGAAATCATCTCCTCTTCTTTAGAAGAACCGAACACCGATCCATCGAGGTATTTTCCGGTGTATTTAATGAGTGGAGAAAAGTGGGCTTCGACAGCAGGGTCGCGGCCTGTCTCGACGACGCGGTACTGCACCTTTCCCTCATCGAGAGCGACAATGCCAGCTGTCTTTGCGTTTTCGGAAAGAAACGTTTCCGCCCGTTTCAAATTCTCAGAGCACTGCTCCTTGAAAACTTTTTCTTGGACAGCGGCAATGGCTTGGATGCACTCAGTTTCAGACATAGGAGCCGCCTTGCCGTTTGTGGCATCTTGCAGGCCTTGGATGACCTTTGCCATCTCAAATTTAACGCCGATGTTCTCCAAATTCTTGCTAATCACGTGGCCGAATGCCTCTGAAACTTTGGCAATATCCAAAGAGGCGGCAGAAGGTGAGCTCTCCACGGCAGGCTCTCCGTCTGCAAAGAGACAAGAGAGGGAGAAAAGAGAGGCGATAGAGAAAATGTGTACTTGTTTTTTCATAAGTTCCATCTTAAGTAGAGTTGATGCTGACTAAAATTAGAGCTTTTTTTGATTAAATCCAAGGGATTTCGACAGGTTCTGTTTTGATTTTAAGCTCATCTAATTGCTTTCCCCTCACAGGCGATGGGCACTGCATCATCAAGTCGCTTGCATTCTTGGTTTTAGGAAACGCAATGACATCGCGGATGTTTTTAGTGCCACTCAAAAGCATGACCAATCGATCTAGGCCAAGCGCAATGCCCAAATGAGGGGGAGTGCCGTACTGGAGTGCTTCGACAAAAAACCCAAACTTCTCTTCAATCTCCTCTTTTGAGAGTTTTAAGAGAGCAAAGATCTTCTCTTGCAATTGGCTATCGTGGATCCGTTGAGAGCCTCCTCCTATCTCATACCCGTTGAGGACAAGATCATAGGCTAACGCCCTCACTTTAAGCGGGTGGCTATCTAACATCGCTAGATCTTCAAAATGAGGGGAGGTGAAGGGGTGGTGTTCGCTCTCTAATCTAGACTCTTCCGGATTCCACTTGAGGAGGGGGAAGTCGGTGACCCACAGAAATTCAAGAGCCTCTTTTGGGATCAGATCCCGATCAGAAGCTATCTTGCGGCGCAAGTGATCGAGGGCTTGGTTGACCCTATCCTCTGGCGCAGCGGCCATTAAAATCAGGTCTCCTTTTTGAGCCGACAGCGCTCTGATGAGTTCCTCTTGCAGCTTCGGATTAAAAAACTTGGCGATGTTTGAGGCAAGGCCCTCTTCTTGGTATTTCATCCAAGCCAATCCGCCAAGTCCAAACTTCCCGACGAATTCTCCATAGGCATCGATCTCCCTGCGGGACATCTCCGCTCCCCCTTTCACACAGAGGGCCTTTGCACAGCCGCCTGTGGCAAGCTGCTCTAAAAAGACGCTGAATGCGCTCTGTTTTGCAATGGAATCAATCCTCACAAGAGGCATCCCAAAGCGCAAGTCGGGTCTATCGGTGCCGTAATTTTCGATGCAATCGCTGTAGCGCATGCGGGGGAATGTTTTAAGAGTCTCCACGTTGGCGCATTCTTGGAAAATAGAATGGATGAAATTTTCGATGAGCCCCATTAAATCATCCGGTGTTCCAAAGCTCATCTCCAGATCGATTTGGGTGAATTCAGGTTGGCGGTCTGCGCGCAGATCCTCGTCTCTAAAACAGGTGGCGATTTGAAAGTAGCGATCCATTCCAGAGACCATCAGCAGCTGTTTAAAAATCTGCGGAGATTGGGGAAGGGCGTAAAAGTTACCAGGATAAATCCGCGCAGGGACCAAATAGTCTCTTGCTCCCTCTGGGGTTGATTTAGCAAGAATAGGGGTTGTGATCTCTAAAAAACCTTTCTCGCTTAAGAAATTCCTGGTGATTTGCATCGCTTTGTGTCTTAAGCCAAGTTTTGATGCGATATCTCCTCGCCGAATATCCAGGTAGCGGTATTTCAGCAGCAGTTCCTCATTCACATCGCTCTGCTCATCGTTGATCGAAAAGGGAGGAGTTTTTGCCACAGACAAAATGGCAAGATCTGCAATCTGAATTTCGATCTGCCCAGTGGCAAGCCTGGGATTTGCCATCCCTTCTGCCCGCAAGATCACCTCCCCTTTGATGGAAATCACCCACTCGTTGCGCAGCCTTGAGGCTTGCTCAAAGGTTTCTTTGGAGACGACCAGGGGATCAAAGAGCAATTGCGTCAGTCCAAATCGATCCCTTAGATCGATAAAGATGAGCCCTCCATGGTCGCGGCGCCTATGCACCCATCCAGAAAGGACCACTCTCTGGTTGAGTTGTGCCGGAGTCAGTTCTCCGCAATTGTGGGTTCTTCGATAATCAAGCATGCGATCTTCCCAGTTCAAAGCTCAACTGGCTCAAGGGGATCGTCCGGGATTCCCTGGTAGCCATATTCTTGAGGCTCACTTGTTGATTTTTGATTTCTTCCTCGCCGATGACAACGGCGTAAGCAGCGCAGCTGGTATTTGCAAGCTGCAGCCCTTGTTGGATTTTTTTGCCGCTCAGATCGATTTCAGAGGCAATCCTCTGGTGCCTCAAATGGGAAACCAGTTGAAAGCACAGATCGAGCGCTTCTCGACCCATCGGAATGAAGAAGACAACCGGGCAGGGAGGTTTAGGCATTAGGAGATTCTGCTTGAGCATTGTCTGCAGAACTCTTTCCATTCCGGTCGCAAAGCCCACAGAGGGCAGATCTGGACCGCCGAGCGCCTTAATCAGGCCATCGTAGCGCCCCCCTCCGCCGATCGCATTCTGCGCTCCCAAAACCTCAGCTGTCACTTCAAAGACAGTTTTATGGTAGTAGTCGAGGCCTCGCACCAGCTTAGGATTGATCGCATACCTTATGCCAAGAGAGGACAACAGAGCCAATACCCGCTCAAAATGGGTCTTTGCCTCCGGGGTCAAAAAATCGCTGAGGATAGGGGCGTCCTGTAAAATTTTTCGATCCTCCGGGTCTTTAGAATCTAAGATCCGCAGGACATTTTTGTGGAAGCGCACCTGGCTATCTTGTGATAGAGCTCCTAAAAAAGGCTCTAAGAATTGGGTCAAAGCTGCTTTATAGGCAAGTCGAGAGGGACTATCGCCGACAGAGTTGATCTGCACTGTCAAGTTCTCAATTTTTAAGCGGCGATAGATCTGCCACATCAGGTCGATCAGCTCGACATCTTGCTCTGGTGTTCCAATGCCGACAGCCTCTGCCCCAAACTGTTCATGCTGGCGGTACCTTCCCGCTTGAGGGCGCTCATAGCGAAACATCGGCCCGATATAAAAGTACTTGTGGAGTCCCGGTTTTTGATAGAGCCTGTGCTCTAAAAAAGCGCGCATTGCCGGCGCTGTGCCTTCAGGGCGCAGTGTCATCGAACGGTCGCTTTTATCCTTAAAAGTGTACATCTCTTTGGTGACGATATCGGAACTTTCTCCAACGCCGCGGACAAAAAGCTCTGTCTTCTCAAAGATAGGGGTGCGCATCTCTTTGAAGCCGTAATCCCGCGCTGTTGCCCGCATCACCTCGGATAGGTGTTGCCAGAGGGCGGAGCTGCGCCACTTATCTCCTTCATCGAGAGCCTCTCCGTCGGGAACGATATCGTACGTGCCCTTAGGGGCAGAATAATCCATCATTTTTCCATAAGCGCTAACCAACTGCCGCCCAATCTACCACAATAGGAATGCAGCATTCAAGCGGTATTTTCAGCTTTTTAAATTCAGCTGGACTTGTACCCATTGCTCTAATACCAATCGCAAGATGTCTAACAAATGCATATTCTAGTGGTATAAGGCTGATCTCCTCCCAATGATCAGGTGAAAAACTTCGGGTGAGCTTTGCTTAAAACTTGGATGTTTGCTACTCTCTGAAGGGATCATAACTTCAAAGGTGTGAATATGAGGGAGCTCAAGATCTTATTTGAGAACAACCGGGGATGGGTGGATGCAAAAATTGGCAGGGAGCCCGATTATTTCCGCCGTATGGCTAAGGATCAGGATCCTTTGTACCTGTGGATTGGCTGTTCAGATAGCCGGGTGCCTGCCAATGAAATTGTGGGATTGGAGCCCGGCGAGCTGTTTGTCCATCGCAATGTGGCCAATCTTTTTCCCCATACCGATTTTAACTGCTTGTCTGTATTAGAGTATGCGGTTGATCTCATCAAGGTCAAGCATGTGATTGTTTGCGGCCACTACGGCTGCGGAGGAGTTAAGGCGGCGATGGATGAACATCAGCTGGGTCTTGTGGATAATTGGCTAAGGCATATCCGCGATGTGTACGCCAGGCACAAGGAAGAGCTGGATGGGATTACCGATCAGGTTCGACGCTACCAAAGGCTTGTCGAGCTCAATGTCCTTCAGCAGGTGTTGAACGTGTGCCACACGACCATTGTTCAAGGGGCATGGGGGCGCAAGCAGCCTCTTTCTGTACACGGATGGGTTTACGATATGCAGTCAGGTCAGCTCAAAGACCTCGATTGCTGCCTCTCCAGTATTGAGCACGTGGAAAAGATTTACCGGATTAATTTGTCTAAATAAGTGTATGGTTAATAAAAAAATTTCCCTGTTTTCTTTAATTCTGTTGATTGTTGCTGCCATCGATAGCATTCGCAACTTACCGGCATCTGCGCTTTTTGGCAGTGCTCTGATTTTTTTCTTTGTTTTTTCGGCCATTGTCTTTTTGATCCCCACCTCCCTTGTTGCAGCGGAGTTGTCTGCGGCCTTTCCCGAAAAAGGGGGGGTCTACCATTGGGTGAAGATGGCATTTTGCGAAAAATGGGCCATGCTTGCGATCTGGCTGCAGTGGATCAACACAATGGTCTGGTATCCGACGATTTTATCTTTTATTGCAGGCACTGCAGCCTATCTCATCAACCCTAAGCTAGCGCAAAATAAGGGGTATCTCATCAGCTGTATCCTCGTGGTTTTTTGGTCCATGACGCTTGTGAACTTGCGCGGGATCCACATGTCTGCAAAAATCAACGGGATTTGCGGCTTGATAGGGACCATTTTCCCCATGATCTTTTTGATTGTCTTAGGTGGGGTTTGGGTATTCAATGGTCACCCACTGCAAATTCAACTGAGCGCAGAGACGCTGCTTCCTTCTTTTGGCAATTCTGAAAATTGGGTCGCTCTTGTGGCGATCATGGCTTCCTTTTTGGGAATTGAGTTGGCGGGGGTTCATGTGAACGACATTCGACAGCCACAGCGCAACTTCCCAAAAGCGGTGATGTTTTCGAGTTTTTTTATTCTATTCTCGATGATTTTAGGCTCTCTTGCCATTGCTTTTGTTCTGCCGGAAAAGGAAATCAACCTAGTCGCAGGGGTGATTCAGGTGTTCAGCAACTTGTTTGAAGCTTTTGGCTTTAAAGGGCTAACTCCTATTCTCGCCGTGCTGATCGTCGTGGGTTCTGTCGGAGGCATGACCAATTGGCTGATTTCTCCTGCAAAGGGATTGCTGCACGCTGCAGAATACGGCTATTTGCCCCCCTTTTTCATGCGAAGAAATAAGCATGGGATTGCTCACAATATCTTGATTGGCCAGGCGATCCTGGTGAGTTTGGTCTGCTTGATCTTCTTGCTGGTGCCGAGCGTTAATGCTTTTTATTGGTTCTTAACCGCTCTTAGCACAGAGCTCTACATGATCATGTACATGCTGATGTTTTTTTCAGCCCTGTCCCTCCACTACAAGCATAAGGCCAGGGAAGGGATCTTTAAGATCCCCGGCAGGCGATATGGGATGTGGGTGACGTGCCTGCTGGGTCTTATCGGTTGCCTTTGCACCATTACCGTGAGTTTTTTCCCTCCGAGCAATGTCGATATTGGATCCCACTTGCGCTACATTTTTATGATAGGCGCGGGCAATGTGCTCAGCATTTCTCCTGTCCTTCTGTTCTTTCTTTATAAAAAAAGACACAGCACCTAAAAAAAGTTGCTCATTTTTATTTGAAGATTAATAGATATTTCTTTAAATAGGAGATAAGCTTGAGATAATCAATGGTGGACGGCTCTTTCAAAGAGGGGAGTGCAGTTCGATCAAGTGGATACTTTACCTACAAATAGGAGAAAAGCAATGGCAAAAAAGACTGCAAAAAAGAAAGCAAAAAAATCTGTGAGAAAAACAGCGGCTAAGAAAAAAACATCTTCCAAAAGAGGGAGCAAATGCAAGCCATGCTCTTCTGGGATGAAAAAGAGCGGTTCATGCAGCGCCTAGCTTAGCTGGAGTTATATCCATTTTAAAGTTTCTTTCAAGCCTCGAAAAAAAGATGTTTTCGAGGCTTTTGCTTTTCATTCCCGTGAGAAAAACAATTTAAGCTTATCAAAGAAACTGCGCCTTCGAGGGGAGTTTTGCTCTTTTTCCAACTCTGCAAAATCAGAGAGGATGGCTTTTTGTTTTTCACTTAAGCCCACAGGTGTTTCGACGATGATTTTGACGAGCATATCGCCTTTTCCTCGGCCGTGGACGTTATGAGAACCCTCTCCTTTGACGCGGAACACTTTGCCGCTTTGAGTGCCTTCGGGGATAGAGATGCGGCAAGTGCCTCGGTGGACAGTGGGAAGTTCTTTTTTGCAGCCTAGAGCAGCTTCAGAGAAGCTTAAAGGCAGCTCAACACAGATATCATCGCCTTCTCTTTGGAAAACAGAGTGGGGCTCAACAGAGATGAAAACGTAGAGGTCTCCCGCTGGCCCACCCCCTTCGCCGGCATCTCCATATCCGGTCATGCGCAAGCGCATGCCGGTATCTACACCAGGGGGGACTTGGATTTTAATCTGTTGCTTCTTTTTAATCCGACCGGCTTCACGGCATTCTGGGCAGGGAGAGGTGATGGTCTTGCCTCTACCGTGGCATTGCGGGCAGACGCTTGTCATGGTGAAAAAGCCACGGGTTTGGTGGAGCTGGCCAGAGCCTGAGCATCTGCTGCATTTTTTGACGCTGCTGGGGTTGGCTGCGCCAGAGCCATTGCAATGGGGGCAAGAAACGAAGTTGTTGAGTACAGCTTCTTTTTCCACTCCACTCATCGCCTCTTCAAAGGAGATCGAGAGATTCATTTTTTTGCTTGCGCCTTGAGCCCCGCTGTCTGCAGATCCCTCCTGGTCAAAGCCGAAGAAAGACTCAAAGGTCGCCTCGCCGCTTCGGTTGCCGCCGCCGAAGGCGTTCATGAAAGTGCGAAGTGCTTCCTCCATGGAAGAAAAGCCTGCGTGCCCACCGCCAGCCCCGCCCATGTCGCCTTTCAGGGCGTCGGCGCCGTACTGATCGTAGATTTGTCGTTTTTTCTCATCGCCGAGCACTTCATAAGCCTCAGAAATTTGCTTGAATTTCTTCTCGGCTTGAGCATCGCCTGGGTTGCGGTCGGGGTGGTATTTGAGCGCGCTCTTGCGGTACGCCTTTTTGATTTCTTCTTGGGTTGCGCCCTTGGCAATCTCCAAGGCCTCGTAGTAATCACTCATAATAGTCGTATTATTTTTTGAGTTGAGAAATTACATGCTATAGTTGCGAGGTTTGGTTTTCTTGTATTTTTGCGCTGCTTTAGATTTTGCTCTGTTTTTGACAGAGGGCTTGTCGTAGAAACGGTGCGCTTTGGCTGATTTCATGATCCCCTCTTTGTCTAGCTTCTTTTTCAAAGCTCGCAATGCTTTATCGATCGGCTCCCCTGTGCGGACTTTAACGCTTGGCATGGACATCTTATCCTGAGTTATTTAGACCTTAAGCTTCTTGAGACCTATTCGGACTTAAAAAAGCTTAAGGTTTGAATTTAAAGTAAAAACACGCGACTTACAAGTTCAGTTTACGTCCCTTAGATTCTATGGCAACGGCAGATATTTTTGCAATCAATCTCGACCTTGCTTGCCGTTTTTCAAGGCGTGTGGAAGTATTCCATTGCAATGCTCTCTGGGTCGAAGGCTTCTGCTTGCGATAAGTAGCGCGCCAAGGCACCGAAGTTGACGGAGGGGGCAAAACGGTGGATCATCTCGAAAGGCAGCTCTTGACTTGGGGAGCAAATGAGGAAGTCGACAGGCCCTATTTCTGCAGGCAGCGCTTCCTTCGATAGAAGGCGGGCCGCTTTTTTGATGGTGGAACCCTCATTGCAGACTCCTTGCAGTACAAAGTAAGCTCCTCTGCGCGTCGGGATTAAAAAGGCAAACTCGCCTTGCTGTTCAGGTAAAAAAGCAAGAGGGGAGCAAAAAGGCTTGATGGGGATACCGAGGCCAAAGGCCAGGCCCTTAGCGACAGCTGCCCCCACCCGAGTGCCGGTGTAGGATCCAGGTCCGACACCCAAAGCGATGAGGTTCAGATCCGATGGGCAAAGCTCTTGAGACTGGAGTAAACTCTGGATAGAGGGAATTAAATTTTGAGAGAGTTGATTTAGGTGAGGAAATGCCTTTTCTGCAAGAACACGATCGTTCCTCGTGAGCCCGATCAGGCAAAGATCGGTGCTCGTATCTAAGATTAAACATGCCATGGGCCAGACATTGTAATCTGTGACTTCATCTGCAGTCAACCTGGAATTTTTCTGGGCAAAAATTGGTGCTATCGCAAAACTCTGGCCGCCCGTTAATATTGGCTCCAGAACCTATCCCTATTCTAAAAATTTATTGAATGTGTATGCCGCACATGACTGAAAAGCACATATTTGGAATGCGTGCGGTATAACTCGAAGCTGTTTTTTTAAAGGAGTCGCGCTTGAGTAATGAAAATGAAATGATGGATGATGAGAGCATGGAAGATCTTTAGTAGAGGCCGTGCACGATTCGGTCAAGGAAGATCAGCAGCGCGACAAGACGCAGACGGAGATACCCGATGAGGTGTTTATCATTCCTTTGACCCGCCGCCCCTTTTTTCCTGGGATGGCAGCCCCGATTGTGATTGAGCCGGGCGCCTATTATGAAGTGCTCAAGACGGTCGCTAAATCGGAATACAAGTGCATGGGTCTGTTTCTCACTAAGAAAGAAGAGATCAATGTCTACAAGATCGGACTTTGACGATCTCTACGAGGTCGGTGTGCTAGCGCGGATGTTGCGGATCATTCCGATGGAGCAGGGCGGAGCGCAAGTCGTTCTTAACATGGAAAAGCGGATTTCGATCAAAAAGCCGATCAAAGCCAGCAAACATCTCAAAGCCCAAATCAACTACCACGAAGATATCGTCACTGAAAAACTCCTAAAGAGCTCAAAGCTTATTCGATCAGCATCATCACGACGATCAAAGAGCTGCTTAAGCTCAACCCTCTTTTTAAAGAAGAGCTGCAAATTTTTCTAGGCCATTCCGATTTTACAGAACCTGGGAAGCTTGGCCGACTTTGCAGTTGCTCTGACGACAGCTATCTAGGGAAGAGCTGCAAGAGGTTCTTGCAGACATTTGATTTACAAGGAAGGATTGATAAAGCGCTTGTTCTGCTGAAAAAAGAGCTCGATTTAAGCAAACTGCAAAATAGCATCAATCAAAAAATCGAAGCGACGATCTCCAAGACGCAGCGCGAATTTTTTTTGCGGGAGCAGCTCAAGACGATCAAAAAAGAGCTCGGGCTTGAAAAAGACGATAAAACATGCGATATCGAAAAATTTGAAGACGCGGCTTAAAAAACGCAACGTTCCCGATAGATGTCATGCAGACGATCAAAGAAGAGCTGGAGAAACTGAATGTTCTCGAAGTGCAATCTGCTGAATATGCCGTCTGCCGCAATTACCTCGACTGGCTCACGATTGTCCCTTGGGGAATTTACAGCGGCGGGGAGATGGCGCAGTGGTCTTGATCTTAAATTTGCCAAAAAAATCCTCGAAGAAGACCACTACGGACTCAATGACATTAAAGAGCGGATTTTGGAGTTCATCGCCGTCGGAAAACTCTCAGGCGGTGTGAAGGGAAGCATCATCTGTCTTGTCGGCCCTCCCGGAGTTGGAAAAACCAGCATCGGCAAAAGCATCGCACGTGCCTTGAAGCGGCAATTTTACCGGTTTTCCGTCGGCGGCATGCGCGATGAAGCGGAGATCAAAGGTCATCGGCGCACCTACATTGGCGCAATGCCCGGAAAAATGATTCAGGCGCTTAAATTCACGCAGGAGATGAATCCTGTGATCATGCTCGATGAAGTGGATAAGATGAGCTCTAGCTATCAAGGCGACCCGGCTTCGGCTCTATTGGAGGTGCTCGATCCCGAGCAGAACAAAGATTTTCTCGATCATTATCTCGATGTGCGCTGCGATCTGTCGAACATTCTTTTCATCGTCACTGCCAACGTTCTGGATACGATTCCTGAGCCTTTGAAAGACCGCATGGATATTTTGCGCCTGTCGGGCTATATCTTGGAGGAGAAAGTGAAGATTGCCGAGAAGTATCTGATCCCGCGCAATCGCAAAAACATGGGGCTTAAAACCTTCTGATCTTGAATTTACCAGAGGCGGCGATCGCCCATATCATCAATGGCTATGCGAGGGAAGCGGGTGTGCGCAGCCTTGGAAAATTATATCAAAAAGATCATGCGGAAAGTTGCGATCCAAGTTGTCAAAGAGCATGGATAGAAAAAGTGGCAGAAGTTTAAAAAAGTGACCATCTCTGAGAACAATCTCGACAAATATTTGGGCAAACCGATCTTTACAAGCGATCGGTTTTATGAACGTACCCCTGTCGGTGTTTGCATGGGGCTTGCCTGGACCTCGATGGGAGGGGCGACTCTCTATATTGAGGCGACAAGAGTGCCGGCGGAGAAAAAACAGAGATGAAGCTCACAGGTCAAGCCGGAGATGTGATGAAAGAATCCTCTCAGATCGCTTGGACCTATTTGCACAGCATGGTGGAGCACTATGCGCCGGGAATTCCCTTCTTTGAAAAATCTCAAGTCCATGTCCATATCCCGGAAGGAGCGACTCCGAAAGACGGGCCTTCTGCTGGAATTACGATGGTCACCGCCATGCTCTCCCTCTTTTGCAATGAGCCTGTGCTGAAAGATTTGGGGATGACAGGCGAGCTGACTTTAACGGGTAAAGTTCTTGCCGATTGGAGGGGTGAAAGAAAAGCTGATCGCAGCAAGAAGATCTGGGGCTAAAGTGCTCATTTTCCCAAAGACAATCAGCGCGATTACGACGAACTTCCCTCCTATGTTAAAAAAGGGATCTGAAAGTGCATTTTGTGAAACATTACGACGAGGTTTTTCATGTCGCTTTCCCAAAAAAGTGAAGGTTTTGCAAGAGCAATTGCCCATAAAATCCTCGTCGGATCTGTCCTAGAGGAAAAGGTCAGGGGGATCCGAGAAGAGGGCAAAACGATTGCCACCCTCAATGGGTCCTTTGATCTGCTGCACGCTGGACACTTAGAGATGATCTATGAGGCAAGCTGCCAGGCCGATGTTTTGATTGTCGCTCTGAATACCGACGCGTCGATTCAGCAGTACAAAAGCCCTTTGCGCCCGATCATCCCCTTAGAATTCCGGCTCCAGATGGTGGCAGCTTTAGAGAGCGTGGATTATGTGACCTGGTTTGAAGAGACTCGACCCGCGCCGCCTCCTTTCTCAAATCCAGCCCGATGTCCATGTGAACGGGGCCGAATATGGGATCGACTGCATTGAGGCAGATGTCGTTGCTTCCTATGGAGGTAGACTTCACATCGTCCCCCTTTTACCCGGATTCTCGACTTCTCAGATCATTCAAAAGATAGTGGAAACATGCGCCTGATTGGAAGCTTTGATACTGAAAAACAGGCCTATGGTTTTTATTCTTTTCTCTTGAAAGAAGGGATTCAGAACATCTATGAAGTTTCTCAAGAACAAAAGACAGACGCCAAGCAATACCGGATTTGGGTTTACGACGAGGATGATTTAGAAAGGGCTTGCCAATGGATGCAGGCCTATCGGGAGCATCCAGAAGATCCAAAATTTCTTCAACCCGACACCTCTGCAACAGCAGCACCCCCTTCTCCAGACTATCGGGAAATTTCTGAATCGGAAGATTTGAAATGGCAGTCGGTGCCGTCTAAAATTTTAAAAGTCCACAGGTTTTCTGCGACCTTCACCCACGCTATCATTATCCTTTGCGCTTTTGTGTTTTTTTGGAATAGCGCCCAAGAGGCGCACATCGATAAAGACAAAGGGGAGCTGGCTGTTGAAATTGGGCTGACCCCTTTGGAGCAGCAGCTCTTCTTTGACGACCCTTCTGCCTATCGATACATCCAAGAGATGATCGATACTGTGGATTTGAAAGGCGTTAAAGATTTGAAAAACCTCCCCCCTGCAGGGGTGGATCTTCTTAAAAAAGCAGAGGACACCCCGTCCTATAGAGGCCTTTATGCTCTTTTTTTAATGGCAAAGACCCAGGGCTGGCAAGCGGCTAGGGCTACCCCGATGTTTGAAAAAATTCAGCAAGGCCAGCTGTTTCGCCTATTTACCCCTTGCCTTATGCACGCTAACCTTCTGCACATTCTTTTTAATATGGTGTGGGTTTGGATCTTGCTGCGGCAAATCGAGCAGCGATTGCCGAGATGGAAAATCTGCCTTTTGATTTTGCTGATGGGTATTGTCTCTAATGTCGCTCAGTATCTTGTCAGCGGCCCTTTGTTCCTCGGTTTTTCAGGGGTGATCGTGGGTCTGGCAGGCTTTATTTGGAGCCGTCAGGCAAAGGCCCCTTGGGAAGGGTATCCGCTGCAAAAGTCGACTCTATTGTTTTTGCTCTTCTTTGTCCTTGCGATGTTTGTGATCGAGCTTTTTACCTTTAGCCTTCACTTATTGACACAGATCCAGCTGACTCCGGATATTGCCAACACAGCCCACTTAGTTGGCGGGGCTTATGGGCATCTTTCTGGGAAGATTATCTTTTTTCAAAAGGAGGGTCAGGTGACATTGCGCGACTTAGTGATCCTCGGCTGTTCCAGCCAGCAGCCCACCCGCAACCGCAATCACGGAGCGTATCTTGTCCGCTGGAATGAGCAAGGCCTATTGTTTGACCCCGGAGAGGGAACTCAGCGCCAGTTCATTTTTGCAAATGTCGCCCCCACCTGCGTGACCCATATTTTTGTGAGCCATTTTCATGGAGATCATTGCTTAGGGTTAGGGTCTATGCTGATGCGCTTAAACCTGGATAAAGTGCTCCATCCGATCCACTGCTATTATCCTGCTAGCGGCCAAACCTACTTTGACCGCCTGCGCCATGGGACGATCTACCACCAGACGATCCAGATCGTCGAGCACCCCATCGCACGCGAAGGGATTGTCGAAAGAAGATGGGCCTTTTACCATCGAGGCTAAATTTTTGGAACACGGAGTAGAAAATATCGGCTGGAGAATCACAGAAAAGCAGAGGCGCAAGTTCGATAAGGAGAAACTCCTCTCCTTCGGTGTTAAAGGCCCAAATGTGCGCCTTCTAGAAGAAAAAGGGGAGCTTGTGATCGATGGGAAGAGGGTTCTTCTTAACGATGTGAGCTACATCCAGAAAGGGGATGCGTTGGCCGTTGTTATTGATTTGCCCTGTCAGGCCGCTATCGACTTGGCTCGTGAGGCGACGCTGTTTCTGTGTGAGAGCACCTATCTCGAGCAGCACCATGACCTGGCCGAAAAAAATCGTCACCTCACGGCTAGCCAAGCCGCTAGAGATCGCAGAGTCAGCCCACGCCAAACGCTTGATCTTGACCCATTTTTCTGCCCGCTACCAAGAAGCAGAGGATTTTGCAAGAGAAGCTCGTTTGATTTTTCCAAACACCGAGGCTGCAGAGGATTTCAAGGTCTTTGCCTTCTGACTGGATATCAGTCCAGAATACTTGACAAATTAATATTTTATAATCAACACTCCGAAAGTAACAAAAAAAAGAGCACCCGCAGGGACCTTTAAGGAAATGACAGAACCTCTCC
>CAWCKK010000040.1:0-7033 GCA_963796135.1 uncultured Acidobacteriota bacterium | reverse complement strand
TTTCAGTTTAGTAGGATTCTTCTTAGAGGTTGTTGCAATAGAAGTAAAAATGCATTTTGGTGCAATTCAAAGTGAGTAAGCCATGACCATTTTGTTGAGATTAACAAAATGGTCATGGGGTGTATTTCGTGAGTTCTTTGGCAATTTCATGAACGAGCGCAGCGGCACTGATATGGCGACAAAGTGGGTAACCTTGACCAGCCCAAAGAGACATCAATTCTGGTCGATTTTTTTGTGCGGCAAGAGACCTCAGTCTATGTGTAAGGAAATGCTGAATTGGATAGGGTGGGATTGCATGACCCTCGAGTTTTTGCATAAAAGCATTGGTGATTGCTCGGGCCATTTTTCCTGTGAAGGATTTCGTTAGAGCCGTTGCAAGATGAGGTGTTTTTAAAAGGGCTTGTTTGTAGCTGGAGCTAGCTCCACTTTCAGTTGTAGTGAGAAAGGCTGTTCCGATTTGTGCAGCAGAGGCGCCTATCAAAAAAGTTGCCGATGCCGAGTGGCCATCCATAATCCCGCCAGCAGCGATTAATGGAATCTTCACTTTTTTCTTCGTTAGAAGTAGAAGAGTCAATAGCCCGTAAAGAGGGTCATGCGAAGGAAAAAGTTCCACGATGCCCTCCAGCTTCTTGCCCTTGGCATACAATGGCATCTACTCCAGCATTTTCGAGTTCTTCAGCCTCTTCAGGAGTGGTTGCTGTACCGAATATCAAAGAGCCCTGTATTTTGAAACCCTTAATAAGAGAAGAGGCCAGAATACCAAAAGTGAAACTGAAAATGGGTACTTGTTCTTCAAGAATGACCTGTACCTGATCGTTGAAAGATGGAGGTTTGGAATAAGTTTCAAGAGGTGCGTCTGATAGTTCGTGCCACAAAGGAAGTAAAAGCTTGTTTATAAGAGAGAGGTCATATGTAACATTGGAATGTTCAGGAATAAAAAGATTGACATTGAATGGTTTATTGGTGAGTGACTTGATCTTTCTAATAGCGGTGCGAATCTCATTGGGTTCCATATAACCTGCGCCTAATGAGCCCAGTGCCCCTGTATTAGAAACCGTGGCTACTAATTCTGGGGTTGTGATGCCTCCAGCCATTGGAGCTTGAATGATAGGAATATCGAGATCGAAGAGTTTGCGGATCATATTTTAACTATTCATCCATTCGAGTGGTCTTGGGAGGAAATGGAGTTCTTTTTTTGCTTTTGCATTTGATGCTCCTCGTAGTTTTGTAGCATAGTAAACAGCATCTGGACCTCTTGTTTTAATTCCTTCTTCCTCCGTTATGTTAGGAGGGGAGGGAGCTCTTAGATAATTTGCAAATGCTGGCAACCAATGTCGCATTTCTAAGGGATGATCGTTAACGATATTGTAAACTCCCGGAGCGCTCTGCACTGCGGATACAATGGCCTTTGCAGCGTCTTCAATGTTACACTACCTTTTCCATCCATCCATGTAATTTTGTATCAAGCTCTTCTCTTTCATGGCTACTGCCTAAACCCTATCAAGAAATGTAGTTAAATTTCCCTTCTATCACAGAATCTAATACTTGATCAAACTTCGAATTGTATATTCCCCCCTGCACCCCCTAAAGATAGAGTTCTATTTCGTAGAAGGGAGATAAGATTTGGCGAATTCTCTTGCTCAAAAAGCGTATTTAGCGACTCTACCATTCTTTTCCCACTGGTTTGTGAGGTAGGGCTTTACCTTGATAAGGGGTTCTAACTCATAGAGAAGCTTCATTCCCTCGAGGAATTGGTTCGAGAACGCTCCGGTGCTGGGCGCATTTCACCGGAGACATTTTCAGAAATGAAGGTGCTTCCGGCTTTTTCAACTCTTTGACTTTCAGTGACTTCCAGTAGTTTTTTTAATCGCTGTCTTAGTCGATGGCTAAAGTCCGGTCTTATGAACCTATCCCCAAACAACCTCAAAATTTGGTTTTTGGTTATACTTCTTTATGTCTGTTTGGAGCAGAAAACTGTCATTTTTTGACAGTTTTCTGCATAAAAATTGGGAGTGTCTTATTCTCATGTAAGAAGCTGTCAAAAAATTGAGCCTTTTATGAATAGCGGTTTTCTTGAAATTTTATTGAGTTGGCCAAGGCCTTATATCTTCTGGAACTGATTTACACCATATTTTGGATAAGTCGCCAGATTCTCGCCAAGCGATCATTAAAAGAGCAGTCCAAAACGGGTACCTTATTCCCATTCGCAGAGATTTGTATTTAATTAAAAATGTCAAGAAAGTCCTCTTGGATGCGTTTGAAATTGCCACAATTATCTATGGCCCTTCGTATGTAAGTTTTGAGTCTGCATTGAGTTATCAAAAGCTCTAGTGTGCCTTAAAACCCAGGCAAGATGTCTATTCTATTTTTCTTGAGGTCTTGGGAAATTTCTTTTGACAAAATTTCTTTTAGTCTCTAAAAATCTCCTCTTTATCTGGACTTGTATCCATTGCTCAGGGTTGCTTTCACCCCTAGAGGCATCCGGATTGAATTGGTTTTTAAATGGCGACTGTTTCAAGTCGACTATTTAAAAATCAATTCAATCCGGATGCATCCATCTAGTGAAATCAGCTCCCTCCAATGTCTAAAGTCCAGTGTATAAAACGGGGGGTGTTGGTAGATGCGTTGGATTTATTTGTTAGGGGTTTTCTGCGCGATGCCTTGGCAGTCCTTACTTTGTAAGGAAACCACCCCGTTAGGTTCTTTTGAGGATAGATTAGAAAGGCTTGAAAGAGATAGTGGCATTGATCTGCGCAAGGAGAAGACAACGGTCTTTTTTTTCGGAGATTTCATTTACTGGAAGACCTCTTTGGATGGGGTTGCTTATGCGACAACAGCAGAGGTCGAGTTGGATCCTCTAGGGGATCTTGTTTTCAATCAGGTGAAAGCTAAAACCGTTGCGTTTGACTACGCCCCGGCATTTCAGATAGGGCTAGGTGTGGGGCTTCCCCACGATCACTGGGACATCAGTGCGCGGTGGCTGAGGTCGTTCTCTAAGGGGACGGATACAGCTCATGGGGATTTGACAGTAGCATCTGGAAACAAGGTCATTTTCGATTCCGTTGGGCTTATCGAGGGATTGGTTTCTCCTCCGAGCCGAGTCCAAGCGGGCTGCCGGGTGCGCTTAGACTTAGGCGAAATTGCCCTGGGCCGGACGTTCCTGTGGAGCCGCTACTTTTGGTTTAAGCTCTATGGAGGGCTCAGGGGGGCTTGGGTCAGAATGGATTGGGATATCTCCTATCAGATCCCCATTGTGATTCCCTCTGCTGCAGCTCAAACCTATACCGATTTTTTTGTCGAAAACGACTACACCGGAGGCGGCTTTGTCGGAGGATTTGAATCCAAGTGGAACATCTACAAAGAGTTTGGGATGTTTTCCAAAGCTTCTGCGTCTTTGATGTACGGCAGATCTGTTGAAAAAACGCGGCAGAAGTTCTTCTCAATTCCGGCAGAGCAGGAGGATACTTTTGAGCAGACGCTTACCGCCCATCGGGCGATGGCCGCTGTCAAGGCGACCTTTGATATCGCAGTGGGTTTAAAATGGGAGGCCAACTTCTCTAAGACAGGCCACATTTTGCTATGGGCGGGATATGACTTCTTCTATTGGCCAAGCGTCGCGCAGAAGACGATTGTGCAGCTAAGCGGAGTGCGAGATCGGACAGATTTAAGTTTTGAAGGGCTTGTCGTCGGAGCTAGGGTGGATTTTTAGATGATTGGCTTAAAGAAGCAGTTTGTTTTTTTATTCTCTGCCCTTTGTTGGGCTCTCCCAGGCTTTTGCGACGAGGAAGAGTTTATCGATGAGCGGATCCGCTTTTTAGAGAAAAAACAGGGGTACGGATTCAGCAAGGGAAGAGATCAAGGTCTTTTGGAAGCAGATCTCATTTATTGGAAGGCCGATGTCGATGGGGTTGGCTATGCGACCAAATCTCTTGTCGAACAGGCAAATGGCTCCTCTGGAAATGTCGACACCCACATTAGAGTGCAGACTCCTCAGTTCTCTTATGATCCTGGTTTTAGATTGGGGTTAGGGTTTCAGGCCCCTTTTGATCTTTACGATGTCTTTGTCGTTTGGACGCGGTTTTCCACCCTAGGGAAGGACAAGGCTGAAGGGACGCTTGTCTTCCCCGATCCTGTCTCAGGCAATACGGTGATTGTCGATCAGATCGGATTAATCAAGGATTTGGCCTCTGTTCCCAATGAGGCTTCGGCCAAGTGCGGCATTAAAAATAACGTCTTAGACGTGCAGCTTGCTCGCGGGATTGCGATGAGCCGCAGTTTCTTCCTGAGGCCCTATTTTGGGGTCAGGGGAGTCTGGAGTGCGATTGATTGGCGCATTCGGGTCGGAAGGCAATTGATCGCCTTAGAGCCTTTTAACCAGGACTCTACACAGCTTAAGGTGAAGAATGATTTTCAAGCTGTCGGGGGGCTTGTCGGGCTGGAAATGGATTGGAGCGCGCCTTTGGGCTTTGGCGTCACTATCCGAGGAGCTGGCGCATTGGTTTGGGGGCGCTCAGAGGAGATGACAAGGCAAAAATACCTCGTTCTTCCCTCGGAGAGCTCAACAGTTCTGTCGCAAGATTTTAAAGCCGACAATGCCTTTTACTGTGTGAAGGGGATATTGGAATTGTTCGCAGGGGCTTTTTGGGAAACTAACTTTTCTAAATCCGACAAGAAAGACGTGCCGATTTTTCCAAAAAAACTCAAGCAGTATACGACTTTAAGGGTGTTTGCAGGGTTTGAATTTCAGCAGTGGCCCTATATCGGACAAAAGACAAATACGCAAATCAATCGGCAGCGGGATCGGTTCACTTTGGGGTTCCAAGGGTTCACAGGAGGTCTTAAGCTCGTTTTTTAATCAGAGATAAGAGAAAATGAAAACATACCGAAGCAACTCGGGAATCGGGTTTCACACGGAGTGAAAATCGATTCCCGAGTTGCTTCGGTATAGCTTAAATGGAGCTACCTTATGGTCAATAAGACGAAATTTAAAGAAGAAGATTCCTTGGGATATCGTGTCGATATCGTCGGCAGAAATGTCCAGATCACAGATCCCATCCGCGCCTATGTCTGGGATAAGCTCTCCAAAATCGAGCGCTTTCACAACCATATCATGCATCTGCACATGACCCTCGAGATCCATAAGCTCGAGCATGCGTGTGTCATCCTCTTAAAGGTAGACCATACCCAAGTCAAGTGCCAGGCTGCAAGTACGGATATGTATGCATCGATCGATCGAGCTATCGACCGCTTGAAGTCTCTACTGGCTCGCTATAAGAGCCGCATTCAGGACCATCATAAGAAAAAGCTATCTGTCATCGATATGCAAGTCAACGTTCTCGAGCGCCCCTTTAGCGAAGTGGATGCGGTGAACGATGAGATCGAAGAGAAGGCCGCTGAAGAGGAGATAGAGGCCTACAAGCCGCATAAGATCATCGGCTCAGAGACCAAACCCCTCAAGATGCTGACCATTGATGAAGCTGTGATGAAAATGGATCTGTCCGGGGATGCTTTTTTGATTTTTCGGTCTGAAGAGGATCAAAAACTCAAAGTCCTCTATCGCAGAACTGATGGAAACTATGGGCTCATCCTGCCGGAATAAAAAACGGATTTTCGATGAGATTCGGAAGGTCTGGGTTGCTGCAACGGGGGAAGAGCAAGTGCGGCAGTGGTGGATTCGGCACATGGTTTGTAAATTGCAGTACCCGAAGGGGGCCTTCGTCGTGGAAAAGAGGCTAAAAGAGCTTCCCTTTTCCCTTTCTCGCGAAGCTCCGAACCGGAGGGTCGATATCCTGGTGTTGGGCAAGGGGGACCCCCCTTTTCCTTTGCTTCTGCTGGAATGCAAGGAGCAGGGGGTAATAGAGGATGCACTTAATCAGGTGATCGGCTACAATCACTTCGTCGGGGCGCCTTGTGTCGCTGTTGTCAATGCGGCGCAGGTGCGGTTTGGGCGTTGGGATCGGGCAAAAAACCAATATGTCTTTTACCCTTTCCTCCCTTCCTATCAGGAGTTGATGCAGTGGGTCAGATATTGACAGCGGCGGGCTTAAAGCTCTCTTCTTTGGGAGAGGATCTCAAAGAGACGGATGTGTTGTGCGTTTTTGGCGTCGGCGATGGGTCTGCTCACTCTTGCAGCCTATCTTGGCTTAAAAAAAAGGAAGGTCGCTTTCTTGTCTTCGTCGAGCCAGACGAGCGGCTATTCTTAAAGGCCAAAGCGCTTCCCCTGGCTAAAGATCCAAGAGTTCGGCTGTTCCACTACCAAGCAGGGGATGACTCTGTTTTTCAGCAGGTCTGCTGGGCATTTTTTCTTTTGCGATTTGCCTATGCATCGAGCTCTCCTGCCTTAGATGAGTCTGCTTGGGATTTTTTTCTAAAGATGGAGCAGTACCATCGCGGGATCGATCTTTTGGCATCGGATTCTGAAGACATGGGCGTTAAAGTCCTAGCGAATGCGATGAAGAATTTGTCTTTTCTGCCCCAATCTTTCCTTGGAACTTCCCTTGAGGGCAAGTGCGCTGGGATGACTGCCATTGTCTGTGGGGCTGGGCCCTCTCTCAATGCCTCTGCCCCTTTATTAAATGCGTGTAAAGAGAGGGCGATTTTAATGGGAGGCGGGACCGCTGTTGCTGCCCTCAACGCCCATAGCATCCATCCTCACCTGTCTGCCCATTTTGACGCACAAGCGCCCTTGCAGAGTTTTTTAGATCAGACAAGTTTTGAAATCGCCTTATTTTATCAGGGCCGGGTGAACTCAGGCCTCCTTGGCAAAGCGCACGGCCCCCTTTTCTGGATGCCGGATGCAGGCAGTTATCCCATTGAGGCATTTTTAGCTGCAGAGTGCGGTCTGTTCGCAGAAAAATTCGATTCCGGTTGGACTGTGGCTAATTTTTGCACCAGCCTTGCTGTCCATTTAGGGTGTACCACGATTATTTTTGTCGGGTTGGATTTTTCTTGTACACAAGAGGAGATTTACGCAGCCAAGATTTCAGGGGAAAGAAACCAGGACGCGCTTTTTTTTTTTTTTTTTTTTTTTTTT
>CAWCKK010000039.1:0-38613 GCA_963796135.1 uncultured Acidobacteriota bacterium | reverse complement strand
CTTTTTACGACAGCCAGAAAAAATGGCAAAGTGTATCTTATGGCATTATTAGACGGCATCGCCTTTTGCGCATTTATCACACTCCTCATTGGCTCTGGGCTCTACAGAAGCCACAAGGTCCAATCCCAGTCCTCTTATCTGTTTGCACAAAGGCAAACAAAAGGATTTGCCCTCACAGCCACTCTTGTCATGACAGAATTCAACAGCGCAACACTCCTTTCCTTTGCCTCGGTGGGTTACGCCGCAGGGCTTTGGGCCCTGACTTTGCCCTGCATCTTTCTTTTTGGCCTGCTGTTTTACGCTGTCTGCGTAGCAAAGCAATGGAAAGCCTTCGATGGTCTGTCTGTCGCAGGTTTTTTTACTCAGAAGTATGGAAAAAGCATTGGCTCCTGCTGTAGTCTCATGCTATTAACAGCTATGCTCGGCTTTAGCGCCGCTTACATTAAATCGCTCACCCTGCTGTTTCTCCCCTTATCGCCTTCTCTAAGCCCTTGGATCATCAGTTTAACCCTTTGCCTGCTGGTTGTGGCCATCTCACTGCGCGGCGGGCTCATCGCCATTATCCGCACAGATCTGTTGAGTTTTATCGCTATCTGCCTATTCTTCCCCCTAACGGCTTGGTTTATGTGGACATCCCCTGATCTTCCCCCGGCCTCCTATCCTATCTCTTTTGTCTCTGAAGAAATCCTCCCTCTGCGCTTTGTCTTTTCCCTTACAGTTTTGACGATGTTCACCTATATCCTCGCCCCTTGGTATGGACAAAAAATCTTCGCCGCACAAAGTGCAAAGGTCGCTGTCCGCTCTGTTGCCATCGCCTCTTTTATCCTCTTTATCCTCTATGGCTCTGCCATTGCGGCATGCGCTCTATTTGCCTATCGGGGCTTCCTATGCTCCGACACCCAGTTGGCGTTGCCCCATTTAATCCGGCAGTGTTTGCCGCCGGGGATCAAAGGGTTAGCCTATGCTCTGCTATTTGCCACCTCGGCAACTACCCTCACAGGCGTATGGAGTGCGATGTCCGCCATGTGGATTGGGGATTTCACAAAAACACCTTCCGAACCCTCCTGCAAGCGCAGCATCCAAATGACCCTGCTTTTTGCCCTGATCTCTTTTGTCATGGCAAACACTTTAGTCGACAAAGTCTTTGACAAACTCATCCTCGCCAATATTCCCATTGCCGCTCTTTCTTTTGGGCTCCTTGCCGGATTTCACTGGAAAGAAGTCTCCCGGATCGGTGTGATTGCCAGCATCGCAACCGGCATTGGCTGTGGAACCGGATCTTATTATTTATTTGGGCAAGCAGGAGGATATACCTGGTACTGGGCAGTGATCGGCATCCCGGCCACTTTTTTAGCAGGGACGATCTTCTCTGTGCGTTTCCCTGAAAAAAAGATTTCGAATGAACCGGAAAGCAACTAAAAACCTGAGTTTTGGGTTTCTTCCCTCAACATCAATAGACATCTTGCATCATTCATTTCCCTAGGTAATGCAAAGCCAAATGGAGTTGCCTGAGGTTTGAAAGCATAAGATTCTTTTCGGGTAGCCATGTGAAAAGTCTCTTCTTTCGAGGGAAAAGTCAGCTCCCCCACACTTGTTTTAGGCGCTTGTCTCTGCCGCAGGTGGTGCGGTAAAACTTGTAGCGGATGGGATTTTTTTGGTAGTACTCTTGGTGGTATTCCTCAGCTGGATAAAAGGGTTTTGCGGGCAAGATCTCAACTAGAACCTGCTTAACTTTCTTGGATGCAATGAGGCTCTGTTTGTACTGTTGCGCAATGTGCTCCTGAGAGGCATTTTGATAAAAGATGATCGGGCGGTATTCATTGCCAGTATCGCAAAATTGACCGTCATTTCGAGTGGGATCGATATTGTGAAAGTACACATCTACAAGAATCTCATAGCTCACCTGGGAGGGATCGTAGACGATCTTAATAGCCTCAACGTGCCCTGTCGCACCGGAAGAGACCTCCTCATAGGTGGGGTCGACCTTGCTTCCACCCGTGTATCCAGCTGTTGTCGACACCACTCCTTTGACTTTGTCAAAATCGTGCTGCATGCACCAAAAACAGCCACCTGCAAAAATAGCTACTTCATCCGATGAGCTCACATTACCTGCATGTGTTTCTAGCATTAGAAAAAAGCAAGCGCACAAAGAAAACAAGTTGCGTAAAATGCCTATTGACCAAAAAAGTTTTAAAACTGAGGATGAGAACATGGTAAAGGTCATCTTCCCTATTTTAAGCCTCGTTATTCTGATGAATAGTCCAATCCAGGGCTTTTGTCAACCCAAACAAACTCAAACACAAGGTGAATGCTTGCCGAAATACCGCTTCGATGGAAAAAAGCTCCTCCTCACCCAAGAGCAATGGAAAGAGCGCTTGACTCCTGAACAATTCAAGGTTTTGCGCGAAGGGGGAACCGAGCGAGCCTTTGCCAACGCCTATCACGACAATCATCAAGAGGGGATCTACACCTGTGCCGGATGCGCCCTGCCGCTTTATAGCTCCGACGCTAAGTACGATTCCAAGACGGGCTGGCCCAGCTTCACGCAACCTATCTGTCCACAAAATGTCTCCTACCGGCAAGACCACCGCCTCTTTAGCACAAGAACAGAGGTGCTTTGCAGTCGCTGCGACGGGCATTTAGGCCATGTCTTCGACGACGGCCCTCCTCCATTGGGAAAGAGATACTGCATGAATTCAGCCGCACTGAATTTTATTCCCAAAACCCCATGAAAAAGTACCCCCTAGTTGTCATCGGGGCGGGAGCGGCCGGCCTTGTCGTTGCCAAGGGACTTGGCAAAGCGGGAAAGAAGGTGTTGCTCATCGAACAGGGCAACTACGGCGGGGATTGCACTAACTTCGGGTGCATCCCGAGTAAATCTCTCATCACCTCAAGCTCTGTTGCCCATGATCTTAAGGGGGCAAAAACCTTTGGCATCGAAACTCCCCCGTCCGCCTTCAATGCAAATTCTGCCCTTGGGCGCACCAGGGCAATTGTAGCGCAGGTACGCTCATCTGAAGATGATTTGACCCTTGCCAAAGTAGGGGTAGAGACAATCAAAGCCCAAGCTTTTTTCAAGCAGCCGCATGTCCTGAAAGCAGCAGAAGAAGAGATCTGGGCTAAACAGGTGGTTATCGCCACAGGAACTTCCCCTTTTATCCCTCCGATCCCAGGGCTGACTCAAACCCCTTATCTCACCAACGAGACGATTTTTGATTTAACCCAAGTCCCCGAAAGCCTTGCTGTGATAGGCGGCGGCCCCATTGGATGCGAGCTTGCCCAAGCGTTTCAAAGGCTAGGAACAAAGGTCACACTGATCCATAGACACAACCAAATACTAAACAAAGAAGATCGCCTTGCCCAAGAGATGATTGCAAAGCAATTCGCAAAAGAGGGCATTTCTTTGAGATTGGGAGCGAAGATCCAACAGGTGCAGTATCTGAATGGACGCTTTCAAATCGCCCTCGATAACGCAACTAGCATCGATGCCGCATCCCTGCTTGTTTGCGTCGGCAGGCGGCCAAACGTAGATAGCCTCCACCTCCAAGCCGCCGAAGTTGCCTACTCAGAACAGGGAATTCCAGTCGATGCCTACGGAAGGACAAACCAGAGGCACATTTGGGCAGTTGGAGATGTCACAGGACCTCCTTTCTTTACCCACGCCGCTGAGCACCAGGCAAGAGCTGTTCTAAAGTCGCTGCTTTTGCCCTTCAAAATAAAGATCGACCGCACACAGAGCATGCCCCGCGTCACCTTCACAGACCCGGAAGTTGCGAGCATTGGGATCCAAGAAGAGCTAGCGGCAAAAAAGTGTACCATGGCAACCTATCTTGTGCCGCTTACCCTTGTCGACCGGGCTATCACAGCCTCTTGCACCGAAGGGTTTCTTAAAATTGTCACAAAAAAATGGACAAGTCAGATCCTCGGCTGCACAATTGTCGCTCCAAGGGCAGGTGAAATGTTAGGAGAGATCTCTTTGGCTATGCAGGCGAAAATTCCCTTGCGCAGACTCGCCTCTTTGATCCACCCTTACCCCACCTATAATCAAGCCATTAGAAAAGCTGCCGACCTCTGGCTGACCCAAACCATTTTGGGAGCTTTTAAATGAGCTCAACCCTTAAGCGCTTTTTGCCAATCATCTGCATTCTCATCGCAATTGCCGCCATCTATGTCTCTGGAGCCTACCACTACCTTACCTTCAACACTCTGCGCACATACCACGCGACGCTCAAAGTTTTTCTCCTGGCACATCCCATTTCTATGCCACTGCTCTACACCCTGACCTATATTGTGCTGACTGCCCTTTCCATCCCCGGCGCTGTTTTTGTGACCTTAATCGGCGGCTATCTCTTTGCGCAACCTTGGAGCACTCTCTATGTCATCTTTGGGGCTACCTGCGGGGCCATCTTGATTTTTCTTGCCGCGCGCACAGCGTTTGGAGAAACTCTAAAGCAAAAGGGAGCTCCCCTGCTTAAAAAGATGGCAAAAGGGTTTAATGAAAATGCCGCAAGCTACATGCTTTTTTTGCGACTGGTACCGATCTTCCCTTTTTGGATCGTCAATTTGGCACCTGCTGTATTTAAAGTCCCCTTGAAAACTTTTGTATGGACAACGCTCATCGGCATTGCACCGGGCTCATTTGTGTTTACCCTAGCTGGAAGCGGCCTTGAGCAAATTTTGCAAACCCACCAGGAGCTATCTGTCAGCGCTATTTTAAACACACAACTCAAAATTGCCCTGTGCCTCCTCGGCGCTCTGTCTTTGGTTCCGATCCTTGTGAAAAAGTGGAGAAAGAAGAACAAGAAGTCTAATGATTGAATCCATCTTGCGCAGCTCATACCAAAAGGTCTGCATCGACCCTCTTCTGAAACTTAAGTTCTTAAACAGAGTCCACCCGATCTATGCAACCCTAGCTGGTTGTATCGCGGGGGTCAGCGTCGCTCCCTGCCTGATTTTGCAAAAACCGCTGCTTGCCCTTGTGTTTTTGAGCCTATCCGGTTTTCTCGACACCCTCGATGGCTCTCTTGCCCGCCACCACAAGAGGACATCTGATGTCGGTGCTGCCCTCGATATCTTCTCCGACAGGGTTGTAGAATTTGCCGTGATCTTAGGGCTATTTTGGACCGATCCGGCGATCAGGGCACTCCCTTGCCTGCTCGTGTTAGGCAGCATCCTCATCTGCATCACCTCGTTCCTCATTGTCGGCATTTTCACACAGAACGGATCACAAAAAAGCTTCCACTACAGCCCGGGATTGATCGAGCGAGCAGAAGCCTTCCTCTTCTTTGCGGCGATGATCGCATTTCCTACCAACATGCCCCTTCTATCCTATGTATTCAGCACTCTAGTTGCCATCACAGCCTGCACACGCATGCTTCAATTTACAACTAGAGGCCGGACGATCCTACCCTGACAACCTGATCTGATCATCCAAGAACCGTCGGCCACCTAACCCAAGAACCCACATTCCGCAACATTCGGTTTAGGGCGCGGAAGGTGGGCAAGAGAGCAGAGCTTTTTGATAAAAAAGATTTGATAGTCCGTCGTTCATAGAGCGGTCGGCTAAAAATACGTTCGCGACTTGGAATTGCAGAAAAACGATGAATTCACAAATCGCTTACAATCAACGCCGCGAAACTATCAAATCTTTTTAATCAAAAAGCCCTAAGTATAAACACCGCAGAAAATTAAAACTTCCTTAATACCATTAAATAGTAGAATTAATTTCAATATTAAAAATTTTTTACCATTTTCGGAAGGAGAATACAGGGAAATTGCTAACTTCTTGGTTATCAAAGTTATTTAAATTCTTTTTCGGTTTTATTTAATTGATTGATTCTGAACCGAAGATATAATCTCACGCAATTTCCCTGAACGAGAACAGTGCTTATAAAGAAATAGTTTTTATTCTTATTTAATTAAATTTTATTTATAATTAAATAAAACGGAGAAATATATGAATAATACAAGCAATTTTGCAAACTGTCTGTTGTCGCTACACTCATCAATTGTGTCTTTTGAAATAGAAGATACTAATAAAGGATTTTCTCATTTCAAAGAATTTTGCGAGAGCTCGGTTAATAACGAACGATTACGCACACCTGAAAATAGAGTCTATCGCAATGTGTGGAAATTCATGGATCAGCCCACATATGAGGATGATCCGAACATTGCCCACCCTGATTTTGGGAGGGTGGCGTTTTATAATCAAGAAGGCCGCACAACAACAAATGAGATTAGGGCAAGAGCGATCGAGGCTTTATATAACCGGCTGATCAAGCACGAACTCAAAGATATTTACCATACACTTGAGGAAGAAGCCTTAGAGCGATCCAAGGAAAAATTACAAACGCTCTTCATTTTACCCGAGTTAATGCAAGATCGTCGATTCAAGAATCTAAAGCATCATTTCTTGTACACAATGTTCATGTTTTCTAATCTTGAGATACAATGGAAAGATTCAGAGAAATTGCATGAAATTAGATCTTCTTTTCAGAATCAATCAATTGCGAAAACCGACAATAATTTAAATAACATTGACAACCAAAAAGTTAGCGATTTCAGTGCAATTTCCCTGTGGAAAGATTTGGAAAAAGCCTATGCAAACAGCTCGAAAGAGAGCATTAAACAAACGATAAATATCGTCATTTTTGAGATGAACGTTGGGAAGTTCTCCATCCAAGGCGCTGACAATTACCACAAGCGAAAAGCCCTGCAGATATCTTCAAATAGTGATCACAAACCTCAAAAAGTCCCCTTTAGCCAAGGTACGGAATTAATCAAGCAGCTACTGATAAAAAATAAAGGCATTTGTTTCGGTGAAGCCAGCCACAATGATCAAGCAATCCATCGTTTTTTTCTAAATAAAAATCTCTTCTCTCTATTCAAAGAAATGAACGTAGTTCTATTTACCAAAGAACTGCCCCGAACAGTTAAAGATCTATTATCCAAGAAATATTATCATGACATAGAGGTTAAAAAAATAGATTTGGAAAGAGTAGTAAAAGAAAATAAAAAAACAAACAACACACGCGTGGAAATATTTAATTACCAGGCTGCAAAACTCCTGAACGAAGAGATACAGAATCTTAAAGAAAACGAAAAATTCATCGCGTTAGTTGGGCGCGGCCACCTGACAAATATCCTTAACACCGACACATCGGAAAACGGCTCTTCGAAAACGCGGATGGTTTTAGGGTTAGCAGCGCTTCTCAATTGCCCAGGCGGATGCCCCACTGTCGAAATGCGCTCAAAAGCAAATGAACAGAATGTGGAGGAGTGGTTAAATGGGGGTCCAGACAGCACTCTGCAAGAGGGCTTTGAAAACCAGAGGATCCGTAGCAATGGAGAAATAGTTCAGTTTAAAAGGGCTCCTTGGAGGGCTGATTTCGAGCTTTGGGAGGACTAGCTAAAGAGCAAGCTTGGCCTGCAATTACACGGTCGTCAAAAGCGACCGTCTGATGAGAGAACACCTGGGTGGTTTCATGCCCCTTGCCGGCAATGAGGACGATATCGTCGGGCTGAGCGGTCTGAATAGCGCGATGGATGGCCTGCTCCCTGTCGACGACGACAAGGGCTTCACCGGGCTTTTTGAGGCCGGCGAGGATGTGCCGAATGATCTCTTCCGGATCTTCGCTGCGAGGGTTATCCGAGGTGACGATCGCAAGATCGGAAAAGGTTTCGACGACAGCACCCATTTTAGGTCGTTTGTTCTCATCGCGGTCTCCACCACAGCCAAAAACGGTGATGAGTCTGCCTTTCTTAAACTCTCGGAGGGTTTTGAGAACGTTATAGAGGGCATCTTCTGTATGAGCGTAATCGACAAAGATGTTCAAACCTTTTTCATTGGGAACCCGCTCGAGTCTCCCCGGGACGGTTCCGAAGCTTTTGAAGCATGCCGCTATCTCTTTGAGGGAAAAGCCTATGGCTAACCCAACGCCTGCTGCGGCCAACAGATTGTACACGTTATATCTGCCGATCAGGCAAGAGGAGATGTGCTCATACTGGCTGAAGTAATCAACGTCGAATTCTACCCCTGACGAGCTGAAGGCAATCTTAGAGGCTCTAAGAGCGCATGGAGTGCTAATGCCGTATCCGATGAGTTTGGCCGGGCAATCTGCGATCATATTCTGACAGAAGGGGGAATCGACGTTGACAACAGCGACTTTTGGAAAGTTCTTCTTGCCCTTTTTAAGCGCTGAAAACAATTTGGCTTTGCTGCTTGCATACTGCTCGATGGTCTTGTGATAGTCGAGATGATCCTGGGTTAAGTTAGTAAACACGGCGACATCAAACTCGATCCCCTCGACCCTCCCCTGGGCAAGAGCGTGGGAGGAAACTTCCATGACGCAGCCAAAACAATCGGATGCCACCATCTCGTTGAAAAGTTTGTAGTTTTGAATCAGATCAGGTGTGGTTTGAGAAGAGGGAAACACATGCTGGCCCACAATCTGTTCAATGGTGCCGATCAGCCCAAACTGTTTCTTCTTAGCTTCCATGAGGTGGCGGATGAGGTAGGATGTTGTCGTTTTGCCATTGGTGCCAGTCACGCCCACAAGATACAAAGCCTTGCTTAAGCGGCCGTAGAATTCTTGAGCAATCAACGCCTCAATTGAGGCAGGGTCAGGATGGACCACCTGCGTCACAGAGGGAAAAAAGGGGTTGTATAGATCGGTCAAAATGGCAGAGGCCCCTGCTGCAATCGCATCGGGGATGAAATCGGCTCCATTAAATTGCCCCCCTTTTTTCGCAATGAACAGATTCCCCGGGGCAACAAGTGCGGAATTGGCAGATAGGCCTGTGATCTCGGCATCTTTGGAGCCCTTGATCACTACCGTTTTGATATTTTTAAAAAGCTTCTGTATTTTCACAGGATTTTTTGGGTAAGTTCGAGGTAGAAGGGACCTGATTGTTCCACTGCTCATAGAGCTCGCGCAGAGCTTTGGTTTCTTTCATCCAATCGGCTTTTGCCTCATCGCGCCTGGGATCTCCCGGCGGGTAGCCGTGTGGGTCGTCTGGTTCGACCCCGAGGTACTGCAAGGTGGCCAACCCAATTTCGCAAAAAGCAGGAGCACAGCAGTTGCCTCCGAGCTGGTTTCTTCCAAAGCCGGGAATATACTCAAAGGCAGGATCGTCAATTGCGATAAGCAACACAAAGACTGCGTCTTTTGCAGGGGCAAATCCAATAAAGGTCGAGATATGATCCTTTTTGGAGTAGGTCCCTTTAACAATCTTCTCCGAGGTTGCCGTCTTGCCGACTTCCGTATATCCGAAGATATCCCCTTTGGCAGCTGTCCCTCCTGGCTTAGTCACGTACTTTAGAGACTTGACAACCTCATCGACAATAGCCTTCTCTAACAAACGTCGAGGAGTTTGTACCTTTTCTAAGGTTGTATTGTCAAGTAAAACTTCGGAGGACCCATCTCTTTTTTTCGCCACGACCTTGCGGACAAGAGTTGGCTTCAGGTCAAATCCCCCATTGGCCAAAATCCCATAGCTTCTGAGCATCTGCAAACTTGTGACAGCGATGTTGTGGCCAAACGCAATCGAAAAGGGGGTCGGGGTCGACCACTCCATCTTTCCATTGGGATGCAGCTTACCAGGGGTTGGAAGCAAGCCCAAACTCTCTGAAGGAAGCTCAACGCCTGTCTTTTTTCCAAATCCAAAAATTTCCTCCAAGGCGTTTCGATACCATTTTTCTCCTAAGGTCTCAACGATCCTCTGCACCAAGCGGGCCATATAAATATTAGAGGATTTATACATCCCCATGTACATGTTGAGAAACGCGTGCTTTTTCGTGTCGCTAACCGGCTTAGATCTGCCTGGAAAGACACCGTTGGAGGTTGCGATTTTTTCAGAAACGGAAAACAACGGCTTCTTGCCTTGCTTTTTCAATTCCTCATTGGCCTTGAGGCAAAGGGCGATTGTCAAAGGTTTCATCGTCGAACCAGGCTCATAGGGGTCGGTAATGGCTTTGACCTTGGTATTTTCTAAGCGTTTGGGGTTGTTAAAGTAGCTGGGGTAGTCTTCTGGATAGAAGTAGGGATACTGGGCAAGTGCCCAGATATGCCCTGTCTTGGGATCCATCAAAATCGCCCAACCCCCTTGCGCATTTGACTTTTTCACCGCCTTGCGAATTCCCTCTTCGGCAATGGCCTGCAAATGGTGATTGATCGTCAAGTAGACATCTGCGCCATCTTCAGGATGACAGAGAACCTTGCCCGTCTCTAACGGATGCCTAGGAGAGCGCAAGAGTTGGCGTTTGCCCTCTTTGCCCTGCAGAATTTTATCAAACACAAGCTCAAGCCCCCCCGTTGGGATCGATTGACCTGTCGCAGGATCTTTTTCTTGCCGCACGGTGTGGAGGATCTGTCCGAGCAACTTGCCAAAGGGATAGGAGCGTTTGTAATCTTGCACAAAAAACAGTCCATTCCGGACAATTTTTTTTGATCTTGCGTACGCAAACCACCATTGATTCAGCGCATCGCATTGCCGTTTGTCCAACCACTGCACAAGTTTTCGCGATTTGAAATTGCCCTCTAATTGCAAAAGCAGCTTCTCTCTGCTTTTGCCTTCGATTCCAAGCAAAGCGCAGATCTTCTTGGCCACCTCTTCCTTACAGCTTGGGGGAATGCTTCTTGGATTTGCATAGAGGTGAAATTTCGGGACGTCGATGACAAGGGCCTGCGGGGTTTCGGGGTGGCCGCGCTTAATGGCGGTGTTGGAATAGAACACCCCCCCTTTTAAAAGGCTCTGTCACAACGAGCTGATGCTGGGCTTTAGCTTGCGCTGCCCACTTTTGCCCCTCTAAGATCTGGATTTTGAAAAATTGAACAATAAGAGCGCAGAAAAGAAAAAAGACAAAGAGGCAGACCCACAAGAGGCGCTTGCGGGATGCCCATCGGGGGAAGGTGCTTTTATCAGACATCTCACACCTTCAAGGGACTTTGACGCTGGCCAGGTTCCAACCTTTGGATCGATCGGGGGATGCGACTTTCGGCTCGGGGGAAACCTGAACCGCTAACCCTTCCGGCATCGCCAGGATCTCTTTAAACATCGGCTGCTTCATGTGGCTATACTCGGGCTGGCGCGCCAGTTGGATCAGGTGCTCAGGGCTTTCAAAAAGATCGATATCATAGCGCAAACCGATATTTGCCTCTTTGAGATCTTCAATCTGTTTGGCAATGACAGGAATTTGCAAGCGCCGCTGAGTAATCTCATTTTGCTTATCGATATAGGAGTAGAGAAAGAAACCAAAAACCCCGATGCAGATCAAAACGCGTATCAACATCGCTTAAAACCTCTATAGTTTCTCCGCAAAACGCAGCTTGGCACTGCGCGCACGAGGGTTTTTGCGGATCTCTGCAAATAAAGGGGCAAGCGGCTTTTTGGTCAAAAGGCGCAAGATAGGCAAAGGAACATGGGGAGTTGCTTTTTTTGGCCCTGTTGAGGCTTCTTTGAAAATATTTTTGACGATGACATCTTCCAGGCTATGAAAACTGATCACCCCAATTCTCCCTCCTGCCGAAAGCGCGTGGATCGCTTTGGCAACAGCCGTTGCAATCGCATCCAGCTCTTTATTGACACACATGCGCAGCGCTTGGAAAATTAACGTCGCTGGATGCCACTTGCCTTTAAAAGGCGTCTTTAGTGCATTCACGATCACCTCAGCTAGCTGGGTCGTCGTTAAGATAGGTTTTTTGCGGCGAGCCTCGACGATAGCTTTAGCCGCTTTTTTATGCCGGGGCTCCTGGCCCAAATCGCGAAACAGATTTGCCAGCTCTTGCTCAGGCCAACGGTTGACAATTTCTTTGGCGGTCAAATCCGATGTGGGATCCATCCGCATATCCAAAGGGCCTTCTTTAGAAAAGGAAAAGCCTTTATAATCTCGATCTAGTTGCATAGAGGAAACTCCGAGGTCAAAAAAAAACCATCGACAGAAGAGATGTTCAACGCACTCAAATATTCATCGAGTCTAGAAAAATCTCCCTGAATAAAATCGACCTTATCTGCCCAGGGGCTTAAATTTTTTCTGGCAATTTCAATGGCCTCAGGATCCTTATCGCAGCCGATATAGCGCCGAATCTCGGGATGCGCCTCCAGAATGGCCTTGGCATGACCGCCTGCCCCGAGGGTTCCATCGAAAAAAACAGAGAGCTTTGCCCCATCTAAACAATGCAAGGTCTCCCGCAGCATCACCGGAGTGTGATCAGAGCGTTTAGAGGTCTGATGCATCTTCAGCCTCCCTATGGCCCTCTAAAAGAGCAAATGCTTCCTCGGTGAGTTTGGCAAGGTTCATCTCGGCATCTTTACCATGAAGCGCTGCATCCAGCTGCTTGTCATAGAGCTCTTTTGGCCAAATCTCAATCTTGTTCAAAACCCCTGCAATCACAATCTCGCTCTTAATCTGAACAGCTTTCTTCAGTGTAGGAGGAAGGATGACTCGCCCAATTTTATCACAGGTTGTCTGGTGGAGCGTCGAAAAGAAGAGAGTGAAAAACTTCTGATACTTGCCTAAGTGCTGCTTGGACCTGAACTTCTCGACGATCTTCTCAATGTCGCTCTTCCTGTAAATCGCAAGGCAACCGCCAAGGCCAAGGGCCAAACTAAACTCGAGCTCTCCCTCCTCTACAAGCCCAAAGCGCATCTGTTGGGGCAGAACAAACCTCCCCTTCTCATCGAGCTTTGCATATGTAGAACCACTGAAGAAGAACTTAGTCATAAAGAACCGCTAAGGGTCTTTCCCACTTTTTTCCACAATTTAACACTCTCAAGACAAATCGGCAATCTTTTTCCCGAAGCACCCCAAAAACTCTCCCGCGAGAAAACGACATAAAATGTTTAAAAACAAGGAGATATAAGGAAATAATAAAAAGTGGGAATTTGTGGGAATCAACGAATAAAAAAGGCGAGTTCTCAAGCAAATCAACAGCAATTGCAATTTATCCGTTGCTAAATTTGGCAGGCGCATGGCAAATGAATTTTTAGTTTCAGTTTAACAAAAGGACTCGCCATGGCTGGAGGACGCACAATAGACAACCTGGGAATTGACGCATCGACCCAATATGCCGAAAACCTGCAAAACTATGATGCAAGCTTGGTTAGAGAAGGGCGGGCGATATCGCTTGATGTGGGAATCGAGGTCTCCACCCCTTCATTTTCCCCAGAGCTGGAAGGATTGCTCCATCTTCAACCCAGTGGAATTTCTTGGGCGTCCTTCCCCCCGCCGGAAGGGTACCTAGAACAGAGAGGACGGCTATTTAGCTCTCAGCTCATCCCCTCGATGGGATCGGAGGAAAAACAAGAAGCGCAAACGCAAAAAATCTCCGCTAAAACTACCCTGCTCGAGGAAGAGCAGAGGGAAAAGAAAGTGTTGACCTCTCTTTTTGAAGGGATTGCCAAATGCGATAAAATGATCGATGAGATCATTTCCAACAGAGAGCGATTTCAAAAGGGATAGGTTCAACGTTGAAAATAATCCCAAAAAAACCCTATGCTGGTACGGGAATAGGCGTCTGATATTTCTTTGAAGGTATGTGTTATGAGCCAGATTGATTGGTTATCGATCCTCGGTTGGAACCCGGAAGAACTCGAGGATCTGCGCTTTGTCGGGTACTCCTACATCAAGCAGGGGAAGTACGACATTGCGACCACTTTTTTTGAGGCGCTTGTCATCTTAGCCCCTGAGTCCACCTACGACCTGCAGACCTTAGGCGCCCTCTACTTACAGAGAGGCAATAATCTCATGGCGCTCAATTACATTGAAAAAGCCATTAAATTGGACCCCAACCACCTGCCGACGCTTCTGAACAGGACCAAGGTCCTCTTTGCCTTAGGCTACAAGCGCCAAGGCTTAGCTCAGGCCAAAGCTTTGGAAAAATGCGCCCAAGAACAGATTGCAAATCAAGCCCAAGCGCTGATGATGGCCTATGGCTAAGCGCTTCCCTTCCAAAAGGCTGCTTTGACGCTTCGAAACCACCAGCGAAAAAAACGCAGGTGGTTTTGAAGCACCCAGCCTAGCGTGGCCAAGCTTAAGCCAAAGTGAGAGATGAGAATCAAAAAAGTCTCTAGCAACTGTCTGAAGATCCAAGACGCCCTTGGCAGACGGTATTCATAATCTGTCAATACCCTCCGCATCTGTACTTTTTGAAATCCCGGATTGCTGTAAAACCGGCAGATGAGGTCAAAACCGCCTTGGATCTTGTATCTTTTTTTGAACTTTCCCAAGGCAATGAGGGCTTCCCTTTGAAACCAGTAGGCTTGCAGAGTCTGGGGGATGTTGGCGCACTTGAGATCTTCCGCATGGATTTGCTGTAAAACTTGCTGCTGAGGAGCTAAACTGTGCCGGATGGTACACCCTGTGTAGATAAGTTCTGGACATGAGCCATCGTCAATGACGCGCTTGACAAATTCAAAAGCATGCCGAGAGATGTAAAATTCACCGGGCTGCAAAAAATGGACATAGCTTCCCTTGCACAGGGTAATGCCCTGGTTGAGCATGCCGCTTAAATTGCCGCCAAGAGCGGAATAAACCCGCTCCACGCGCCCCAAATAGGCATCTAAAACAGCAGAGGGACAGCCGATCTGTTCAGCATCGACCACAATCACCTCATAGGAGGGGTAGGTTTGGGCTAAAATGCTATCCAGGGTGAAACAAAGTAAGTGCACACTGTCTTCTGTGACAGGAACGACAACCGAAAAAAAGGGGGGTTCTGCTACACTATCCATCGGATAAAGATTTTAGCACAGTGTTCCATTGGATCGCAAAAGCAATTTTTTTAAGGAAAAGACCATGTTGACATTTCAGCAAATCATCGAACGCTTAACACAGTTCTGGGGAAAGCAACACTGCATTATCCACCAGGGGCACGACGTGGAGGTGGGGGCTGGAACCTTCAACCCGGCGACTTTTTTGCGGGCCCTTGGACCTGAAGACTATCGGGCTGCTTATGTCGAGCCTTCTCGTCGCCCTTCGGATGGCAGATATGCAAAAAACCCCAATCGGATGCAGCTGTTTCACCAATTTCAAGTGGTTGTCAAACCCTCTCCTTCAGACATTCAGCAAACCTATCTCCAATCGCTTCAATCCTTAGGCCTGGACCTTAAAAAACACGATATCCGCTTTGTCCACGATGACTGGGAGTCCCCCACCTTAGGGGCCTGGGGGTTGGGTTGGGAAGTGTGGTGCGATGGGATGGAGATCACCCAGTTCACATATTTCCAAGCCATCGGCAGCCAGCCTCTAGATGCGATCACTGTCGAAATCACCTACGGACTAGAGCGCTTGGCGCTATTTATCCAAAATAAAGACAGCTTTTACGATATGCAATGGAATGAGAGGCTGACATTTGGCCAAATTGCAGAACAAAGCGAGATCCAGTGGAGCGCCTATAACTTTGAAAAGGCCTCCACAGCGATGTGGCTGCGCCACTTTGAAGACTTTGAAAAAGAGGCAAAGGATCTGATTGCATGCGATCTTCCGCTCCCAGCTTATGATTTTGTGATCAAAGCTTCCCATGCCTTTAATATGCTCGAGGCAAGAGGGGCGATCTCTGTCACAGAAAGGACAGGCTACATCGGAAGAATCCGCGAACTTGCCCGTCTAATTGCAAAGGCGTACATCAAATCTCGGGAAACCTTGGGATTTCCCCTGCTCTCTAAAAAACCTGTGGCACAACTCAAGGCAAAAAAACCTCGAGACATGTCTTTTGACCCAATTAAGACTAGAGATTTTCTCTTGGAGATCGGCTCTGAACAACTACCAGCGACCTTCATTCCGATCGGCTGCTCTCAACTGCAAAAGAAGATTTCCTCTCTTTTAAATGGGAATGAACTTCCCTTTGAGCGGATCCAAGTCTTTGGCACCCCACAGCGCCTCTGCGTTTTGGTCGAAGGACTAAGGGGAAGGGACACAAGAAAAACAGATCCGCAAGCGCGGGCCTGCGTTAAGCGCCGCCTTTGATCTTAAAGGCCATCTCACCCCTCAGGGAAAAGGATTTTTAAATTGGGCGGGAATTGAAAGCGCGACCTTAGACCTTGTCCAACAGGCAAAGGTGAAAAATCTTGAGATAAGCACCTTAGACGGTGTCGACTACCTCTTTGCGACGATCGTCAAGTCGGGGGTATCGACATCTATCCTGCTTGCCCATGTATTGCCTTTGTTGATTGAAGATCTCTCCTTTCCCAAAAAAATGCGCTGGGGCAATCTCTCCGTCACCTATCCCCGCCCGATACGCTGGATCGCTGCCCTTTTTGGAAGAGAGGTCATCCATTTTACATTTGGGGACATTCAGTCCGACAAATTTTCGTTTGGCCATGCTCAACTGGACCCGAAAAAATTCCCCCTCAAATCCCCTCAAGACTACTGCAAACAGCTCAAAGAGCACTACGTGCTGGCAGATCCAGAAGAGAGAAAACAAACTATCTTGAAGCAGCTTCAAAAGCTTGAAAAAAGCTAAGGAAAAAGGCTTTAGAAGTAGATCGGGTACTGCCCCAAGTGCTCTATCTAACCGAATGGCCTCAGCTCACCTTTGCCACGTTTGATCCAGCGTTTTTAAAAGCCCCTAAAGAGGTCCTCATCTCGGAGATGGTCGAGCACCAAAAGTATTTTCCCACGGCCGATCACAAAGGCTCCCTTGACAACACTTTCATCATCACAGCCGACAATACACCCAATCCCCTTATCCGCAAGGGAAATCAAAAAGTGCTTTCAGCGCGCCTTGCTGACGGGATTTTCCTCTATGAACAGGATCTGAAAACGCCTCTTCAAGATTTCAATCGGCAGCTTTCCTTAATGACACAGCAGAAAGAGCTCGGCTCGATGTTAGACAAAGTCAAGCGCCTCATCCAGATTGCCCACATTGTCAATGAACATCTGCATATCGCCGATCCAAAGAAGCTAGAGAAAGCGGCCTTGCTCTGCAAATCAGACCTTGCCTCTGCCCTTGTCAAAGAGTTTCCAGCCCTCCAGGGAACCATTGGAAAATACTACGCCGCTGCGCAAGGGGAGGATCCTGAGGTCGCTGAAGCCATTGGAGAGCACTGGATGCCCCGCTTTGAAGGAGCCTCTCTGCCCAAAACAAAGACAGGCATTGCTTTAAGCCTTGCCGACAAAATCGACAACCTCATCGGATGCTATTGCGCAGGCCTCAAGCCCAGCTCCTCGAGCGATCCTTACGCCCTGCGGCGCCAGACGATTGGTTTATTGAAAATCCTGATCGAAAACAAAGAAAGCATCCGGATCGATGCCCTCTTGGAGAAAGCGTGCGCAGTTTACCCCTGCCTCAAAGGTTCAACAGCCCTTGTCCCTGAAATCCTGGCCTTCATCACTGCAAGGGTCAAGTCGGTCTTTGAGGACTACGGTTTTCAAAAAGTGGAGATCGAGGCCTCCATCAAGGGGATATGTACCGACCCTTACGATCAATTCTGCAAAACACAGGCGCTCCATGTTTTCCGCAATTTAGGCGCTGGATTTGCCCAACTGCTCGAGGTTTACAAAAGAGCCAAGGGGCAGCTTTCAGAGCGGACAGAGAGGTTATTTAATCCCTCTCTGGCAAAAGAACCTGCGGAAATCCAGCTGATCGCCGCACTTGAGGCCATCTACAAACCCTGGCAAGAAGCTATTGGGAAACGCAAATATTTAGACGCCTTTCAACTGATGGCCTCGCTTCAACCTCCCCTTGCCAAACTGTTTGATGAGGTGAAGATCTTGACAGAGGACCTAGCATTGCGCGATAACAGGATTGCTCTATTGCAAAACATCTTTGATCATTTTGCACAGCTTGTGGATTTCAAGGGATTCTAACCGATCAATCAGGAGCAGCTCCGATGGAGCATCTTGCGCAACGTCCTTCATTGGATCAACTAGAAATTGTCGACCTTCATAGCGACCTGCTCTCTTATCTGACCTGCAAACCTGAAAGGACCCCTCGAGATCCCTTCTCGAGAAGCTCTTACCCTCAGCTTTCAAAAGGGGGGGTCAAAGTGCAAACGCTTGCCATTTTCAGCACCACAAGCGATGCCTCTGTTGAAAATGGCAGACGGCAAGTCAACGCCTTGCTCGATCTTCTAAAGCAGGATTCCGCCCTTTTCTGCAGCTTCCCACAGAAAGCGAAAGGCTCGCAAATTCAGGTGATCGCCGCATTTGAAAATGCATCGTCCTTTGCCCACGCATCTGAACCCTTAAGCAATGCCATCCAACGCTTGGAGGGTTATCTCAAACTCAATTTCCCCATTTTCTATATCGGGTTGACGTGGGATCACGAAAACCGCTTTGGAGGCGGCAACCTCACAGATGTCGGGTTAAAAGACGACGGTAGGCGATTGCTTGCTTGGATGAGTGGAAAAAGCATCGCCATCGACTTAAGCCACACCTCAGATCAGCTGGCCTACGATGTGATCGATGAGATCGAAAAGCGCTCTCTAGATGTCCCCCTGCTCGCCAGCCACTCTAACTTCCGAGCCATTTCCAATTACCCCAGAAATCTTCCAGAGGACATCGCCAAAGAGATCATCCGAAAAAAAGGGCTCATCGGGGTGAACTTCTTTGCTCCCTTTGTCCACCCAACCGATCCGTCTGCTATCGCTTTGCATTTAGAATACGGTCTGAATTTGGGAGGAGAAAACTCCCTCTGCTTTGGCGCCGATTTCTTTTGCGACGCCGATCATCCCGATATTGCAAAAAAATACAAAGGGGTAAAAGCCTACCATCCCGAGCTTGGAAACTCCTCGGTCTATCCACAAGTGCTCGAGCTCTTTGCCCAAAGGCTGCAGCTCAGCCACGAGCAGCTTCAAAAAATCGCCTCGCAAAATGCCCTGCGCTATCTGACTGGACTTTAGCCATTGGAGGGAGCTAATCCCTCCAATGGCTAAAGTAGACATCTTGAGTAACCCAAACTTTTTAGTGTAAAATCTTTTGCCGGAGAGGGCAAAAGATGAAGAAAGATAAAAAAGTTGGAAGCAACTGAATTCAGAAGGTTAACTGGAGTTAAGCCTGAAACATTCTTAGAAGTTGTGATTTTCCTGGCGGGAATTGCTGCTTGTAAGCCAGTGTCTGGACTTTGCCGAACGGCAAGCGCGGCAGAAAAAAGTGCTCTATATGGCGGACTGGAAAACTAAGCTGGATGCCTTCCTCCAACTCAATGATGATAAAATTTTAACCCATGCTGGCAAAATTTCTGCTGAAATGGCCAATTTTAACCCTCAGTTCGGGTACCCTCTACGTGTCAACTTTCGTTTTGATGAATTTAGAGCGTGGTGTATTTCCCAGATTGGCTCTGCGAGTCGACGCGAGAGGGGACCCACGCCATAAGGCGTGGGAAGTGAGCGCACGAGCAGCCGGCGGACTCAGATCGCAAAGCAAAATCGCGGCGCAGGAGAGCGCGGTCAGCGCGATGGGGGGCAGTGCTTTGCACGAACCCCCGACGAGCACGCGGTTTGGCGAAGCGAGATGAGTCTCAAGGGGGCCAGCGGGGGACGCGGACACGTCAGTGCCGTGTCCCCGACATGTGCAATGGAAGCACTACTCCAAATCTGATCAAAAAAAAGAAAAAAATATAGTCTCAAAAAGGGGCCAGCGGGGGATGCGGACACGTCAGTGCCGTGTCCCCGACATGTGTAATAGAAGCACTACTCCAAACCTGATCAAAAAAAGAAAAAAACACAGTCTCAAAAAGGGGCCAGCGGGGGATGCGGACACGTCAGTGCCGTGTCCCCGACATGTGTAATAGACATCTTGCGTAACCTGCTTTGTTTAAAAATTTGATGATTTTTCAAACTGGACTTGTAGCCATTGGAGGGAGCTGATTTCCCCAAATAGAGGCATCCGGATTGAATTGATTTTTAAATGGTCGACTTGAAATGTCGCAGGGAAATTGCACGGAAATCGCTAACTTCTTGGTTATCAACGTTATTTAAATTCTTGTCGGTTTTCGTAAGTGATTGATTCTGAACCGAAGATCTACTTTCATGCAATTTCCCTGTGAAATGTCGCCATTTAAAAATCAATTCAATCCGGATGCCTCTAAAGGTGAAGGTGGCACCGAGCAATGGCTACAAGTCCAGTCAAACAAAGCAGGTTACGCAAGATATCTAGTCGAGTCTGAGCCTCTATTGGCCAAAAACTTGGAATTAAAGCTAGAGCCGGTGACGCCTTTTTGCTACTTGCTCGTAGATGCCGTCCAAACCAAAGGGGACAAAGCAGAGCCACCCCACCAGCAGCTTCTTAAGGCCGCCTAGCAGCCATAGAATGCGCATAACCGCTCTTCCCTTGATCCAAATTTTGGGATTTGAAGAGAGGGAGTTTTCAATGAGGATGAGGGTATTAAATCCCTTTAGCTCTTTGTATCTGTCTTTGAGAAATACCTTGGCAACCGGATCGGTAATCGGAACAAAACCGAAAACTTTTCTCTTATCCCAAGATAAATGCGATTGACAGAACGCCAGCAGAAAGAGCATCGATCGTCAAATAGAACGAGGTGCTTGTTTTTTTTTAATGCTTTGTGTCTCAAACGATGACAACCTCTGGTGCTTTCTTTTTAATTGCGTCAAATTGCTTGGCTAAAGTAGCAATCTCATCGTCTGTGAGTGCTCCGCTTTGCAGCTGCAATCGAATCGACTCACTTTCCTGCATCCATTGACGCACAAGGATCTTGCGGACGGTTTCTTTAAACCCTTCCTCTGCTTTCAAGATGTTGATTTTGCGCTGCATGATCTCGCTGAGCAGTCTTTGATCTTCCTCACTTTCAAGGCAGCCGCCTAAAGAAAGCAGGTCGCAAGGATGTCCTGCTTCAAAGGCGCTTAAGAATTGCTCATAGAGAAGAGCTGCTCCAGAAATGCATAAGTGCTTCTTGTCGATGTTTGCCTTGGCGATGGCGACAATGTGCGGAAATTGAGAGGATGCAAAGAGGAGCCACCGAATGAAATCCCCTTCTAAAATGCGGTTGGGGTCGATCTGCTCAAGATGAATAGAGGCGCCTTTTTTAACGAAAAGGTCGGGAAGACGATCTGGCCAATCCCTAAGGCAGCCTCCGGCACTTGGGAAATTTCAGCAAGCTTCTTCAGGCTCTCGTGGACCATCACCGGCATCTCCCACTGCTTGATCTTTTCGACAATTGCGCTGACAACCTCATTTTTTTTGGAAGGGATTGCAAGGTTGGATCCAGAAGACAAATGAAGAAACAAAAAAGAAAGGTAATCTTTGCTGCTTTCAAGGAGCTGAGAAAAATAAGGGGGGCCGTAATCGATCAATAAAGAATCGGGGTCTGTGCCATCGGGAAGCTCCACAACTGAAACAGCAACTCCTTTCTTTTGAAAAAGGTGGCCAACCTTTACAGCGGCTTCTCTGCCCGCAGTGTCTGCGTCGAGCGCAAGAAACACATGTTTGACACCCAGCTGCAACAGCTCCCTCACGTGGTCCTGGCCAAAAGCTGTCCCTTGACCTGCAACGGTGTAATTAAAGCCGGCGTGGATCAGCCTTAAACAATCCATTTGTCCTTCGACGATGATCGCCTTACCCTCCTTTGCAATTTGCGCTCTGCAGTAACTTAAGCCAAAGAGCACATGCGATTTTTTAAACAATAGGGTTTCTTGCGTATTGATGTACTTGCCGCCAAAGGTCTCCTCTTTGAACTTGCGCCCAGAAAACCCGATGACAGACCCTAGGGCATCGCGGATGGGAAAAAGGATCCGATCGGAAAAAAAGTCCCGCACTTTACCCGAAGACCCTACGTGGATAAGGCCCGCTGCCTCTTGGAGGCGCTCATCGATGTCGCAAAGGCGCAAATAGCGGACCATCAGATTCATTTGCCCAGGAGCAAAACCTAGATGAAACTGCCTGATGAAATCTAGACTTATCCCTCGGGAATACAAGTAGGCAAGGGCAGACCTGCCCTCGACAGAGTGCAGCAGCAAGTAATGGTAAAGGTCTGACGCCAGCTCGAGGACCTGTTTCAATTTGGCTTTGCTAGGCCCCCTTTCCCCTTTTGGCTCTCGATCTTGTTCCAGGGTGACCTGAAATCTCTCGGCAAGGCTCTCGACTGCATCCGCAAAGCTCATTTTGACATGAGTCATCAAAAAACTGATCGCGTCTCCATGGGCCCCACATCCAAAACAGTGGTAATGCGTATCCCCTTTTTGCACGATAAAAGAAGGGGTTTTTTCCTCATGAAATGGACAAAGCCCTTTATAGGCAGACCCTGCCCTTCGCAATTCTATGTGGGCAGCAAGGACCTCGGGAAGGTCAATCCTCTGGCGCAAAAGCTCTAAGCTATCCTTAGTGAACATCTTCATGCCTTAAGAATGACATGTTCCCCCTTTTCCTGAGAATTAAAATTCTCTTTAAAATAAAGGCAAAGACGTTTAAAAAGCTCTTATGAACCTGTGATATTGTGAAATGGACAGAAAAACAATCAGCGACTTTCAGATCCCGTCCCCTCATTTTGCAGAGGAAAAATCTGCCCATTTCACGCAGACAAGTGCCTTAAACGACCCTTCCTTAAGCCAGCTGCGGGACCAAATTAAAAAAGTGATGATCCCGCTGCTCATCAAGATCTTTCAGCTCAAACTCGAGCTCAATCAATCTTTAAGCCTGCCCTCGAGACTGCAAAGTCAGAAAAACCAGCGCACCTCTCATGAAATTTTAGCGCAGCTCAATACCCTCGACAACGATTTGCATCTCTTGCTCCTATGGTGTCAAAGCTGCCGCCATCAGATCAATAAAGCCATCGTTTCATCAGGGGAGGAGCAAAAAAATACGGTTGCTACCACGTCTGCATCCACGCCTCATCCGGCCATTGCCAAGTCGTTTCATGAGGCGCTATCGGCCCAAACCTCTTTTTTTCAACAGCACTCCCCTAAAGAAATGGAAAACGGCAAGCCAGAGGCAGCCCCTGCCGCTAGCTGCCAAAAGAGCTGGTGGAAAAAACTCTTAAGGCTTTAAACTCGACCCGATTTTTAACGGCGTTGATTCCCATGGCAACTGCGGTTGACCCAAAAACCTCTCCGATGATGGCCCAATGGCATGCCTGCAAGGCAAGCTGCCCCAACGGGGTTTTGCTCTTTCGGTTAGGCGATTTCTACGAGGCATTTTACGAGGATGCGATCGTTTTATCTAAAGAGCTGGGGCTGACCTTAACCAAGCGGCAGGATATCCCGATGGCAGGGGTCCCCTTCCACTCCAGCGAAGGTTATATCGACAAGCTGGTGGCTAAAGGATACCGCGTTGCCGTTGCAGAGCAGATGGAAGATCCTCGCTCTGTCAAGGGACTGGTCAAAAGGGAAATTGTCCGGGTCGTCACGCCGGGACTCTTGTCAACTCTGCACTGCTGTCTGAAAAATCCAATAACTTTTTAGCTGCATTGCCCAAGTCGGACAGATCTATGGCCTGAGCTTCCTAGACCTAACCACTGCAGAATTTAAAGCGATCGAATTTACCGATCTAAGAGAGTTGACAGATGAGCTTTACCGCCTAGCCCCTAAAGAAATCCTATCTCTCAAAAATGGCAAAAAAAACATCCTTTGCTGATCGAAGAATTTAAAACTTGTCTTCAAGCGTGCCGTTCACATTAAAGAGGATTGGCATTTGATCACGGCCACGCTTGCGATGTCCTCTTGCGCCATTTCCACGTGCATCAGCTCGATGGGTTTGGGTCTTAAGGGAATGCTTCCTGCGATTAATGCTGCAGGGGCGATCTTGCATTATGTGCGGGAAGATTTAAACCTGATCCGTAACCATATCAAGTCGATCACAAAGAACACTTAGCCACTCATGCAGCTCGATCGGTCGACGCAAAAAAATCTCGAGCTGCTCGAATCCTTCCAGAGAGATAAAAATGCACATACCTTCCTCAACGTCATTGACTGCACAGAAACCCCGATGGGAGGGCGCCTTCTTAAAACGTGGCTCACCCATCCCTTGCTGATACGGAAGAAATTAAAAATCGACAAGATGGGATTGCAGGCTTTTATTCGAGCCCCAGCGGTGCATTGAAATCCGCTCCCACTTAAGCCAGATCCGCGATTTAGAGAGTTTGATGATGCGCATCGAAACAGGTTATGCCTCTCCGCGCGATTTAGCGGGCTGCGCCTTTCTTTGGAACACATCGCTCCTGTTGTCTTGCTGCTCAATCCTTTGGCGCTGCCTGCAAAAGAAAAAATATTCGATGTGAGACCGATGGTTGCAAAACTGCAAAAAGCCCTTGTCGACTCTCCCCCGCTGCGCATGAGCGAAGGAGGAATTTTTCGCCCCGGATTTGACCCGGAGCTAGACGCCCTCACATCTTTGCAGCAGATAGCCATACCTGGGTCGCAAATTACCAAGTCCAGCTCAAAGAAGAGACGCAAATCAAAACTCTTAAAGTCGGCTACACCAGAGCGTTTGGCTACTACATCGAGGTCAGCAGAGGGCAGGCTAGATCGGATTCCGGGCAGCTTCCAAAGAAGCCAGACCCTTACCAATGCCGAGAGGTTTATCACCCCCGAGCTCAAAGAATTTGAGTATAAAATGCTCCACGCCGAAGAAAAGATTTCTTCGCTCGAGCACAAACTCTTTGATGCCCTTACGAAAAGAAATTGCCAATTTATGCCGCTGATGCTGCGAAATCGCACAGGCCATCGCACAGATCGATTGCCTCCTTTCGCTTGCGCAACTGCCGCTCATAAATACACAACGTTCGCCCCTTGTCGACACGAGCAACGTCATTCCACGTCTCTCAGGGAAGGCACCCCGTTATCGAAGCCACGCTTCAGGATCGAAGACCTACATCCCCAATGACGTCTTTCTCGACGCTGAAGATAAGCGCCTCTACCTGATCACAGGCCCCAATATGGCGGGCAAGTCGACCTTCATCCGCCAAGTTGCTCTGATTGCGATCCTGGCCCAAATGGGATCCTTTGTCCCTGCAAAACACGCCCATATCGGCATCAGTCGATAAAGTTTTTAGCCGAATCGGAGCTAGCGATGATCTATCGCGCGGCCAATCGACATTCATGGTCGAGATGACAGAAACGGCTAATATCCTCCACAACGCCACAGACAGGTCCCTTGTCATCCTCGATGAGATCGGCCGGGGAACCAGCACTTATGACGGCGTTCGATCGCCTGGGCCGTCGCAGAGTACCTTCTGACCCAGCCCGAAAAACAAGCCAAAACTCTTTTTGCCACCCACTATTGGGAACTCATCGATCTCGAAAAAAATCCCAGGAGCCGTCAACTATCAACGTCGCCGTCCAAGAGTCAGAGCCGGGGATCGTCTTTCTGCGCAAGATCGTCAAAGGAGGCACCGACAAAAGCTACGGGATCCACGTCGCAAAACTCGCAGGGCTGCCGACGCTGGTCTTAAGCGCGCAGAAGCCATCTTGCAAGAACTCGAAAAATACGGGGGGGCAGAAGCCCAGATCTGCTAAAGATAAACAGCTTTCCCTTTTCTCTTCGCCCACCGAAGACCCCAAATTAGAGGCTGAAAATCCGCAGTATCGATCCCCTGCATCTCACTCCGATGGAAGCTCTTAAAAAAATTATCGAATGGAAAGGACGTCTCTCATGACCTTGAGCGAAGCTCTCGACATTTTCCCACACAACCCGGTGTCTATCTGATGAAAGACGACACCGGAGAGGTGATCTATGTCGGGAAAGCCAAACAGCTCAAAAACCGGATCAAACAGTACTTTTCCTCAAGCGGCGATAACCGGGCGATGATCCCCTTTCTCATTCCGCCAATCGCGCATATCGATACGATCGTCGTCCCTTCTGAAAAAGAAGCTCTGCTCTTAGAAAATACCCTGATTAAAAAGCACCAACCTAAATTTAACGCGCTCCTTAAAGACGATAAAACATTTGTCAGTCTGATGATCAATCACAAGCACCCCTGGCCGATGATTCGGCTGACCCGCAATAAAGGAGTCCCCAAACCTGGAGGGCTTTATTTTGGACCTTACACAAGCGCCTATACGCGCGTCAAACCTATGAGCTTCTCACGCGCCTTTTTCCCTTAAGGCAATGCTCCGACCGAGGAACTCAAGCGCGCACCCGCCCCTGTCTTCTCTATTCAATCAAACGATGCATCGCCCCTTGCGTCGGCAAATGCTCCAAACAGGAATACCACACCCTTGTCGACAACGCGATCAAGTTTCTTAAAGGTCAAGATAAACAGATCTTAAGGAACTCTATCAAAGATGAAAGTCGCGTCTGAAAACAGAGAATATGAGCGCGCTGCTTCCTTTCTCAATCGATCCGCCAAGTCGAACATGTCACCGAATCCCATTCCGTTGTTGTCTCAGGTCAACGGCAAAAACAGCGACGCTCTTGCACTCTATCGACAAGGAGAAGAAGTGATGCTCGTTCAGCTCCTCTTTCGAGAAGGAAACTGTCGGCTCGGAACACTACCCGTTCACCAACATCCTGAGGATGATACCATCTGTTCAGCTCTTTCATCCTCCAGCAATACCGACGCCAACAAGATCCCCCGGAAGAAATCCTCGTCCCCACCCCACTGGAAAATGCCCACCTTTTGAGTGAAATTTTCGGGAGGCGACGCAACGGCGATTTGCATTTCCTCTCCTAAAAAGGGAAACAAGAAGGCTCTGATCGGCATCGCCGAGCAAAATGCTAAAGCTGCCTTTGAGCAAGAAAAAGACCATCGAGAGCTCAAAGAAAAAATGCTCTTGGATCTCCAAGATATCCTCAAACTCAACCGTTACCCCGAAAGGATCGAGTGTTTCGATATCTCCACAATCTCTGGATCAGATCCTGTAGCTGCGATGGTCGCCTTCACAGATGGGGAAAAGGATACCAAACGCTCACGCCTCTTTAAAATTAAAGCTGCGGCCAAAGGAGATGATTATGGCGCGATGTACGAGGTGCTGCAACGCCACCTTGCCCGCTCAAAAAAAGCCGATGACCTCCCGGACCTCATCATCGTCGATGGAGGAAAAGGGCAGCTCAACATCGCCTTGGAGATCTTTAAAGAACTCGACATCGCTTCAGTCGATGTCATTGCCCTGACCAAAGAAGAAGGGCGGCACGATAAAGGGATGACCGCAGAAAGAGTGTTCCTGCCCGAACACAACGAGCCAATCCACCTCAATCCCAGATCCAGCATCCTCTTTTTACTTCAAAAAATCAGAGATGAAACCCACCGCAGAGCGATCGGCTTCCACAGAGATCGGCGAAAAAAGCGAACCATCGCAAGCGCCCTTGACCAGGTTCCAGGAGTAGGGCCTGCTAAGAAAGCCCGCTTGCTGGCCCACTTTGGCAGCGTCGAGCAAATCCGCCAAGCCTCCGATGAGCAGTTGAGAGAAGTCAAGGGGATCCACCCCAAAGACATCGAACAGCTGCGCAAGTCACTTAAATATGACCAGAAATGAAAATTCCCTCTGGTAGCCGATCTGCTTTTTAAGAATGAGCCCAAGGTCTTTTTCCGCCTTTTCTAAAATTGCCTCCTGCTGGCTTGAACTAATTAAAGGCATCTCGACAAACATTTGAAATTTTTGATCTTTGGTGACTACGACCTCAACACCCAGGTCTTGCTGCGGAAAAACTTGGCCCCAGTAGTTAGCGACATAATCCCTCACCAAAGCGGGATCGATAAGCAACCGATTTGTGCCCATAAGGACAGAGTAATAGATCCCCCGGTGCAAGGCATAAAAACCCATCAAAAGCAAAATCCCAAAGCCCAGGATGAAATAGCCGATCAGAAAAAAAGAAGCCGTCGTCTCAAAAAAAAACTTAGCAATAACCGAGCGCAGAGGAGAAGAGGATCCAAGCGCGATAAAAAAAACTCCCAGAAAAAACACAGCGCAGGAGAAAATAAACTGCACCGCTGAAAAAAGAAGATTGCCCGATTTCATCGTATCAACCGAACGCATGTTAAAACAGTTCGTCATAGCGCTCAGAAGGGACAATGGGAGATTTCATCCCCTTGACCCTTTTCTCAAGCACCTCTTCAACGCTGTTTTGAGACTTCCGAGGAATTAAATTTTTAAAGACGACATGCACTGTCCCTACATGAAGACCTGTGAGGTGGCTGATATCTTGGACAACCTTATTTTGAATTTCCTCTGCCTTGCTAGGGATCACAACCCCGTAGGCGACTTTGATCTCCAAGCGGATGTTGACAGAATGATTCTTTTGATCTTGGTCGACGTGGATCCCCTTGACCCCGTCCAAGCTATCTCCAAGCAGACTATCAAATAGGTTCCCCTCGATGGTCTCCACACCTTCAATCTGGCTTAAAGATTGAACGACAATCGACTGAAAAACCTTTGTCTCGATGTCCCGGATGAACACCGTTTCAGGAAGCTCAAGCTCCTTAGTATCAATTTGTTTTAATGGATTATGCATCTTCATCCTCTGGACTTTACTAAGCTTCCCATAATATATCGATTTAGGCTATATTTTGATAGACTCAAACTCGACTTTAGCCATTGGAGGGAGCTGACTTCACCTCTAGAGGTGAAAGCAGTCCTGAGCAATGGCTACAAGTCCAGTCAAAACGAGGGTAAGATCCATGCAAACATTGTTTAGCGTCGCTGTGAGTCTGATCTTGGGGCTAGCCTGCGGACACTATGCCAAACGGCGCGGGCGAGGGCCTATTCCCTGGCTTGTCATGGGCGGGCTGTTTGGAATTTTTGCCCTGATAGCGCTTTTCATCCTTCCCAATCTCAAAAAGCAAAAAACCTCCAAAAAACCCACTGTTGTAGAGCCCACAAAACTCACTGCCACGTTTCCGCTACATGCCGAAAAGCTATGGTATTATCTCGACGATGAGAAAAAACAGATGGGACCCATGAGCTTTTCCGGCCTCAGCAAAGCTTGGGATGAGGGGGTCGTACGCGAGGTCACACTTGTGTGGAACGAAGGGATGCAAAACTGGCAACACCTCAAAGAGGTTGCCAAATGGCAGTAGACAGAGCAAGGCAAGTCCCCCTGCAAAGGGGACTTTCTAAGAGATCTACCAGCTTGCCTTAACAACACCTGGGATCAAACCGTTATTTGCCATTTCGCGGAAGCAAAGACGGGAGAGCTTGAATTTTTTCAAAACACCTCTAGAGCGACCGGTTAGCTGACAGCGACTGCGAAGGCGCACAGTAGAGGAATTGCGAGACATTTTGTTCAGTGCAGTCTTAGCTACATTCCGCTCCTCTTCGCTGACCTTCATATCGAGAATGATCTTCTTCAGACCTTGACGCTTGTCCCATTTTAATTTAACTAAGCGTTCGCGCTTTTTTTGTTTTGCATTCCAAGCTTTTGTCATATTCCTCTTTTAAATCTCACTACTTTTTGCGAGCAGGACCTTTTTGTCTCTGCTTGCGGTTTGGATCTTTTTTATTGATCACGTACACACGTCCCTTCCGGCGCACGATTTTGTCGCCTTTAGAAGGATCCGCTTTGATTGAAGCTCTGACTTTCATGAACACCTTTACACAGAGAGAAAATTAAAGTTAGCTGCATTTATACGCAATCCTTAGATTTCCTGGCAAGCAGGATTTTCAGAAACTCAAGTAATGAATGTTTCCCAAGCGAAAATTCGACGCACCCAGAGAAGGGGCAAGCCCCTTGAAAACTGCCCCCTAATACGACCTTGAGCTCGTATTAGGTGGGGGGGGGGGGGCTGATAAAAGCTCGCAAAAACCTATCCCAATGGACTTTAGCCATTGCTCGGTACCGCCTTCACCTTTAGAGGCATCCGAATTGAATTGATTTTTAAATGGTCGACTTGAAATGTCCCCATTTAAAAATCAATTCAATTCGGATGCCTCTATTTGGTGAAATCAGCTCCCTCCAACGGCTAAAGTCCAGTCCCAGTAAAAAATTTCAGCAGTCTTAGAGCAATGGCTATTAGACATCTTGCGTAACCTCATCTTCTTGATAAATTTGCGCTTTTTGGTCCATTCCTTACAAAACTTTTTCGCCATATGTTTACACATGGCGAAAAAGTTTTGTAAGGAATGGACAGAAAAATCATCAAATTTTTCAAACAAAGCAGGTTACGCAAGATGTCTATTCTCGGTCCAGTCGTAACGGTAAGGAGTTTTTTCGAAGGGAAAATGTGGTCGTGCCAAGTTGCTATTGCTCTCTTTTTGCCCTTGAGAAATTTTTACTCGATCGGATATATTTGCCACCGAAATCACTTTAACTGGATCTTAGCCATTGCCTAGAGGTGAAAGCAGTCCTGGGCAATGGCTAAAGTCCAGTTTAACCACGTTAAAGGAAAATAGTCATGAAGCGCACCTATCAGCCCAGCAAAAAGAAGCGACAAAAAGCTTGTGGTTTTCGCAAGAGAATGAAAACTAAAGACGGCCGTAAGATCGTCAACCGCCGTCGCAGATCGGGAAGGCGCAAACTTACCACGGCATAAGGGGTGAGCGGATGTCGTTTTGCGAAGCTACAGCTGTTCGACAATCTCAGGCCTTTCCCAAATCAGCCCGGATCCTCGCCCGCTCTCATTACATGCTCTTGCAAAGAAGCTCCGCGCGTCATATGGGAGACCTGGTTCAGATTCAGTTTAGACAAGGCAAGTCCTCGAATCCAAGGCTGGGGATCACTGTTTCAAAAAAATTTGGAAAGGCGCATGATCGCAATCGGTTTAAACGGCTGGTGCGCGAGGCGTTCAGGGAATTGCTCCCCTCTTTCCCTCCGAGCCTGGAAATCAATGTGTCCCCGAAGGGCAAGGGGATCCTTCCCTCTAAACAAGGCCTTCTTGTGGAGCTACGACACTTTCTAAGGCGATGGAACACCTAATCGATCCAAAAGCTATTTTTCCCCATCTCAACCCGGCGCAGAGACAGGCTGTGCTCTGCGCAAAAGGACGTGTTTTAATTTTGGCAGGAGCTGGCAGCGGCAAGACAAGTGTACTTATTTACCGCACCGTCCACTTGCTTCAAAATTTAAACGTCCCTCCCGAGGCGATTTTGGGATTGACGTTCACCAACAAAGCCGCACAGCAGATGCGTGCAAAAGTGGCAAAGATTGTGCCCAGGGAGTCTGCCAAAACATTGACACTGAGCACGTTTCACAGCTTTTGCATGCAAGTGCTGAGAAAAAGAGATCCACCGCTTAGGTTACACGCTAAACTTCACTCTATACGATGAAAAAGATGTCAGGCGGTTAGGCCAGAACTTGGCCAGGCACCTTTTGGAACACGAAGGAGAACTGCCTTCGATGGAAAAGACTTTTGAGAAAATTGCCTTCGCCAAATGCCGAGGTCTATCTTGGGAAGAGGGGCTAAGAGAGAAAGCGGATTTACACGACACCTTTAGCGCTGATCTCTACCACCGCTTGCAAACCTGTATGCGGGCTTATAATGCCGTCGACTTTGACAGCCTCCTGTCGCTGACTGTACAGCTTTTTGAAGAGCATCCTGAGGTTTTGGAGCACTACCAAGATCGCTACCAATACATCATGATTGACGAATATCAGGACACCAACCCTATTCAGTACCGCCTAGCCAGGTTGATCTCGAATAAACACAACAATCTCTGCGTTGTCGGCGACGACGATCAATCCATTTATGGGTGGAGAGGGGCTGAAATCAAAAACATCCTCGAATTTGAATCGGAGACTGTGGTCAAATTAGAGCAAAACTATCGCTCGACCCCGACAATCTTGCAAGCTGCCAACGCGGTCATTTCTCATAATGCCAAAAGACATGACAAGCAGCTTTGGACCACTGCGGAAACAGGAGAGCAGATCACCCTTTTCCATGCCCCCACCGAGTTAGAAGAAGCCCAATCGGTGGTGCAAAGAATGGTCCAATTGCGCAAAGAAAAAAATATCCCCTGGCAACAGATGGCCATCCTCTACCGCTCCAACATTCTGTCGGGTCCCTTCGAGCGGGCGCTGATGCAGGCAGTCTGGGAAAACGAGGGCAAATGGGTAAGAGGCATCCCTTTTGAGGTTTTTGGAGGCACCGAATTTTTTGAACGGGCTGAGATCAAAGACCTCATTGCCTACCTTAGAGTGATTGCTAACCCCATGGATCAAGAGGCCCTGCTTCGGATCATCAATATCCCGCGGCGCGGCATTTCAGATCAAACCCTCGACTTGCTCACACAATTCAACCGGCAGCGCGATGTCCCCCTGTGGCATCTGTTAGAACAGATTGCCTCCCCCCTTTCCTCCGACCTCAAAAACGACCTCTCAGATAAAGCCGTTGCAGGGATTGGCGCTTTTGTCGCAATCATTAAAAACGCCCAAATGCAGTTTAAAAATCCACCCCTGAATGAAGCCTTTGCCAACCTGATCGATGCTATCGATTATAAAAAAGCCATTGTCGACGATGCCAAGAGCGAAAAAATGCGCGGCTTTAAATGGGAAAATGTCACTCACTGCCTAGACGCGATGGCAATCTACGAGCAAGAGATGGCAACCCTTGAGCAAAATAGCCAAATTTCCCTTTCCCATTTCCTCTCCAGCACAACGCTAGATAAAGACCGCACGCCTCAGCGCAATCTTGCTCAAAAAGAGGATAAGGTCAATCTCATGACCTTCCACAGCGCCAAGGGACTGGAGTTTACTGCGTGCTATCTGGTCGGTCTGGAAGATCACATCATCCCCCATGAAAAAAGCCTTGCTTTGACGGGCCTTGAAGAAGAAAGGCGCTTGATGTACGTCGCGATCACCCGCGCTAAACAGTTTCTGACCTTATCGATGGCAAAAAAAAGAAAAAAAATGGGCAAAGAAATCTCCACCTCCCCTTCCCGATTTTTGTTCGAAATTCCCAAAGAACTCGTCCGCCTCACCTCTTGGCAGACAGTCCTTTAACCTGGACTTTAGCCATTTGAGGGAGCTGATTTCACCAAATAGAGGCATCCGGATTGAATTGACTTTTAAATGGTCGACTTGGCTGGACTTTAATGGCTAAAGTCCAGTTAACCTCTTGCTTTGCAGGATTGAAAGAACAGATCGAGGCGAGGTTTAATGCCGCCGTGCTTGCGGATATAGGCTTTGCCCTCTGTCCCTACCCAGTGAAGAATCACGGCCGAAAGATTTAGCCCCCAGGCAATTCTCCAATTGTAGGCCATCGGCAGCTGGCTGACTTGGATACGGTGTTTGTCAATGAGATGGGAGAGCAAGGGGTCGTCTCCTCCAAAAAGGTGGTTCATGTTGAGGCTGGCCTCTGCCCAATGCTGTAAAATGGGGGTGTTGGGTTGAAATGCGATGACGCCGCCATTGTAGCGCACAAGGGCGTCCGGGTGATCCCTGACAAGCGCAATTGAGTTTTCCAATGTCAGCTCATGAAAAACAGGCTCTAGCGGGCCTAAAATCTCGCAGTCCACATCGATCCAAATCGTTTTTTCATAAGGGGACTGCAAAAGAGCAAATGGCTTTTTGAACCAGTTCAGACGAGACTCCCAAACCCTGCTGCCATAATCGTATTCCCACCGCTTAGCCAGCTTTGGGTCAATTCCGCTTTTTGGAGTGATATGGAAGGGATGAAGATCAATGGGGATCAAGTCTCCGCGAGCAAGGCACCATTGCCTCATCTGTTTTGTCATTCCAAAATCGCAAAATGTGATCGGAAATGCATTATTTTCGCGATAGCGGGACCACCACCAGGGGAGGAGCCATTGCTGAGACCGATCGGCGCCGCAGAGAATTCCCCATTTAGCGCTCATAGATCCCTTTGCATAAAGGCAACCGCCTCTTGAATTTGGCAAAGAGCTGATTCAGGGGCTGCTTCAAGAGCCTTTTTTGCGTGTTCTAAGGCCAAAGGGATAGCATTTTTAGCAAAAAGAAAATCTGCAATCATCATTTCCGCTCTCCAACAGTTCTCCTTGTCCTTTTTGCCAAAGCGGCGGACAAATTCCAAAAGCGGCTTTAATGCCTTTTCTTGCCGGCCTTTCTTTTTAAGGTGCCAGGAGAGTTTTTGAAACTCCAACACGGCGATTTTAAAATGAGTCCCCCACCGATTCTCGGGGTCCCTTTTAAGGAGCTGCTGTTTGATTTTAAGAACTTCCTTGTGCTTGAGCTTGTGCTTCTCAAGCAAGCTTGCCAATTTCTCCAAATGAAAAAAGGTGCCTTTTTCCTTTTTTAACCCCCGCTCTAAGATCACCTGTTTGTAGCAGGCCGCAGAGAGCTTTTTTGCCTTCAGGAACAACTCCTTCCAGCGCTCCTCTTCAAACTCCATTTTCTTCTCATCGAGCACAGAGCAAATCTCTTGAAAATCATCGATGAGACTCACAAGGGCTTGCGCATATTCGCTTGCCTTCAGGGAAACAGGGCAAAGCCTGGCAAACTCTTTGCCTCTGGGGTCGAGCAAAAGGATTTGAGGGCACGCGGTTATTTGGTACTTTTGCCGGATGGCATCATCCTGGATCTCTTTTTCAAGGGCGATCTCCCACAAAATGGCAGCATTTCCGACCCCCTCTAAAAAAAGAGGATTTTTCAGCACCTCTTGCGACAATTTTTCTGACCAAGGACACCATTCACCTCCCAAAAAAAAGGCAATCACAGGCAAATTTTCCAATTGGGCGGTCAGAAATATTTCTTTTTCTTCCCTTTCCCACTGTTCTTGACAGTAAACAAAAGGCAGAGCACAGATGAAAAAAAGGTGAAGACAAAACTTGTAAATCATATAATCGATCTAAAGCGTCAAGAAGGTCTATGGATCCGCTAAGGCCAATATATAAAAAATCTTTTAATTTCCCGCCTACACTTATTTTACGCCATCGTAGAGAAAATTTGAAGAAATGTAGCCTTAAAGGACTGGAAACGCGCTCTGATTGTTTGTTCTTTACTTATCCCCAAGAGGAACTGCCCGATTTGAGCCCTTATGTTTTGCTCTCACTAGATGCCCCTGTTCTATCCGATGCGGATCTGGGCAAAGGGATTTTCTTAATCGATGGGACGTGGCGCTATGCAGCTCAAATGCAAAAGCCCTATTCCTTGCAACGGCGCAGCTTGCCTTCCCATTTCCAGACGGCCTACCCGCGCAGGCAACCGGATTGCCCGGAACCCTCACAGGGATTGGCCTCTGTCGAGGCGCTTTTTGCCGCCTATGCGATCTTAAGGAGGGACACGAATGGCATTCTGGATCACTTCCATTGGAGGGAAGAGTTTATTCAAAAAAATTTCCGCCATTTTCAAGAGCTTGAGCTCTTGACTTTTTAGAGTTTTACAAATAGATTAGGTCATCAAACTAGACTTTAGCCATTAGAGGGAGTTGGTTTCACCTCTGGGAGTGAAAGCAGCCTTAGAGCAGTGGCTAAAATCCAGTCAAATCTCATCAGAATGTAAGAATGTTTAAGTGAGCCAAAAAAAATACCCTTTCTCAGAGCACCACCTCGACATTGGCAAAGTCGATCCCGATGCCCTCTATGTGATGGAGAAGCTTCGCGCAAACGGCCATACCGCTTACCTTGTCGGCGGGAGCGTCCGCGATCTTTTCTTGAACAAAAAGCCGAAGGATTTCGACATCTCGACTTCGGCAGAACCGGAGCAGATAAAAAAACTTTTTCGCAACTCCATTCTCATCGGCCGCCGATTTAGGTTGGCTCATATCCGCTTCGGCAAAAAAATACTCGAGGTCTCCACTTTCCGCTCAGGAGACACAGAAAATGATGAACTCATCACCCGCGACAATGAGTGGGGCTCCCCTGAAGAAGATGTGCTGCGGCGGGATTTTACAATCAATGGGCTTTTTTACGATCCTTCCACTCAAGAAATTATCGATTATGTAGACGGCTATCCCGATTTGCAGAAGAAGATTCTGCGCACCATCGGCCAGCCCTTTATCCGCTTCCGCCAAGATCCTGTGCGCATGCTCCGACTCATTAAATTTCAGGCGCGCTTTGGTTTTGATGTCGACCCGGCAGCGCATGTGGCTTTGTTGGATTGCAGAAAGGAAATTGTCAAAAGCTCCTCGGCCAGGATTCAAGAAGAGCTCCTTCGGATGCTCGAATCGGGGGCCTCGGAATCTTTTTTTCGCCTTTTGGCAGAACACGGTTTTATCCATCTCCTGATGCCAGCCTATGGGGGATACTTGGAAGCTCCAAGCGGAGAGGATGTTTTTAGCTACCTTAAAGAAATCGACACGCGATTTCAGGATCTGTCCCAACCGCCCCTTTCCAGGCCTGTGCTGCTGAGCTGTCTGATTTACCCTTTATTAGAAAAAAGGATACAGACCCGCTATGTGGATCGGAAACACAACCCCCATCTAGGAGAAATTGCAGATGAGGCCATCCAGCAGGTCGATGAGATTTTTCTCCCCTTCTTTCAACTCTCAAGAAGGATGAAAGGCTCGCTGGTCTGCATCCTGACCTCCCAATATAGACTCACTCCCGTTGAGAAAAAAAAGGGAAGGCGAATCCGAATCCCCAAAGACCCCGAATTTGTTCTTGCGATGGAGTTTTTTGCGATTCGCGCCGCCTTAGAACCCGCTCTTCAATCGACATGGGAACAGTGGAAAGAAGCGGCGCATCACCCCGCAGAACCCCTCGATTCCAAGCCGCGCCGCCGCAGGAGAAGAAGAGGCTTTAGATAGAGGCTCCCTCCTATGAAAGAATACCATCTAGAAACGATCCCAGAGGTTGAAATAGCTTACCTGGGGCCCCCTCTTTCCTCTGGGCCTTTACCCGCCCTTTTCTACTTTGCCCTCTCAAACAAGGAATCTCTAGGCCTAGACCCCTTTAACCAACCTGCCGCTTACCTCTCTTCCCTCAATATGCGCATCTTCTCCATCACCTTGCCAGGCCATGAAAACAATCTGCCACCGACACAGGCCCTCAATCTCTGGGCAGAGGAAATAGCGCGCGGCCATGATATGATCAGCTCATTTGTAGCAAAAGTCAAACTTGCAGTTGACACCCTTTTGTCTTCCGAAGTTCTTCTCAAAGATCAACTGGCTGTTGCGGGTTTATCCCGGGGGGCTTTTATCGCAGCTCACGCAGCCGCCCTCATCCCTGAATTTCGATCGATTTTGGGGTTTGCACCCCTGATCCAACTCCGCTCGATTAAAGAATTCCAACATCTCTTGGATCACCCTCTTGTGGCATCCCTTTCCCTAGAAAACTTAAAGCCCAAACTCGCCGATCGCAGCGTTCGCTTTTACATTGGCAACCTCGACACTCGGGTCGGAACCTCTCATTGCTTTCATTTTATTGAAAACCTTGCCCAAACAGCCTTTGAAAATAAAGTCCGCTCCCCTCCCATAGAACTGATCATCGCGCCTTCGATTGGCAGAGATGGCCATGGCACATCCAAAGCGACCTTTCACGCCGGGGCAAAATGGGCAGCAGAACAGCTGAAGGTGATCGATGTCTTGTGATTTTTTTGTCATCGCAGGAGAAAAAAGTGGAGATCTGCACGGAGAGAAGCTCTTAAGAGCTTTGATGGAGATCAACCCCGACCTGACGCTTTCAGGTGTGTGCGGCCCGAACATGCGCTCAACCGGCATTGAGTGCGTCCTGCCTATGGAGGAATTCCAAGTCATGGGCTTCATCGATGTTTTTATCTCTCTGCCCAAGCTGTATCGGCAATTCTACTATGTCGCCGAAAGAATCCTCAAGCTCAGCCCCAAAGCAGTGATCACCATCGACTACCCGGGATTTAATTTAAGGTTGCTAAGATATTTGCGAAAACACGGGTTTAAAGGCAAGCTCATCCATTTTATCTGCCCGTCGGTTTGGGCATGGGGAAAAAGGAGAATCCCCCTCATGGCGCAAAATCTCGATCTTCTCCTTTGCACCCTTCCTTTTGAAAAAGAGATCTTCGCAAACACTCAGCTCCATGTCGCCTATGTGGGCCACCCTCTTGTGGAAAGGTTGAGCTCCGATTCTTGCAAAACACAACAACCGATTGAAGAAAAAAAAATCATCTCTTTATTTCCAGGCAGCAGAAAAAAGGAGATTGAACGCAATCTCCCCATCGCTCTTTCTGTTTGCAAAGAGCTTCTGCATGGCAGAGAGGATTTGCAGGTTGCCCTCTGTGTCTGCGATGAAAAATTCTTGCCCCTGATCCAGGAGATCCTGATCAAAAACAGATGGGGGCAAGATCGCATCTGCCTTATCCCCGCAAGTCAAACCTATGCGCTCATGAAAAACACCTATCTTGCCATTGCAAAGTCGGGAACTGTCACGCTAGAGCTTGCCCTGCACTGCGTCCCTACAGTGGTGATCTATGCCGTGTCGCGTTTGGATAAAATCATCGCCCACGACATTCTACGCATTCGCCTGCCATTTTATTGCCTTGTTAACATCATCGCCAATGCCGAAGTATTCCCCGAACTCATCGGCCCCTACTGCAGTGAAGAATTAATTTTAAAAAAAGCAAAAGAGCTCCTGGAAGAACCTGCCAGAGAAGCGATGCGGCACAAGTGCTTAACTGTCATAGAAAAGCTCGGATCCAAAGAAACGGAAAAAGAAGCCGCTTTGCAGATTATGCAATTGTCCTGGTAAACAATTCCACTTTTTTTAAAATATCGATATATGGAAAAATTGAAAATCTACATTGATCGATTAAAAAATGGTCAGAGCGCCAAGATCCAAGAGGCTCTCGAACCCAGTTTTCTCTCTATTGAAGATGAGGAGCTGCTCTTTGAAGATTCCATCCAACTCAAAGCGGAAAGTTATCTTGCCAATGACCACCTGGTAATCCAGCTCGATATCTCGACACTGGTT
>CAWCKK010000038.1:0-19976 GCA_963796135.1 uncultured Acidobacteriota bacterium | reverse complement strand
TCCATTCGCACAAAAAACAGACTTTATGCAGCTCAAGCGGGGCTGGATTTCCAAATGAACCCGACCCATTGGCTCAGCTGGGAGGCATTTGGAAAGGTGGGCGTGTTCGGCAACCCCACAAGGGAAAAGCAATTTTTAGGGGATCTAAATAACACAGTTACCTTGAGAGATGCCAGGGCGTCAAAAACGCAATGGGGTTTTTTCGCGGATATCGCTGCCCAGATTGCCATTCGATTCTTTCACGATCATTTGAACCTTCATGCAGGGTATCAAGCGATGTTTTTCACAGGACTATCGCTTGCTCCTGAACAGGTGAGCTACGGCGTTGGAAGCCATGCTGGGAAAAAAGATCATACGCATGGCAATGCGATCATTCACGGGCTTTTCGTAGGGATCGGGGTGCGTTTCTAGTGACTTCGCTTTGCAAAATCCAGAGGGTCGATATCTTCCATTATACTTCCGTCGCTTTGCAAAAAAATGGTTGAAAATAATTAATCATTTTTTGTATTATAAAATCAGAATTATTAAAATAATGTAAATAAAACATAATTTCAGTAGTGCATGAATATAATTGAAAAAAGATGTGATAATTACATAAATGATGTAAAAACTACCGACAAAGATTTTTTTGAGTCTCTGCCGACAGAATTAATAGAGAAAATTTTTCTTGGCCTGGACTCTAGGAGAGATTTTATAAACACCACATCGGTTTGTAAGCGCTTCTATCGCATCTCACAACTTAACTCACTTTGGAAGCATTTTTTTTGCGACTTGCTATCTCCTCTGCCAGTTGGTTTAGCTGATAATTCAATGAAAAATGCAAAAGACTATTGTATGAATGTTTTAAACTTGAAAAAAAGAATTAAAGATTGGGATGTAGTTGCAAAAGAAATTAAATGTAAAAAAATTTATAATATTTCTTATATTAATCTGAAAGAAAGTTTTGATATAGATAATTATATAAAAAATAGTAATGGCATCTATTCTTTTTTGGACGCATCAGATAATTGTGTTTTTTTTCAAGATAAAAAATGTCAAGTTTCTGTTTTTAATGTTGCGAAAAACCACTTAGAGCTTTTGCCGGAAAAGGAACGTTGGGGCTCAATAAAAGATGACCTATTTGTTACAATAGAGCAGAAGCAAAATCAAAATTACGATCTCAACATTAGAAGTGTAAAAGATTCAAAAATTAAAAAAGTTGTTGAAAATATAGGAGTGATTAGTCAAATAGAAGACGTTCGCTTGGAGTCGGACAGTGTAGTATCTATTCGAACAGGAGATAGTCATTTATTTTTTAGTTTAAAAAATGGCAGTTTTTTAACTGTTAATAATAATATTCTTGAAGTTTTTTCATTTTATAAAGATTTATTTTTTGTTGAAAATGAAAATAAAATTAGCATTTATGACTCTAAAACATGGGATGAAATTAAGTGTGAACCTTTTAAGGGCAAAACTTATTGGAGTCTAAAAAACGGTTACTTTTCTATGTATGCCGGGAAGTCGTTTAGGGTTTGGGAAATAAAAGAACAAGAAAAGATCAAAAAATTCTGGAGTTTCGAACAACTCTCCCCAGAGCTTTTTCCATGTTCTCCTAAGGCATACAAGAAACATGAATTGATTAGTAATTATTTAGTCTTTCATCAAAAACAAGGACAAGAGATTGATTTTTTTAATTTGAAATCAAAAACAACGACCGCCATCGCTAATGAGGATGGATGTGCGGGAAAGCGTTGTCGTATCATGCATTCTGTTTGCATTGTAGCTCGCTTGATGTGGAAAAGTGATATAAAAATTTTTGATTTAGTCTCCGGCGAGCAAATACGGATTATCAACTGTCCAGAGGACGAGAAGGAAGCCTGATTGTTCGTTGGTCGGGATGGGGTTTGAAAATAGCCCAAATCAGCGAGTATGACAGCAACATCAAAACTATTCAATTTATACCCGAATCTTGAGGCTGTTTGGGTAACATCTGTAAGAAAAGCCGGAGATGACTTGTAGCACAACACGAGATCCTCAAGGCTGCTACCTTCCAGTCCTGACCTGGTTCGGGTCGGGCTGCTCTATAAGATCCCCGGCAATGTCCAACATGCTATCAACGGCATGGATTGAAAACAACCTAAAAAACACAGTCACAGACATTGTCGGTTGCCTGCGATGTATTGGCCAAACCAAATGTCGAGCACCAGCGGTCCCCAAAGCTCCTGGAAGAGGGGTTTGGGGTGTCTGTTAAACTTTTTGAGTTGATGGCGGAGCCATGGCTCAGAGATGGAGCCGGCCTCGACAAGAGCGCTCGACTGGAGCTTTTCTGAGAGCTTTGAAGCTGCCTCTTCTGTTGCCCATGAGGGTAATGGAGGGGAAGGCGCAGCGGGTTGTTCAGAAAAGACTGTATAGCTAAAAGGGAGAGTGTCCTCGGGACAAGAGGCTAGGGTTTCAACGACATCGATATCGAGATAGGGGGCTTTTCTCAGAGATGCCAAAGTGGGAGCAGAATCTTTCCTGAGGTCAGCAGGATGAGGGGGAGAGTTTGATCTTGTGGTAGAGATAGAGTAGGGAGTTTGAGCGTGGGTCCAGAGTTTTTCTAGCCCTGGAAAGCGGTATAGAAAGATCTCATCGTCGATGGGGTGCAGCAGAAGGGATTGGGGGTTGCCGAATCCCTTGCGGTTTAAAGCGCGGTTTTGTGCAAAAAGGCGATGTGCCAGGGATGGGTGTGGATAGAGCACAGCATTTGATAGGCGCTTTTGGGGTGTATCCTTGCAAGCAGAGGGATCAGGAATTGGGTTTTAAGAAAGCGACTAAGGTTGGCCAGATGCCTGATTGGAGGAAAGGCGGGGGGGGTGGATTTGCGTTTGCAGCTGAGGGAGCGAGCCTGTGGCAAAGAAGAGCTGGGTTTTTCCTTCAGATTTGAGTCTGTCGCAGGTTTGCCAGAGGGCAGGTAAAGGAAGAATGAGGCGACGGGTTCATCGAGCCTCCACACCGTCTTTCGGCAGGTTGGCAAAGACATTCTGGGGGTTAAGCATCAAAGCGGGCGGATCATCGATAAAGACACCTGCCTGCTGCTCCCATGCTTTTGCGCTCTTTGTCTGACAGGGTGTAGCAAAAAGCACGGGGAAGAGGAGGTTCTTTTTGTCCAAGCAGCAACAGAGACAAGGGTGAGATCGACATCGGTCAGCCCGTTGTTTTTATTTAAAAGGGACAAGCGGTAAGAAAAGTAGGGGCGGATGAAGTGTTTTTTCTCCTTGGTCACTTTAAGATAGTGGCCGGGCTGTAGCTTGAAAACCCCGTGATGGGGCTTTTTTCTTGAGGGATAAAGCCAAAACAGAGGTAAAAAGAAAGCGCTTCAAGATCGGGGGTGCGCAAGATTTGGCGGGAGGCTAGCAGGGTCTTTAGGGAAGTTGCAAAAATAAACAGGTCGTTTTTTCATGAACCAAAAGAGCCCTTTTTCCCCAAGGCGGTCTCTTGCTAGCAGGAGCTCTTTTTGCTTTTTGTCGTAAATGGCAAGGGCAAAATTGCCGTTGAGAAAAGAAAAGCATTCTTCTTGATAGATGGCGTAAAGGGAACCGATGAGTGCCTCGATGGAAAGATCGTTAGCTGCTTTGAGCCTTGTCGTGAGCTCTCCTTGGTTGTACAGGCTGCCGTCGAACAGGACGATGAAATCCTTTAGGTTTGCTTGTTCCGCCCCTGGGAGAGCGCTTCCCATTTCAATAAGTCCGTCGCGCCAGATTTTTGGAGCTTGACAAGAGCGCATCAACATGCGCTCTGTCGCCGATTCTTTCGGGATGGCTTCAGGGTAAATCGCGCCAACAATGCTCATAAATATCAGATCGTATCTAGTGAGCGGATTTTCTCAAGCTTTGTCCCCGGAAAGAAGAAAGCTAAGATCTTGGGGGCCTTCTCTCCTTTGTCTGCCATTGCGCTTGCGCTAAAAAGGCATAGTCCGACTCCATTTCCCTCCCCAAATCCCTTGAAGACGCTCTTATCCCCCTTGGCCTCTATTGTGAAGTCGTTGCTTTTAAGAAGAGAGCTTCCAAGGGCTGCTTGGAGTTTGGCAAAGTCGAATTGGTGCGTCCGATTGCTGTCTTTTAATTGGGCGCCGTAGACTTTTTGGGATTTGCTGTCTTGGTAGAGATTAAACTCTGTCATTCTAGCTGCGCTAAGGGCTTTTACAAGGTCTTGCTTAGAGATCGAAAATGTCCAGTGATGCTTTTGCCTTTCGTGCCCTGCAAACGGGGTCTCTACACCGGGGGGAGCTTCGATGTCTTTGCGAAAAATGGTTGTGTAGGAGGCTGTTTTCCCCGCGCTATTTTTGACAAAGCAAGCCGGGAAGGGCATTCCCTGGTAGGTCATCACCATGTGGCGGGTGTGATCGATGGCCCGCTCGATGCTCTGATTTTGAAAGGCCAGAGCATATCCTTGGTAATGGACCTGCTCGGCATCGACATGCCAATAAGCCGAAAGCTTGCGGCTGACCAGGTAATAGGTGTTTGTGCGCTCTGTGATCGCAATCGCATCCATCACTTCCTCATCGATGTCATTAAAACTCTGAGAGGCCATCGTCGATTTAAGATAGCGCTCGACATCGATTTCGTTGACTACATTCAGCTTTCCATGGATAGCGTAAATTTCGACGCATCCGCGGTATTCGATTCCATCGACAAGGATGGTGCTGACAGCATCTGCTGGCACAAGGCGGATCTGGAAGATCCCCGGGATGAGTTCTCCCCAGACAAGGCCTTTTTCTGAGGTCGATAGCCACTGTCTTTTTGTAAAGATCCCCTCTCCAACCGGGAGGGCATTAAAGGGGTTGAAGATACTATAGCGGCCCTTGGCTTCGATGAGGACTTTTTTCAGCTCTTTGCCGATTAAGACTTTGATCGTCGCGGGTTTTTCTTTTTGGGACAGATCGGTCGGGATTTCGAATGTGCCGGCAAATAGCGGGGTAGAGGCTAAGGGGCAGAAAAGAGCGACTGCGGCAATGAGGGCATGGACGGGTTTCATGAGATTTCTCCTTACTTTTTAAGCTTTAATTTTGTGTGCGCAAGATCCCCAAATGTTCATAGGATAAGGGTGTGACCTCCCTTCCGCGAGGCGTGCGCTTAATGAATCCTTGCATGATGAGGTAGGGTTCATACACCTCCTCTAGTGTGCGCACTTCTTCAGAAAGCGCCGTGGACAGGGTACTGATGCCCACAGGACCTCCGTTATAGTGATGGATGATCGTCTTTAAGATTTTTTTATCCATTTCGTCAAGACCCCTGCTATCGATCTGGAGCATGTCTAGGGCTTTTAGAGCAATTGAGCGGTCGATTGTCGGGTGGGATTTGATTTGGGCGTAGTCGCGGACCCATCTCAATAGGTTGTTGGCAACCCGGGGTGTCCCTCGGGAGCGCTCGGCAATGGCTAAGGCTCCTTCTTTCCCGAGGACAACGCCGAGAAGTTTGGCTGAGCGGGCGACGATTTTTTCTAAGCATTCAGAAGAGTAATGCTCTAGGCGCAGTTGTAGCAGAAAACGGGAGAGCAACGGGCTGCTTAAGAGGCCAGAGCGGGTTGTCGCCCCGACAAGGGTAAACGGTTTGAGTTTGACCTGAACGCTGCGGGCAGAGGCCCCTGAATCAATCAAAAGATCTAGATGAAAGTCTTCCATCGCAGGATACAAGTACTCCTCGACAGAGCGGTTTAAGCGGTGGATTTCATCGATGAAAAGCACGTCTCCTTTTTCCAAATTGGTCAAGATGCCAGCCAAATCTCCAGGCTTTTCAATGACAGGCCCGGATGTTGTAGTGAGGTTGGTTCCCATCGCTTTTGCAATGATGTTGGCAAGAGTGGTTTTCCCAAGTCCAGGAGGGCCGTTCAGAAGACAGTGGCCAAGGGCATCTCCCCTTTGCTTTGCAGCTTGTACAAAGACCTCAAGCCTCTCTCGGACGCTATTTTGGCCGACAAAGTCTAGAAGGGTCTCAGGTCTTAAGGGCACCTCGAAAGGTTCATCCTGCTTTGTCCACGAAGATTCGACGATCTGGCCTGTCATAATACTTTTCAACGCATTGAAGTGCACACTAAAAACTGTAGCAAGAAAACGATTTCACACGCTATAGTTATCGGTCGATCTTCTAATTTTTTGGAATCGTCGTTATAGTCTAAAAAATGCTTTTTTTGAGGAACTGCGTATGAGTTTGCAATCTGATCGATGGATTCGGCAGATGGCCGAAAGCCAAGGGATGATCGAGCCGTTTGAGGAGGCTCAAGTGCGCTTTGTCGAGGATAGGAAGGTGATCAGCTACGGCCTTTCTAGCTATGGGTACGATTTGCGTGTTGGGCCTGAATTTAAGGTCTTTACTAACCTGCGCAATTCCATTGTCGACCCGAAAAATTTTGATGAAAATGCATTTATCCACACAGAGGGGGATTGCATTATTCCGCCGAATTCTTTTGCGCTAGCCTGTAGTGTGGAGTACTTTCGCATCCCTTCCAATGTGCTCACGATTTGTATCGGCAAATCGACCTATGCACGTTGCGGCATCATTGTCAACGTGACCCCCTTTGAACCGGGGTGGGAAGGCTTCGTGACCCTCGAGATCTCCAATACCACGCCTCTGCCGGCTAAGATCTACGCAAATGAGGGGTTGGCCCAAGTGCTTTTTTTTGAGGGAGCCGAGAGGTGTGAGACCTCTTATGCCGACCGCAGAGGCAAGTACATGAATCAAACCAAGATCACCCTTCCTATTGCGTGATTTTGATGAGGAAATACAACGTACTGGATATGAAGTAGTTGTGGAATCAGCTCTCGCAGGTTGACAATAAATAAAAAAAACATTAAGTATCTCATTTAAGGGGAGGAGTAAAAGGGCCGTCCTCCCTAATAACCTTGATTTTCCTGATGATACACACTAAGGCAAGAGAAGAGCATCCCTTGCGGGCAAGGTCGTGCTCGCGAGGGGGTGCATACCCTTTGATTCGCAAAAATGGATGGGTTGTCCTATTTGTTCTGTCTTGCTCTCTTGTTTTTTTGCATTTTAGCGATAAAAAAACCGAAGTGATGTATTCTCTCGAACAGCGCTTAGAGGAGTTTCGCGCGCAGAAGGCGGCCCTTCTTCAAGAAAATGAGGATCTGCAGTTGCAAGTGAACAGTCAGAGCGATCCGGCCTGGATTCAACTCACTCTGATGAAAAGGTTAGGGCTTGTTCCTGAGGGACAGATCAAAGTCTATTTTCACGATGACTAAAGTGTTTGCAAATGCTTGTTTTACAACTCCTTGTACTTATCGTTTTTTTGTTTTTGTCAGGGCTTTTTTCCTCTTCTGAGGTTGCCCTGTTTTCCCTTTCGTCGATGAAGGTCAAATCTTTTAAGAATGATCCGGATAAGCGCAAACAGCTCGTCGCTACCCTGCTCTTGAACCCCCGCGATTTGCTTGTGACGATCATCATATTGAACGTGATTGTCAACATTCTGATTCAAAACGTCACATCGAGCATTTTCGGCAGTCGATCGGGGTGGCTCCTGAATATTGGAGTGCCCCTAAGCTTGACGTTGATCTTTGCAGAGGTCGTGCCCAAATCGATCGGCATGGCCAACAATGTCGCCATTTCCTACCGCGCCTCTCCTTTTCTCTATGCCGCTCAGAGGGTTTTCCTCCCCATACGCACATGCTTGACCTCTTTCACAGGTAAGGTTTCCAGCCTTGTCTTCTTTTTTCTAAGAAAAGAGGAGGAAATTTCATTTGATGAACTTCAGCACGCCTTAAGAGCCTCTCGCAGTTACGGGATCCTAAACGAGGATGAAGCGGAGCTGATCCGGGGGTACCTCATTTTGCAAGAATCCCAGGTTAAAGAATTGATGCGGCCAAGAGAAGAGGTCCTCTATTTTGATTTGGAAGAGCCCCTTTCGAAGTTAATGCATCTTTTTGTCGATCAGGAATGCTCCCGGATCCCGGTCTGCAGGGAGAGCTTGGATAATGTGTTGGGGATTGTCACAAGCCAGTTTTTCTTTTTAAATCGGATCAAGCTCCAAGATAAAATGGATTTAATTCCTCTGTTAAAAAAACCGATGTTTGTCCATGAGGGGATGTCGGCTGAAATCCTCATGCGGCAGATGTATGAAAAGCAAGAGTCGCTCGCCCTTGTCGTCGATGAATACGGGTCTATCTCCGGGTTGATCGCGCTAGAGGATCTGGTGGAAAAGGTCGTCGGGGAAATCGCCGATGCCCGCGATGCAAAAAGCCGTTACACTCGATCGGGGGAAGATGTCATCATCGCCAGCGGCAAGATGGAGCTTTTTGAGTTTGAGGAGATTTTTAGCCGATCTCTCCCCAGTGAAAACCATATGGTCACCATCGGCGGGTGGCTGACAGAGCAGATAGGGGATATCCCAAAGACGGGGGCAAAATACACAGCTCATGGTTTTTTGTTTCACGTGTTGGCAGCGGATCTCAAAAGGGTGCGCCGGGTTTACATCAGACGGCTTAATCTCAAGGTGAGTTGATGCAAATCCACGAGTCCTGGAAGTTCTTTTTTTTGATGATTTTGGCCTGCCTTGTCATCCAAGGCTTTTTTGCCATGGCCGAGATGGCCTGCGTCTCTTTTAATAAGGTCCGCCTTCAATACTATGTCAGCCGACAAAACAAAAGAGCCATTTGGCTAAGCTATCTTTTGCACCACCCGGCGCTTTTGTTTGGAACAACCCTCATCGGCGTGAATACCGCCCTGATCGTCGGATCGGAATGCTCCCGCCGTTTTTATATGGCACTCGGCTTAAGCCCCGACTTTGCCCCCCTCTCCCAGATTGTTTTGGTGCTGATCTTTGCCGAGATCGCTCCCATGATTGCAGGGCGCCGCTACGCAGAGCACGTTTCGATGCTCGGCATCCCCATTTTATTTTTCTTTTCGGTTCTTTTTAGGCCCGTCATCTGGTCGCTTGATCTTTTTTGCCGGTTTGTCAATCGATTGATTGGCCATCCTGTCGCAGCAGGCGCCTATCTATCGCGCGAGGAGCTGCAAAACATGATCGAGGAAAGGGATGAAACGATCCTATCGGAGTCGTCGAAAAGAGAGTTTAACACCGTTGTTGCCAGCATCTTCACGCTGAAAAATAAAACAGCCAAAGATTTGATGCTCCCTTTGACCCAAGTTCCCCTTGTTCCCTCCTTCTGTTCTGTCAAAGAGATGCGGGAGATTCTTCAGGATAAGCCGATCTCCTATCTTCCGATTTACCACCGCACTTCACAAAATATCGTCGCTATTGCCTATCCGCGCGATTTGCTGAGGCTCTCTGAGAATAAAAAAATCAAAGATTATGCCCGCCCCCCTGGTTCATTACAGAGAACAGCTCGATTTTGCAGATTTTAAAGCAATTTCGCCGCAATAACCAGAGCTTAGCCATTGTCCTTAACGACAAAGGGCTTGCAACAGGAGTCCTCACGCTCGACGAGATCGTCGATGAGATTTTTGGTACCTCAGATCAGTGGATGTCCTACGAGGGGGTGGTCCCAAGGGCCTACCATGTCGTCGTCGATAGGACCTTCCCCGCTCAGATGCGACTGGATCAATTTAACAAGCAGTTCAGCGTCCACTTGAGCTATCAAGGCGCAGAAACCCTAGAGGAGCTCATGGCCCTTGCCATCGGCCACCCCCCGTCTAAGGGCGAGTCGGTGCGCATCGATCAGTTTGAGCTCACAGTCGAGGAGGCCCCACTCCTAGGACCCAAGATGATCCAAGTGCGCACCGTCTTTTAGTAGCTGATCCTTACACACAAGTCGACTTTCTAAAGTATACCGAATAAAGTTCGAAAATCGGCAAATCTAAAAATTTTTTACCACAGAACACGCAAAGAAGAAATTAAGCCTTGAATCTACGGATTTCCTCTTTTAATAATTTGACGTTAAAATTAATCAGTAGCCCAATTTTGCAATTAGACAATTTTACTGGACTTTATCCATATTAAATATTGTAAATCACGCGTTCATTCATCCACTTCCATAGCCTTTCAATAGGGTTGAGGTTGTGGGCTGCACGGAGGGAGAAAATAGAGCGCGATCTTTGAGGTTTCCAGGAACTTTGTCACAGATTTGTTCTTGTAATACCATTATTTTATTTATAAATTGAAATCAATTGTGTTTTTTTGTTAAAATAGAAAAAATAAAGATAAATAGTTTTATTTATTTAAATTATAATTTTATTAAAAATATGAACACGACAATCAGCGGTCCTGTTAAATCTGCCTTAACTCCTCTTGGGAGCTCAATTAAGGGGAGTCCTTTCAATCAGTTAAACAAATATTTAATAAGAAACATACTCTTAGAGAGCGGCTCTGCCCGTGCTAGAGAGGTTTGTAAAATTTTTAAGCGCTATTTTGACGAATATTGTCTTTCCTTTTTTCTGGAAAAACTCAGGCGGGGAGGTCCCAAGGATAGCATTATAGGGGAAAAGTTAATGAAGTATATAGAGTTCCAGCAGTCTAGGGGCACCGATAGCTTTAAAACCTTGGAAAATTTTGTATATTCTCTACGGAGTGGATTTGTCCACCAAAGGGTTTTAAACGCCTCTTATGAGCCAACTCCTTGGTATAAGCAGTTAAAATTTGATACGTTGATTTCAGAGATGCGAAATGCCCTTGAGGATGCTAACTTAGTCGATTTTGGTGTCCAATTTGTTGACGAAAATGTTGTTAATGAGCTTGAAAATGAAGGTTTTTCTTCTCAATCCGTAGAAAAGCACGCTAAGAAGATTAAGCAGTGGGTGGAAGACAATCAACTCACGTTAGCCGCATGCACAACCATTAGTTCTGATTCCGTCGTCCCCCTCGATTATGAAAATTATTACGGTTCTTTGAATTGGATCCCGAAAGAAATGACTTACTTCACTTCGCTAACCGAACTTAGTCTGATTGATGTGGGATTATGTTTTATTCCTGAAGAAATCGGCCAACTCACTTGCTTAAAGCAGATCTCTATCGAGGAGAATTATCTACACGATCTTCCACAGAGTATCGGTAATTTGAAAAAATTAGAAGAGTTTTTCGCAAGAGGTAATTTAATAACCTGTCTTCCAGACACTTTTTGTCAATTGATTTCATTGCAGGTAATTTCTTTTTCAGATAATAAACTCGAATCTATTCCTGATTTGAGAAATATCAAAAAATTGAAAGAATTGTATCTGACTGAAAATAAATTAACTTTTATTCCTCAGATCACGCCCAATTGGAAAAATTTGAAGGAGTTGCATCTAGACAAAAACAGATTAACTTCTCTTCCTTTTGGAATTAACCATTTGAAAAATTTAGAAGTGTTTTGCGCAAGTAATAATTCAATAGCCTTTCTTCCAGAGGCTTTTTTTAAATTAACAATGTTAAAAGAAGTTGACTTTTCAGACAACAAAATTGAATCTATTTCAGGGTTGAGAAATATAAAAGAATTGAAAAAATTGAATCTATCTAAAAACGCTATTTCGAAATTTTATTCTGAAATATGTGAATTAAAGAATTTAGAAATGTTAGATTTGAGTTTCAATCAGATTCCAGAGATTCCGGAAGCAATGAGCAATTTAACAAAAATATCTGAATTAAATCTATCAAACAATAAAATATCGCATTTTTCTGCTGAAATATGTAAATTAAAAAATCTAGAAATGTTAGATTTGAGCTTCAATCAGATTCCAGAGATTCCGGAAGCAATGAGTGATTTAATAAAAATATATAAATTAAATATATCTAATAATAAAATATCGCATTTTTCTGCTGAAATATGTAAATTAACAAATTTAGAAATGTTAGATTTGAGTTTCAATCAGCTTTCAGAACTTCCAGAAGTAATGAGTGCATTAAAAAAAATATCCAATTTAATTCTATCGAACAATAGTTTATTTTATTTGCCTGCAGGAATCTGTAAATTGCCAAGCTTAGAAATTTTAGATTTAAGTTTCAATCAGCTTTCAGAGCTTCCAGAAGCAATGAGTGACTTAAAAAACATATCCAATTTGATTCTATCGAACAATAGTCTATTTCATTTGCCTGCAGGAATCTGTCAATTAACGAATTTGCAAATATTGGATTTGAGTTGCAATCAGCTTTCAAAGCTTCCAGAGGCAATGAGTGATTTAAAGAGACTGTCTGTATTACATTTATTTGGAAATCGAGAATCTATTGAGTTCAATGGAAACCATATTTCGCATTTGGCGCGCCTTTTGCCCTATTTACTCAGTGAATGCCGTGCAAATATGGGGCAAGTCGTTCCAAACTTGGAAATAAGCCGAAAACGCAAACGGGATTCCAAAGGGGAAGATAACTGATGATGGGTTTTTTGAAATAATTAAAGTCTAGTCTAACAGATCGGTACATAGGCTCAACACTGGATTCTTTGGCTCACCTTGTTAAAATGGCGGAGAGAATGGCTACTGTCTGATCGATCTCTTCGAGGGTCGTATCGCGGCTTAAACTAAAGCGGAGCGCCGTTTTTGCAATCTCAAAGGGGACGCCCATTTGCGTTAGGATGCGGGAAGGTTCCATCGCTCCGCTAGAACATGCAGAGCCGTGGCTTGTCGCCACTCCTGCTCTATCCAAGGCGATGAGCAGATCCTCTCCGAGCTCTTCGGGGAAGGCAAGATTGCTGGTATTGCAAATCCTAGGGCCTGTCCCATTGACAATGAAGGGCACGTTTTGGTTTTTAAGTGCGGTCTCAAAGCGGTCGCGGAGCATTGCCATGCGGTGGGTTGCCGCCGGGAGCTCTGTTTTGAGCAGCTCGATTGCTTTGCTAAGGCCTAGGATGCCGGGGAGATTTTCTGTGCCTGCGCGCAATCCATACTCTTGATTGCCCCCTGTGATCTGGGGGAAGAGCTTTAGTCCAGAGCGGATAAAGGCAAACCCGACTCCTTTGGGGCCATGGATTTTATGGGCTGCAAAAGCCATGGCGGTAACTCCGGGGTGGATGGTGAATTGCTCCTTGCCGAGCCAACCGACCCCGTCGACGATCAAGGGGATCGAAGCATTCAGGGCTATCTGCCCAATGGCATCCAGGTCGTGCTTGACGCCGGTTTCACTGTTTACAGCGGTTAAGGCGATGCATTGGGTCTGAGGTCTAATGGCTTGCTTCACCTGATCTGGTTGCACAGCGCCTATCAGCCCTGCTGGCAGATACGTCACATCCCACCCTTTTTTACCCAATCCAAGCAGTGTCTGATAGACGCAGGAATGCTCCACATTAGAGGAGATCGCATGGGCTTTGAGTGGATCTGCAAATTGTCCTCTTAACAGCAGGTTCATCGCCTCGGTTCCGCCTGAGGTGAAGAAGATCTCCTGAGGCTTGACATTGAGGAAGGCGGCGATCTTTTCTCGGGCGTTTTGCAGCTTCTGCTTTGCCTTTTGCCCAAAAAAGTGAGCAGAGGAGGGGTTAGCAGGAGTGGGGGAGAGCTCGGGGAGCATGACCTCCAATACCCTAGGATCGATGCCGGTTGTGGCGTTATTGTCTAAGTAAATTCTTTTATTCATTCGCACACCTGACAAGGACCACGGTGATGTTGTCCTGCCCCCCTTCTTCTAGAGCGGCATTGAGGAGTTTAAGGCTCATCTGTTCGAGGGAAAGGCGAGAGGAGACAATCTTTGCGGTTTTAGCCTCAGGGACGTAATCGGAGAGGCCATCGCTGCAGAGCATATAGAGGTCGTTGGGTTGGAGGGGGATGATCCCGATATCGGGAAGGATGGTGGGTTGGTTGCCGATGGAGCGCGTGATGACATTGCGTAAAAGTTCAGGGGATGGCTCTTTTTTAAGGGGGGTTGTGTTGCGCAGGGAGTGGTCTAAGGTGAGCTGCTCGAGCTGATTGCGGTAGCGATACAGTCTGCTATCGCCAATATGGCCGTAGATCAGGTAGCTGCCCAAGATGAGAAAGCAGCATAGGGTAGTCCCCATCCCTGCGTATTCGGTGTGCTCTTGGGCAGCATTAAAGACTTCGGTGTTGGCTTTTAGCATGGCCTGTCTCAATGTTTGGCAGGCTTCATCGACGCTGTGCGGGGAACCTAAGGCGCTTATCGATGCGCACATGCTGTGCAATGCGTAGGATGCAGCGACCTCGCCTGCTCTGTGTCCTCCCATGCCGTCTGCGAGGATGTAAAATTTTTTTTCGCCAAGAGTGGCAAAGACATCTTCGTTATTGCTGCGGACATATCCTGTATGAGTGATGCCAAAACTTTCCAATTTGATGGGCATGATGATTACTCAAATCGCTGGATTGACAACTTTGCCCATAAATAGCATTTCTAAAGACTTTAAATCGACAATGAAAAAGACAAAGGGGTGATCCACGATCAAAGGGGTAGAAGGTTCTTTAGGAGGCAACGCTTTCATGCCGATTGGAGCTGCGGTGGAGGCCGCTGCGATGACGCCATTTTCATCGAGTGCAAAAAAAGCCTCATGGATGACTCTATTCAAAAACAGATCTCGCAGACCGTCAATGCCGATAAAATTTGCATTCGAATCGAAGGCATCTTCCATCCCGAGGGCTTGAAGAGGGGACTGCAAATTCAAGCGGGTGCTGAAAGAGAATTTGGGCAATTTTATCTCTAAAGCAGCCATAGACATCGAAGAGAGCCAGCTGGTAAAGCTATTCGGGAGTTCGCTGACCATTTCATCGAAGTTTCCCTGGGATTTTGGCAGGAGGATCACCAGGGCTAAACGCCCGCCTGCGTTTGTCTGTCCGATGAAGGGGAGAGCAGCTGCCTGGATGAGGTCATTTTCATAGTAGGGCGCAGAGAGGGTTTGCTGCATCATTTTGACATTTGCGCTCTTTTCAACAGAGGAGTAAAAAGGGAGGTCTTGGGTGAGTTTTGGGTCGAAAGCCAAAGCCCATTGGCCTTCGAAGTAGGTGGCGTTGGTGAGGACCAGGCGGGTGAGCGAGTTGATATCATCGGCTTGGAGAAGGTTCTGGATTTTATGCTCTGTTTGCAGGGAAATCCAATCATTGATGGTGGCGGTTGCACTTTGCGGGGATGCAAAATTGATGACTCCCAATTTTGCTTTAAACTGCTCTTCGATAGCGTAGCGAAAATCGGTGAGCAAAAAAGTTCCTTGATCCACCCAGATTGCACCGGCCGTGTGCAACTTGTAGGTTTTGCTATCACTTTGAGAGGGCTGAAGAGATTGGCTTAAGCCAAAAGAGGCTTTTGCGATCTGTTTGCGGTCGATATCTAAATGGAGGGCTTTTTGGATCTGAAACTCGGTATCCCCTCTTGCTCCGATATAGAGCATCGAAAGGCAGGAAGAGATGCTGTAGGGAGAAAAGATGAGATTTTCCTCCGCCTTGTCAATAGCCGGGTAAAGAGAAAAGGCAAACTCGGTGTGGCTTGTCCGCAGCTCATCGATGTCTGTATTTAAAGCGGCCGAAAGGGGAAGGCAGGCTATGCTGAGCAGGATCGATAGGCGTTGGATCATAAAAAACCTTCAAAGTTAGTATTAATCGGGAAAGAAAAGGATCCGCAGGGAGCTGACCACATTGAATGTCATATGCAGTCCAAGGGAGGCAAAAACAGAGGCTTGTCTTTCGTAAATAAATCCTAGGAAAAGAGCAAAGGCAAAAAGCGTTGCGATCAGAGAAATGTTTCCCATTCCCTGGCTTGGGGCAAAATGAAAAAGGGCAAAGCAAAGGGAAGACAGAACAATGGCGGTTTTTGTCGGCATATAGCGCTTCAGAAATCCCTGGAGGCAACCTCGAAATAAAAACTCCTCGATGACAGGGGCCGCGATGAGGACTGTGAAGAGCGCAACTGAGAGCATTTCCGGAGAGGCCAGAGTTGTTTTCAAATAGCGCACTGCTACTTGCTCATAGTTTTCAAACCCAAAGAAAGCGTAGAGGATCATATCAGCTAGCTGGCCGACTGCAATGATCAGAGGGAAGCAGATGATCCACGTCAAGATCCCCATGGCAAAATCAACAACACTACTTCTGGGAAAAGCCACAGAGCGATCTTTCCAGACCTTGCCAAAAAGCAAAGGGTTTTGGGCTCTGCAGTAGAGATAAAATAGGGCGAAGATTGCGCATAGATTGCCCAACTGCACCCAACTAAATACAATCGCAGGGGTTGTCTTATCGGCGAGGTAAGGGTAAAAGAGCCCAACGATGTGCGAAAGAAGCGGGGCCATGAAAAGCGTCATGGCTAGATAAATTGCAAAGTTTCCGACCAAGGTCATCGCACCGACCGGATGAGATCTCTTTTCATTTTCGTGGGGAAGGGAAAAAAAGCCAAAGGACTTGGCCACCCAAAGGAAGATCACCCCGAGCACTCCAAAGAGAACAATAACCTCAAGGTAGTCGATGTATTCTTGTATCATTATTTGTGCATTAGGATGTATTCATCGATGCGTTTTGCCAATTCTTTGATAAATTCTTCGTGGGCAATGCCCATCGGCGATATGCTATAGCTTTCGTTGCCCCAAGGGACCTGGTAGAAGTTCTCTTGGGTGAACTGCCTGGGGATGAAGTGGGAATCGTGGATGAGCTCTTGTAAAATGACTTTAGGCTCATCGTTGCGCAAGTCAAAGACTCTAACCCGCACGCTCAAGTCCAGGTGAGCATTGCAAAGGCTGGGATCTAAGGATTTTTTGCGGGTTTGCTCTAAGACCTCTTCATGCTTGACAAGTTCGAAAAAAGCGATGAAATCCTCTTTGGTAAAGGCCTTTTTTAGCCAAGAGGTATCTGTGCTAAATGGATGGCTTGTCCCGCCCAACTCATCGATTCGCGCGCGGATCTGCTTGACATCGACAAGTTGCAGATGGTTTAAACGCGATAGGCGCTCATTTAGGGAGCAAGAGAGTTCATCTGCAATGTTCCACTCATAATTTCCCTTGGTATTATCAATCATCGGCACGATGGAGACAACGGGTTTATTTCGATGAGATAGCTGGCTTAAAACTTGAGACGGACTGCGATTTTGATCGTCGCATCCTGCGGCAATGAGGGCAAAGAGGGAGGTGGTGAGAATGAAGCGGGACATAGGGACTTATGCTCCTTGAAGTCTGTTAACAAACAGATAGTCTTGAGTGTAGCAAAAGTTGGAGTTTGGGCCCAAGCGGATTTTAAAAATAGGAGTAAACCAAAGCGTTGAAGGTTGCGGCGAAGGCGCTGCAAATCGATTTTGAAGGCATAATATCGCTTATCTCATGGATATCGAGAGCAGTCTGGCGAGACCAAACTCCTTGGGGGTTGCCTTTTTTATCTCTGCTCCAAAGAATCCAAAGAACAAGTTCAGATCGTTCTGTCACGGGATAGCGAACACTTACGAAAACCGACAAGAATTTAAATAACATTGATAACCAAGAAGTTAGCGATTCACGTGCAATTTCCCTGTCACATGTATTACAATTTTATCTTTGAAAAATAGTCTATATTTTGATACTATCACTGATGGAGTTTAAAGTGAAAGCGTTTAAATGATAAATTTTTGAATTTAAAAAAATAGAGGTAGTTTATGAATTCGATCCCAAATAATGTTCCAAGCAATAGTCCACTTAGGTTAGAGGAATGGACAGGGAAATTGCATGAAAGTAGATCTTCGGTTCAGAATCAATCACTTACGAAAACTGATAAGAATTTAAACAACGTTGGTAAACAAGAAGTTGGCGATTTTCCTGCAATTTCCCTGCAGGGATGGATCAGCAGTCTTTTCTGGAATTGCAAGCCACTGCCTTTTTATGACCGGTTTGATCCTTATTGTCCTTTAGACAAAACCAAGAGTTGGAACGGGGTACCCATTGATGACAAGGGAGTTGTAAGGGGGTTCTTATTCGTGGGCTGTATGATGCAAGATTTAAGAGAATTTTTTGCAAATCGGAACAAAAAAATACTCAGGACCTAAAAAGACAGAGTCTTTTTGGTCATTCCTTCAAAAGAGAACAAGTGTTTAGATATCTTTGAAAGAACCGAGTATCAAGAATATTGGCAAGCTAACGCTGAAGAAAAGGCTTGGTTAGAAACCACAGAAGTGATAAAAAACAAATATACAAAATGGAAAGAAAATTTCCAGGGCCAAGAGGTCTATTACACCCTTGTAACTCACAATCCAGATAAAAGCCTAGTAGAAAGGCCGGAAGAGCACAAAAAGCTCAATTTGGCCGCGGGGGATGCAAGGCACGATCAGGCTTGCTACACGCGCCTACTCCCTTCTTTGCCTATTTCTATTGAAAAAGTCGACGAATATGAGCGATATGCTACTCTTTGTTTCTGTGACGCGATTTAATTGGACTTAAGCCCACTGTTCTAAGGCTGATCTTCACCTCTAGGTGTGAAGATCGGCTTCCTCCTATTGTTTGAAGGGCCAGCGGAACCCAGCCCCTAAATACTAAATTTGCCCTTTTTGGCCCATTCCTTAAAAAATTTTTCAAGTACAGCAGATTGCGCAAGTGTCTAATGCTACTGTCTTTCCTGGAAAGGCCTTGACTAAAGGGGAAATTTGGTTAGGCTCTCCGGCTAGGCCGTCAGGCCGTTCTACGGGTTTTAAAAGCGGGAGATGATGGTTACTGAAGCGGTCAAGAGAGTATCTTTTTTCGAAAGAAGAAGGACGTGATTTCACGACCGTCTTAAGAGAAAGGGTAAATCTTTTCTTTAAAGAGAGGAACGTGTCCAATCGAGCCAATTCTGCCATGCGCCTCAAAACAGCCTTTTATCTTTCTTTTATGGTTTTCAACTATTTGTTTGCACTTTCTTCTTGGGGAGGAACTCTTGGTTTTTTGCTTTCGTACATCTTTTTAGGCTTTATCATCGCCATCGGAACCATGAACATTGCCCACGATGCTTTGCACGGGGCTTATTCTTTCCGCAGCTTTTGGAACCGGGCTTTAGGACTGACGATGGATCTTTGCGGGGCTAGCTCCTTTTACTGGAAGAAAAGAGCATACCATCGACCACCACACCTTTACCAATATCGCCGAGCATGATTCTGACCTGGGGGTTCCTTATGTAATGCGTTTGTGCCCTAAAGCAAAGCATTACTTTTTTCACCGTTTTCAGCACATCTATGCGCCACTGCTCTATAGCATCAATTTGATTAAATGGGTGTATTACTCAGATATTAAGAGGATCTACCATATCTTGCGGCTCAAAGGGAACGCTCCTGGAAACCCCTCCAACAGGGAAATTTTTCTGCTCATCGCCTTTAAATGCATCCATCTTTTCATTTTTGTGGTACTCCCCATCCTCGTCCTGCCTGTGGCTTGGTGGGTGGTTGTTTTAGGCTATTTCAGTTTTCTTGCGGCTGCTGGACTTACGATGACCATTGTCTTTCAGCTGGCCCATATTGTTGAAAATGTCGCGTTTCCTCTGCCGAATGAAGAAGGTAAGATCGAAAACAGTTTCCTCAAGCATCAACTGTCCACAACCTCTAACTTTGCCGTCAACAATCCATTTGTCACTTTCCTTTTTGGCGGATTGAACTTTCAGGTGGAGCACCATATCTTTCCCCACGTCTGCCACATCCACCTGGGTAAAATTGCTCCCATTGTTAAAAGAAACGGCCCAGGAATTTGGCCTCCCCTATTATTCCAACCCCACCTTTTTTGCAGCGATCTCCTCTCATTTCAGGACGTTGAAGAAGCTCGGCCGCAATCCTTAAAGAAATAGTTGTATGGTTAGCAAAGAAAAGCTAGAAGAACTCCAGCAGAGGATGCAGCGCCTTGGCATCAGAGATGAGGATTTAATCGAAAAGTTCATTCTAGGCTCTGGAAAAGGGGGCAAAAGATCAATAAGACCTCTTCTTGTGTCTATTTGAAACATCTTCCGAGTGGATTTGAGATCAAGTGTCAGAAAGACCGCTCTCGGAAATGAACCGCTTTTACGCCCGCAAGAGCCTGTGCGATCAGATGGAGGAGAGGATCGAGGGCAAACGGTCAAGAAAAGCAGCAAGAAAGAGAGAAGATTCGGCGTCAAAAGCGACGCCGATCTCGCAAAAGCAAAGAAAAAATGCTAGCTTCTAAAAAGAGGCTCTCTGAAAAGAAAGCCCTGCGGATCACCCCC
>CAWCKK010000037.1:0-13368 GCA_963796135.1 uncultured Acidobacteriota bacterium | reverse complement strand
ATGTAACATTGCTTCGACTCATCGTATTGCTCAAAGAGGATATTTCCCAAGCAGCGATCACAATACTCCAAGGCTTAATCAGGATGAATGCCAGACTATCGAGCGCTCAAACAAAGGCCTTAACGACAAAACTCAGCACCTGGACAAGGGAGATTGTCGAATTGAGCCACGCTTATAACGAAACGGGAAGAGCTGTTGCAGAAGAGCTGCAGCGTGCCTAAATTTTAATAGAGTAAAAAAAATTAAGGAGATTTTATCATGGCAGCAATCATAAAAGAAACAGACTCAAGCAGCGTGGAAAGGCAATTAAACCTTTCTCCGGCCCATCAGGCGCAAAAAAAGGCCGCAGAGCAGCAATACTATGGTTTGATGAACCAGATGAACAACGGCCCTGCCGGAGTTCTCTATAGCTTGGCAGATAAACTGATTCAGATTTACCTCCAGCTGCAGCGTATTGAAAACGTCATGAATAATGACGAAACCATAGTGCAGGGAACAACGATCACTGTAGGCGCAGATGAACAAAGGTCGGATGCCAATTGGACGTTTGCTAGCGCCATTGCCCAGGCAGGGGGGTCAGCTGCAAGTTTCATGATCACATTAGGCGTCACCGCAGGAAACATAGTAAAAGCAAAACCTATTAATGCAGAATATGGCAAAGCAAAAACAGGCTTGGACACTTACACAAAAATGAACGATGAACTCCAACCCCCTAAAGTCCAGGATATAAAACTATCAGATGACCCGATCGAAAATGGAAACGGTCTCAGTGAGACAGCAAGACGCATGACCAACGGAGTGTTTGAAGATGAAGCTGGAAAGCCTCTGACAAAAGAGCAGATGGACGATGAGATAGAAACGATGAACCGCAAGCAGTACGATCAATTCAAGGCAAAACTTAAAGACGCAATCGCGACAAAACAGTCTGCTGTAGAGAGCGCCTCCTCAAACCTTCAAAGCATGCAGCAGCGACTTAGCTTCGTTAAGGAACTGGGAAACAGCGCTAGCCAGTCCATATCCCAAGGATTCCAAGGGAAGTTTGCTTCCAATGCCGGCCAAGCAAAAGCTGGCGGACAAGTGGCAAACGCCGTTTCTGGAATGGCGGGAAGCACAGCAAACAATGCGGCCCAAGGGATCGACCAGGCCCAATCAAAAGTGGGCAGTGCTCTGGAGAATGCAAAAGCAGGTTCTGGGTCTAGCGTCTACCAATAAACCCAGAGAAACTGTGCCGGTTTCCAACACCGCTGCTTCCCTTAAATGGGACAGCGGTTTTTTTAACCCCGCATCCAATCCGATTTTTTCGACTTCTTCTTTTTGGGCTCTTGCGAAGGTTTCTCCACCCTCGGCCCTTGCCCCTGGAGCAACTCCCCGAGCTCTTTCCCCGACTGGGCAAGCCTCTGCTTGGACTCTTCCATCTGTCTCCACTGCTCAGGGCTGAAGTTCTCAGGGCTGTCTAGGCTCGCCAACCACTCTTGCTCGGTCATCCCGAATTTTTTGCACATGGCCCGCGTATGGTTCTGCATGTGCTGGTGCAGCTGCCCCATCATCTGGATGGCTGCTTGCTTGTCCTCTTGATCTCCTTTAGCGATCTGCTGCTTTAAGTTTTCGATAAACGCCAGCGATTTTTGAAAGAGCTCCCGCACGGAAATTAGCTCCCCTTCAGAGGCCTTTTGGTACATTAGGATCAATTGGGAAAATTCTTCTTGAAGCATATGTCTCTTGAAACTTTAGGAGCGTATCCAGCCCGATTTTCCCCCTTTGGGAGGGCCTTTGTCATCGATCTTTTTCTCCGGATCCTTTGAGGCCTTGTTGACATCCTGAAGCTTTTTGACAAGGTCCTTACCGGCTTTGGAAATTTGCTCCTTTGAGGCTTGGATCGATTGCCACTGCTCGGGGGAGAAGTTGGCTGGATTTTCCGCAAATGCGCTTAACTGCTCCTCAGATAGACCTGATGCTTCTGTGATCTTTTTAGAGGCGGTAATCATCTGTTTGTACATCTCCGACATCATCCGCATCGCCTCTATTTTGTCCTCAGGGGAACCTGTTGCGATTTGCTCTTTCATCTCCTCAAACATGCGGAGGGAGTGCTGAAAGACCTCTTCGAGATTTACAGGTTTCCCCTCTGCCGCCTGGTGAAACAACGCCATCAGCTGTTCAAACTCATCTTTTAACACGTTAAGGCCTCCCTTTTGAGCGCTCAGCTTTTCTTCATTATATGAGTATCTAGAATTTATGTATTATTTTTTTTATTTCCAGCACTACCTCCTGGAGCCATTCCAATTGTCTCTTGATTTTAACTGGCTGAACGATTAAACCTTTGATGGAATGGCCGTAGTTGACAACTTCCTTAGGAGATATCCTTGCTCGAACAGTTTTTGCAGACCCTCTTTCAAGACTTAGAGATGGAAGAGCTTCCTAAAAAAGAAGAGGGAGGCGTTTACCCCCTTGCGCTCAATCCACAGGTGACAATTGCCATCAGGGAACTTAATCCCGGTATGTCTTTCTTCTCCAGAATTGGCCCTTGCCCCGAGGTCAAAAGGGAAGAGCTTTTCATCGCTTTGATGAAGGCCAATTTTTTAGGGCAGGGAACGGGGGGTGCGGCAATTGCGATGGATGAAACTCAGAACTACTTGACACTCTCTTCTGTTTTGCCGTATGACATGAGCTATAGAATGTTTAGAGACGCTCTTGAGGATTTTACAAACTACCTCTACTTCTACAGAGAAGAGCTGATCGCTCACCAAAAAGCAGCAGAAAATCATTCACTTTGAGGAAATGGCAATTTCCTCTATTAGAATCAGGAACTAAAAAAGACAATGGCTGGCTATCTCATTGCTGAGGAAGGTCCCCTCGCCGGACTCATCGTTGGTTTAGAAGAGGGAAATGAATGGATCTTAGGTCGCGATCCCGAAGAGGTCTCCATCGTACTGGAAGACCCGATGGTCTCGCGCAAACACGTCATCTGCAGGTTGACTGCGGAAGGCTACATCCTGGAAAACTTAAGTTCTGTCAACCCCGTGACGCAAAATGGCAAGGTCATCACGGAACCTGTTTTGCTGCGCGAGGGGGACATTTTGCAGATCGGCAGCACCTTCTTTCGATTCTCGGAAAAGGCTTCTTCTTTTGCACAGCTCCCCGAAGAGCTCTCCCCTCCTGTTGAAGAGATGGGGATGATCGAGGAAAAAGAGGATCTTTCCTCCGTCAATGTCGAGGCCCCAGGGGAAGTGCGCTGGGCGCTTAAAGTGATCTCAGGCCCCAACAGCGGGGCTGAGTTTGCCATGCAAAAAGGCTCGACCTATATTTTGGGCAAAGACCCCAATCTGTGCGATATCGTCTTTCAAGATTTGAGCGTCTCTAGACAACATGCCCGCCTGATTGTCGATGAGGAAAACGCCATTTCCATCGAGGATTTGGGAAGCCGCAACGGGGTGCTGATCAATGGAGAGCTGATTACAGACAAGCGATCCATTTCCTCACAAGACCTCATTGCCCTCGGGACAACGGCGTTTTTGATGATCGATAGAGAGCAAATCCACCAAACCATCCTCTCCCCTCCGACCTTGCCGCCGCCAAAGGTCGAAGAAGAGCCCGTCTTTGCTGCTGTGGCTGAAGAGCCGGTGCAGAGCAAAGACTGGAAGGAAATGGTCATCCCCAAAAAGCATCTGATCCTGGCTGGCTTTTTCGCCCTTGCCCTCATCGCAGCCCTTGCAGGGACGATGGCGTTGTTTAAATCAGAGCCGATTGCCGTTCAGACCCCCGATGAGAATAAGCTGATCCAACAGGCGATTGCCTCTTTCACGGACGTGCAGTTTTCCTTCAACCCTTCTAATGGGAAAATTTTTCTAGTTGGACACGTCCTGAGCTCTGTCGATAAACAGGAGCTGACCTACAAGGTCCAAAATCTCCCTTTTATTATGAGCGTTGAAGACAACGTGGTCATCGACGAATTGGTCTGGGAAAACACCAACGCTCTCCTCATGACCAACCCCAATTGGATCGGCGTCTCCCTCTACTCTCCTGTCCCGGGTAAGTTTGTCCTCAGGGGCTACCTGCAGAACTTGCAGCAGTTGGAATCGCTTGTCGAATACCTCAACCTCAATTTCCCCTACCTCGACAGACTCGAAAACCAAGTCGTCATTGAGACCAACTTAGAGACCCAAGTCCAAAGCATCCTGCTTGCAAAAGGATTTGGCGGAGTGACTTTCCAATTGGGCAATGGAGAGCTTGTGCTCTCTGGCAGAGTGGATCAAAAGCTTTCGATGAGCTTTTCTGAAACCCTCGATATGATGCGGGCGCTAAGAGGGATTCGATCGGTAAAAAACTACGTCGTCTATACCTCTGCCGCCTCGTCTAGAATCGATATCTCCTCTCAATACCAGGTGACAGGGTTTTCAAAGAAAGACGATTCGAATATGTTCGTCGTGATCAATAAGACAGGGCAGAGCGGGAAGATCTTAAGTATTGGCGATGTCATCGACGGGATGACGATCACTCAAATCCTGAAGAATGAAGTGTTACTCGAAAAAGATGGATTAAAATATCAAATTAACTACAATCTGCAATAAACCGGCAGCCCTCTTACTTGAAGGAGCTGCTCGCATTAAGGAGAGGGGATATGTACGACTTGGAAAAGAAAAAGAACCCGCTTTTTGAGTTTGACCTCGAAAAAGAACTGAAGAAAAATCCTGCAAAGGTAAAAGAGCTTCTGAAAACAACAGAAGACTGCATTCATGAAATTAAAAGCTCCTTAAGACAGGGCACAGCCCCTGAAGACTTTGACCATCTAGGGGTTTTACTTCACGGTTATGCGGCTCTGCAAAAAGTATTAACAAAAATTGGCAATAAGAAATAAATTCAAGGAGATCATCCATGGCCGGCGAATCTGAATGGGCAACGCTTTCGTTTCATACACTTATTCTACAGTACATCTCTCTCCAAAGCCAGGTGCTCGAACAGGTCAGAGCTGTTGCAAGCAGAATTTCCTCTGCAACCCCGGGTAAGTTTTTGCTCTTGCAGTTTGCAATGGGCCAGGTCACCCAAATTGGAGAATCGATCTCTAACCTCATCTCCCAAGTGCAGTCAGTGATCAACACGATGGTACGAAACCAAAAGTCATAACTTAACGTCTAAAATGCAAGGTAGCAACATGGGACAGCTTCAAAAATACAAAGACCACTTCATCTTACTGGCAGAAGCGGGCTTTATTGCGATCAACCAAACCGATGAGGATACTGCGATTAAACTATTCAAAGCAGCCACATTGCTCGATCCCTCTAACTCCCTTCCCAAAATTGGCATGGGTTACCTGCATCTTTGCAAATTCGAACTCAAGCAAGCGGCTAAAGTGTTTAAGGAGATTTTATCCAAAGACCCTCATAACGAAATGGCCCACACGCTGCTCGGCTTAAGCCTGTCCTTAAACCCAGCAGAAGTTGCCCAAGGGGAAAAGGTCTTGGAATCCTCGATCCACCAAGCAAAAGACCCCGCTGTCAAAGGGTTAGCCCAGAGCTCGCTAGAGTTTGTGGAGAGGTTTGTCAAAAAGCAACCCTCCCCCACCCAAGGCCACATCCCTCCTAAAAAAGAGACCGGCAAACAAAAGCATGGGTGACTAAAAACACCTCTCTTGTGTTATACTCAGAGTTGGGCCCTCTAAACGGGGCCTTCGAGGTCCCGAAAATATAGACACAAGAGAGCATTCCATGGTAGACGCCCCTTTGCCCAGCGACATAGAAGATCCAGGACGAGTATTCCCCACCCAAGCAGTCGGCACGGGTGAAAGAGAGAGCCTTTCCGTCCCAACACAGGGTTTTTCCAGTTTAATGCAGCCTGGCAATGCCGCCTCTCCGCTAGCTGCCTCCGGCAAGAGCCCGATGATCTCCCCCTTTGCTCTGATGCAAGGCCAGGTCCCTATCGCCACTGTCCCTAGTATGACGACTTTGCTTGCCCAAATCAACAACGTCCACAGTACCTTGGGCGACATCAACACACAGCTTCAGACCCCCAACCTCAAATTGAGGGCCTCCACAAAATACCTGGTCAAGAGCAAGCTATCGGAGGCAAATGAGAACCTGCGCACATTCAACGCCAAGCTAGGAGCCCAAGTTCCTCAAGAACCCGACTCCTCTGCGTTCGCAGGACCTCTCGGCCGTTTTTTTGCCTACCTCAATGACGGCCAAGCCCAGATGGAACAGGCCAAGATTCAGCTGCAAAACCTCAAAAATAAAGGGAGCCAGATCTCCCCCGGCGATTTTTTGCTGATTCAGGTCAAGCTCAATAAAGCCCAGCAGCTCCTCGAGTTTACCTCTGTCCTGCTATCCAACGCCGTCTCAGACATTAAACAACTCATGCAAGTCCAGCTCTAATCGCCTATGGAAAAGCCGCCTAATTTTGAGAACTTGATCTCTCACCTCGACGAGCTGGAGTTGACCACCGTCCACGGCCGGATTACCGAGGTCGTCGGCATGCTGATCAAGGCGGTTGTCCCTCAGGTCAAGATGGGCGAGGTCGTCATGATCAAGCGCGAGGGGGAGCCTCTGATGGCAGAGGTCGTCGGCTTTACTCGGGAAGAAGTGTACCTTTCCCCGCTGGGCGACATGCATGGGGTCGGCACATCCTCCGAGGTCATCCCCCTGCGCTGCCCAATGCACATCCGGGTGGGACCCGGCCTGTTGGGAAGGGTTCTCAATGGCCTTGGGAAACCCTTGGATGAGGAGACCAAAGGCCCCCTGATTGCCGAGGAGTCGTTTTCTGTCATCGGCCCCCCGCCCGACCCCCTCACCCGCTCTCTGATCAAAGAGCCCATCTCCGTGGGAGTGCGCTGCATCGATGGGGTTCTCACTTGCGGCAAAGGGCAGCGCATGGGGATTTTTGCCGCTGCCGGCGGCGGTAAATCGACCTTGCTCGGGATGATTGCCCGGAATGCCAAAGCAGATGTCAATGTCATCTCTCTCATCGGAGAGCGGGGCAGAGAGGTGCGCGAGTTCCTCGAAAACGACTTAGGACCGGAAGGGATGGCCCGCTCGGTCATCATCGTCTCCACCTCAGACCAAGCCGCCCAGCTGAGGATCAATGCCGCTTATGTCGGCACTGCCATTGCCGAGTACTTTCGGGAACAGGGCAAAACGGTCATCTTGATGATGGACTCTGTCACCCGCTTTGCAAGAGCCTTGCGCGAAATCGGCCTTGCAGCTGGAGAGCCCCCTGCAAGAGCTGGGTTTACCCCCTCTGTCTTTGCAACGCTGCCCCGCCTTTTAGAAAGATCGGGCAACTCTGAAAAAGGGTCGATGACTGCCTTTTACACCGTGCTTGTCGCCGGCGATGATATGAACGAGCCTGTCTCCGATGAGACCCGCTCGATCCTCGATGGCCACATTATCCTCTCCTCAGACCTAGCCAGACAGTTCCACTACCCTGCCATCGACGTCCTGGGATCCACAAGCCGCATCCTCTCCCACGTTGTCGACAAAGAGCACCTGCAGCTGATCGGAAAGGTCCGAGAGGTCCTTGCCAACTATAAGAAAAACGAGCTTTTGATCCGCATTGGGGAATATAAGCCAGGCTCTGATAAAAACGCGGATTTTGCCATCAAATACATCGACAAGGTCAATCGCTTCCTCCAACAGATGGTCGAAGAAAAGTCCAGTTTTCAGGAAACACTCCAGCAGCTCAGAGCTCTATTTAGATATCCCATGGAAGAGTCGCAAGGCTATCCCCTTGAGCAAATCACCCTTATCAAACAGAAAAAACTCGATGAAGCAGAAAAGGTGCTGCGCGATAAAAAGCTTGCTTTAGAAAAAGAGCAGACAAAGCTGCTCGAGCTAGAAAAAGAAAGAGACGATGTGAAAAAACACCGCATGGATAAACTCACTCAGCTCAGGGAAAAGATGGATGCCGGTACCCCAGCTGACAAAATCCAGCAAATGCGCTACTACCTAAAAGTTGTCGACGAAAAGCTCAGCGCAAAACAGTCCAAGGTCCAGCAACAGCTCAAAGCCGTAGACACAGCCAAGCAGCAAGTGGAAGTCGCGAGGGCGGACCTAATCAAGAAACAGCAGGACGTCGAGAAAATGCACATCCACCGCAAAGAGTGGGAAAAGGAAATGAAAGCCTTCGCCGAACAGAAAGAGGGCATTGAGTCCGATGAGATGGGATCGACGATGCACGAGCGCAAGCGCAAGGCCTCCAAGAAGAAGGAGCATCCTTGAAAATCACCTTGCTTTTCGACACAAAAACAGTCAAAGTAACCTTTCCTTTTAATGGACTTTAGCCTTTTTGAAAGGCAAAAAAAAATCTTGATCCTTACCCACAAGTCGACTTTAGAGAGTCGACTTGTGGGTAAGGATCAGGTTCTATAGCTCACGAAAAGCAAAGGCCTGCTCTAGAATAGACATCTTGCGTAGCCTGCTTTGTTTGAAAAAATGGACCAAAAAGCGCAAATTTATCAAGAAAATGAGGTTACGCAAGATGTCTAATACCCGCACTCCTCAAGAGCATCCGCAAGCAATGGGATGTTCGCTAATATCCCAACATACGTGTCCTCGTCCTCACCGTATTCTAAAAGTTTAATTTGGTCTCTCTTGATCAGCACCTTATCCTGCTCTTCTATTGAGAGATCGATGTATTTTTTGACAATTGCCGTCCTCACAGCAGATCGAAAATGCCTCCATTTAAATGATTTCGTCTGTTCGATCATTTGAAGAGACATCATAGCGGATGATTGGCACGAACCGTATGTTGATTGTTCAGACTCAGACGTAACAATTTCCAAAATAAGCTGTTTATCCTTTGGTTTGAGTGAGTTGAAAATTTCTTTTAGCTTGTCCTTTGGAATTTCTGTTATAATCCCTTGATAAAGTTTAGCCAAAGGAGAGCGGCATTTGTAACTTTTTTGCTTCTCGAAATGGTCAATCCATCCGTCGTTTGAGGATTTTTTTAAAATTTGTAAACTATCATTGGAAATTAACATAGGGGTGGGGTAGCAAGAAACTCTAAACTCAATCAATGCCGGGCAGTTCAGGTCCCCGATCTCATGTATAGCGGTGTCTGTCAGCATAAGATTGGTTAGCAACGGGCAGTTCAACTTTCGGATCACGAAGATCGCAGGGTTGAATTGCATGTCAAGCTCCTTTAACGCCGGACAATTCAGTTCCTCGACCACCCCAAAAGGAGTATCACTGAAGGACAGGCTAAGCTTAGTTAACGCTGAAAGTTTGTCTAAGCGCTCAACCTTCCGGATTTTGTTCTTGGACAGATCAAGTGAAGCTAAACGTGTCAGTTTATCCAGGTTCTTGATCTCCCCGATGCTGTTGTCGCTCAGGTAAAGCTCAGTTAAGTTTGAGAGGTTGCCTAGGTTCTTGATCTCCCCGATGCTGTTGTCGCTCAGGTAAAGCTCAGTTAAGTTTGAGAGGTTGCCTAGGTTCTTGATCTCCCCGATTCTGTTGTTGCGCAGGTCAAGCTTAGTTAAGTTTGAGGGGTTGCCTAGGTTATCGATCTTTCCGATTCTGTTGTTGTGCAGGTCAAGCTCAATTAAATTTAAGAGGTTGCCTAGGTTCTCGATCTTCTCGATTCTGTTTTGGCCCATCATGAGTTGAGTTAACCCTTCTAGCAGACCTAACTCAGGAGGAATTACAGCAAGTTCGGAGTCACTCACATCAAGCTTTTCAATTTGCTTCAATGCGCCGCATTCTTTCAAAAAAGCGCGGACATCTTGAGCACTGGCATTAGCCTCTGGCTTCTCAACTTGCAATTCTATAAGCTTACCTCTTAGCCTTTCTTTCCAAATAATGCGCAACGCATTGTCGTAGGTTATCTTCTTGACATTCTCAACGGTAATAGGCGTGTCTTTCAGAGACACGTTATTTTGAGTAGAAGGGCTGATATGTTTTGACAGCTTGGAAAATTTCGTGGACGTGCGATCAACGAGTTTTTCAATCTGGCTCATCTCTTGCAACAACATTGTGTGATGATTTTTTATCGCCTTCCACATGTGGTCCATGAATTTTTCAACTCGGTCATTCCACTCTTTGTTCACTAGAGAGTATTTAGCAAGCTGGCTTGCAGAGGCATAGGAGAAAATTTTCTCACAGGTTTCGCCCACCTTGAAAACACGCCCATAAAGCAGTTTCTTGTACTGCTGGTGCACTTGAAAAACTTCAAGTATAAATTTCTTGGAATCCTCGTCTCCCATCAGGGGAGGATTACTCGGAAAAAAATCGGACTTTCTAAAGTCAGAGTCTTGCAGAGCAGTTTTCAAACCAATATTTAACATAAATACATACCACTTTAATATCACATCTTTTCAATAAAGAATAACGATTTAATCAATTAAATTAAACATTTAAAATTATAATGTTAGCGCTAAATAGAAATGACACCCTTTCGAGCAAGGAAATTGCATGAAAGTAGATCTTCGGTTCAGAATCAATCACTTACGAAAACCGACAAGAATTTAAATAACGTTGATAACCAAGAAGTTAGCGATTTCCGTGCAATTTCCCTGCTCGAAAGGGTGTCATTTCTATTTAACGCTAACAATCTTTTTTTCTCTTATGCCCAAAAAAAACTCAACACTTGGCTTGTGGCCTGAATCAAATTTCAATCGGCTTTTCAAGTTCGAAGTCTTACAATTCCGTACACCCATAGAGGTTTTAATCAAAGCAGGGTGGAGCCTGGATTTGCCACAATTCGAACTTGAAAGGGCAAAACAATTAGCTTTGAGTACTGACTGGGCCGATATTCCCCCTCGCGGAGCTTTACAAACGCTGTCAGCTTAGGGTATAGCTTTGTTAAACGAATATGGAATGCCTGATGACCGATGTGAATAAAGTCCAGGGGCCCTCTGGTGCCCCCGACAACCTTGGAAAAAAAGACACCTCGGGTGCAGATGCCGACAAATTTAAAGAGGCGATGCGCAAGCGGGTTTCCGAAGTGAGTAAAACCGACCCGGATGAGCAGAAAAAGCGCAAGCGGGGGGAAGAGGCAGAAGAAGAGGAGGAGATGACCCTCCCTGAGGATGGACCCGCAACGCCCAAAGAGCAGGTCACCCCTTTTTCCTTGGGAGAGGGGGCGAAAAAAGCAAGTCCGATGGAAAAGAGAGGCCGCGGCATTTCTCCCATGCAGTCTGCACAGCCCACCCCTAGCTCCACAGAATCAAAAAAAGAGGGAGAATCTCAAGGCCCTTTTTCTTCTGAACAAGTACCGGATGATGAGGATACAGAGGAGAAGAAAGAGGCTAAGGGGGGTGGTTTGCCTTCAAAAGCAACGGAAAAAAAACCTCCTCCCCCCTTGTCGCCTGTTCCTCAAGAGCAAGCACCGACCAAGCTGCCTCAAGAGGAGGAGCCTCTTCAGGGTAAAGGCAAACCTGCCGCCTTTAAAATTAGCATCGGGGGTTTGGAGCTGGAAACAAACTCTAAAGCAGACGACACGTCTGCTTTTTTTGAGCAGATGAGCCCTTTGGGCAAGCAAGAGGCGCACACGCTGCCTTTGGAAGAGGGTTCCCAGGAAGAAGTGAAGCCTGTGAAAGACAAAGAAGCGGCGGTCCAAGGGGGACGCTCCTCTACCCCCTTCTGAACAAGGGCTTATTGTGGAAGAGGAGGCAGCGATAGCTGCCGATGAGAAAAAAAAATTGCCGCCTGAACAAATGACCTCCCTTCCGGCGCCAACAGAGCTTGCCCAATCTTTGCCGCCACCCATTTTTGGGCTGGAAACCCTTCCTCCTTATGCGCATATGGATCTTCAGGTCCAAGAGCTATTCGATCGAATGGTCGGGGTGATGACCGTCATGAACCTGTCTGGGATGACAGAAACGGTGATGACTTTGAATTCCCCGCAATTTGCCTCTTCTGTTTTTTTCGGTAGTCAAATTATAATCCAGGAGTTTAGTACCGCTCCCCAAACTTTCAACATCCAACTGAATGGGTCTGCTCAGGCAGTTGCCCTCTTTCAGGGCAATGCTGATGATTTAATGGCCGCGTTTGCAGCCGGCAATTACAATTTTCGCATCAATCGCCTAGAGACAGGTTATTTGCCAGAGCGCCCTTTATTCAGGCGCGGAGATAGCCCTTCGGGAGGAAACCAAGAACAGACAGGAGAACAACGACGATGAACATTGCCAACCAAGAGCTCTTCCACAAAATCTCCACTCACTCTGATGAAATGCAAAAACAGCCTGAAGTGCGCCAGGCAGGCAGGAAAAATTTTCGAGAATTATTAGACAAAACCCGCGCGTGCAAACACCCTTCTGAAAAAGAAAGAGATAGGTCCGGCAAAAAAACCTACCTTTCTGATGACACTTCTTGCTCTGATCGCTCACAACAGCGCCTGTCTCCATCTGAATTGGCGCGTACCACACTGGCTATTGGCGATGACACTGCGGCAGGGGCAAAGGCAGTCTGCTGTATCAAGCCATCTGCGCTGAATGCTGAGATCGAAGCTGCGTTTGAAAAAATGGCCTCCTGCATGATCGTCATGGATGGGTCCGGCACTTTAGAGACGACGCTATTTCTCGACAATCCCCATTTTGCCTCCTCTGCGCTATTTGGAACCCAGGTGACCATTAAAGAGTACTGCACAGCCCCAAAAGCCTTCAATGTCGAGATCACCTCAAATCCAAGCGGAGCGGCTCTGATCGATGCGGCTAAAAATGATCTGCTGATGGCCTTTAGAGAGGGCAACTTCAATTTTACCGTGCATCGCTTTGATACCTACATCGAGCAGACCTCCGACCGCCCCCTGTTCCATCGCAAGGAGGACAGCGGCGATGCAACCTCGCAAGACCAAAGGGGGGATGATCGACAATGAATGCAGCACCTCTTAGCTGGATCCAAGAGATTCAAAGCACATTAATCGATATGAAGGCAATCCCTTTATTTGGGCATTTTCCCCCATTTCCTTGGGAAGAGTATGCGCAAAAGATCGCCGCCTTGCTAAAGGCGCAAGAATGCAAGATTTATCCGCGCCAAACGGGGGTAAAAAGCGGAAGCGACATCCTGGCAGGGCTGGGAGCCTCTCCCATTTGCGTTGCGTTGGATCTGACTCCTCTTTCCTCTCAAGTCTATTGGGTCATGGGAAGAGAAGATGTGGCTAGCCTAACGGCACTTGCGCTCACCTCATCCCCTGAGAGCCAAGGATTTTCCTCCGCAAAGTTTCAAGAAGGATTTTACTACTACCTTTGTACAGAAGCTGTCCAAGCTATCGGTGCATTAAAGACGTTGGGGGATCTGTCGCTAAAAATAGGGGTATTGCACTCCTTGCCCCAAGAAGAGGCTGTGTGTACCGATGTGGAGCTGTCTCTGTCGGATCAAACTTTTTGGGGGAGGCTTGTCTGTCCAGCTTCCTTCCACAAAGAATTTAAAACGCACTTTAGCCAAG
>CAWCKK010000036.1:0-8475 GCA_963796135.1 uncultured Acidobacteriota bacterium | reverse complement strand
CAAGTAGCTCTGTGCGCTCAATGCTGTCAATACCCAGAATCCACTGCTGATCTGAGGCATATACAGAAACACCAAAGAAGAAATGGACATTAAGATCGCTTGGAAAAGCAAAAGGCGGGTCGGCACATCGTGTTTATTGACCTTTTGAAACAAGGGGGGCAAATTTCCGTGGATGGCGGTGGCGTAAAGACCCTTGACAGGCCCGATGATCCAAGAGTTGACCTCGGCAATGGCCCCGATGATGAGCAAAAAAGCCATCAGGGGGAGGATCCAGGTGAGGTTGTAGTGTTCCAAGAACGCCTTGAAGGCTTCCATGAGCCCTGCCACAAGGCTAATTTCATCTTTGGGAATCACCATTGCAATAGCAAGAGAGCCGAGCATAAATAACGTAAAGGTAATCGCCGCCCCCAAAACAATGGCCCGAGGGTAGTTTCTTTGAGGGTTTTGGACGTCGCTAGCATAAGAGGCCGAGACCTCAAGCCCTGCAAACGCCAGGAATAATCCCGTTAAGAAAACCAGGTTCCCCACGTTGGTAAAAGAGGGGATCGCAGCGTCCCAACTTAAGGTTGTTTGGGCAGGGTGCCCTCCAATGAGCCAGCTTATCCCTAAAAAAATGATGAAAAGCCCCGGGAAGCGAGCGTGCCGATGATCACGCCAATGGTGCTAAACCAGCTGGATGTCTTAATCCCTAAGTAATTAAGCAAAGTCATGCCCCAAAATCCCTAAGAGGATGACCGAAAGGACGAAAAATTTTGTTGGTGGGCAAGGGTCGGGTGAGATGAGGTAGGCCACATTGTGACAGCGACAAACGACATAGATGACCGGATACCAGGCCACATTGTGAACCCACTGCATCCAAATCGCCATGAAGCCCCAGCGGTCTCCCAAACCCTCTCTTACCCAAATGTAGATCCCGTATTCTTTGGCCATCCGGTCGCAAGTTCTGCGGACACCAAAGCGCAGGGGATAAGGAAAAATAAAGGCAACTACAATAAAAAAGAAAATCGCGCTCAATCCAAACTCTGCCACAAGAGGCAGGTTGCGCAGGTCTGGCCATGATAGAGACGTTGAGCATGGCAAGGACAAAAATGCTCAACACCCGTCTTGGCTTGTCTTTTGGAATTTCCATTTAGAGCCCTTTAATGACAATATCGATCGACTTGATCACATCGCCCTGTTCCATCTTTTTCACAAGCTCCATTCCCTTAATTGTCTGACCAAATACGGTGTACTGGTTGTCGAGGTAGGGGATTTTTTCCAGGGCAATGTAGAATTGGGAACCGCTCGACCTTTTTTGAGGGTTGACATTGTCTGGAAGTCTAGCCCAAGCCAAAGCTCCTTCTTCATGATTCAAGCGAATCTCAGCAGGGAGGGTGTAACCCGGTCCGCCTCGGCCTGTGCCTTCAGGATCGCCGCCTTGAACCACAAAGTTAGGGACAACCCGATGAAAAGTCAAGCCATTGTAAAAACCGCCTTGGGCTAGTTGAATAAAATTTGTCGCCGAAAGGGGGGCTTCTTTGACATTCAGCTCGCAGGTGATATCCCCTTTTGAAGTGTGGATGATCGCCTCATATTTTTTCCCTTCTTCAAATTGCATTGCCTTTGTCGGTTCATTAAATTGCATCGCTGATTCTCCAGCTGTTACGTGCAGGGTTGAAAAGAATAAAAGGCCCAACGTGAGCCCTGTGGCCAGCCTCAGTTTCATATAGACACCTCCAAATAAAGTCGAGCAAACTGTAACTTAAATTGCCTTGTATGTCAAATTTTGGCTTCTTTCGATAGAAATTTTTACGTGAATTTTTTTAAAGCTTTGACAATAACAAGCGGGGTGAGATAGAATCTCGAAGAAATGAATCTCTTAACTTCTCTATTTTCTATTGTTTTTCTCGCTGGAGCCCCTGCGGTTGATGTGCCTCAGGGCGCTACTGGCTCTGCATTGGTTCAGGGCTCGAGGCTCTCATCCGGTAAGCAGGAACTTATCCTTTATTACGCCTCTTACTGCCCTTATTCTCAAAAAGTTTTAAGTTATTTGACTCAGATTGGCAAGACACTGCCGATGAGAAGCTTAGAGGCACATCCAGAAGCCAGGGAAGAGTTGAAAACCTTAGGCGGAAAAGCACAGGTCCCCTGCCTTGTGATCGATGGCAAGCCTTTATATCAGTCAGATGACATCATTGCATGGATTTCCGAGCATCAAGACCAGTTGCAACCAGCAAAATAGTACGCCCCGAGCGGTCAAAAAACCAAATTTTGGGTTTATTCGGGTTTGATGCCATTGCCGATCGGCAATGGCTAAAGTCCAGTCAAACAAAGCAGGTTACGCAAGATGTCTATTGTCTGCTCTATTTTTTTTTCTCAGGTTTTTGCTGGGGCCATTTGTGAGGCTGTTGAGCCGGTGCATTGGGGTGTCTTGGCTCTGCTGGGGAAGTGGGGTATTCAGGCTTATGCGGGTTCTGCTGTTTCATGTGTTTTCTCCATTTTTATGTTCATAATAAGGAGAACCTAACCTAAAGAATTGAGGAAAGTCTTTCTTTAAGACAGGTTCGGATAAGAAACAAGACCATGTAGATCCCATCACTTACCTTCCTTAGACTTCAATTTACTGGACTTCGATTAAAAAATAAATTAAATTCTGATGCTCAAGCTTGTTTATTTGAAATTTTAGGTATATGAGTAGTAAAGGTGTTTATTCTAAGTTCATTTCAGATTTTTGATGAATCTGTTAAAAAAAGATCCCAACAGTCTGATTTTTTAGTAGATGTTTGGCTTTGATCCTGTCGATTTTGTTTATTTTTCAATGTTTTTTCTGTTAGTTTTTTTAATAGAAAAAAGTTTTTTTACGCATTCTTTCTTTTCTTAAAAAAGGCTCTAGAACATGTTCTAAGGCAGTTTTTTCAAATATTAGTTTCCCGATTTAAATCAAGGTTTTTAAAATTTATTTTTAAAATAAATATTCTTTATTATATATTGATGTTTGTAGGGTATGAATGGATAGGGCTCTTCGTTAATAATGAGAGAGTTATCAGATCTAAAAAATCCTACGTATCCAAACAAGGAGGAAATTATGGCTAAAAAAAGAAAAACAGCACGTAAGACAGCACGTAAAAAAGCTCACAAGTCAGCGAAGTCTTCTGTTAAGAAAACAAAAGCGCGCAGATCTAAAAAAGCCAGTGCTCGCAAGTAGTCGCTTTTGCTGGGCGTTAGCCATTGGAGGGAGCTGATTTCACCAAACAGCGGCATTCGGATTGAATTGATTGTTAAATGGTCGACTTGAAATGTCACCATTTAAAAATCAGTTCAATCCGGATGCCTCTAGAGGTGAAAGCAGCCTTAGAGCAATGGGTACAAGTCCAGTTTTAAAGACTTAAGGTGCTTAAATCTCGTCTTTGAAGTTATCGAGCAGGTGCAGAGCCTGCTCGATTTATTTCCTAAACTTACCTTCCATTGCAAATGCGGAAATCGGCTTTCTTTGGCTGGGCAATTCCCTTTTTTGCAATTCTTCCGGCAATTGATCAGTTGAAGCGCGTTTGCCAATAGCGATTAAGGCCTCGATTTGATAATCGGGGGGATTTCGAGATCTCTTTGGGCTTTCTCATAATCAAAGCCCTCCATTCCGTGGATGACCCAGCCTCTGGAAGCCCCTTCCAAGGCAAGTGCCATCCAAGCTGCCCCTGTATCGAAGCTGTGGGTTCTTGAGAATTTTTGGTTATGCTCAAAGTTCTTAGCTGAGATCACTAACGCAAGAGCAGAGGCATTTTTTGCCCATCCCTGATTAAACTCGATCATCAGTTTGAAAAAAAGAGGCCAAGCAGGGGTGTTTTTTTTGGCGTAGAGAAAGCGCCACGGCTGATTATTATAAGAAGAGGGAGCCCATCTGGCGGCATCAAAAAGGGCCATCAGCTCCTTATCTGTCATTTCTTCTCCTGTCATCGAACGCGGCGACCATCGGTTGATGATCAGGGGGCTGATGGAGTGCTCATTTTTCCTTGCGTTTTTTACTTCTTGGGCAAAGGGATGTTCCATTTTCCAAACTCCTTTTTGCGGCCATGATAGGACAATTGTTTTTGAGTTGCACTTAAAATTTTTTGCCGGTACACCTTATTTTTTATACCTCGAGGTGATGATGCGCATTAAAGTTGTCGATGATCCTGCTCGCAAAAATGTCGAGTTGTTCTTGGAGGCCCTTCGATCTTCTAAGCCGCAAGGGGCTGTTCAGCAGGTGTTTAACGCATGGATGGATAGCAGCACAGGGCGGATTCTATTTTCTAACCCTTCTTTAGAGGGGCAGTCCTCTGACAACACAAACTGGAAGCCTCTTCTTTTTGGCTATGAATATGATGCAGCAAATGGTGAAATTCTATTTTTCCTCAATGAGGCAGGCTCTGGCAAGGGGGCATTCCAATTTGAGGATTTAGCTCCTCAAGCCCTTCATAGCCTTACAGAAACGATGAAAGTTTTTGCAAAGATCAGCCAGAATTTAAAAGGCCCGAGCGATTTTAGCGTAAAACTTTCCGTATTGACAAAGACGACCATCGCATCGACGTTCCACGAAGAGACAAACCCGCGCATTGCGATTTGGCACCACGCCGATCGGATGGAGGCAGAAACCCTTCTAAAAGACAAACCGGCAGGGACTTACATGCTTCGCAAAGACCCCTACGCCGACATTTTGGAGGAAGAGCTGCAAAATCAGTTGGGCAAAGAGGTGCAATGCATCACACTCACCTATACCCAAGAGGAAGAGAAGGTCTCCGATCTGACTTTAGTGCATTTTGAAAAAGCATGGCAAGTTTATGACGACGACCCCGAACTGGAACAGATGAAATTTCCCGACCTGCAGACGCTCATGGCCTCTTTTAAAAGCTTCCTTAGGTATCCTCTTTACAAATCTTAATGCTCTGCTTTTTTGCTACAATCAATAGAAAGAGGGGAAATTCCCGTCTGCTCCTATTTTCCATCGCAGAGGCTTTCCCTATGCTCTGTTTTTCAGAGACCAGCTCTTCCATCTGATCGATGGCAAACCCAGCTTGTTTGAGTTGGCCAGAAAAATAGGATAGAGGGCGATGAAAGGAAAAGGTCTGTTCTGAGGCCGTGCCCTTACTGGGGTGTGTCTGAATGGGGATGGTCAGCTCTGTCATATACCTTTCAATCCGGCGGTACTGCAGTTTTTTCTTCTCATCGATTCCCCAGCTAGATTGGCGAGGGATCCGGAAGCAGGGGTGATTGAGCACCAGGATCAGGGGGGCCTTATCTCTGAGGTGGTCGAAGGCCGTTTTAAACACCGAGGCGGGGTTAGCGATGTTTTGCAGAGCTAAGATGCAGGTTGCATGAGAGAACTGCTTGTAGGGCAAATCTAGGGGTTGGCAGAGGTCTTTGACCAAGAACTGATCCATAGACTTAGAGGCATACCTCTTAGCTGCGGCGATGAGAGAAGAAGAGCTATCGATGCCGAAGTACTTCATCCCTTTTGGAAGATGCCGCGATAGAACCGCCTGGCCGCAGCCAAAGTCCAGCAGGTGCGGGTGGTTCCCTTTTTCAGCGGAAATGTGCCTCAAGATCGCCGGGATGATCACCTGTTGATGATAGTAGTGCCCCTTTGCACCCACAACCTTATCGTACCACTCCGACGAGTTCTCCCAGGATGTATCATCGCTCAAAGTCACACCTTTCCCTTGTCAAAGAAATCCTCAAGTCACTAATAATACAGTATTCCTAATTCTTGGCGATACCGGTAGAGATGACCAATAATGACCTTTCTCGTCCTGTCAGAGATTTTGCCACTTGTGTGCATACCACTTTGCACCAAGATCAGACAATCGACGAAGCCCTGATTTCGCTTAGGCGTCGTAAAATCGATGAAAAGGTGATTTATTTCTATGTCGTTGATCATGAGCATCGACTGAAAGGAATCGTATCGACCCGACAGCTACTGCTCTCCGCTCGCCACAGCACCATCAAAGAGGTGATGACCCATTCAGTCATCAGCCTAAAAGAGGATCAGAGCCTGCAAGAGGCGATGGAGCAGCTTTCCACACATCGGCTTTTAGCCCTTCCGGTTGTCGACGCAAAGCAGAAGCTCATTGGAGTCATCGATGTTCAGGTTTATCTGGATGAGTCTGTCGAAATTGCCGACACCCGCCACACGAAGGATGTTTTTCAGATTCTAGGACTTAGCCTGGAAATGGGGAAGAGGAAAAGCCCATGGAAAAGCTACCGCACGCGAATGCCCTGGATTTTGTGCAACATGGCAGGTGGCATTGCGTGCGCTGCCATCTCTTTTTTTTATCAAGCAGTTCTTGCAAAAGTGCTTCTTTTGGCCATGTTCATCCCCTTGATCTTAACCCTTAGCGAATCGATCTCAATGCAGTCGATGACCCAGAGCTTGCACTTAGTGCGCCAGCCCAACATTAGAAAGAGACAAATTTTTCAGAGGATTCTCTACGAAGGGAGGATGGTGGTATCGCTCGCGCTGACATGCGCAATTTCTGTGGGCTTTATCTCGCTATTGTGGGGAGGGGGATTTGGTCCTTCTGCGACAATTGCCTCTTCTCTATTCATATCGATCACCCTCTCGGCCTCAGCCGGAGCTTCCGTTCCCTGGATCCTCCACGCCCGCTCATTAGACCCAAAGGTCGCCTCTGGGCCTGTCGTACTGATGTTCACCGACGTGCTCACCACGACGATCTACCTGTCCCTTGCAAGCTGGTTCCTTCTCTGAACTGGAGTTTGGACTTTAGTCATTGAAGGGAGGTGCTTCACCTTTAGAGGTGAAAGCAGCCTTAAGAGCAATGGCTAAAGTCCAGGCAACCTCATCTTCTTGATAAATTTGCGCTTCTTGAACCATTCCTTACAAAGCAGGTTATGCTCAAGATGTCTAGTGACTATTTGCCCTTTTTCTTTTCTTGCTTTGCCGCCCGCTTTTCTTTGAGCGTCTTGGTGGGTTTTTTACGGTCTTCTTTCTTGACTTCTTTTGCTTTGGTCATATTTCGACTCCTTGAAGGTTTTTACTGGACTTGTATCCATTGCTCGGTGCCGCCTTCACCTTTAGAGGCATCCGGATTGAATTGATTTTTAAATGGTCGACTTGAAATGTCACCATTTAAAAATCAATTCAATCCCGATGCCTCTACTTGGTGAAATCAGCTCCCTCCAATGGATACAAGTCCATTCCAATGGGCATTAGTCCGGGTTTAGAAAAATAAACACAGTCCAAATTAGTTGAATTTATATCATACGCCTTTGATCGGGTTCAACGATTATTTTTCTGACTGGACTTGTATCCATATGGAGGGAGCTGATTTCACCAAATAGAGGCACCTGGATTGAATTGATTTTTAAATGGTGACATTTCAAGTCGACCATTTAAAAATCAATTCAATCCGGATGCCTCTAAAGGTGAAGGCAGCACCGAGCAATGGATACAAGTCCAGTCTGAGCTTAGTACTGTCTCACACGGACGTGGTCGTCTGTGTCGCTATTGATCAGGACATGGTCGTAAGAGGTTAACCAGCTTTTAGATACGCCAAAAATGACAGGCTGGTTAACTTCCCAGTACTTCAGGATGTCCCTATCGTCTGGGTTCACACACCAAATCATTTGGTTTTCTAAGTAAATATGGCCGGTAGAATGGTCGATATTTGCGATCCAGTGAGACTGCGGTCCGAAGGGCAGGGGGCCAATCAACAGGTTTGCCTTCACATGAGAGTCTGTAGCTGTATGGGTAATACAGTAGTCATAGGAGCTGAGCCAAGTGTAGTTTGGGGAGATGACTAGAACATCTTCTTTTCTCCAATTGCGGAGCAGATGCGCCTGCTCAGAGGGGATATCCCAGTGGGAACCGTCTTCTATTTCAATACAGCGGTAATTTTCATCGATGCTGACTAACCAGTGGGAGTTGACGGGAAGTGTGTAACCGGGCAGATGCGGTCGCAGCTGAGGCCAAGATGTAGCGCTGTCCGGGAGATCCTCGTCGGCAATAAGAGGGTTGATAAAGAGCAGTAATGAGGCAAGAGGAGGTAGAATGCATTTTTTTAAAGTCATGTCGTCGTCCTTGAAAAAGAGGTTAGACTCATCTGGACCTGTATCCATTGCTCGGTGCCGCTTTCACCTTTAGAGATGATCCTTACACACAGTCGACTTTCTAAAGTAGCTGCGAGGCCCAATCTTTCGAATTTAGAAAGTGGACTTGTGTGTAAGGATCAGCCTTTAGAGGCATCCGGAATGTGAAATCAGCTCCCTCCAATGGATACAAGTCCAGATTCATGAGAACTATATAGGTTCGATTCTCTGAAGTAAATATTTTTGTTTAGTGAAGAGTTTAAATAATATTTCTAGATTGTTATTGTTTGTTTATCATATTTAATTATACTTAATTTGACAAAATAAATAATTTAGTATTAATATGAATACATCGGAATAAGAATGTCATAAGCTTATTCCGTATACGTGTAAATATTTACTGTAAAGGTGTTTATG
>CAWCKK010000035.1:0-29907 GCA_963796135.1 uncultured Acidobacteriota bacterium | reverse complement strand
GCCGGCGCCCGCCGCCAGGGACGTGTCCGCGTGAAGCGCAGATCGTAGACCATTTGCGTTAGGCTGTAGTCCGTATGGGCGTCGAAGAAGTGGACGCGCCCGTCGGGATCGACGCGATAGACGATCGACAGATGGCCCGCAGGGTCATAGGCGACTGTGCCGGGCCGGATCGATTTTGGATCGATGGCGGGAGAATAAAAGTCCGGCGACAACGGACCGTCCAATTCGGGATGTATGCGATAGAAGGCGGAATTGATTGCATTGCAGATCTTGTCGATGATTTGGTACCCGGTCATCACCCCGCTTGGAATGTCCGTTCGTGCCGCGACTTTGTTTCCGTTGCGCGAGTAACGGATATCGCCGCCGTCGGGTGTTAGAGGAACGACGGCACTCTCGTAGGAAAACGGCAAGCCGCGCTTCCAGGCGAAATAGAAGCGCAAGACATAGGGCAGGTCCGAACAATCGGAGACAAATAAGCGGTCCGGCGGGTCGCTGTCGCGAAAGGGATTGGCGTCGCCATGCAAACAGGAATTAAGCGTGTCGCATTCGGAACCGCCGAGGCCTTGAATGAAGTCGCGATAGTCGCGTTCATCCAAATCTGTCCAATGGTCGTATCTCACGACATACAGCGATGAAGAATTGAGCGCGGCGCTTTCTTGAGCACGAGTAGCGGAAAACAGCAGAAAACCTGCCGCTAGGACCCATAATGGACGTGTCAGCACGCGCTTTTGCGCATTCCCGAACCCTACCTCCTGCGAACATTTGTTCCAACGAGGAGCATGTGTTTGGCGCTCAAATATGGTGCCGTTTTGCCGCGCTTCCGATCCGTCAGCTGCCGTCACATATGCTTCACATAACTGTCACCTCACTGTTGCCGCTCGCTGCGATGCATCTGCCGGGCAAAAAAGGGTCCGCTAGGCAGTGGGGTACCGCGCAGCGGTAAAGCGTGAAAGCGGTCTTAAGAGCAAAATGGCTAAGTCCGGTCATAATGAGTCTCAAGCTTATTGATTTGAAAAAAGAAGGTTTATGAACTGCTTAACAGGCGCTAATTCAAATGGGAGGATAGGGACTCTTGCTGCTATAGATAGCTCCCCGAAAAAAGAGTCGACTAGCCTTGCCGACGTTCCAAGTCAGGTCATAATAAATAAAATACTGTATCTGTTGCTCGGAAAGATATTTTGCGGTTTGGCCAAACCTGTAAAAAATTTTACCAACTATCTCAATCAGATTGCCTCTGGCCATTGTGGCTTGTGCAAAAATCAATCCTTCCGGTTTATAAGTTTCTGACCATTCTTCGTTGGCAGAAGGAGCCGTCAAGAAAATATTTGAATTCTTTAAAACAGGTAAGGAAACTTAAGGAAACATGTCTCGCTTGGCAAATCAAACAAATCACTTTATTGCTTCTCGATAGAGAAAAGGAAGTGCTTTTTATCGAATCTTTATTTGATGAAGAGTCTCTTAAGCGGATTCGCGCCGAATGCATTGATCAAGGACTTCTTTTAGAGAAAGAAGAAATCTGGAGCGTCAGCTGGAGCTTAGAGGAAAAAAAGAATAGAAGTGAGGATTGTTCTTGTTCAGCAAATAGGTTGAAAGAGGGGTGTGGTACTTTGGAATGTTCTCTCGACGCTCTTCGGTTAAGAGAACAAATGTCTGAACTGATCGATTGCTTGGGGGTTAAGTCGCCCTTTGAGCTTGAAAAGCTCAAGCTGAAGTAAAGATGTGCGCTGCTTTGAGGAATAACGTGCATTGGAAAAATAGGTTGATTCTACCGCTTGTCAAAGCACTAAAACCTCGATTGCCAAATCGGGGGGAGCGAGAAGCGCTTTTTGATTCTGTCGACAACAGGTCTGGGCGATACGCTCTGGGCAACGCCGTCTATTCGGGCTTTGCGAAAGTGTTTTCCGACCAGTTATTTGGGCGTCCTCGCAAGTCAGATGGGGAGGTCTCTACTGGAGCACAATCCCAGAATTGATGAGATTTTTGTTGCCAAAGGTTCTCTTTTTTCCCTATGGCGCAAGTTAAAGCAGAGGAAGATCACTCACGTTTTGAGCTTTCATACCTCTCAAAGGGCAATCCTTCCTCTTGCAGCGATTCTAGGGGGCCAGCAGGTCATCGGCAGCTCTGGAATGCACAAGGGGCTCGATGCTCTTCTCACCGATTCTGTCCCCCCTGCAGGAATGCACGAGATCCAAAGGCGGGTGGCGGTTGTAGCTGCAGTTGGAGCGGAGTGCCAGGATGTGTCGATGGAACTGTTTTTAAGCGATGCCGATAGGGCGATGGCGGAGGCCTACCTTAAGCAGATTGAGGTGTTGCCGGGTGTTCCCATCGTCGTTTTTCATCCGGGGTCCAAGGATCGCTTCAAGCAGTGGCCTGCATCTCACTTTATCGAGCTTGGGAATAGACTGAATAAAGGTTTGGGCTGCAAAATTGTTGTGACAGGAAACCTTAATGAACAGACACTTGTGAGTGGCATTGCATCGCAGATTCAGGGCGCAACAGCTTGCACGCACTTGCCTCTGCTTGCAATGGCTGCTTTGATTGGGCAGGCGGATCTGATGATCACAAATGACACAGGCCCGATGCACCTTGCTTTTGCTCAACAAACGCCTGTCATCTGTCTTTTTACACCGACAGACCCCACGCTTTGCGGTCCCTATTTCGTGCCTTCTGCGCATGTGGTTGCAAAAAAGCCTACCTGCACTCCCTGCTTGCGCAAAAGGTGCAGGGAGCCATTTTGCCTTTTACAGATCGGCATTGAGGAGGTCTATCGCGCTGCGGTTCTTAAGGCAGGGCATCTGCAAAAATGGCGACGTGGTTCTTAATTTTGTGGGTATGCTTGTTTAGTTTTTCTGTGAAGGAAAAATATGCGCACGCTTCAGATAGGCTAGATTGGATTAAGGTCTGCTTGTCTTTTTCAAGCTCCAGGGTAATGAGGGCTCGGCATTTGTCTACGATAAAATCGCGTACGGCAAGTCCAAGCAAAAAGGGTTGGTTGTGAGCGTTGAGCTCTCCCCATCGCTGTTGTTCCTCAAATGGGAGAGAGGCATTCCTTTTGCAGATCCCCTCTTCGATGGCCTTTGCGTAAATCCTGGGGTAAATTTCACATTTTTTTCCCTGGTCTAGAAGATCGAATAAGGCTTTAATCTCTTCTTTCATTTGTTTGCTTTCCAAGTTTTCTCTTGTTTTTGCGCTTAATATCTTCTGGTACAGCTTAGATAGGGTGCTGGATGCTCGATGAGATAACTGTTTGTTGTAAGCGATCACTTTCGGATCTTTTGGAAATTGCTCTAAGAGTTGATCGCATATCAACATAGGGTAGCAATTGTCAAACTTAGGGATGCGGTTTTTATTTCTGCATTTTTTTAAAATAAATTTTTTATCAATATCTAGATTGATTTCGTTTAGTTCCCAGCTTGCAAATTTAAAGTAAGAAGATGAATTAAAGCGGGGTAGAAATTTTTTAGAGATGTGGATTCTTTTTAATGGGTTGTATAAGATATTAATAGAATGTATATTTTCGTTTTTAATAATATCTGAATTTTCAATTTTATTAATTTTATTTGATTTTAAAATTATTGTAAACTTTCTTTTGCAAGAGCTCAGTTTTGGAAAAGCTTTAATTTCATTGTTACTAAGGTCAATAGATTTTAATTTTTCGCATTTAATTTGAGATATTCTTTTTAGTCCACAGTCTACAACTGAGAGATTTTCTAGTTTTTTTAAAGATATCCCGCCAATAAAAAGATTGTTGCTAACGCCGCTGCTAGAAAAATATTCGAGGGTATTCAGATCTTTGAAACAGTTGATCAAGCGGCAGCCGATGGAGCTGAGTTGTCCGCGATCGATATTAAGTTTTTTTATTGTACTGAATGCCGTTGGTGTTTTTTGTGCAAAATCCAAAATTTTTTCCACAGGGGCGTTTTTTTCTGGGACAAAATCCAGTTCGGGGTTCATCTTTGTAATGTATGTGTACAGCCCTTGAGATTCCAGATCCCAGGTGTCGCCGCCATTAATGATGATGATCTCTGTTTTATTGGCCCACAGAGAGTGGATGAATTTTCCCTCTTGAGCTAAGAGGTGTTGATATCCATTAAAAGCAAAGGGCGGGAATTCTTGAAGCATGAGTTCAGATCTTTCGTAGAGTCTAAAAAATTTTTCACTGTAATTAGGGGTTGCTTCTTGATTAATTTGCTCCCATGCCTTAACTAGATGGGAGTTAATGCCTTCTTTAAAAGCATGGGATAAATCGTTCCCTAAATACTCCCACATCTTTTGCAAACAAGAGTTAATCCTTGGTTGCATTTTTTTCGATGCCCAACTTAAGGATAATGCTGCAGATGGATCTGCGCTGATTGCCTCTTGCAGAATTTTAGAAAGCGGGCCTATGGGCAGGGTCTCTAAAGAATTAGCCATGATTTGTTTCCTATTTAGATAATACGGGCGCCTCCGTCGACATACACAATCGATCCTGTGGCATAACTGCACTGAATCAGGTAGGCGACAGCTTGAGCAATATCCTCGGGTTGGCCCACTTTTTTAGCGGGTAATCGGTTTGCGGTTTCCTCAAACTCTTTCAATCGCTCTTGCTCAGGCACCACATCCCAAACCGGGGTGACAACCGTTCCTGGAGATACGGCGTTGACTCGAATGGGGGCCAGCTCGAGGGCTAAGGCGCGCGTTAATCCTTCCAGGGCGGCATTGATGGCGCTGCCAGCTGCAAAATTCATGAAAGGTTTTTGACCGGCAACTCCGCAGAAGAAAGTGATCGAACCTCCTTTGCGGATGTGGGGGGCTCCGTGCTTGGCAGCCAGATATTGTCCCCAGAACTTACTGTCAAAAAAGCGCTTAGCTTCTTCTAAAGGTAATTTTAAAAAAGGGCCCATGACAAAAATGGCGGCGGATGTCACCAGGTGATCAAAAGAACCTACAGAGTCAAAAAACTGGGCAATGTCTTTTTCTTTTGTCACATCGAGAACATAGCTTTCGACTTTCCCAATGACTTTCTTTGCCTCTTGGAGTTTGTCTTGAGATCTACTGGCGATGACGATGTCGTGCCCCAAGGAGTGGAGCATTTTTGCTGTGGCAAGGCCCATTCCTGAGCTTGCGCCGATCAAAACTGTTCTTATACCTCGGGCGGTCAAAAAATTGGAATTTGGGCCTTTGGTCAGACCCTGCGGCTCAACGATCGTAAGGCGCCTTGTAGGCTCCTTACGATCGTTGAATCCCGGGGCTTTGACGCTGGCTAAATTCCAAGTTTTTGACTGCTGGGGATATAATTGATGAGCCATAATCTTAAGGTTCCTCTGGTAAAAAGCCGCCTGCTTGCATATGCCACATCCGGGCGTACTGCCCTCCTTGGGAGAGTAGTTGGAGGTGGGAGCCTTGCTCGATGATTTTTCCTTGCTCAAGCACCAAAATCCTATCCATTTTCGCAAGGGTGGATAGGCGGTGGGCGATGACAATCGTGGTTCGGTTTTCCATGAGCTTTTCTAAGCTATCTTGAATGTATTGTTCCGTAAAAGAATCTAGGGCGGATGTGGCCTCGTCGAGAATCAGAATCGGAGGGGCCGCTAGCATCGCCCTTGCGATCACAATTCTTTGCCGCTCGCCACCCGAAAGCTTAGTCCCCCTTTCTCCGACAAGGGTGTTATACCCATCGGGGCACCTGCGGATAAATTCATCGCAATGGGCAAGCTTTGCAGCATTGACGATTTCTTCTTGTGTGGCTTGGGGTTTTCCATATTGGATGTTGTCGCTCAAGGAGCGGTGGAATAAAAGGGGCTCTTGCGGAATAAGGGCGACTTGTTTGCGCAAGGAGCTGAGGGTGACCTGGGAGATATCTTGGCCATCGATGAGAATTCTGCCTTTTTCAAGGAGGTGAAATCGCAAAATGAGATTGACAAAAGTCGATTTTCCAGCGCCTGAGTAGCCGACAAGCCCGACTTTTTCTCCCCCTTTGATGCTGACATTTTTATTTTCAAAGAGTCTTTTCCGTCCGTATTGAAAAGAGACGTTTTCAAAGACGACCTCGCCTTGCTTGACTTTGAGTTCTGCAGCAGATGCAGAGTCGTTGAGGTCTTGCGGGTCGCGCATCACAGTGAGAGCTTGGGAAGCAATCCCAATCGATTGGAAAAATTGAGGGATCATTTCACCGGCAAACCACAGCATGAATGTGACATTCCACGTGGTGTTAAAGATTTGAATGATTTCCCCTGTGGAGATCTTATCGCGCAGCCAATAGGCAATCATGAATCCATTGAGGATGACAGCCCCGAGCAGATACAGGATTGTCAGCCACAAGAACATCCAGGCCACGTAATTGTTGGCGCGAAAATTTTTTGCTCTCTCCTCTTGCTGCCAGGGAGAAATCCGTGCTCTTTCAAGTTGAAAGGCAAAAAAAAGATTCACTGTGAAATTATTTGTCAAACTATCGACAATTTTCCCCATCAGGGTGCTGCGCACCTCTCCGTGGGCATTGGAATAAGCGACGCATTTGGGGGTAAAGGCAAAGCAAATTCCAAAGTGGAGCACAATCCAGCCCCCCAAAATCAGGGCAAACAGGGGGCTGACCTCGATAAAAAATAGGATCGATAGAATGCAGGCGACAATGGTCGGAATAAAGAGCACCAAGTTCATCAAAATCATCGGCACTTGTGTTGTCATGTCGTTGATTTTATTAGACAGACCCCCGGCAAAGCGCTCATTGAAGTAGGCGGGGGAGTGGTGCTGAATGTGTTCGAACATCGCCATGCGGATATCGGACTCTAGCTTGGGGAAAGATCTGGCTCGGATAAAATCTCTGCACCGAAAGCTCAACTCGACAAGCACCCAGAGACAGACTGCGGCCAAAAGGAGCCCTTTTAACCGGGGCCACGCCGCCATCCGATCCGCATCATGCAGAGTGAATGCATCGATAATCTTTCGGAGGATGTAGGGGAAAACAGTGGTATCCAGCGACCAGGCAAGCGATAGGAAGAAGAAAAAGAAAAACTTCCAACGTTGGATCCAAACGAACTTGAAGATAAATCGCGTAAGGGTGTTGGGGGAAGGGGCAAAATTTGACATGAGAGCCTAAGGGAATAGGCGGAGATTTTGCAGGAGTCTCCCTATTTTAAGCAATCGTTTTGTGACCTTTGAAGCTGTCCCAGTAAAAAATCGACGAAAAGTTTTTGACCGCTCCGGCTGATCCTTACACACAAGTCCACTTTCAAAAGCCGTTCCGGGATAGGTTGTTGTATATAAACCCATTTTGAGGTAGCTTTAGAAGCTCAGATGGAAAAGATTGCGATTATTCTGCTCAATTACAATGGAAAGGCTGACACTTTAGAGTGCCTAGCTTCCCTGGAGCAGCTTAGCTACCCCCATTTTGAGGTTGTCGTCGTCGACAATGGGTCGACCGATGGATCTTTGGAGGCTATTCGGGGGGGCTTTCCCCAACACCTGCTGGTTGAAACCGGGGCTAACCTCGGCTATGCCGAGGGGAATAACGTCGGGATGCGGCATGCGATCAAACGGGGGGCCGACCTTTTATTCCTCTTGAATAATGATACCGTCGTTTCTAGCGACATTCTAAAGAGGTTTGTCGAGACTTTTGCCGTCCACCCAGAGGCCGGGATCCTCGGTGCCAAGATTTTTCTCTTTGACAAGAGGGACACCTTAGATCATCTCGGAGGGATTTGGAATCAAAAAACAGGGATCTTTGATCTTGTCGGATGGCGCCAAAAAGAAGACGGCATCCAATGGCAAGATCCCGAAAAGATCGATTACGTCTGTGGGGCAGGGCTCATGGTCAAACGCTCTGTCGTTGAGGCAGTGGGCTATCTAGAACCCCGTTTTTTTCTCATTTGGGAAGAGTCGGATTTTTGCTTTAGGGCAAAAAGGGCGGGTTTTGCAGTCCTGACCTGCCCAAAAGCCCATTTATGGCACAAAGTCTCGGCCTCTTTTACCGGGGGAAAACCCCATTCGACCTATTTTTGGTGGCGCAACCGGCTGCTGTGGATCCAGAGGAACTGCTCTGTGAAGATGCGTTTTAGGCTATATATGCGCGTGTTGCTTCCTGAGATAGTCCACATGCTGAAAATCCGCCTGATTAAGTCTGTTCAACTATTTGTCATCAAGAAGCTTGCAATTAAATCGAACGTCAAAGAAAAAGAGGAGAAGCTGCTTAAAAACCGCGCTGCTCTCTGCGGTGTGCGGGATTACTTTTGCAAAAGGTTTGGCAAGGGCCCTGGCTGGATCAGCAAGACGGGTTTGGATTCGAATTGACGTAAGCTTCCCTAAACTGCTATAAATAGAGTAATACTGCACTTTAGCCATTGCTCAGGACTGCTTTCACCTTTAGAAGGAAAACTAGCTCCCTCCAATAGCTATCAGTCCAGTAACAGGTTGAGGTCGGCATCTTTTGTTTTGGCCTTTGCCTTGTCCTTAAAAAATTAAGGAGGCTCTCAGAGTTGCAAGGCAGTTTTGAAGGTTTCCGCTTAAAAGTTGAAAGTTATGAGAATCCCCCCTTTGCGCAAAGCCCTCTTGTTTTTTTCTACGTTATGCTCTCTGTTATTCCTGACCGGATGCGACAGCAGTATGATGATTATCAACGAAGTCGATGAAAGAGAGGCGAATGAGATCATCGTTTTCCTTGCGAGCAAGGGGATTGCCTCGGATAAGTCAGTAGCGGTCAGCACTGCACCAGGCGGGGCTGAAGGGACGATCAAGTACAGCATCAGCGTCGATGCCTCCCAGGAACTGATGCGATGGCCATCCTCAACCAAAATGGGTTGCCTCGGAAAAAAGGAACGACCCTGCTCGAGCTTTTTTCTGCCACAGGGCTCATGACATCCGATAAGCAAGAGACGATTCGCTATCAGGCGGGGCTTGCCGAGCAGATTGGCAACATGATTCGCAAAATTGATGGGGTTATCGAGGCGGACGTCCAAATTTCTTTTCCCGTTGAAGCGGCAGCTTCGTATGCCCCTGCCGGGACGCAAACACCCCCTAAGAAGATCACCGCCGCTGTCTATGTCAAGCATATGGGGATCCTCGATGATCCCAATAGCCACCTTGTGACTAAGATTAAACGCTTGGTGTCGGGGAGCGTCACGGGTTTGGATATCAATGACGTGACTGTCATTTCAGATCGATCCCGTTTCACAGATCTCACCCTGGCCCCTACAACAGAACAACTTGATGCCAAAGGCAAAGAGTATGTGAGCATCTGGTCGATTGTCATGAGCAAGGCGTCGGCTAGCAGATTTCGCTTCATTTTCTTCCTTCTCATCATCTGTACGATTGTCTTTGCTTTAGGGGCGGGTTGGATCCTCTGGAAATTCTATCCTCTCCTCAAAAAGCGGGGAGGCTGGAGGGCTTTAATGCACCCCATCCCGGTCCAGGAGCAGGAGAACTTAAGCCAGGATCAGCGCAAGCTGCCAGAGGAAAAAAAATAAGCGCAATCTATGGACTCAACTGCTCTGATCGTATGGCAATCCCTATTGCGCGCCTCTGCTGCTGATCGTCGCAGTGGCCTTTTTAGTTGTATTTCTAAAGATTTCTGCGATCAGTTAGAGGCTCTGGCTGTCCCAGAGCAGGGGTTGTCGCACCCGATTCGGCCGATAGAAGAAGGGATCTTTCAGGTTCACTATTCCTGGCTAGCTCCCTACTTGAGGTCGCTGACAGAAACAGAGGTGAAGCTGTTTTTGTCAGCGCTAAAGCAAGAGCAGATGGAAGGGCTCAAAGCTTCTTTGCTCGTGTCTAGTGGGGTGCCAACCCCGTCTGATTTGGGCCAAGCCTACCTCAAGAAGACTCTTTTTGAGGTCATTGCGCCCCAGGATCTGCTGCCTGTTGAACTGCTGCCTCAAGACCCCTTGAACGCACTCCTCAACTTCTCTTGGAAAGAGCTCTGCTCTTTGATCGACCTGTTGAGTATGCATGATTTATCTGTTGAAATCCGGCATGTGATCGAAACCTCTAGACTCAAAGAGATCTACAGCCTACTCACAAAGCCGCAGGAAGCGTTTTTGAAGACCCTAATCCATAAAAAAGAGCCGGTTGCCTTTAAGAAAATGGGTTTGCTTAGCTGGAATGGGGATCGGCAGGGGCTTAAATTCATGCTGCTTCAGAGAGGGATTAACCGGATAGCCAAGTCCTTGTACGCAAAGGCTCCCAGCCTTCTGTGGTATGTGTCTCGTCGGCTCGATTCGGATAAAGGGCAGCATTTGATTAAGCTATGTACTCCACTTGACCATCCCAGGGCAGCAGCTCTGCTGCAAGAACAGGTCATCGAATTGATGAATGCCTCTAAAACCCATAATCCAAGTGTGATAAGATGAAATTTTTTTCACTGATATACCAGGGACAGGTCCATCCTTCAACCGATGAGAAAGTGATTCCAGCTGAGGATTTTAGTACTTTGATGGAGGCTTTTCAAATTTTAGCAAAAGCCAAAGAGGAAGTGAAAGATCACAAAAAACAGATCGCAAAAGAGTGTGAAGAACTTAAAGAAACGGCTAAGGAAGAGGGGTTTTCAGAAGGTCTTGTGCGCTTTAACGAGCACCTGATCCATTTTGACAAACAGCTGCGAGTCATCCGTTTAGAGTTACAAAAACAGATTCTACCCCTTGCCCTGAAAGCGGCTAAGAAGATCGTCGGAGAACAACTGGCGCTCCACCCGGAGACGATTGTCGACATTGTCATTCAGACACTCTCTCCTGTGAGTCAGAACCATCGCTTTACCATCTATGTGAATAAGGCAGATAAAGAACTTCTCGAAGCCCAGAAGCCAAAAATTAAAAACCTTCTCGAGCAAGTTCAAGTCTTAAACGTCCAGGAGCGGGCAGATATCGCCCCAGGTGGGTGCATCATCGAAACAGAGAGCGGGATTATCAACGCCTCGATTGAAAACCAGTGGCGCGCCCTCGAGTCCGCTTTTGAAAGATACCTCGGCGACACTTCCAAGCCAGCAGAGGGGTAAAGCTCTGCCGGCCTGAAAGAGGGCTTTCTAAAAGTCAAAGCGCGCAGAAAATGTCCACCCCTGCAAGGTCAGATCCCCTTGATTGGAGACAAGCGCCCCTAAAGCGACATCGTCGACAAACACGGGAAATTGGTTCTGGCTAAAGTAGATATGGTGCTCCCAGCCAATCTGAAGTCCAAGATGGAATCTGTCGGATGAAAACATGTTATCCCAGCGCACACCCATTTCTAAGTCGAGGGTAGGGTGAGAGACCCGATAGCGATCGGTTAAGGAGACAAAATCGATGCCGGCAGGGCTTTGCTCCGTGTCGTATCCGATGTGGTGGAATCCATAGAGAATGGCAGCGGTCAGATTGCCAAAAAAGCTCCAGCCACACCCAAGGCCCCATTGTGTATCCAGGCCACCCTCAAGGCCCAATGCCCACCAACGGTTTTTGAGTTTTGTGTTGATGTCGTTAGGTGTTGGCACGCCATTGAAATTAATGTAGTCTGTGTTCAGCTTCTGGCGGATCCAATCGGTTCTCAGTCCAAAGTGGGGCCGCAGCGTCAGCCACTTGCTGACAAAAAACTGCCTGCCGAGATCTAGATCGAGTTGATTGAGATTCAGATGCCATCTGCTTTTCATCTTGCTAGCTGTTGTGGAGTATTCATCTAAATTCTCCGGGTGAACGCGGGTTGGAAAGAGAAAATCACCGGGATCAGTTGAGGTGTTCTTGCGCCCGTTATCTGTAAAGCGCAGCCAATTGAGCCGCAAATCCCATCCGTCGTGCGGGGTGTTGTAGCCAATGCCAACGCGGAAACCCACATTCCACTTGCCGTGAACGCTCTTGACATCTGCATTAGAGAGGTTGGCGTTCGAGCCATCATTCTCTACGGCCAGCTGAAGGCCATTTTCGTGGGCATTCCAACAAAGCAAATCACCAACGATAAATAAGTCAGCGCCATCTCTGATCTGTGGACGCCCTGGCGGGTTGATCATTCCACTTGCATTTTTGCGCTGCTCGAGGGCTGCCACGCGGTTTTCCAGATTGCGCATCTGAGCGCTCTCTGCGCTGTTGCCATATTCACTGCTGATGAGTGCAGTTAGCGATGAGGTAGCCAATAAAAGCTTCTTTGTGAATTTCAATGCCATATCTATTTCCCCTGAAGTTTGAGTCGTATCCTGGACTTTATGGACTCATAAAAAAGGAGTCAACAAAAAGCTTTAGGAGCTGAGGGTTTGGACGATTTTGCCTGTCTCATTGATCCAAAGCATGGTTTGTTTGGTCATCTGTTTGAGGATGAAAAACCAAGCGCCGCAGAGCATGGCTAACCCCACAAGAGATTTGAGCGACATTCCCAAAAAGGCGATTTGCACTTGGGGGGCGAGTCGATTGGCAATGCCTAAGAACATCTCTGTCATTAAGATGGCAAGCAGCGAGGGGGCAGAGAGCTGAATGGCCACTGCCAAGATCCGATTGATAGAGCCCCAGACTGTTTGCCAAAAGGGGTGGTCGAAATTGAAAAACTGCAAGGGGACCCAGCCGTCAGCTGGAACGAGGGTATAGGTATCAAAAAGGGCGTTGAAAAGGTAGAAGGGCCCGTCGATTTGGTAGAAGATGACAATCAGGACAAAATTGTAGAGCAGTCCGATGTCGGAGGCCTGTGTTTGCATGACAGGGTTTGTGACTTGCAGGGAAGATGAGCCGCGCAAAAAATCAATCGTGGTGCCGGCGCTCTCTGCCATGTAAAAGGGAATGCTCACAAAAAGGCCGAGGATAAAACCGATGAACAACTCTTTGACGCAAAGAAGAATAAATTCGATGTTAAAGGGAATCAAGGCTTTTGTTGTCAGCGCCATTTGAGGCAGAAAGATGACAGTTAAGGCAACCAGCAGCCCAACCTTGATAGGGCCTGGGGTCTTGGATCCAAAAAATGGGGCCATGACGACAACAGGGGCGATCCGAAATAGCCCTAGAAAAAATAAAGACAGAGCGGTGATCGGAGCATGGCTGCTCAACTGAGAGAAGAAGGAGACATAGGTATCAGTTGTTGACATGCAATTGCACAGCCACTAGTAAGTTGACCATTTTGAGAAATTGGTGAAAATATTATTTGTAAACGACATGATTTGGGCAGAGAGCCACCCACCCATGAACATCAAAACCAAGATCACCGCAAAGAGCTTGACCATAAACGAAAGGGTTTGCTCTTGGATTTGCGTGGCTGCCTGGAAGACAGCGACCATCAGGCCTAGCATGGTGCTGATCAAAATAGGGGGCCCCGACAGGATTAAAATTAACAGCAGTGCCTGGTAGGAGAGCTGGTAAATTTCCGTGGAATACATCTTTTAAGTTTCTCCTTGAGGTTTATCTGAAGGATAGCACAAGTCCTTGAATGATCAAGGTCCAACCGTCGACCATCACGATGAGCAGCAGCTTCAGAGGAAGTGCAATAGTCAACGGCGATAGCATCATCATCCCCATCGCGAGCAAAATGTTTGAGGTGACAAGGTCGATGACAAAAAAGGGCAGGTAAATCAGCACCCCGATTTCAAAAGCGGCTTTTAACTGAGTCGTGATAAACGACGGGATCAGAATAATAAAATCGGTGGGTTTCAAACTGACCCGAAATTCATCTGGGAAGGAGCGGTAGGCCAGCTGATAGAATCCCGTGATGTGCTTGCCGCTTGTGTTTCTCTCGAGAAATTCGCGCAAAGGTTGCTTGCTCAAGTCAATTGTCGTGATCAAATATTGGGCGCTCTGTGCAGAAAACAGCTCGTTAGGGGGTTGCTTCTTAATAAAGTCCTCGCTGGCCTTATACATCGCAAGGACAGTGGGAAACATCACGTAAATGGTCATGAGCAGGGCAACGCCGCTGATCACCGGGTTCGGAGGAGATTGCTGCACTCCGAGGGCATTGCGCAATAAAGAGAGCACGACCACAATTTTGATGTAGGAGGTCAGAAGCATCACGGCAAACGGCAAAAGAGCAAGTGCGGTGATCGCCGTCAATTCTTCGACCATCGACGGGGCCGGCAAGCCGCTTGTCACGGGATCGGGTTGATCCATCAAGGCAGCAGCGGGAGAAGGGGTGTCTTGAGCAAAGAGCGCGTCTGTTCCCATCCCCATGATAAAGAGCAGAGCAAGAAAGAACAGGATGATGTGGCGTCTTTGCATATTCAGGGAGCTGGGCGGTTGTGGCTGGAGTTCAAACTCCAGCTGTGCGCAGCAAAGCTATCCGCAAACTTATACATTGAGGGGATTTTCTCTAACAAGAAAAAGAATTGCTTGGGGGGCCTTTTTTTAGAACCATGGGAAGGGAGTTTTTTTAAGCGGCCCTAAAAAACTTCGCTCTTCCATCGCTCTCTTACCCGAAGAGGGCGGTCTTGTCGCTTTCTGTCATTTCTCTGAAAGTGCCTTCGGGGATGGGGCCGAGGCGCAGGCCGCCGATGCGAATGCGGCTAAGCTCGAGGATGTCGAGGCCTGCGTTTTGGACGAACAAGCGAACCTCTCTTTTTTTACCTTCTTTGACAACCACCTTCAGTGTTCCCTTGCGCACCTTTTCTACTTTTACAGGTTTGATAAAAGAGCCCTCGATATAGGTTCCTTTCGAGATTGCCTTTAAGTGCAGGTCGGTAATTTCTTGGGTGGTTTTAACTAGGTATTCTTTAGAGATGTTTGATGAGGGGTGAATGACTTTGTTGGCAAAATGACCGTCATTAGTGACAAGGAGCAACCCTGTCGTGTCGCGATCTAACCTGCCGATGGTAAATAAGCGTAGGTTCAGATGGGAAAACAGATCGATGACCAGTTTCTTACTTCCGATGCGGGTATTGGAGCAGGTATAGCCGTGGGGTTTGTTGAGGACAAAGTAGACTTTTTGCTCCTCTCCTTTAATCGGCGATTCATCGACGAGGATGATATCTTTTTCCCAGTCGACAAGCGTCTGCGGGAGAAGCGCTTTCTTGCCGTTGACTTTGACTCTGCCTTCAAATATCAGCTCTTCGGCAGCCCGGCGTGAGGCGATCCCAGCTGCTGCAAGAGCTTTGCTCAATCTTTTTTTGTTTTCCATATGCAGGGTATTTTAGCTTAAGTGAGAGTTATAGATCCACTGGTAATATTTTATTTTAAAATCATTCTTTGGTTTTGCTATTTTCCCATTCTAAGGTAAAATAGGATTTTCACCTGGGGGCTGTGCTTAGATGTCAAAAAAAACTGCAACACTGATTTTGATGCGCCATGGGCAATCGGATTGGAATAAGCTCAACTTATTTACGGGATGGGTAGACATTCCCTTGAGTCTAAAGGGGATAGAGGAGGCGATTGAGGGAGGTAAAAAGATTTCCGCACTGCCTATCGATGTCATCTTTACCTCTTGCTTAATCCGCGCTCAGATGACAGCGATGCTTGCCATGGTACACCACTCAAGCCAAAAAGTCCCCTGTGTGCAGCATCCTGGGGAGGGAAAACTTGAGGCCTGGTCCCAGATTTATAGCTCTTTTGCCCAAGAGCGGTGCATTCCCGTCTACTGCGCCTGGGAGCTCAATGAGCGGATGTATGGGAGACTACAGGGGCTCAACAAGGAAGAGACAAGGCGGGAATTTGGGGATGAGCAGGTCCAGATCTGGCGAAGGAGCTATGCTTGCCCTCCGCCGGAGGGGGAGAGCCTGGAGATGACAGCGGCTCGCTCCATCCCTTACTTCCAAGAGAAGATCCTTCCTCTTCTTGTCGAAGGCAAGAGCGTGTTTGTTTCTGCTCATGGAAACTCGCTGCGGGCTATTGTGATGTTTTTGGAGGGTTTATCTCAAGAGGAGGTGGTGAATTTAGAAATTGCCACAGGAGAGCCCATCCTTTACACTTTCTGTGATGGGAAATGGAGGAAGAATGTCTAAGATCTACCTCGATCATCACACGGCAACCCGCCCCTACTGTTCTTCTTTGGATGCGCTCTTGCCCTTTTTCAAGGAGCATTGGGGCTCTGTGGCAGCGCCTCATCAGATGGGGCAGAACCTGTTTGGTCCATTGCAAAGGTCGACGGATTTGATTTTGGGATCCCTCGGCGCTCAGCCTGAGGATCGGTTCTATTTTTTTCACTCCGGGGTCGATGCGATCTCTCATCTTTATTTGACCCACTATTTCGATTACATTCGCAACACAGGCAAAAACCACATCGTCACGACCAACATCGAGGAGGCAGCGACTCTTCTGTGCTTGAAACGGCTTGAGGAGGTGGGATGCCATGGGAAAATTCTTCCTGTCAATTGCCGCGGACAACTGACTAAAGAGCTCCTCGAGGAGTCGATAGGGCCTCGAACCTCTTTGGTTTCCATTTCCTGGGCCAATGGGCTGACCGGGGTGATCCATCCGATTGCAGACCTCTCTGAGCTTTGCGCTGCCAAAGGGGTGGCCTTGCACGTCGATGCCAGTTATGTGATTGGCAAGCTCTATTTGCGGTTTCAAGATTTGGGGGTAGATTTCATGACCTTTGATGGATCGCTTCTGCACTCTCCAAAAGGGACAGCGGGCTTGATTATCAAGGAAAAGATCTCTCTTGCTCCCCCCCTTTCTTTCGATGATGGGAGTCTCGGTGGGCGGGATGGCGGCTCTTGCCGCGGCGATCCAAGAGGGGAGTCAGATGTTTGACCATGTCTGCCTAGAAACTGCGCGCTTGCGCGACAAACTCGAGAAGGGGATTCTTGGGGGCATTGGAGATGCGACAGTGTTTTTTCAGCATGTCGACAGATTGCCCAACTGCACAGCGATTGCTTTCCCCGGGGTGATGGGCGACGCCCTTTTGTACTTTCTTCATCGCAGAGGGGTTTATGCATCGATCGGCGGCGGGCACTGCCAAAAACTCTCCCATGTCTTGATCGCATCAGGGGTGGATCCCCAGCTTGCGCAGTGCGCACTGAGTTTTTCCTTGTCATTTGAGACAACAGAAGAACAGATCGACGAGGCCATTGCCATTATTGTCGATAGCGTTTGGAAATTAAAGGGGTTAAGTCAAAAGCTCCTGGAGGAAACCTCGTGAGCCATCGGAAGTTTACCCCCTCTTTTCCCTGGTCCCGCTATAGCAAAAAGCTCAGCTCAAAGATTGAAAATCCCCGCCATGGCGGTTTTTTTTCCCAAGCAGAAGCCAAAGAGAAGGGGGTGCGCCTTGTCATCGGTCGAACAGGGGATTGCAAAGAGGGTAGTTGCATCGCTCTTTATCTTTTGGTCGATGAGAGCGACGGGGTGATTGCCGATGCGCGATTTCAGATCTTTGGCCACTCAGGGCTGATTGGAGCTGCCGAGGTTGTCTGTGAAGCCCTCATTCGAAAAAATTACGATCAGGCCGGGAAAATGACCTCTGATTTCATCGACCGAAAGGTGCGCGACAAGAGCGAGGTTCCTGCTTTTCCAGAGGAGACGTTTGCCTATCTCAACCTTGTGATCGATGCGATTGAAGTCGCTGTTGAGCAGTGCTTGGACATCCCCTTTGCTGAGGCCTATGTCCCCACCCCCATCGAAGCCAAAGAGGGTGCTGGGCAGCAATACCCAGGCTGGAAGTTGTTGAGCCGGGAACAAAAAATTGGAGTCATAGAAGAGGTGATTGCAACGGAGATCCGCCCCTACATCGAACTAGATGCTGGAGGTGTTCAGATTTTAGATCTTGTCGATGATAGAGAACTCATCATCGCCTATCAAGGAGCCTGCACAACGTGTTATTCTGCAACAGGGGCGACACTGAGTGCCATCCAGGAAATTCTCAGGGCAAGAGTCGATGAAGATCTTGTGATTATTCCCGACGCCTCTTTTCTTAAATCCTAGATAGATAGATTCAGCTCGCCTGCTGCTAGGGTTTTAATTTGCCCATTGGATAAAAGCAGATTTAACCTTCCATCGGAATGGATGGAATGGTAAATTCCTTTGATCGTGTGGACCCCATCCCGGCAGGTGATCGCCTTTCCTTTGGATGCCATGAGATGTTCGTAGGTGGCAAGGAAGGGCTTGAATCCTTGAGTTTCAAGGGTGTTGAGGTCTTCGATGAATTGATTCAGAATGGGTTCGATGATTTTTTCCAGCGTCCAGGTGTGGCCGCTTAGTTGAGCAAGCGAGGTCGCAGGCTGATCGATCGTGTCGAGTTCATCTTGCTGCATGTTGACGTTGATGCCGATGCCGAGCGCAATCCCGAGTCGATCGCTGCAGGGGATCGTCTCGCACAAAATTCCAGCGACTTTTTTCCCCTCGATTAAAAGGTCGTTGGGCCATTTGATCTGGGCGTTGAATCCCTTTTTCTTGAGCACCGCAACGCAAGATAGAGATAAAATTTGCCCAATGTTGATAAGGTAAGGGCTAGAAAGGGGCAAGCAGAAGTAGAGGGTAGCGTAGATGTTTAGCCCTTTCGGCGAGACCCATTTTCTCCCGAAACTTCCCCGTCCTGCGGTTTGCTCAAGAGCTGTCACGCAGGTGAGCTGATCGGGATCCAACATGGATGCATTTTTTTTCGTCCATGCATTCGTTGAGTCGATCGTATCAAAATGAATGTAATTAATGTTTTTAATTCGAGACATAGAATCTCTTAAAAAATTGACCTTAAATGGAAGTTGGCCACCGAGTATAATGCAATTAAAATTAGAATCCAAAGCTAATTTAAGGTGGGGATAAACTTTATGTGGGATCACCGCTGCTTAAGTCGGATTGACTTTAGGACAATCCCGATTCTTTTTGTCTTGATGCTCATCAGCATCTTAGTGATTGCTGCCACAACCGGCGACCCTTCAGATGCCGCAGAGGATAGGTTCTTGACAGCAACGGCTAAAGGACAGATGCGCTGGTTTGCCATCGGGTGGGTGGTCTATCTTTTTTTTGCAGGGCTGGACTACCGCAAGCTCAAAAAATGGACCTGGTTTTTGTATTTTGCGATCCTTCTTTTGCTGTTGGGTTTATTCTTTGTCCCTGCCATTCAAAATGTGCATCGGTGGTACAAAATCCCGGGGGTTAATTTCGCCTTTCAACCTTCCGAATATGCAAAACTCATTGTCGTGATGTGTTTAAGCCTCTACCTGGAAAACAAAAGAGGGGTTTTGCAGGCGGTCGGGCTTGTGTTTTTCCCTTTTATTTTGATTTTGAAGCAGCCTGATTTGGGCACAGCCCTTGTCCTTTACCCGATTGCCCTTGTTATGTTTTACCTTGGGGGGATCAAAAAAAGCGTCGTGCGGGTAATGAGCTTTATGGCCGTTGGGGGCCTTCTTTTCATCAGCATGATGTTTTTAGGGTTTATCGATCACGACGCCTTTCGACCCATAGCAACCAAAGTCATTAAAGAATACCAATACGAGCGGCTAAACCCCCACACCTACCATCAGGAGGCCTCTCAAACAGCCATTGCTTTGGGAGGGATCACAGGCAGCGGCTGGCATAAAAGTGAGTTTACAGGGCATCACTGGCTGCCTGCCGCCCATACAGACTCTGTTTTTGCCGCCTATAGCGAGGAGTTTGGTTTAGTAGGAGTATTTTTATTGCTGCTCTTTTTTTTCGGTTTGCTCTATTTTAGTTTTCAGGTTGTCGCTGTTGCCAACGACCCCTTCGGCAGGCTTTTATCTGCGGGAATCACCACTTACCTTGCGATGCATATGATCGTCAACATGGGGATGATGTGTGGATTTTTGCCTATTACAGGGGTGCCGCTGATGTTGATTACCTATGGAGGGTCTTTGGTGCTTTCGACGATGATGGCGCTTGGGATTTTGCAAAGCATTTATAGCAGAAGGTTTATGTTCTGATGAAGCGGCATCAATTTTTACTTACTCCCAGTACTTGGCTGGGCCAGGGGAAAATCCAACTCAACATGGTTGCAGAAGAGCTGACCTTCTTTACCCTTTGGAATATCAGAGGCCCACGAGAAGATGGGCTCATCGAATGCTCTCAAGAGATTCAAGTCAAAGGGATCTCCGATGTCATGCGCAATCAGTTTTTGATTCGCCAGAGTTCAAGCGAGGAATTTGCGATCGATTTAGAAAATCAGGCAGTCGGCAAGATCACAGGAAAGGGTTTGATCAATGAGAAGGTGATCGCTTGGGAATTTCGCGTCGAGCAGATTGGGTTCGAAGGGTTTGAGCTTTACGAATTACAGGATGACAAAAATTACCTGATGCGAGCAGAGTATGCAACAGATGATCAGTTTCGCACCCTCATCCAAGGACGCATATGGCCGCAATCTGCTCCTGTCTGAAGACTTTTCAGCAGATTCTATTTTCTCGGATGTTAAAGCTTGTGGCTGTTTGTTGTGCTCTGTTTACCCTGAATAGTTGCTTTTCTAGGGCTGCTTTGATGACCTATTCCGATTACGATAAGATCGCGATCGGAACCCCGGTTTCAACGCTTCGATCAGAGATCGGTAAACCTTACGCCATTCACCACAAAGAAGGGGGAATCGAGGAATACGAGTACATCGAAAGGATTAGCACAGGAAACAACTTGGTTGCTGAAAACCATTATTTTCTCATCGTGGAAAACGGCAAGGTGATCGGCAAATACCTCAAGCGGGAGCGCCCTCCAGCCTACGATCTGATCTACCAAGAAGAGCCTAACTATCCAGGTTATAACCCTTGAAAACCGCCCTGCTAGGGAAGCAGGGCGGTTTTTCTGTAGAAAATACGAGGGAGCCTTTACGCTTTTACGCTGATATCGACGCCAGCTGCGACAGGGAGCACTTTGAGTTTATCGATGGTGTCGGGTGTCGGATTGAGGATATCTAGCATGCGGATGTGGGTCCGCGTCTCAAACTGCTCGCGCGACTTGCGGTCGACGTGAGGAGAGCGAAGGACTGTGTAAATAGTCCTTTTTGTCGGAAGGGGGATGGGTCCTGCGATCCGAGCGCCTGTGCGCTTGGCGGTTTCGACAATGTCTACTGCCGCCCGGTCTAGTACGCGTTGGTCATAGCCCTTCAGTCGAATGCGGATTTTTTGTCTTGATTGTTGTTTTCCCATAATCTTAACTTTTTCAACTCTTCTTTTAGGGTTATTTCTTGGTAATTTCGTCTTGGATCTTCTGCGGCACGCGTTCAAAGTGGGAAGGTTCCATCACATAGGTCGCGCGGCCAGAGCTCAAGGATCGAAGCTGTGTGGAGTATCCAAACATCTCGCTCAAAGGCACCTCCGATTCGACAAGGACGACGTTTTTCTGCGTGGTTTGGTTCATGATCTTCCCGCGGCGGCGGTTGATATCCCCAATCACATCTCCCATGAACTGCTCGGGTGTCGTCACAACCACTTTCATGATCGGCTCCAAGATAATCGGGTGGCACTTGCGCGCAGCTTCCTTGATACACATCGATCCGCAGATCTTGAAGGCCATCTCGCTTGAGTCGACCTCGTGGTAGGAACCATAGACGATAGCAACTTTGACATCGACAAGGCCGTAGCCTGCTAGAACGCCTGTAGCCAACCCTTCGGTAATCCCTTTGATCGTAGGATTGATGTATTCTTTTGGAATGACGCCTCCGACGATCTTGCTGACAATTTCGTTTCCTTTGCCTTTTTCATTCGGTTCAATTTCGACAACGACGTGGGCGTATTGGCCTCTTCCGCCCGATTGCTTGACGTACTTGGTTTCGTTTTTGCCACTTGTCGTGATGGTCTCTTTATAAGCGACCTCGGGCTTGCCGACATTGGCTTCCACGTGAAACTCGCGAAACATCCGATCGCGCAAGATTTCTAAGTGGAGCTCTCCCATACCAGCGATAATGGTTTGACCTGTTTCTTCATTGGTGTGAACCCGGAAGGTGGGATCTTCCTCCGATAGCGAGCTCAACGCAAGAGAGAGCTTTTCGCGGTCAGCTTTAGATTTGGGCTCGATTGCCATCGAGATCACAGGCTCGGGGAAATCCATTTTTTCTAGGAGCAGAGGGGTGTTTTCAGCACAAAGAGTGTCTCCAGTGCTTGTGTATTTCAGCCCAATGCAAGCGGCGATATCCCCTGTGAAGAACTCATCGCGGTCTTTGCGTTGGTTCGCGTGCATTTCAAGCAAGCGGGAGACGCGCTCAGACTTATCCTTAGTCGTATTGTGAAGACTAACTCCTTTAGAAAGAGTTCCTGCGTAAATGCGCACAAACGTCAGCCGTCCGACATAAGGATCAGACATGATTTTAAAGGCCAAGGCAGCAAGGGGCGCATCGTCGCGCGGCTCAAGTTCCATGGGCTCGTTGTTGGAGCAGTTAATCCCTTTAATCAGGCCACGGTCCAGAGGAGACGGCATCCAAGCGACAATCGCGTCGAGAAGAGGCTGAATCCCCTTATTTTTAAAGGCAGTCCCACAGAGCACAGGTGTGACTTTGTTGCTGCAGACGGCTTTGCGAATCACAGCGTGGATCTCATCCTCTGTGATAGAATTCGGGTTTTCTAAGACCTTTCCCATAAAGGCGTCGTTGTCTTCATCAGCTGTTGCCAAATCTTCGAGCATGTGTTGCCGCATTTCCTGGCAGCGGCTGAGTAAGTCCGCTGGGATTTCTTCAACGTCGTATTTTGCCCCCATGGTTTCATCGAGAAACAGATAGGCTTTCATCGAGATCAGGTCGACCATCCCTTTGAACTCCGATTCAGAGCCAATGGGGCAGTGAACCATGACGGTGTTAGCGCCTAGCTTGTCTTTCATCGATTCAACCGCCATGAAGTAGTCGGCCCCGACCCGATCCATCTTGTTGATAAAGGCAATTCTCGGGACGCGATAGCGCTCGGCTTGGCGCCAAACGGTTTCTGATTGAGGTTGCACGCCGGCAACAGCGTCAAAAACAGCCACCGCTCCATCTAGAACCCGCAACGACCGCTCCACCTCGATGGTGAAGTCGACGTGCCCGGGAGTGTCGATGATGTTGATTTTGTGGGTTTCTCCCCTACGGCCTTTCCAATACACTGTCGTAGAGGCCGAGGTGATTGTGATCCCCCTTTCTCTTTCTTGCTCCATGAAGTCCATGGTAGCAGCCCCCTCGTGCACTTCGCCAATCCGGTGGAGTTTTCCGGAATAGAAGAGAATCCTTTCTGTCGTCGTCGTCTTGCCCGCGTCGATGTGGGCCATGATGCCGACGTTCCGGACATTTTTCAATTCATCTGTCTCAGGTCGTTTTCCCATAAAGTTCCTCTAAAAGTAAGTTACCATTTGTAGTGCGCAAACGCACGGTTGGCCTCAGCCATGCGGTGAGTGTCGTCTTTTTTCTTAATCGTCAAACCTTGATTGTTGAAGCAATCGACGAGCTCCCCAGCGAGGGATTCTTCCATGGAGCGCCCTTTTTTTTCCCGAGAGTACTTGATGATCCACTGCATGGCCATTGCCGTGCGGCGGTCTGCTGCAATCTCCACGGGAACCTGGTAAGTAGCCCCCCCAATGCGGCGGGACTTTACCTCAAGAGAGGGTTTTGCGTTCTCAAGCGCCTGTTCAAAGGCGACAAGGGGATCTTCTGCCTTGATTTTTTTAGCAAATTTCTCAATTGCGGAGTAAACGATATGGCGGGCGATTGATTTTTTGCCGCTGTACATGACCTTGTTGATAAATTTCGTCAAAATATAGCTGTTGTAGAGCGGGTCTGGTTCCGTCTCTCTTTTTACAGCTCGTTTTCTTCTTGACATGGTGTGTTCCTCTATAAATTCTTTGTAAGTTATCTCAAATGCAAAAATCCACTTCACTTGGGCAATCAGCTCTTTACTTCATGCCCGGCCCGCGATTGTCTCTTTGCAATTCAAGATGAAAAGAGGCAGTGGCGAGCCAGGATACCTATGCATTAAAAGCAGGCATCCTAATATTACTTAGGGCGTTTGGCCCCGTATTTGGATCGCGATTTTTTCCGATCTTTGACCGCTGCGCAGTCTAGTGCGCCTCTGACGATGTGGTAGCGAACCCCTGGGAGGTCCTTTACCCTTCCTCCGCGCACCAGCACAATGCTGTGCTCTTGTAAGTTGTGCCCCTCGCCGCCGATATAGGCAATGACTTCCTGTCCATTGGAAAGCCGGACCCACGCCACTTTTCTGAGCGCTGAGTTTGGCTTCTTGGGAGTTTTTGTTTTAACTTGCAAGCAAACTCCCCGTTTTTGCGCGCAATGCTGCAGAGCCGGAGATTTTTTTCTCTTAGGTTTCGGTCTGCGGCCAAATCGTACCAATTGATTGAATGTGGGCATCTGTGCCTTTCTCCTTAAAAAATGCATTTTTGGCTGACTGGACGATTTTTTCCGAACGGCAAAGAACCGCCATAGCCCCAATAAGACATCCGATCACTATAGCTCGACTTGAGAATTTATGGCAAAAATATATTGCTCCGGACAAATTAAAAATAATTCTTTAAAATTAGAAGATCAGGTACAAAATCATATAGGCAGATCAATCATACTTCACAGGAGCGGCATGGGACATCGATGTTTAAAGACGATCCTTGCGTCATCGATCCTTTTTTTCATCCTGTCCTCCCTTTCAGGGGCATTTCAGCTCAAGCGACCGGATGTCAAAGAGGCGATGGAAGAGATGCTGGCGTATCATGTCGAGCACAAAGAATTTTCCCCCTTTCTTGCCAAGCGCAGCTTAAAGGTTTATATTCAGCAGTTTGACTCTGAAAAACTCTATTTGCTCTCCTCAGAAGTGCGTCCTTTTGTCGATCCCAGCAACAGTCAATTAAAGGGGATAGTTCAAAAATACCACCAAGGGGACCTTTCTGAATACGCCGCTTTAAATCAATTGATTCAAAAATCGATCGCGCGCGCCAGAGAGCATCGGCAAGAAATCGAGCGGGAGCTGATCCAAAGCGATGAGATCCCGACTCTAAGCCTCGATGATTCTTATGCCGACTATGCGCGTTCAGATGCGGAACTAAAGATGAGGATTAAAAAACAACTTTCACAGATTTTGGCCATTGAAAAACGGCACGGAACCCTCCGGCAATGGAACCCGCAGCAGCGACAAAAACTTTTTGATCTGTGGGAGAGGCGGTTTGCCCGTTTAGAAAATACCTATCTCCCCTCTGCAGCGGCAACGGAGCATTACCTATGTATGCATGTTCTCAAGGCGATGGCAAAGAGCTTGGATGCGCACTCCTCTTACTTTAGCCCAGAGGAAGCCTATGAGATGCGCGCGAGCCTCGAGAAGCAATTTGAGGGGATCGGCGTTGTGCTGCGCGAGGGAATCGATGGGGTTGCCATTCATGATATGATCAAAGGGGGCCCCGCCGAGCGATCCGGCAAGATCCATCGAGGGGATCTCCTCACTGAAATCGACGGTTCCTCAGTCGAGGGGTCATCCTATGACGATGTGCTCAAAAGGCTTCAGGGCTCCGGGTCTGGAAAAATAGAGCTGGGATTTCGGCGGTTTTCAAAAGAAGATACCCTTGAGTTTTATCGCGTGACCCTCAAGCGGGAAAAAATTGTGATGCAGGACGATAGGGTCCAATACGCAAAGGAACCCTATGGCGATGGCTTTATCGGAAAAATCCACCTCCCCTCCTTTTATGAAAGCACGGGCAGTTCCAGTTGCGAGGCCGATCTGCGCCTTGCTCTGCGCGAGCTTAAAAAAGAGGGAAAACTCAATGGCCTTGTTTTAGACATGAGGGGAAACTCAGGGGGCTTTCTCACCCAGGCAGTCAAGGTCGCAGGCCTGTTTGTCTCAAGCGGGGTTATCGTCATTTCAAAGTACGCCCACGGAGAAACCCAGTACCTGCGCGATCTAGACGGGAGATCTTATTACGACGGGCCCCTTGTCATTTTAACCTCGAGAGCATCTGCCTCCGCTGCGGAAATTGTCGCCCAAGCCCTCCAGGACTATGGCACAGCCCTTGTCGTTGGAGATGAGCGCACTTACGGAAAAGGGACGATCCAGTACCAAACGGTGACCGATACCTCCTCGACCTCCTATTTCAAGGTCACCGTCGGCAGATACTATACCGTTTCAGGGCGAACAACCCAGATCGATGGGGTTTCCGCCGACATCTTCGTCCCAACGGCATACTCTGAGCTTCCCATCGGCGAGCGCTACTTGGAATATCCGCTAAAAAGCGATCGGATACCCTCTGTCTACACCGACCCTTTAACAGATGTCGATCCCCGCCACAAGCCTTGGTTCCAAAAGAACTATCTCCCGAATCTGCAAAAGAAGCTCTCCCTTTGGACCCAGATGCTTCCCGAGCTCCAAAAGAACAGCGCCTACCGCCTCCACCAAGACAAAGACTACACCTTATTCTTAAAAGTTTTGAAAGAAGAAAAAAAAGGGGAGATTTTTACCCCCACAGCCCAAAACAACTGGGGAGTTGCCGACTTGCAGATGCAAGAGGCGATCAACATCCTCAAAGATATGGCAGCCCTTAAGCCAGAGGTAGCCAAAAAAATGGCGCTATCCACAAAGTGATTGCTTAAAATCCACCGACTTTCTATTCTCGGATGATCTTGAGATTTTCTCAAATTTGGCCAGATAGCTCAGTCGGTAGAGCAGAGGACTGAAAATCCTTGTGTCGCTGGTTCGATTCCAGTTCTGGCCAAACCTTTTACGCTCTTGCCGGTGTAAACGATCCGGAATATGTCCGGAATTCTAGATTTCCTTAAATCACCCAAACGGGTGCTTCAAAAATTGTTTTGATGTGCCAATTTGGAGTGTCTATTCCGGATATAGTCCGGATTTTACATTAGCACTCCCTTTTAAACAGCTAATTCTCGAGAGAGAAGGTCGTACCGTCCTCAGGACTATACATCTTCCTTGCGGGTTAAAAGGAGTCAAAATGGGTCATATTAGAGAAAGAGATTTAAGCGATGGCAGCAAGAGATTTTATGCTGAAGTGGAACTTGATATTGCAACCTTTTTGTGGACAGTCAAAGCACGTATTTATATAAATTACTTTAAAAATCACTAGGTTTAAAAGGAAGTATCATTCTTGTGAGGCAAAAACTTACTTATATTTTACATCATATAATCGACACTTGTTATTCTTGTGAGGCAAAAATAAGCCTGGATTTTATATCACAATATTGACATTTGTCATTCTTGTGATGTAAAATAGGCCACATTCAAATCGGATAGGGGGAACGAGATATGAAGTTTGTAGGAAGGAAAAAGGAGCTGGCAGAACTCAATCTCTTATTGAAAAAGAAATCAGCAAGTCTTGTTGTAATCAGAGGAAGGAGGCGCATAGGGAAAAGCCGTCTTATTCGAGAATTCGTAAAAGAAAAAGAATCTTGGACATTTTCTGGACTCCCCCCGATTCCAGGCATAACAAAACAACGACAAATCGATAGCTTTTGTTCACAGATTTCTGAGAACTTAAAAATGCCCACACTCCAGGCCAAAGATTGGAATGAATGTTTTTCATTTTTGGGTAAGCAATCCCAGGGTCGAAAGATAGTCGTTGTCCTTGACGAAATTTCTTGGATGGGTTCAGAAGATGAAGACTTTCAAGGACATCTTAAGAATGCATGGGATAACCATTTTTCTGCGAATCCTGACCTTATCATGATCCTATGCGGCTCTGTTTCAAGCTGGATAGAGAAAAACATTCTCAGAAGTACAGGTTTTGTAGGAAGGATTTCTATCGACATGCAACTGGAAGAACTATCCATTTCAGAAAGCCAAGAATTCTGGGGAATACAAAAAGATAGAATCAGTTCATACGAAAAATTTAAAGTCTTGTCGGTAACGGGCGGCATCCCCAAATACCTCGAGGAAATTATTCCAAGTCAAACCGCAGAAGAAAACATAAAAAGAATGTGCTTTCAATCAAACGGATTATTGTTTCGCGAGTATGAACAAATATTTTCAGATCTGTTTTCTAAAAAATATAAAACATACAGCAAAATAGTCAAAACATTAAGCGAACAACCTTTAGTATTAGATGATATCTGTAAAGATTTAAATATTAAAAAGGGAGGTGCTACTTCTGAATATTTGCACAATCTCTCCTTAGCTGGATTTATAGCAGAGGATGCAACGTGGGGCTTTAATAGAAAAAAACTCTCAAGGCTTAAGAAATTTCGCCTAAGGGATAACTACATCCGGTTTTACTTGAAATACATTGAACCTAATTATGAAAAAATCTCCAAGGACCTATTCGCCTCAGGATCGTCCTTCCCCCTTTCAGGGTGGGAAGCAATCATGGGCTTGCAGTTTGAAAATATGGTAATAAATAATCTTAAAGGGCTCTGCAAGATCCTAAATATCGACACCCAGGATATAGTCATGGCCGGCCCATTCTTCCAAAGAAAAACCGACAGGCAAATGGGATGTCAGATCGATCTCCTTATCCAAACTAGACATAATACTTTGTACCTTTGCGAAGTCAAATTTAGTGCAAAAGAGATCGGTGTCTCTGTCATAAAAGAGGTAGAGAAAAAAATAGAAAGCCTATCAGTTCCCAAAAGCTATTCTATTAGACCAGTCCTCATTCACGTTAATGAAGTTAGCGAAAGTGTCAGAGAAAGAGAGATATTCAGCCATATTGTGAACTTCTCCGATTTCTTAACTTTGCAAATTTGAGAGGTGCAAGCAAAAACTCATACACCTTTTAGGTACTGATAAACCGTTTCCCTTGTGATTTTGAAGTCCCTGTCTATCCTTGGCCTTGGGTAACACCATCTCAACCTGTTGCTATTGAGCGTTACCGCTGAATGAGAGGTAGAGAGGCACTGTCTACTCATAAACAATAAAAATTAACACCGATACGATTTATTCGCTCTCGTAGTTAATTTTTTTTTAACAGCTACATCCCTATTAACCTAACACTGATCGCTCGGCCAAGAGGCAAAGAGGTGGCAAATTTTTAAATATAGACTACTGTATTCACCACCTTTACTCATTCGAGCTATATCCTCGTTTAACAAAATTCAATTAATTACTAAATTTGTTAAGTTATTAAAAATATAAATTCTTAATAAATCTTAATTAAGTAACAATTTATCCATTTATTGATGTATTATTCCTCATATTAAAACAAAAAAGAGGAAATAAATGTCATTAGTCGCAGAAGCTAATAATAGAATTATCCCGCCGTCTCTAGAAGATGCCCATAAAATAAGCGAGCCCCCTTACTATCACCGCGAATACACGAATGATGTTCCGAAGGACAAGAATGCAGATAAGGGTAGTTGGGTAAACATAGCTCAGCGTGTTGGTATGACGGCTCTCCCATTCCTCAGCTTATACAAACCTCTCAGCTTTCCAATTTCTTTAGCAATGGGAGGCCTACGCACCTACAGCTGCGCAAGCCAACTATTTGCCATGATCCAGTCAGGCAATACAGAACAGATCCCGTATCATGTACTCCAAACGACGATTGCTGTTATCGCGCTTGCAGGAACGATCTTTGCGCATCCTGTTGGCATGCTGATCACCACAGGCCATGACCTCATCACGGACGTTATTCGACTCACTGACCATCTTCGCAAAGGAGAATATCAGCAAGCAATGGAATGTTGCTTTAGCATCATCAATAACGCTCTCTATCTTTCTCTGTTTCTGCATGGAAGTCTAGAACTCGCGATTGCCTCTTTAGCTATACAAATTTTACTGGGTCTTTATAGTTCTCGTGCTGAATTCCTCAAAGGAAATTACATTGAAGCAATTGGTCAGCTGGGCATGTCCCTGGTTCGTGGGAATCAGTTAGTCGGACAAGTGAAAATGCTCCAGATGAAATGGCAGTTGCAAAATGTAATAAAAAAGAAATAACAACAAGAGCGAGAAACTTGGAGCTATCTACTCTAAAAGATGAGGGTAACCAGAAGGTTATGCTTCCTGTTACCGAAAATTCTAAAACATCAAGCACGAAATTGAATATTACAAAAGCAAGATCATTGTCAGTAAGCGTGTAATCTAGACAGGTTGATATTTTAGGAATGAGGAACTGTTTTTTTCAGCGCTGTTTTAGCTTGGAGCCACCGGTCTGGTAGCAACTCCTCAAGCTTTTGAACACTATGTCCCATCAGCCTCCGAAATATATCTTCGAGGTACTCCCGCGGGTTGATCTTTAATCCACA
>CAWCKK010000034.1:0-11475 GCA_963796135.1 uncultured Acidobacteriota bacterium | reverse complement strand
TCTCTTACGAGCATTCAAATCGAAAAGGCATTTGCAAATCCAGATGATTTTTACCGTGCAGTACAACAATCTATCTTGAAAAAATTCAAACACCTACCGACAGAGCAGAAAAACGCCGTTTATGGGAAGATCTACGATTTAGCAGGCCGTCCTAACACCCAAGATAGGGAATGGGGACAAACGCATGCGCTAAAAAATATACCACGACTTGCTGATGCTCTTGCACTGTGTGGAGAATATAAATCGAAGATCTACTTTCATGCAATTTCCCTGAGAAATGCTCCCTTCCAAAAGAGTGTGTGGAACTAAAATGGGTTGATCTCTACAGAGGGGTGTAAACTTTCGCTCAAAAATTAACAGCCTTATCAATAAAATCTCCGGTATGATCCCGTCCCCCATCGGTCTGGGTAGCCAGCCTCAGTTCTTTTTTCGCTTTCTAAAAGGATTGAATAATCGACGTCTTTCCGAATAAATCGTTTCTCCAATATTCGCAGCTGCCCAAGCTTTCACCTGTTTTTTGTTGCAATTGAGCAATACTGCTTTGATCGTCTCCAAATCTAACTTTCCCATACAGGCAGCCAACGACAGCACAAAGGCAGTAAATCCGTCTTTTGTATCTTCATCCATTAGTTGTTTCATTTTTCCAAAGCTAGACTCAATAATTTCAGTTTTAGAATTTAAAATCAGCGCTGACAGAAACGGCGTTTTCATTGATAAGGCGCAACTCGATATTTGCGCTGATTGCGCGATGGTGGGTAAAGCCGCACCCCAAAAAGATGCCGCAGGGGTAGGTTTCTTTGAATGTGACGTGCTTGCTCGGAATGAGAAATTCGATTGTTGTTAAACGCTCGATGCGGGCTCGAAAGTTGGCGTAGTCGATCCCGAGGTAAGGAATGAACCAGCCGATTTTGTAGCAGGTTCCAATGCCCACTTGCCATTGGTTGAAATCCAGCTTTGCTCTTTTAACCGGGTAGGATGTTTGATTGACTTTGAGCTGGGAGAGGTTGGGCCGAGATTGCTCGTAGGCTGCATTCACAGCAAGTTGCAGGTTGCCCCAATAAGCTAAAATCGCCCTGCCTCCTACTCCCCAAAGGAAATGATTTGAGGTGCGATAGGAAATGTTTGCAGGGGCAAAAAGCGTTGGGTGATGTGGCAGGACATCACTCCAAGATTTGCGAAAATTTCAACGCGGTCATTAAAGTTTGCCACAATAGACCCGCTTTGGCCAAGGCGGTGGTAGCTCTGTGTTTTTTTATGTGAGTCTCTGGTGCCGGATCTGTCTGAGCGCAGAGATTGATCGTAGACGTAGTCGCAAAGGTAGCCGATTTTGACTCCAAACCAATCGTCTTGCGGAATCAACGCCCCGACCTCTGGCATCATCGGAGCGCTTGGGTTGCCGTTGTAGAGTGCAAAAAGGGCTTGGGGTAGGGTGCAAAGCAACCCAAAAAACAATCGACGCATGTTTCAATGACCTCATGCCGCCATATTGTGAAACCAAAGCGATAAATTCCACAAAAATGCCTAGTGCGACAAAAGTTTTTGATATATACCTAAACAACCTCAACATTTGGTTTTTGGCCGCGTCAAAGCCCCTTCTGTTCGATTTAAGAAGGAACGGATTTTGGTTTTTGAGATTTTTTTCTCGCTTCGAGCCACCTGTCTGGTAAGAGCTCTTCGAGCTTATTGGCGCTATGCCCCATGAGTCTTCTAAAAATATCCTCGAGATATTCTCTTGGGTTTATGTCCAGGCCTCGACAGGTTTGAACAAATTTTGCTCTGCCAGTTTTTGATAAGCAGCATACTTGTCAGAGTGAAGCCCTCCTTGATATCCCTGTAAAATATCTAGAACATTGTCGTGCTTGCGATTAGGCCTAAAATCATAATAGACCTCTTGCGCAACCTCATTTTCTTGATAAATCTGCGCTTTTTGGTCCATTCCTTACAAAACTTTTTCGCCATGTGTTTACACATGGAGAAAAAGTTTTGTAAGGAATGGACAGAAAAATCATCAAATTTTTCAAACAAAGCAGGTTACGCAAGATGTCTAATTTTACGACACGTTTTTACGACAAAAACAAACAGCTGTTGTCGTAAGTCAGGAAAAAAGATGGATTCGCTTCGGGATCGACGTGCGATTTATGCGCTGCCGTATTCTTCCGGGGTGTGTGAAGATGGACCAGGTTTTTTGTGTTTTTCCGTTGAGGTAGTCTGCCCACTGGCTCATCGGGATTCCCCGGGTCAGGGTGGTGTCAAGCCGCCATAGCTCCATCTGCCCATTGCCGGGGTTGACAACACCTGCAAAGCAATAGCCCTGCCAGTTGGTGTCGGCAAAAGGGAACGGGTTAGGCGGGCTTAGGCCGACAGAGCGGGAGTGTTTTGCTATCAAATGGTGCAGGTCGAAGGAGGAGCAGAGGTTGTTTGCGGCGAGCAGGTAGCTGCCTTTGATCGCCTCGCGCACTTCATAGGCTGTAAGCAGGGGGGCTGGGGTGTCGGGAAGGCGATCGAGGATGGCGTTTGGCAGAATGTCGCGGGCAAGAGTTTTCCATTCTTTGCCTGGGACAATAGGCAGGTGTTGGTAGAGGAAGGCATCGACTGTGTCGGATAGGCAGACCCCTTCTTGGGATGTCGGTTCTTTTGGGCTTTCAATGGCCTCTAGGACTTGGTTTCTCCACTGGGCGATGGAGAGGTTTTGCCCTCGTGGGAAAAAAATTCGGTGCAGGTTCGCTTGAGCTCTGCGGGGCAGCAGGGGAGAGAGTTTGGAGAGCAAGAATAGGGCTTGCTCTTGAGGCAGTTCCATCTGGGCATAAAATTGCTGTGAGGGCAAAAGGAGGGTGTCGCGAACCCATGTGTAGGTGAACAGGCTTTCCTGCCAGCCTTCGGGGAGCCTATCGATACCGGGGAGCAGAATAAAGGCATGGGTGGGAGAGCTCATGAGCATCCCTTTTTTGCTGTTTTTGAGATAGGGATCTGTGATTTTAGAGGGAAGATTTTTGAGTGTGTCGAGAATAAAGACCAGAAGTTCTGGGCAGCTCTCTACCCATTTTTCCTCTTGGGTCAGTTCTTGAGATCTGCAGTAATAGGTTTTGAGCAGCGTTGTCATTGTGCCGCCTGAGGTATAGCTCCAGGGTTTTTTCTCCAGCTTTTTTAAGTTGGCAATCGAGGGGTTGATGTAGGGGTCGAGGTGGGCTTTTGCCATGCGCTGTAAAGCGGTTTCGATAAATAGCGTAGAGCGCAGGTGGGCGATGATGGCAGAGGAGATCTCCAATATGTCCTGCTCTCCCCCTTCCCAATCGCATGCAGATGCGATCGGGGTCTCCACGCTTGAGAAAAAATCACAGAGGGCATCGATGTACTGATCGGCCTCGTAAATCAACATCCATGCGGAAGGGTCAGCTCTGCCGTGTTTGTAAACCAGTCGAAATCCGGCTGGGCTATCTTCGTAGAGGTCCTTTTCTAAATCCTGCATTTTAGCGTCGTAGATTTCTTGAAAGTAGAGGGGAAATTGCAGATCGTACTGGTGGATGAGAAAGGAGAATAAGTTGGAGCAATAGGAAGCTTGGGAATAGAGCTGATCGCGCATTTCAAGGCAAGCGCGCATGTGGTAGGCTCTGCTTTGGTATTCTGCTTGGAGCCTGCGCGCATCCGATTCTGATGTTGCGTTGCGCAGCATCGACTCTGTGGACTTCACTTCATCGAAGGCGATCTCGTATTGGGTTTGGTATTCGCTGAGCTTTTTGTTGAGGTCGTTCATCTTTTCATCGATTCTCTGGTAGATGAGCTCCCCTAGCCCTCCTTTTTCTTGCGGGTCGAAGCCTAGGCTCAAGTAGAGATTCCAGCGGGAAAACTCCATCTTTACCTCTGAAAAAGAGGCGAGAGTAAACTCCCAAGCTCTTAATAGAGCGTTGTCGCATACAGATTTAAAAGCGGCAGTGCACTCCTTTTCCTTTTGGATAAAGGCAGCCATTTGGTCTAACTTTTTCGATGCGTGAAAGTTTCCAAGCAAGGGGGCGATTTTGGCGCTTTTGAATTGAGCTATCTCCAAAGCGCGCTTTTTATCAACGTCTTCTTGCTTTAAGGAAAATTTTTGCAAAAGGAGCTGTTCAATGAGCTGTTGACAGCTGAGTTGATTCCTTAAAGTGGACATCTTTTGGATAAGCCTTTGGATGGTTTCCCCTTTTTCTCTCCAAGGGAGCTGGGGGTCTAAAATTCCTGCGACCTCCATCGCTGCGATCAGTCCAGGGCAAAACCCAGGTTTGAAGGGAGAATCTTGGAGGATGAGATTTTTTTTAAGATCGGCCATTCCTGTGCTCGGGCTTAAAGGGAGGGGGTGCTCGATGCCGCCAAAGGTGCGCTTGAGCTTGCCTGTGAACAGCAGCTGGTGGAGGTCGTCTAAAAATAAGGGGATCTGCTCTTTTTGAATTAAAATCGCCGGAGCTGTTGCAAAACAGGACCCTACATTTTGGCGCAGAGGTGTTAAACAGGCGCAAAGGACGGCTGCTTTGATCTGTGCATCGGTGGGAGAGCCTGTGCGGATCTGCCCCAACGTTTCAAAGACCAGCTGCTCTGCGAAGGTGTGCGCAACGGGTTTTTGAAACCGCCTGATCGACTTGAGGATTTTTTCAGAGTCTAAGGCGTGCAAAAAGTTGAGGATGTGCTCGTGCATCGACAGATCATTGACCCCTTGGGGGTAGAATACATGTCCTTCTTGCTCCAAAAGGGGAATCATCACTTTAAGGGCATCTCTTTTAATCTCCCCCTTTTCGTCGACAAGGCAGAAGCTGATGAGCCGGGCTCTGCGCACAGCTCTAAAGGAAGCGCTGTCTTGAATCCCCGAAAGATCAAACAGGGAGCAGAGGAGGGCTTCATTTGGAATGTCAAACAGCTTTACAACAGGGTGTTCTTTGGCCGATTCGAGTAAATAGAAGAAGGCTTGGCTAACAAATTGAGGATCTGTGCAAGGAATTTTAAAGAGTTCTTCAATGGACAAGGGGGATACTGCCTGTAATTTTTTTTACCCTTCATATTTTGGGTGGGAATGATTTACAATCAACACAAAAACCGTAAATCGCTTGAGTTTTGGGTTCATCTGGCTCAGGATCAGTAATCTTTGCGGGCTATAGAGGCCTTCGGCTATTAGCCCGTGCAAAAGGGGAGCAATCTCATCGCAAACCTCTGCTGACTCTGAGGAGAGGGAACCCAAAATTCAGGTTAATTTGGAGCCTGAAAGCAAATGTTCATCCGCTCAAATGGGCAAGATCTCGAACTTCCCTCCGGCAGCACTGCTGCAGATGTCGCAGAAAAAAGAAATCTGCGCGATCCTTCTCAATCCCTTGGTGCAAAAATCAATGGAAAAATTGTCGACTTATCGACCCCTCTGCATGAAGGGGATCAGGTCGAGCTGATCGATTTTGAATCCCCTGAGGGCAAAGAGATCTTTTGGCACACCTCTGCCCACGTGCTCGCCCAGGCGATTTTGCGCCTATATCCTGAGGCAAAGCCGACGATCGGCCCTCCTATCGAACAGGGATTTTATTACGACTTTGCCGATCTAACTCTGTCGGAGGGGGATTTTGAGAAGATTGAAAATGAGGCGCAAAAGATCATCGATGAAAATTACCGCCCTGTCCGCTCTTGTTTTAAGGGCAAAGCAGAGGCTCTGGAGCAGTTTAAGCACAACCCCTATAAGAAGGAGTTGATCGAAGGGCTTAAAGAAGGGGATCTGATCACGGGGTACACTCAAGGAGAGTTCTTTGATTTGTGCAGGGGTCCTCACTTGCCTCATCTCGGCAAGATCAAAGCTTTTAAAATCCTCCACATCTCGGGTGCATACTGGAGAGGGGATTCCAAGAGGCAGATGTTGACCCGGGTCTATGCCATCTCCTATCCCGACAGGAAGCTTTTGAAGGAGTACTTGACGTTTCTTCAAGAGGCTAAAAAGCGGGACCACAAGATTTTAGGTCCTAAGCTCGATCTGTTCTCTTTGAAAGAAGAAGGCCCTGGGATGCCGTTCATTCATCCTAAGGGGATGGTGGTTTGGAATCGCCTCATCGCGTTTTGGCGCACTCTTCACGAGGCGGCAGGCTATCTTGAGATCAAAACCCCGCAGCTGCTCTGCCAGTCTCTTTGGGAAACTTCTGGTCACTGGTTTCACTACCGAGAGAATATGTACGCCTTTAGCATTGAAGATCGCCATTTTGCCATCAAACCGATGAATTGCCCAGGATGCATGCTCTACTTCAAAGGGGATTCCATAGCTATCGGGAACTTGCCGCTGAGAGTCGCTGAAATTGGCCATGTGCATCAGCCATGAAGCATCAGGCGCTTTAAGCGGGCTGTTTCGGGTGCGCAGTTTCCACCAAGATGACGCCCACGTCTTCATGCGCCCTGCGGATATTAAGCATGAGATCTTAAATGTCGTCAGCCTTATCGATGCAATCTATTCCACGTTTGGTTGACTATCGTCTCGAACTTTCCACCCGTCCGGAAAAAAGTATTGGATCGGATGAGGATTGGGAAGTTGCCACGGCGGGCTTAAAGACGCTTTAGATGCCTGGGGCCAGCCTTATCGGATCAATGAGGGCGGATGGCGCTTTTTATGGGCCGAAAATCGACATCCATATCAAAGATACTTTGGGCCGATCCTGGCAGTGTGGAACGATCCAACTCGATATGGCTCTTCCCGAAAAATTCGAACTGGAATATATGGATAGCGATGGACAGCTAAAACGTCCTGTCATGATCCATCGCGCGATTTTTGGATCGATTGAGCGTTTCTTTGGGATTTTGATCGAGCACTTTGCCGGAAATTTCCGCTATGGCTCAGCCCAAGACAAGTGTGTATCATTACCGTTGCAGACAGACACCATCGAGTATGCCAAAGAGCTCTGCGCGGAAATTAAAAAAGCAGGCCTTCTGTGCGATGTCGACTAGACTCGTCCGAATCGTGAATAAAAAAATTCGCAACGCACAGATGATGCAGTACAACTACATGCTCACCATCGGCGATAAAGAACTAGAGAACCGAACGATCAACCTGCGCACGCGCGACAATGTTGTTCACGGGGAATGCGTTTAAGGACCTTTATCGACAGCATCAAAAAAGAAAGGAGAAAAATCTTTAACCTCTCATTTTGCAAAGAGGAAGTGACCCATGCAGACAACGACGCATAAGATCGCTGTCAGCAGCTTTAAAGGCGGAACGGCGAAGACCTCGACATCTCTACATTTAGGAGCGGCCCTTGCCAAATTTCATAAGAAAAAAGTGCTTTTATCGATTTGGATGCCCAGGCCAATTTAACAACCGGCTTGGGCTTAGATCCCGATGCACAGGACAGCATGGCTCCTGTTTTCAAGGGCAAAAAAATATCGACGATGTGATCTTGCCCACCTGCGTGAAAAATCTCGATTTGATTCCCGCCGACACCTGGCTTGAGAGGGTCGAGGTCACAGGGCCGCTTGCAGGCGACCGCTATTCCCACGAACGGCTCAAAGAGATTCTTAAAACGCTCAAGCTACGATACGGTGATCATCGATACGCCTCCTTCTCTTTGCTGGCTCACCGAATCGGCTCTGATCGCCGCCAACCAGTCGCTGGTTTGCGCAACACCTGAATTTTATAGCATTAAAGGGTTGCAGCGCCTCTCTGAGTTTATGAAGCAGCATTTCTCAAAGACATCCCTTTAACATTTTAGGTGTCGCTCTTTCTTTCTGGAATCCGCAGCGGCAAAAGCAACGACGCGTTTCTCGATGTGATCGAAGGCACATTTCCCGGTAAACTGCTCCTAGAGTCTAAATCCGCGCAGAGATATCTGCGTTTCTGAGGCTTCTGTCTATGGGAAACCGATTTTTGAGACTTCGCCCGAAAGCCGAGCTGCCGAAGACTACTTAGCGCTGACAAAAGAAATCCTAAAACGGATGTGAAAATTTTATGGCTAAAGTCAACTCTCTTCTGACCCAGCGCCTAAAAATGGCAACGGAAAAGCTCTCGAAAATGACCCATCTTGTCGAGAAATCCTCAAGCGGGAACCTCTCGAGTTTTTCAGGAGTTTTCGGGTCGCGCCCCTCAATGGAAAAAGAAAAGGAAGGGCTCACCTCTTTGCTCATGCAGTATAAAGCCCATGATTGGGAAATTGGGGAGGATCTCTTTCAGCTCAAGGCTTTGACAGCAGAGGTGAAGGCGATCAATAACCAAGCGATCATTTTGCATGGCCAAAGCATTAAAAAGGCCCAAAATCTTAAAAAATTATCGCGATGGCGCTTTTAGCGCTTGGCTGATCGCTACCTATGGCAACCGGCAAACTCCTTATAATTTTTGCAGTACTACGAGCTTTATACAGCTCTTCCAGAACATCTGCATCTTAAACTCGATGAAATGCCCAAGGCAGGCTGTCTATAGCCTTGCCAGCAGAGAAGGAAAACAGGAGCAAAAAGAGCAGATCATCAAAAATTATTGCGGCCAGCCCAAGCAAGAGCTGCTCGCACTGATTCGTAAGACATTTCCCCTTGGAAAAGAAGATGGCAGAGCTCAAAATGTCACAGAATCTCTGATGAAACAGGTCCAGCGCCTCCATTCTCATCTGAGCTCCGCCTCCTTTCGGCCCACAGCCGCGCAGAGAACCGAGCTGCTCCAAACCTTCAAAGAGCTGATTGCTCTATTCGAGGGGGAATGAGTGATTTTAATGTCCTATCAATCCCCTCTTTGCGACCGTTATGCAAGCCGCGAGATGTCGTATCTTTTTTCCCCTCATTTTAAGTTCTCGACCTGGCGCAAGCTTTGGATTGCCCTTGCTAGATCCCAAAAGGCCCTCGGCCTGCCGATCACAGAGGATCAAATCACAGCTTTAGAGAAGGCTGCCGAGCATTTTGATCTCAAACGCCTTGAGGAATATGAGGCCGCGTTTCGCCATGATGTGATGGCCCATATCCACGCTTTTGGCGATCTGTGCCCTGAATCTAAAGGGATTATCCACCTCGGAGCGACCTCTTGCTTTGTGACAGATAACACCGACCTGATCCAGATGCGGCAAGGGCTGGTTCTGCTCAATGAGAAAATTCTCCAAGCGATCCGGCAGTTAGAGGCATTTGCCAGAAAATACGCGGATTTAAGCTGCTTGAGCTATACCCACTTTCAGCCTGCGCAGCCAACCACAGTCGGCAAAAGAGCGTGCCTTTGGCTTCAGGATCTTCTCATCGATCTTGCCGATATAGAAAGGGTCATCGAAGAAGTTTCGATTTTTGGGGGTGAAAGGGGCAACCGGCACACAAGCCTCCTTTCTCGACCTGTTTGAAGGAAATCACGACAAGGTCGATCAGCTCGAAGAGCTCATCGCAAAACAGATGGGGTTTTCCCGCCTTTTTACCATCTCAGGCCAGACCTATACCCGCAAGGTCGATATCCGGGTGATGTCCGTGCTGTGCAGTTTTGCCTCCTCCTCTCACAAATTCGCCTCTGACCTGCGCCTTTTAGCTCATCTTAAAGAGATTGAAGAGCCATTTGCCCAAAAACAAATCGGCTCCTCAGCAATGCCCTACAAGCGCAATCCGATGCGCTCCGAAAGAATCTGCGGCCTGTCTAGATTTCTGATTTCCTTAAATGAAAACCCCCTTTACACAGAGGCAACGCAATGGTTTGAGCGAACCCTCGACGATTCTTCCAACCGCAGACTCTATCTCCCCCAGGCTTTTTTAACAGCCGATGCCATCGCCAATCTCTTTTGCAACATCACAGCTGGACTTACCGTCTTTCCGAAGGCAATCGACAAGCATCTGAGCGACGAGCTCCCCTTTTTGGCAACTGAACAGATCCTGATGGCAGCTGTTAAAAAAGGCAAAGGCCGCCAAGAGGTTCACGAGCGCTTGAGAATCCACAGCCTTGAGGCCAGCCGCAGGATCAAAGAAGAGGGGATGCCGGGCAACCTCAAAGAGAGGATTGGGGCCGATCCTGAGATCGGCATCTCCCCCGCAGAAATCCAAGCGCTCACCCAAGTCGAGCGCTTCATCGGCAGGTCCGCTGAACAAACCCAGAGGTTCCTGGATGAGGAAGTTGCCCCTGTCCTTCGAGCACGCGCCCACATTCCCCCTTACACTGCCCATCTTGAGCGATGAACCGCCTCTACCTGCTTTGTTTGAAAAATTCGATGATTTTTCTGCCCCGCCAATTGATCAAGCAAATCAGGTTGCACAAAAGGCGCCTATTCTCCACACAGTGCAAGAGCATCAGCAAGTCGTGGTATATTTTCTAGCGCATGCGTTTGTCCCCATTTCCCATCTTGGGTTGCAGGACGGCCTGCTAAATCGTAGATCTTCCCATAAACGGCGTTTTTCTGCTCTGTCGGTAGGTGTTTGAGTTTTTTCAAGATAGACTGTTGTACTGCACGGTAAAAATCATCCGGATTTGCAAATGCCTTTTCGATTTGAATGCTCGTAAGAGAATGAATTCCACTGAACCGAAGAGCAGGTTGGCATTCTGGATTAGAGTAGGGCTTATTCTCCTGAATGATTTGCAAGATCAACTCTCTGTCATGGGGAGCCAAAGAGAGGAAAATTTCTTTGAGCTCCTCAAGGTTCTTATTCTCCATAATTGCTTGATACAGTTTAGCTATTGGAAATTGAGAAGGATACAGCTTTTCATTCTTAAAGATGACAATGGCAGGGTTTTTTGGAAATTTGTTCACAACTGCATCAGAAATAAACATGAATGTGTTACCCCGTTCGTTTTCAATTCGCCTGTTACCGAGCACAAGGTATTGTAATGACACGCACTCTTTTGGGATTTCTAAATACTCGAGCTGATTGTTGCTGAGGTAAAGACCTCTTAATTTCACACACTCTTTTGGGATCTCTAAATACTTGAGCTGATTGTGCTCGAGATTAACCGATTCTAGTTTCACACACTCTTTTGGGATCTTTAAATCCTTGAGCTGATTGCGGGAGAGGTAAAGCTTTGCTAATTCCACACACTCTTCTGGGATCTTTAAATCCTTGAGCTGATTGCTGGAGAGATCAACACATTTTAGTGTCACACACTCTTTTGGGATCTCTAAATCCTTGAGCTGATTGCAGGAGAGGAAAAGATTCTCTAATTTCACACACTCTTCTGGGATCTTTAAATCCTCGAGCTGATTGTGGGAGAGGTAAAGCTTTGCTAATTCCACACACTCTTTTGGGATCTTTAAATCCTTGAGCTGATTCTTGCTGAGGTAAAGATCTCTTAATTCCACACACTCTTTTGGAATCTTTAAACGGTTGAGCTGATTTTGGGAGAGCTCAACCCATGTTAGTTTCACACACTCTTTTGGGATCTCTAAATCCTTGAGCTGATTGTTGAAGAGGTGAAGATATTTTAATTCCACACACTCTTTTGGGATCTCTAAAGACTTGAGTTGATTGTAGTTGAGGTCAAGAGTCTCTTAATTCCACGCACTCTTTTGGAATCTCTACATGCTTGAGCTGATTGCCGCTGAGGTTAGATTGCTT
>CAWCKK010000033.1:0-5706 GCA_963796135.1 uncultured Acidobacteriota bacterium | reverse complement strand
TGTAGCCTTGAGGCTCAGTTGCGTCTTGCTTTTGTTTCAATGACAAGGACTTCGATGAAGACCTGCCGCAAGGCACATCCAGATTTTGGATCAAGTCTCTCAGCTTACAACACTTCTTGCTTGCCGGTGCAAAGCATGAATTGGTGGATCTCATCCACTGCAATGAGTTGATCGCAGCGACAAGGGCTGTAGGGGAAGTAGCGCCTTTGCCGAGGCTTGCAGCAACCTGTCTCAAAGCGTTTTGAATACCGTTTCCTGGATGGTACTGCAATTTGTAGATCAAGAAGCTTGTGTTATCGATGGTCTCGATTGCAGGAGGAGTATTTTCAGCAGCGCTTGGAGTCGAATTTGATAAGCAGTTGCTCTACCTTCTCTACAGCAGCCGGCTGGCCTGAGATGAGCAGAGAGGAGGTCTTCTCAATCCAGCTTTCGACTGTTGATCGTATCAAAAGAGCAGGATCAGAAACCCCGGATGACATTATCGAGTTTTTCCATGAAATCATGGAGAATGCCGATCAGCTCTGCCCTGAGACATATTGGGATTATAAGTATGGCAAAGATGCTGCCCTCTCTTGAGATTGCTGCCTGCTGCAGGGGTAAGCGTGGAGGTGGTTCGTATCGAAAGAGCTAAGGGCCGGCAGATCAAATTTTTTGACAAGCTGATCGACTTTTTCTAAAGTCTCATTACCTGCGAAGAGCAGGCAGTTGGTCTCTTTAATCCATCTGACGTTATCGAGGGCCTCCTGCGAGTTCCTTGTCTGGACATTGGACTGCTTAAGATCGATGGCAAAGGTTTTGAGCGAGCTGATCAGCTTGTCAGCAGGGGCCGACTGCACCTTGTAGAGCAAAAAGGTGATGTTCCCAATGTTTTGAATTGTCCCTAAGGCCGCGCTCGTATCGATTCCTGCGATCATTTTTTGCACTTTGTCCAAGTTTTTTGGCTGCCGTAAAACTAACGAATCGGTATTGGTGACATGCCGCATGGTGTGCAAGACTTTAAACAAGCCGGGATCTTTCAGGCCGGATGCTTCAAGTTCCTTGGACAAGTCGGCCAGCGTGTTTTGCACTTCGATAGCCGAGAGATATTTGGGCTTGTAAATCCAAAACGATTCAGAGGGTGTAGGAGCTAAAGCCTTGTCTGCAATATCAAATTCGGAGATGAGGGTTTTTACCTGCTCGATCGCATCGCTAGGGCCTGTAATCAGCAAAGAGTTGTTGGATTTAATGCATTCTATCTTGTCGATGGTCGTGACGACCTCTTGGTTTTGCAAGCTCGACGCAGGCATTTTTTTTGCGATGTTTTTCAACTCTTTGAGGACAGTTTCGCATTCTGAGTTCTGCAGTTTATAGAGAAAAAATCCCCTGGGCAGCGAGGTTATGGTCTGCTGGGCGGTATCGATGCTCGACAGGAGTATTTTTAAGCGGGCAATTGTCGGCGCCTCGGAGGTCACGATGAACGATTGGGTTTGTCGATTCCAGCGCATCGCCTCGATGGCATCGGCCAAACTTTGATCCGAAAGGGCGTGGGTGCTTTTTAGAGCGGGGATCAAGCTCTTCAGAGCCTCTTGGATTTGATCGGCAGAAATGTACTGTGGCTTATAGATGAACACCTCGGAGGATTTCGACGCGTAGACAGTTGGGGTGTCCATCGATTCTAGCATGGCGTGGATCTTTGCAATCGAATCGGGATCGCCCGTAAACACCAAGGAATTTGTCGAGGGAACCCATTTCACAGAATCCAAAGTCTGCAAAAAAGAGGGATCAGCTAGGCCCGATTGCTTCAAACCCGAGCCGACATCGTTGATCTCTTTTTTCAGCTCCTCTCCTGAGCGGAAGGCCGGGGTGTAGACTAAAAAAGTCGATTTGATCTGCGCCTGTTCCCAAGTGCGGGCGTGCTCTGGAGCCACATCAAATGTCGGCAAGACCTCGCCGAGCTGCTTTAAAGCAGCATCAGTTCCTGTAAACACAAGGGAGTTGGTCTCTTTGATCCACTTCATGCTCTTGATCGCATCGATTAGATCCTGATTGGGATGGGGGGAGCTTTGGAGTTTCTCCTCCATCTGTTTTAAGGATTCTGCGATCTGAGGCTCTTGGGCTTGGAGGATTTTATAGATGTAGAAGGAGGTTTTCTCCGCTCCCGGGGTATCTAAGGCGTCCAGGATTCCCTTGAGCTTGGTCGCCGTCTGAGGATCGGCGATGAAGATGAGAGAACCTGTCTCTTTCATCTCTTGAACCCCTTCGATCGCAATCCCAACCGGGGAGGCTGTCCCGCCTGTGGTTTTTATCTGGGCAGCTACCTGGTTCAACTCCCGGATCAGCTCTTGCGGGGAGCGGTACTGCGGCTTGTAAATGAAAATCTCCCTATTTGCCAGCGTTTGATTGCCAATCACGACTCTTTTTGAGGGGATATCCAGATCTTCCATCACGCTCATTGCCCGCTCGATGAGGAATGGGGTAGAGATGATGTAGATCGAGTTTGTCTCCATCTGAGGGACAAAAATCAGTGGGTTGCCTTCTGTAAAGGGATCTAAAATCTTTTCGGTGAGCCCAATCAGATCGATGGGGGGGATATTTTTCACCACAAACGTCTCGACATCTAGCGGGGAGTGGGGGGCATCTAAGCTATCGAGCAAAGCGGCGATCTGATCGACATTTGCCGCAAGGTCAGTGACAATCAGCTGCCTGGTTTCTGCCGAGATCTCGACAAGCGCCCCTACAGAAATCATGGAGCGGATGATGCTTGCGACGGCATTGACGTTGGCATTTTTGATTCTAAAGACACGCGTGACAATAGCGGCGCGAAACGCATCCGGGTCTGTCATATCCTGAGAAATAATCGGAGGTATTTGACGGACAGTTGTATTTTTAGTAATCAGCACATTGTTGCCCTCTTCTAGTAAGACAAGGTCGTGCATCCGCAAGACCTGGCCTAAGGCCGCCATCATGCTTTTTGCACTGACAGCTTCCTCAGAGACAAAAGAGACTGAAAATTGCAGATCTGCTTGATCAAAGACAAAGTTGAGGTTGGTGATTTTGCTTGTAAACCGGATTAGCTCCAGCATGGAGATATTGTTGAAATTGACGGTGTAAACATCCGTCTTGCCGTTGGATCTCACCGATGCGGCCACCATTTCTGTCTCTGCTAGGAATTGAGCGCTTTCCTCATCCGCTGTGTGGGCAAACGGGGAATAAATGATTTGGAGCAGCGCGGTACATAGGGCAGCTTCGTACCAACGGCGAAATTCTCTCATAGCTTTAAAGACCCCAGTATGATTATCCTTGGAATTCAAACGTTTAAAAAAAATATTTTCTATAGTTTCAGGGCTTAAAATTTAAATGACTCGTATGGAATCCTAAAATACTTTTTGGATTATTGTAAACTGGAGTTTCACAAACCATGGATCAAGATTTTCCCCACTGCCGGATGGAGTATCAGAAAGATAGTCGAGGACAGCAGGTTTTGCTCAAAGATGGAAAGTTTCAGGTGATGATGGAATGGGAAAAACCCTACATGCACGCTTGCATCGATGCATTAAAGCCCTTTGGCGATGTCCTAGAGGTGGGGTTTGGCCTTGCCTATTCGGCCGAGCGGATTCAGAGCTACCAGCCCAAAAGCCACACCATCGTCGAGTTTCACCCCGAGATCGCAGCTTGCGCAAGAAAGTGGGCAGAGAGGCGACCAGGTGTGAAGATCGTTGAAGATACCTGGCAAAAGGCCCTTGCCCGCCTGGGTGTTTTCGATTGCATCTTTTTTGACGATTACCCCCTCCAAAGTGAAGAGCAGATCCAGAAGCTCCAGGAAGATAGCGCCCAATCCCACCTCTTGCTGCAAAAAGGGAAAAAACTCATCGAGGACGTCAAATCCACCTTTCCTTTCTTAGAAAAGATTCAGTACGGCGATGCCGACCTCATCGCCCTGATGGATCAGATTCCCCTCGACACAAAGCAGGGCGCCCTGCATTTTGCAAGATTTTTAACACAGCTTAGCCACGCAGGCCAAATCACACAAGGCCAATTAGACGCGATGTTCCAGAGACTTATCTCAATTAAAAAACTTGAGCAAAAACAGATCGAAAGAGGTTTTGCAAATTAAGCAAAAGACAGTTTCCCCTGGATCTACAAGGGACCGCTTGATTGAGTTTTTAGGGCAGTGTCTAGAAAAGCACATGCGCAAAGGCTCCCGCTTTTCCTGCTTCTTAAACAGCCCCGAATCTAAACACCTAGACGACCGGTTCATCGATGCTGTCATCGCTAATCCTGATGTCGACTTTTATGAGGAAGAAATTAGCTTGGAAGTGCCGGCCCATTGCCGCTATTTTAGCGGCAATAAGGCCCTTGTGGTCACCATTGTAAAAAGAGTGTGAAGGCCGAGGTTAACCGGGGGGGTGCACGTGATGTGAAGGAATGAAAGAGATCGGGCTGGGGCCCTGTTCTTTTTTGCCTGCGAAATCTTGCAAAGCTTTGACAAAACCTGTAGCAATGTTTTCAGAACGTCCCATCATGTACAATAAGTCGAGGAGAATTTCAAGCCGGTCGTTATTCATTAAGCGGCCATCGACCATCAGCCCGCGCATGAGAAGCATCCCAATGAGTTGCTTGGCATCTTGGCCCGAGAGTCGGCCATTTGCAATCAGTTGGACAAAGGTAATCGTTGCCGCATTGACAACGGGACCTCTATCCACATCCTGCTTGCAGGCTTGCCCCATTGTGGCTGTTTGAGGTTGGTTTGCATCATTGCCAAACTTCAGCATTTGTTTGATCGCCAGCAACGCATTAAAATTGAGCAGCATGACATTGCAATAGCGCAGTTGTGTTTTTTTGTCCGCTTTCTTAAAATCTTCATCTCCTGGAATAATTACTTTGCAAGCTTTTGTTGATGCATCAATCAATTCTTGTAATTCTTCCCTTGTCAACCCAGTTGCAAACCCATTGAAATTTTCCATTGTTTCAGGCAATTTCCCTCGCGGAGCGGCGCAGCACATGGCTAAGAGTTTTTCGTGAAAGTCATTCACGCCTAGTACTTTTTTAAATTTCCCTTTGCCTTTGCGGATATCTCCATCTAATGTAGAAGCAATGACTGTGCCATGATCTTTTCGGTCTTTAAAAAGCTCCCGGTGTTTTTGAATGTGCTCTGCTTCTTTGGCTTTAAGCGGGCTTTCAAGAGTGTGTTGGATGTGATACATCTGGTTGCTTTTTTGATAATCGAGTTGGGCTTCATGAAGAGGGTTCTTAATCAAACTTTCTCCAAGGTTCAACCGTATCGTTTTTTTTCCACCTTAAAATCACCGATCCGCAGTTTTGATTGCTGAGTTGGTTTCCATTCAGCCATCTCAAAAGCTCTGCGATTACCCATTCGATTTTCCCTATCAACGTATTTCTTTCGTTGTTTTTCAGGCGAAGGTAAATGCTTTGCATCCAATCTGAAAATGAAATAAAAGACTCTTTCTTTTCATTAGTGGGCATAGAGCAGTTGTTCGAATGTTCATAGTGGGTTTTTAATGCGCTTTCGCCAAGATTTTCAAGCTGTGACATCGCCTCTGCTTGGGTGTTGATGAGGTAGCTGAGGCGTTGTAAGAAAGCAAGGCAACCTTTAAATGTGTCATTGTTTTTGAAGTTTTCGGGAAGCTTTGTGCACAGTTTTAAAAGTTGAGCGATTTCTTTTCGGTAAGAGCGCATTTCACGAGCATTAATTTTTTCCAGGGGAGT
>CAWCKK010000032.1:0-6658 GCA_963796135.1 uncultured Acidobacteriota bacterium | reverse complement strand
TCTGTCGCGTTCGTTCGTATTGCTGCGCACCCTTTTTCCGTTCTCATCCATTTGAGATGCCCTTCATAGAGCTCCTTCTCTTTAGAATCTAAAAAGACTGTGGTGAGGACATCGACAGCTTTTTGAATATAGGGATCATTGAGTTCTTTGGGCAGGTTATTGCGATCTAAACTCGAGGCTTTTGTTAAAAAAGTCACCCAACGATCTAAACTGGTTTTAATCTGCGGCAAGATCGCTGCAAGAGAACCTTTAACTACCGCAAAACTTACATAGCTCGATAGTGTAGATCTCTAGATCCTTAAAATGGTGCGCTTGCGTCTGTGTATTAATGATGATGAAGCGGTTGCAGTAGTTTGGGGCATTGGGAACGCTTTCCAAAATTAATGACATGGATGCCGATAGCCTTGCGCAACTTGCTAAAAGAGTCGCTGGCGCCTAGCTGATCACAGTAGAGCTTGGCCCAATAGTAAAGCGAGCGCTTATCGTAATCGCCATCGTTGCAAACCTGGACTTCGATATTATAAAAACTACCATTTTTATCTTTGGCCTTAATATCTAAAATCGACAGCTTATCACTTAAGAAGTTTCTCAAATTATACGGGTTTAAAAGCTCGACATCGACCACTTGATCTTCCCTAGAAACAACCGCGTTGATGAAAGAAATGAGAAGATCATTATTTTTTTCAGATGCGAAGATTTTTTTAAACGCTAAATGGACCCGAGGATTGAGAAGTTATTACCCATGCTAAACCGCCTCTTTGTAGAATTTACAACGCCCGACGACTCCAAAAGATACGACTAAAAACAAAAATTTTCAACTGAAAACAATGGACATCTTGCGTAACCTCATTTTCTTGATAAATTTGCGCTTTTTTGGTGCATTCCTTACAAAACTTTTTCGCCATGTGTTTACAAATGGCGAAAAAGTTTTGTAAGGAATGGACAGAAAAATCATCGCAGGTTACGCAAGATGTCTAATCAGGGCTTGACCTTATGTCCTGTGAAATTGCTCAGACCATCGTAGCCAGCGTATTTATATAATTCGTGCAGAGTCGGAAAGTTGAACACCTGCCCGATTAGATCGGGGAGCGTCTTTTTTTCCTCGACAAGCAGCACTCCATAGTGAATCAGCTCGGTTGCCATGTGCCCGATGATGTGGATACCTAAAATGCACAGGTTATCTTTGGCAAAGATCAGTTTGAGAAATCCCGATTTTGCGCCCAGAATTTTGCCACGGGGCATATCGCAGTAGCGCGCTTTGCCGACGCAGTAGTTGAGCTTGCGCGCAATGGCCTGCTCCTCTGTAATCCCCACCATCGACACCTCGGGAATGGTGTAAATCCCATAAGGAAAATGGGAGGGTAGGTGCTCTAGGTCTTGTGTTTGAAAGATATGGGCAACAGCCACTCTGCCCTGATCCATGCTCGTGCTGGCAAGGGCTGGAAACCCGATAACATCGCCGACTGCAAAGATATTCGGGATGTTTGTGCGGTATTCCGCGTCAACTAAAATCTGCTCCCTGTCGCCCAACTTTAGCCCAATCTTTTGGTCATTGAGTGACTTTGTATTTCCACTTCTCCCAGCGGCAAAAAGAAACATGTCGACATTTAAAGTCTCCCCGCTTTTGAGTTTGACAGTGATCGCCTCTTTGTCAGACGGGGCTTTTGCGATCTTTTCAATCGACTTGTTAAAAAGAATGTCAATTCCAGCCGTCTCCATCTGACTCACAAGATCTGCTGCAACCTCTGCCTCGATAAACGGGAGAATCTGAGCCTTATCGTTGACAAGGTAGACTTTGGTTCCCATGGTAGCAAAAATGGTCGCATACTCACACCCAATCACACCAGCTCCGACAATGCAAAGCGACGAGGGAAACCTCCGTATCTGCAAAATCGTGTCCGAGTCGTGGATTCTCACCCCATCGAAGGGAATATTCTCAGGATGATAAGGGTAAGAGCCTGTTGCGATGATGATATTTTTTCCGTAAATCGTCTCCTCTTTTTTCCCCTGAATCTTAATGCAGTTGGCATCTTCAAAGCTAGCGACTCCGTGGTAAATCACCACCCCATGCCGCATTAAATTCTCATGGATCTCTTGAGCTGCAGAAGCGCTGACAAAATTTTTGCGGTACATGAAATCCTCGACAGAAGCCTCGTGCTCCAATCCCCTTTCGACGCTGTAAACCCCCTTTTCATATTTACCAGAGAGAAAAAGCGCTGTTTCTTTCAAGGTTTTTGAAGGGAGCGTTCCTGTGACAACCTCTGCGCCCCCATAGACATCTTCCTTTTCGATGATGGCGACTTTATAACCAAAGTAGGCCGCCTTTACCGCCGCTTTTTCACCAGCTGGCCCTGTACCAATGACGATAAGATCAAATTTTTCCATCGCTCTCTTCCCAATTTAAACCTTCTGTGTTAACAACCCAATTGATTACATAAGTTAAATAAGAAAACAATGCCAATGGAATCCCCTATTCAAGCGCAAGCAGAGAGCCTTGCGCACAAGATCAAGCACTATCTTATCACCACAATGGGAGTCACCTTAGATGAAGCCTCGCCCGAGGAATTTTACAGAGCCTTTGCACTCACCTTGCGCGAAGAGATCATGATCAACTGGACCGCCTGCATGCACACATTTAAAAAACAAAAAGTGCGTATGCTCTATTACATATGCATGGAGTACATGCCAGGCAGGTTGTCCGGAAATAACATCACCAATATTCAAGCCACAGAACTTGTGCTGCAAGTGATGCAAATGCTCGGCCGCAATTTTGCAAAAGAGCTGTGCTACGAACCTGACCCCGGCCTTGGCAACGGAGGCTTAGGGAGGCTGGCCGCCTGCCTTTTGGATTCGCTGGCCACCCAACAGTACCCAGCCATTGCGTATGGGCTGCGCTATCAGTATGGAATTTTTGACCAAGAAGTGTGGAACGGGGTCCAAGTCGAGCGACCAGACAACTGGCTTCTGCACGAATACCCATGGGAATACCGACGAGACGCCCACGCCGCATCAGTCTACTACACGGGAAACGCAGTGCCAGTTGTCAATAAAAAAGGCTTTGAGGTCATGGATCTTCAAGATTTCGATGAGGTCAGAGCTTTAGCCTATGACATCCCGATGATCGGCTATAAAGAAAATGGAGCCTTCAATGTCAACACCCTGCGCCTGTGGACAACAAAAGAATCCCCCCGCAACTTTCAACTCCAGCGCTTTAACGCAGGGCTGCTCGATCAAGCTGCAGAAAATACCTCGCTCACCGATGTTCTCTACCCCAACGATAATAACGAAACTGGAAAACGGATCCGCTTAAAGCAAGAGTTTCTCCTTGTCTCCGCCTCTTTGCAAGACATCATCCGCAATCACCTCGACACCTTCTCCAACCTCGATAACTTCGCAGATAAAGTCAGAATCCAGATCAATGACACACACCCCTCCCTGGCCATTGCAGAGCTGCAGCGGCTGCTCATGAAAGAACACGACTTGGGATGGGAAGAGGCATGGGAATTGGTGCAAACCTGCTGTAGCTACACCAATCACACAGTCCTTCGAGAATCCCTAGAGGAATGGAACCAATACCGACTGCAGATCCTCTTGCCCCGCCAATACCACATCATTGAAAAACTCAACCTCACCCTCTGCAATAGCGTACGCACCCAATTTCCAAATGCAGAAGAAAGAGTCCGCCGCATGTCCATCATTCAAGAAGGGCAAGTCCGCATGGCACACCTGGCCATTTTCGGATCCCACCGCATCAATGGAGTTGCCGCCCTGCACACAGAGATCTTAAAGAAAGAAGTATTTAAAGATTTTTACGAAATGTCCCCTGAAAAATTTGTCAACATCACAAATGGCGTAACCCAGAGAAGATGGCTATTGCACGCCAACCCAAAGCTCGCCCAACTCATCTGCAAAAAAATTGGCCGCAAGTGGATCACGGATTTTGATCACATCCAAGAGCTTGCCGCATTTGCAAACGACCCCCTAACCCAGGAAGAATTCCTAGAGATCAAACGCGACAACAAACACACCCTCCTTAGCTACCTGCGGGAAAAAAACCCCATCCGAAACAGCAAAGGCAAAGCCATTTCCCACTACCCCACCCTAGATGAAGCCTCTCTTTTTGACGTGCAAATCAAACGCTTTCACGAATATAAACGCCAGCTCATGAATGTTTTGCACACCATCATCACCTATCAAGAGCTAAAAGCCGACTCCAACAGCCGCAGAATCAAACGCATGATCCTCTTTGCCGGAAAAGCAGCTCCGGGATACACAGCTGCGAAAAACATCATCCAACTCATCTGCTGCGTTGCCCGCAAAATTAATAACGACCCCCCCGTCAGTGAAAAGCTCAACCTCATCTTCATAGAAAACTACAACGTTTCCAAAGCAGAATTGATCATCCCCGCAGCGGATCTGTCCGAGCAAATCTCGACAGCCGGCATGGAAGCCTCCGGAACCGGAAATATGAAACTAGCGATGAACGGAGCCCTCACCATCGGCACTCAAGACGGCGCCAACATCGAAATGCACACCCAAATCACCGACGAATGGTGGCCCTTTGGCTTTGGGAAAACCTCTGCGGAAAATCAGAAGCTCCAAGAGACCCATTCCTACAACGCCCACGACCTCTACATCCAAGATGCAAGAATCCACAATGCCCTCAACTCCCTCAGAGACCGCACCTTTGCAGAAACAGAGGAAGAGCACCTGGCGATTTCCAGCCTCTACGACCTCATTCTAGAACCCCGCAACGGCAATAGCGCCGACCCCTACTTTGTCCTCAACGACCTGCCCGAGTATTACCTGGCTCAAAAAAAAGTGGAAGAGCTCTTCCTCGACACCCACCGCTGGGCCGAGTATGCCCTCCACAACATCGCCAGCATGGGCAAATTCTCCATCGACACATCGACACACAACTACGCAAAGCTCATCTGGGGCCTCACCCCCTGCCCCTGCGACCCCGAAGAGCTCGCGCGCGTCCGCGCCGAATACAGCGAGCACGACAAATGCCGCATCCTCTGATGCCCCTTCAGTACTCCCTCACCATTGAAAAATTACAGCAGCCCCAAGAATTTGGATCACCACCTCAGGAGATAATGGCTACTGCTTTTTTTAAGATGTCTCTCTCTTGCTTCACATCGGCTAATTCCTTGCGTAGCCGGTATAATTCTTCATTGCGTGGCATTGGTGTTCCTGATCCAAAAAAACTCCCATCTCCATTTTCTTTAAATTGTTTTACCCACGTTGCCAATGTCGTCATTGGAATACCCAAATCTTCAGCCAATTGGTTTAGACTTTTCCCGCCCTCCTGATATAACTTCGCTGCATTGAGTTTAAATTCTCGATCATATTTTCTTTGCTTATCCATAGACATTCCTTTTGTCGTAAGAATTTTCTTTGTCTATGTTTTTTCTGTCCACTAAATGGTAGCAAGATCAAGCGCGAAAAATGGACTAATCAGCGATGCCCTTTAGCAATAAACTGGCGAATTTGTGGAATGGAGCTGGGCTTTGACATCCAGTTAGCAATGTCTTTTGGGACATAGATTCTAGTTTTTTCTTCTTTTTTAGTCCCCTTAGGCCTACCTGATCCAAGCCGTTTACCACCATGCCCTTTGATTTTTTTCTCAATAAATGGAGCAAGATTGTCATTTAATCGTTGTCTGATAAATTCTCTGAGATATCTTGGATACCCTCTCATCACTTCCTCTTCGGACTCCCCTGCATATTCCACAGGATAGTCAGGATGCCCAAAAACCCAGGCATTTACACTCTTATCAAACCAAGGTTTTATTTCACCCACTTCTTTGAGAGCTTTCTTTAAATGCTCTTCTATTTCTTTTTTGGTGGCCATTTTAACCCTCGTTCCTTGCATAAATGAGCCTTCTATACTCTCGCTCATCCATTGGCTTAAAGACCATAACTCCCCCTTTCTTATAGGTGTATTTTATTTGGGATAAATAATCAAGATTAAAATAATATTTTTAATCTTTTTTAACAATTAGGAGATCTACAGTACTGATAAACCGTCTCTCTGCTGATTTTGAAATCTCTAGCAACCTTAGCCTTCGGTATCCCCATGCCAATGCGCTGTCTCAAATCCGCCACTTGCTCAGGTGATAGGGTTGGTTTCCTGCCTCCATAAGCTCCCCTCGCCTTAGCCAGGGTAATCCCTTCTCTCTGCCTCTCTTTCATGAGAGCCCTTTCGAATTCCGCCACTGCACCCAACATACCTAGAAGCAATTTAGGAATGGGAGCGTCATCCCCAGTGAAGGTCAGAGATCCTTGGAGAAACTCAACACGAACCCCCTTCTTGATAAGGCTTTCCACGATCTGGAGCAGATCCTTCAGGTTACGAGCCAAACGATCCATACTATGTACAATCACAACATTCCCTCTACGCGCATGCAACAGCAGTGCGTCTAGTTGCGGACGCTTTACATCCTTCCCACTAGCCTTATCGATGAACTTGCAGTCTAGGTCGATTCCCTCAAGCTGGCGATCTGTGTTCTGGTCTACAGTACTGACGCGCACATAGCCAATTCTTTGTCCATTCATCTAAGTTCCTCTAGGTTCCTTTAAGTTCGGTTTCTAAGAACTTAGTGATTGAGTCGATCAATTTGTCGTAGTGCTCTTCTCCAAAGTCGTACTTTATG
>CAWCKK010000031.1:0-50245 GCA_963796135.1 uncultured Acidobacteriota bacterium | reverse complement strand
AAAGAAGAAGGAGACATTTTAAAGCACAAGCCGTTCAATTCCTCTTTCGATCCAGCCCTTTCCGCATAACGTTCTGCATTCAGAGCCCAATAGGGTGTTTGTTTGATGAAGGTGGATATTTTGTACGACCCCTTGAATCTCTGGTGCCGCATCCATGATTGCCTTTGCTAAATCGGTGCACAGCTGCCTGGTTTGCGTCACAAGGACAACTAAAACCTGTTGTCTGCGGACAGCCGTCCTGATTAAGACAGCCTTCAATTCTTTTGCCCCTGGGTGATCCTTGAAGATTTGCTGCAGCTTGCCCAAGACCTTCTCACCTAAGGGGCAGTGGATGTGACAATTGTCTATCTCGACAAGATCGTGGGTGTTTCTGGCATAAAGCCCCAAACGCAGATTATTGCTGACCGGCAACTGAATTTTGTTGCGGTATCCCAAATCTTGCGGCGATGGGATGCAAGGCAGTACCTCGGCGTCAAGTTTTGCGATCCGCTGCAGAGCATCTGCCACCTGAGCTTGTTTGGCCTGGAGTTGTCCGGCGGCATTTAAATGCATGAGCTGGCAACCCCCACAGCGCCCAAACAAGGGACAAGGGGTTCGACCCGATCTTCAGAGTGCTCAAGCCATTGCAAGGGGAGTGCTCTGGCAAAGCTCTTTCTGCACTCGATGATGCGGCCTTCACTTTTTCTTTGGGAAGGGCGCCGTCGACAAAGACCGTCAGTCCTTCTAGGCGGGCAACTCCCTCGCCATTGATGCCTAAACGCTCGATGAAAAGCTCGACGATCTGACCTAGGCAAGCCTGAGGGCAGCTTGTCCTGTCTTGGGAAGAAATAGATTGATTCTGCATAAGAGACAGAAGGCTAAAATTTAGAGCGATGATAGCACGAATCTATTCATGAAGAAATCGTTTTATTATTAAAATAATTTATTGACTGGGCTTTAACCATTGCTCGGTGCCGCCTTCACCTTTAGAGGTATCCGGATTGAATTGATTTTTAAATGGTGACATTTCAAGTCGACCATTTAAAAATCAATTCAATACAGATTTTATCTCTACAATCACTTGATCCTCAATAATAGACATTTTGCGTAACCTCATTTTCTTGATAAATTTGCGCTTTTTGGTCCATTCCTTACAAAACTTTTTCGCTATGTGTTTACACATGGCGAAAAAGTTTTGTAAGGAATGGACCAAAAATCATCAAATTTTTCAAACAAAGCAGGTTGCGCAAGATGTCTAATCAAGTCAGCTCGATACCCACAGTCAAGCATAACGTCTTTATAAAATATCGGCTCGCAAACCCGCTTGTCTGATCCTCGTTTGTGTTGGGCCCTCAGAATTGCGCGTTTGTCATCGCTCAAAAAAATCATACCCAACACCTTATATGTCAAGCCCAATTTTTATAAAGTGGATTTTTCACTCACGAAAGGTATAGTCTTTGGGGGGTGTATCTAAGGGGCGGGTGATGAGGCGCACCCCTCTTTCCCCTGTGAGCATGGTCGCACCCCACTCGAGCATGACGCCGAGGCGGTTGCGAAAGCCAATGAGAAACAGGATGTGCACAAAAGCCCAAAGCAACCAGGCGATAAAGCCGGAGAATTGGAGTTTTCCAAACATGGCGATCGCTTTGGCTTTGCCGATGGTGGCCATGCTGCCCTTATCAAAGTAGGTGAAAGGCGCACGCGCTTGGTGTGGCAGGCCTTTCCGGATGATTTTTGCGACGTAGCGCCCTTCTTGCATGGCGACAGGGGCCACACCGGGCAGGGGCTTGCCGGCTTTGTCTACGCAAAGGGCAGCGTCGCCGATCACAAAAATTTCGGGGTGTTGGGGATGCTCAAATCTTGGCCTACTACAATCCGACCTGCCCGGTCTGTGGGCACCTCTAGAGTTCTAAGCATCGGGGACACTTCATTGCCAGCTGCCCAAATGACGTTCTTAGATTCGATGAATAGATCTTCAATTTGAACCCCGCGATCATCGATGCGGGTGACTTTTTTGCCTGTTAATACCTTGACGCCCATCTCCTCTAAGATCGCTGTTGCCTTGCCAGCTAGTTTTTCAGGATACATGGGAACCAATCGGGGTAGTGCCTCGACCAGGTAGATCTTGGCTTTTTCCGGGTGGATTCTGCGGAAATTTTTAAACATGGTTTTGTAAGCAATTTCAGCAATGGCACCTGCCATTTCCACCCCAGTTGGCCCGCCGCCGATGACGACAAAGTTTAAGTATTTCGAGGCTTCCGAGATGCTGTCGAGCCTTTCTGCTTTTTCAAACGAAATGAGGATCTGCTCTCTAATTTTCAGGGCATCGTTGATCGTCTTAAGACCTGGGGCGTAGGCCTCCCAGTCTGCCTTTCCAAAGTAGGAGTGGCGCGCTCCAGTGGAAATAACCAGATAGTCATAGCCGACCAAATCCCCGTTTGCCATGGTCAGTTGCTTCCGGGTTTTATCGATGTTCACAACCTCCCCCATGAGCACAGTGGTGTTCTTCTGATTGCGCAGAATTTCGCGCAGTGGAGTTGCGATGTCGCCTGGAGATAAAGCAGCTGTTGCCACTTCGTAAAGCAAGGGCTGGAAAAGGTGGTGATTGGTTTTATCGATGAGAAGCACTTCTAGATTGGCGGTTTTGAGAAGTTTAGCCACTTCAAGCCCTCCAAAACCTCCTCCAATGATCACAACTTTCGTGTAGGCCACATTTCCCCCTCGGCAATCTGATGCTTGTTCTTCAGAGATTTTTTCCAAACAAGAATTAAAATCAACTACCAACCTATCCTAAGTAGAAAATTTCAGTCGATTTTCGAGAGGTTTGCTGCAAAACTTTTCGAAAGTTTTCGGTATCAGTTGAAACGGATGGAGAATCTATGTTATAAACTACGGACTACTGAGCTCGGCTCATTTAAGGATTTCATGAAGTAGCGTGGGCCTTAGATTAAGGTGCATCGGTTTTTTTTAGTGGCGTGCATGTATTTGGTTCAGGATCTCTTTGATAAATATGGGGAGCGCCTCGGTCTCAAGTTAGTTGTGGGTGGGCAGGGGATGAAGCGTCCGATCAAGGTTCCTGAAGTGCACAGGCCGGGGTTGAGTCTTTCCGGCTACCTGAAAAATTATGTCAGTCAGCGCATCCTCATCTTTGGCAATTTGGAAACTGTGTTCTTAAGGGATCTTACCAAGGAAGTTCGCTTAGAGAGGCTGCGCAATGTTCTGACTCCTCAAACCCCTTCTGTCATCGTCGCCGGAAAATATAGGCCCTGCAAAGAGCTCTCCTGTCGCTGCGAGGAGGAAAACATCCCTCTTTTTAAGGCGGGCATGCCGACGATGAACCTCTTGAGTCGAATGACGCTTTTGCTCAACGAGGAGTTTTCTCCTACGATGACATGCCATGGGACGTTAGTTGAGGCATTTGGGGTCGGCGTGCTGATCCAAGGGGATTCCTCGGTAGGTAAAAGCGAGGCTGCTCTCGGGCTGATTGAAAGAGGGCATCGCCTGATTTCAGATGATGTCGTTAAGGTCCGCCTCCGCGAAGGCACGTATCTGGAGGGCTCAGGGCCTGAATTGACGCGCCATCTCATGGAAATCCGCGGGATTGGAATTATCAACGTCGCTCATCTCTATGGGGCTGTGTGTGTGCGAGACGATAAGACAGTGGATGTGATTGTGAAACTCGAAGAGTGGGATGACCGCCGCTTTTACGATCGGATTGGTCTGGATGAGAGATACTGCGATATTTTAGGTGTTCAGGTGCCCTACCACGTTTTGCCTGTAAAGCCGGGCAGGGACATTGTCCTGCTGATTGAAACCATTGTTCTCAATCATAGGCTGAAAGAAATGGGTTATAATTCCGCCAAGGAATTTAATACGAAATTGCTGGAGACAATCTCCAAAAAACAAGAGGAAAGGAAAAAGGTTTGTGAAACTCAAACGCAAAGTGCGCGTTAAAAATGCGCATGGGTTGCATGCGCGTCCGGCAACGGTGATTGCTAAGCTTCTTCAAGGAAGTTGCTCTTCTGTTGCATTTACCTACCGCAATGAGACGATTAATGCAAAGAGCATCATGAGCATTTTGATGCTGGCTGCGACAAATAACTCTTGGATTACAGTCGATGTGGAAGGGGAAGATGCGGTAGAGACGATGGATAAGATTGTTCAGGCTTTTGAAAATGGGTTCGGGGAATGAACATGAAAAGACCGGAAGAGATCGTGATCCAAGGCTCTGCTGTCAGCGACGGCATTGCTATTGGCACCCCTTTTTTTCTCAATCCTGTCGAGGAAGAAGTTCCGGTTTTTCCTATTGCGCTCAAAGAGGTCGATGATGAGATAGCCAGGTACCGCAGCGCTCTTTTCTCTAGCCGTCAGGATCTGCAGAATTTGCATAGAAATTTGCTGGCCGAAAGAAGCCTCTGAAGATGCTGCGACAATCATCGAGACCCATATTCAGATGCTCGACGATCCTTTGATCACCGATCAAATGGAAGATAAAATTAGGCAAACTCTTCAAAACTCTGAATCTGTTTTTCAATCTGCCATTGCAGATTACAAACAGCGATTTTCAAACAAAAGAGATGCATTCTTTCAGAAAAGGCTTGTGGATGTCATGGATCTTGCCAGCCGCGTCCTCGGCTACTTGTGTCCTTCGAAGGGAAGCTCTCTATTAGACATCCCCTTCAATTCTGTGGTTTTTGCCAGGGAGCTGACCCCGTCGCATACAGCAGCTGTAGAATCTTCCCGAGTCAGCGCTTTTGTCACGCTATTGGGAGGGGGTAGCTCCCATGCCGCTTTGATCGCTCGATCCAAGGGGATTCCCTGTATTGCATGTGTTGATGTGGCTCTTTTCCAGAATATCCCTTCCCGCTGCGTCATTGTCGATGGGGGATCGGGAAAGTTGATCTTTAACCCTACCCCGGAAACCTTAGAAAAGTATAAGCAGCGCAAAACGCGTCTTAAGACCTCCCTGCAGCTTTTTCAAAAGGAGCTTGCCTATGACGCTGAGACAACAGATGGCTGTTTGATCCAGGTCTTTGCAAATATCGGCAACTTTTCCGACATGGATCCCGTTGAGCAGTTGGGTTCTGATGGCATCGGCCTTTTTCGCACCGAGTACTTATTTTTTGAGCGCAAGGATTTAATTTCTTCCGAAGAGCAGCAATACCTTGCGTATGTTCAATTGCTCAAGATTGTACCTGATATGCCGATTGTGATGCGGGTTTTTGATATTGGCGGCGATAAGAATCCTGAATTTTTTGCGGAACTAGAGCAGGAGCTAAACCCCGTGCTTGGGTGCCGCGGAATCCGTTTTTTATTGCGTTACCCGGAGATTTTTAAGATGCAGCTGCGGGCTTTATTGCGCGCTGCTGTTTACGGAGATGTGAGGATTCTTCTTCCTCTGGTCTCTGATATAGGCGAGCTGCGCGCTAGCAAGGCCCTGATATCCGAGGTCTCTGAGAAACTAGCCTCTGAAGGTGTAGTGTTTAAACCTAATCTGCCGCTCGGCTGCATGATCGAGGTCCCCTCTGCGGCGCTGACCTGCGATGCTCTGGCTCAAGAATGCGATTTTCTTTCGATTGGAACCAATGATTTGGTTCAGTACACGCTCGGCATTGATCGGGCTAACCCCGCAATGAGTGATTTTTTTTATCCTGCGCACCCCAGCGTGCTGCGGATGATTAAAATGGTGAATGCAGAAGCTAAGCGGCACGGCAAGACAGTGACTATCTGCGGAGAGATCGCATCTAACGCCCTGTTTATCCCGTTGCTTTTAGGCCTCGGCGTCGATCAGCTTTCTTGTCCTCCTCGGTTCATTCCCTCTGTTAAAAGAGCCATTCGGAAAGTCAGCTTGTTAAGCTGCTATGAACTTGCAGAGCGCGTGCTGCGCCTCAATTCTTCCAAGGAAATCTCACAGGTTCTCATTGAGGCCTATAGCCGTTGGAGCTCGGATTGAAGTGCTAGAACCCAAAGGGCATGGAAGGCATGCCACCACCGCTTGCAAGATCATCGCCAAGCTTTTCGTACGCTTGGTCGCAGGCAGCTTTGATTAAGTCTTGCAGCCCCTCGGGATCTTTAGGATCGATGCACTCGGGTTTGATTGTGATTTCAATCAGCTGCTTGTCCCCGTTGAGCACAACAGTGACAAGCCCATTGCCGCTTGTCCCGGAGGCTTTTTTGTTTTTCACTTCCTGTTTCATCATTTCAAGCTGCTGTTCCATCAGCTTGGCTTGCTTTTTCATTTTTGAGTAACCGCTACCCATGAGATGGCTCCTTTTTTAAAACCCCTTCGAGCTCCACAGCGGCAAACCGCATCAGGGTATCATAGCGTCCCTGAGGAATGGCAATCGGTGGCAGGGAAGGGGGAGGGGTTGAATGATGGGGATCGCTTGCCAAGGCTTCCTCCTGAGATAAGGCTTCCCACTGAGATCTAGGCAAAAGTAAGGAAGAGGTGCTTTGAGGGACACTTTGTTTTTCTTTCGGCAAAGCTTTCTTGAACTGTAGTGCTTGGAGCATTTTGAGGCAGCGATTCGATTTTGTCCTGAATCTTCTTGATCAAGACTTCCTCAACGCAAGAGCCCATTGCAGGCGGGTTTGCGGCTGTCTCAGCCTTAGCTTGTTCTGCATGGGGAGCAGAGGAGTGTTGTTCAAGTTCACAGAGCCGCTTGACAAGAGAGGGGAGCGCAAGTCGATATTTAGAGCGGATGATGTGAAGTAAAATCATTTCCAGACTGACCCTCTTGAAGGGGTTTTTATGGATTTGCTGCTGCCAGTGCATGAGAAAGTCGAGGATATAAAGGCACTGCTCTTGGGTGTACAGGGCAGCTGAGGAGGTGTACTGCTCTTTGATTGAGTCGTTTAGAAAAATAACAGGAGCATTGAGCTTGAGCTTTAAAAGGCAGCGGTAGTGATCGGTGAGGTTGTCGACAAAGTGGGCTAAATCTTTGCCAGAGGAAAAAATCTGATCCGCAAGTTCAAAAGCAAAGGAGAGGTTTTGCAGATCAAAGGCTTGATCGAGTGCAAAAAATACAGCCGCAGGCAAGATTCCAAGGGAGGCTAGAACCTTTGAGGCATTGATCGGAGCTTCTGTATAGCAGATGACCTGGTCAAAGAGCGATTCGGCATCGCGCAGCGAGCCTTCTGCCATGTTGGCAATGATGGACAGAACCTCTTCATCGCAAGTTAAATTAAGCTCTTTGCTAATCCATGCAAGTTTTTTCTTTAATTCGTTAAACGGGGATTCGACCCAGATCAAACCGCTGGCAACGGCTGAGGATAGTCGGCAAGATCTTATGAGGTTCTGTTGTTGCTAGCAAGAACTTAGCGTGGGCTGGGGGTTCTTCTAGCATTTTGAGAAGAGCATTAGACGCCTCTTTGGTCAGCATGTGTGCTTCATCGATAATCCAGACCTTGTACTTGCCCGATGCGGGAGCGTAGCTGATGGTCTCTTTGATCTGGAGAATATCATCTATGCCCCGATGAGAAGCGCCATCCATTTCCATGATATCCAGCGATCTGCCAGCGATGATGTCCGAGCAAGAAGGGCACGCATTGCAGGGTTCAAATTCATGAGTGAGGTGACTACAGTTAAGTGCCTTAGAAAAAACGCGCGCCAGGGTTGTCTTGCCCGTTCCTCTGGAGCCGCAAAATAGATAGGCATGACCGAGGCGATGAAAAGCAAGGGCATTTTTTAACGTGGTGACGGTGAACTCTTGGCCCAAGACAGCTGCAAATGTCTGGGGTCGATACTTGCGCGCAATGACCTGGTAGGAGGCAGTTATAGCATCCATAGGCACCCTCAACTTTTAAGAGTAAAAGTGAATGATATGCAGATCGAGCATAGAAAACAAATGCGATTTTTTGTTTGAAGCGCTAAGATGGACTGTAGGGACCTGTACGACTGGGCTTGTAGCCTTTATGAGGTGGAAGCGGCACCGAGCAATGGATACAAGTCCAGTACAATGGGCATTAAGTCTATACCCAAACTTTAAGGCTTCTTCATGCAAGATCAACAGGTTGACGAGAGTCGATCGGCGGTTCAGAAAAAGCGATGGCGGGAGCTGCTCGGGGGAAACCAGATCGCCAAAAGGGTGGTCTTGGCGGTCGGCTTTCTCATTGCCCTTACTTGTTTTCTCCATTTTCGCGAAGTGCGCATGGAGGTCCTTGAAATCGGAACCGCGGCTCCGCGCTACGTCATTTCCCAAACAGATTTTTCTTTCTTAGATGAAGAGGCGACCCAAACTCTAAAGCAAGAAGCGGCCAGAGACATTGGGGCCATTTATAAGCTAGATGAAAGTCAGGTGAGTTCTTTTCGCAAGAGTTTTGAAAACTCTTTGATAGAGCACCCCCAATGGAGGCAGGAGCTTCCGAGGACAACGTTTGAGGAGATCTATTCTCTACTAGAGAAAATCGATGAGCTGATTTTACAAAAGCGCTTTACTGATGACCGGACTCTGAGCAAAATGCGGGCTCTTAAAATTCCATCGGCTGATTTTTTTGCCGTTGCTCACATTTTGCCAACAGAAGACTCTGTCCTATTGCCGGCTCCCTTGTGGGTCCAATTAAAGGATCAACTGACCAAAGAAGAGCAGTTCCACCCAGAGACAGTCGATTATCTCATGACAGCCTTTTCTCGCCATTTTTGGCAGTTGCACCAAGACTTTGCTCTGGAAAGAAGCATTCGCCAAATCGTCCAAAGTGAAATTTCCGATCGCCTTACCCACATCGATGCGGGATCTCAGATCATCAAAACAGGCCAGAAGGTCGCTCCTCGCCATATCGCGATGCTGCAGGCGATGAAAAATGCGCTGGCCAATTCGAGGTACCTTTTTGCGCCTTTAAAGCTTTTAGGCAGCTTCTTAATCGCCTTGAGCCTGACGGTGAGCTCTCTTCTTTACCTCTATTGTTTTCATAGAGAGTTGCTGAAATCTTTTCAGAAGATGCTCCTGATCTGCATTATCATCTTTCTCACATTGCTATTGGCCAAATCCGCAGAGCATCTGCTCCTTTATCAAAACACCAACCTAATCGAGGTGGCCAGGTTCCCCCTTTTCATTCCCTTTGCCACCCTTTTGGTCTGTGTTTTGATCGGAAGTCAGATCACCATGGTCGCTTTGTTTTTTCTTTTAATCGTGTTAGGATCCGCCTTAGCCGTCGATTACATCCCTTTTCTCATTCTGAACTTCTTCGCCGCTCTGACTACGATTCTTTTTGCCCGCAGGTTGCACAAACGCAAACAGGTGTTTGCCGTCTGTGGAAAAGTCTGGCTCAGCATGATCCCCATGATCTTTGCTTTTAATTTGGCAGATAATGGGGTGTTGGATTTTAACTTTATCACAGATCTTTTGAGCACATTTGCATTTTTGGCGATAACTGCTGTTTTGGTTGTGGCATTTTTGCCCATATTGGAGTCCTTTTTCGATGTGATGACGGACATGACTCTGATGGAATACATGGATCCAGATCACGTCCTTTTGCGCCGATTAAGCCTTGAGGCCCCAGGCACCTACCAACACTGTCTTGTCGTTGGAAATATTGCTGAGGCAGCAGCTAGAGCCATTGGAGCCAATGGGCTTTTTTGTCGCGTTGCGACTTTATACCACGATATTGGCAAGCTTTTCAACCCCCACTACTTTACGGAAAATCAGCTAGGTGGATTTAACATCCATCAGCTGCTTACTCCTGCTGAATCCACCCACGTGATCATCGCCCACGTCGCAGAAGGAGAAGCGCTGGCTCGCAAGTACCATTTGCCCCAGAGTTTTATCGACGTGATCCGCGAGCACCATGGAACGACGATGGTCTATTACTTTTACTGTAAGCAAGTGGAGCAAGTGGGAGGAGAGGCTATAAAGGTCAACGAAAAACTGTTTCGGTATCCGGGCCCGAAACCCCGCTCTAAAGAGTCGGCGATCATCATGATTGCCGATACAGTTGAAGCTGCCTCTCGATCGGTCGACGAGGTGACAGAGGAGAGCGTTTCTGAGATTGTCGACAAGCTCGTCGCTGAGAAGGCAGAAGATGGTCAATTTGATGATTGCCAACTCACCTTTGAAGAGCTCGGCAGAGTGAAAAAGGCGATTGTGAAAGCGCTGATGGTCACGCGGCATTTGCGGATTAAGTATCCCAATCGCAGGTAATAAATTCCTTTAATCCTGGCTAGTATTTTTACTTCCTGCTACAGTATGTAAAGTTCTTTATTAATTTTTTTATGATTTATACCGAAAATATCAAACCTCCTAACTTTGGATTTTTCCCTAACTCTGTTTGGAATTATTCCCAGAGGTTTAGCGCACTTGAAAGCCAACTCAGCAATTTTGGGCACCTCATGGGACTTAAGAATAAGGTCGAATTGAGGATTCGCAGGTGTTGCGAAAACGCTTCGGCTAATTCTAGGCAAAGTCGAGTGAATGTACCCTCTTGGTTTTTGTTTAAACCAGAGGATATTCCCTTACAGTTTAGGATTTCGAGTATCGATGATCCCCGCCTTGACGATGAAAATTTTTTGGCCTCCTTTGGTAGGTGGATCGAAGGTACATTAGCGCAAGCAGGTCTCGAACCTGTTGGCTGTGTGCACGATTCTCTAGTTTTGCAGCAGGTCGTTTTGTTATTGCGCCACCCAGAACTTTTTGAAAAAGCCAAGAGTTTTGTCCTCGCCCATGAATTGTCCCATGTCGTTTATTTTAAAGGCAACGCGATTGGCCGCGTAGGTTCTATAGACAAGATGGCGCTGGGATCGATTGTCACTGGAGTTTTGCTGTTTTTTATGGGACTCGGGATCATGCCCGTTGTGACTAAGGCAACATCGCTATTCATCGGGGGAACTGCAGCTGCGTTGGCGACCATCGGAACCGGGTTGTTGGCGTGCCGATCAAAATCCTTTCGAATGCTATCTGGCATTGAGCAAGAAAAGAAAGCGGACTTGGACGCAGCGCGGGCGCTTGGCACTGCCTCTGGCGGGATCTGATTATTTTAAAACTGTATGCCTTGCCCACTCAGCGGTTAAGCGTAAATTTCCGCCTTCACAAGTCAAAGATATCGACGAACAAGGCAATAACCTCCTCGATAAGACACACCCTAAACTAACCGATAGAATCACCTATCTGCAAAAGTGGCACAGGGAGAACATACGCTAAGCTATACCCTAATCCTTTGGCTAAAGTCCAGTATTATGAAAAAAGACTTTTTTTGGGCAAGGGCAAGGAAATGAATGATGCAAGACGTCTATTCAACATCTCCATGCAGCTATCGAGGTGTTCATCGCATTTTTGAATTCCCTCTTCAACAGACGCAAAATTCTTTGTCGTGGCACTTCCGTAGATTTTTATTTTCGGCTCTGTGCCCGATGGACGGATGACAAGGCGGGTTTGATCTTCCAAGCAAAAGAGGAGGACATCAGAGGCGGGCATGCTGCAAAGCGGATCTGTGCAGGTTTCCTTTAGGTAATCTTTGACGCAGATCGCTTTTAGCCCGTTAATTGCGCAAGGAGGATGCAATCGCAAGCTTTGCATGACCTCTGCCATTTGCAGACGCCCCTCCTTGCCGTGTGGAAAGTTCAGAACGCGCTGCTTTTCTCTATAGATCCCGTAGGTCTTATAGATATGATGGAGGCGGTCGATCAAGGTCTGGTTTTGCATTTTGGCAAAGAGAGCGATTTCTGCAATCAAACAGGCGGAGATGATCGCGTCTTTATCCCTTGCGTGGGTTCCAAAGAGGTACCCGCAGGATTCTTCTGCGCCAAAGACAAATTGATAGCCTGGGCTTAAGGTTTCAAAATGGTGGATTTTTTCTCCGATGTACTTAAAGCCTGTTAAAACCTCAAAGCAGTGAATTTGGTTTGCCTCGGCGATTTTTTTTAAAAGCTCTGTTGTGACAAGCGTTGTGACAAACGCTCCATTAGAGGGCATCCGGTTAAGTTGAGGCAGTACCTGGCATAGAAAGTCGGTGCAGATAGCTGCCATCTGATTTCCGCTGATCGGTATCGGGATTCCTCGATGGTTTGCAACTACCCTAATCCTGTCGGCATCTGGATCTGTGGCAAGCGCAATGTCCGCCCCTATTTCTTTGAGCAGTTCGATGCTCTTGCCAAGTGCTTCTGTAGATTCGGGATTGGGAGAGGGAACAGTCGGGAAATCCCCATCGATGCAGACTTGGGAATCCACTAGATGCACGTTAGAAAAGCCCCATTCTCGAAGTGCTTTGGGAATCAGGGTAATCCCCGTTCCGTGCAAACTCGTATAGACGATTTTTAGAGAGGATCCCTGGGCTTTATCCTCTTGTTGAAAACACTGCAGCGATCCAATAGCTTGGAGGTAGTCTTGGTCAAGTGCTGTGGAGAGGACTTCAATCAAGGGGTCCTCCAGGGAAGAGAGGGGAATAGAATTGAGATTTTCGATGGCCTCCATCTCTTTCATCATCCCTGCGTCATGGGGGGCCACCACTTGCCCCCCATCGCTCCAGTAGACTTTGTAGCCATTGTATTCTTTGGGGTTGTGGGAAGCTGTGATCATGATCGCCGCATCCGCCCCTTTGAAACGGCAGGCAAAGGAGATATAAGGCGTTGGGCGGAGCTCTTTCAAGAGGCAGACCCGGGATCTTGTTGCCCGCTAAGACCTTAGCAGCTTCTCTAGCAAATTCTTCAGAATGATGGCGATTGTCAAAGCCGATGAGCACACAAAGTGTGCCGTTTGGCTTCACTTTGCGCAAATAGTTAGCCAACCCCTGGGTTGCCAGGTGAATCGTATAGATATTGATCCGATTGGTGCCCGGACCCATGAGTCCGCGCATCCCTCCCGTTCCAAAGCAAAGATCGCAAAAGAAAGCATCGAGAAGTCCCTGTGGATCTTTTTCTCGGAGAGAGCGCACCTGTGCTTTGGTTTCTTCATCGAAAGGACCATTTAACCAGCAGTCAATCCGTTTCTGGATTTGTGGGATGGCATCTAGCTCTTGCGGCATTGCTCTCATTACTCAAGAATTTTCTGAATTTCTTCCAAAGAGATCAGCGGCGCATCTTTGTGGTTAATCCCTTCGCAGCGCTTCCCCTCCTCATTCCAATCCTCAATCGATTCGACATTTTCTTTCCACCAAGGGTAAGTGCGGCACTGTTGAGGACGCACTTGGTAAATGGTGCAGCGCTTCCCCTCTAAAAACACGCAGTCGAAGTCGCTTTTGTTCTTGTTCTCGTTGAGCGATAAGCGGTTGCCGACACGGCGAGTGTATTTTTTTATCCACTCTTCTAGAGGCAAGCCTAGATGCTCGGCGATCGCCTTCGCCTCTTCTGGAGATACCCAAACGTAGCCTTCAGGTCCTGTGCAGCATTGTCCGCATCCTGTGCATTTAAAACGGAGGCCATCTTTAAACCAGGGTTTTGTCATGATTTACCACGTAAACTGCGATTGACCGACACTTTGCCAAAAGGGGCGCCGATTGTTTCGGGTATTTTTGAAAACCTCTATCGTGCACCCATCGGAGTTAATATCGATCAGGTTCCATGTGCCCGCGTGTTTTTGAGCTGTCGACCCACTATCGAGTATGATCGGTAAATGGGAAGCGCGCAAATCGGCAATGCAATGGCGATGGGAGTGCCCATGAAGGTAGAGTTTGACTTGAGGAAAGCTCTTGAGAATCTCTTGCAGTGCTTCCCTGCCAATCAGTCTTTTGCGCTTGGATTCGTTGGCAAACAAGGGAAAGTGGTTCATGAGGATCACACTGTCATTTTTGGGAAGCTCCTCAAGGGTTTTTTTGAGCTTTTTCTCCAGGCTTGCTGAAAAATGCCCATTTGAAGAGAGAATAGAGGTCGCAAGGGCTGTGTCTAAAGCGACAAGCCACCAGTTGTGCCCAAGAGAGGCGACGGTGATTTTATCCTCTTTGAGGTTGAAAAAAGGGGGTGTCTTTTCTGAAGAGGAATAAGTGGAATCAAAAAATTCGTAGAAGAGCTTATTCGCATAGGCGCTTTGAGTGTAGTGGTCGTGGTTGCCAGGGAGGGTGAACACTTTGAATTTCTGATCTTGCAATTGCTGGATGAATTGCCGAGCGAGTAAAAACTCTTCTTTAAGAGAGGTCGAGGACAGATCGCCTGTGATCAAAATAGCATCGACATTCTGCTGCCGCAAAATGGGGAGCAAATCGAGGAGGCCTTCCTGATCAAACGCGTGTTTGCGGGCTAACAGCAGATTCAGATTCCCCAGCCATCGCTTAGAAAAAAATTGAGACGGGCTCCAAGTTAGCTTAGAAAAATGCAGGTCAGAGAGGTGGGCTAGGCGGAATAAACGTTTGTGGGTCATCGGGGATGATCTTACCTGATTTCATCAATTTATACCACGATCGAACCTCAAAGGGGTTTTAACGCTGATCCTTACCCACAAGTCGACTTTCTAAAGTGGACTGTGGGTGAGGAGCAGGCTTTAACCTGGTATGAAAGCCGATTCTTATAACTTCTCTTTTCAAAAAAAACATACATAATTAGAGTGAGGTAGAAGTCAAAAAATATAAAAGTTGGGTGTTTTCTGTAATTTAAGAAAGCCCTTCTCATTTGATAACGCAAGCAGGTGCCTTATGAATAGATCCAAGCGTCCGATTTTCGATAAACTCCGCAAGCAGATGTCCAAGGCCATTGGGAGCCTGAAGCACACATTTTTTTCTCCAGAAGATAGCAAATATATCGATGCGGAAACAGAAAAGGAGCTATTAAAAAAATTCCCCAATAGAAAACCAGCCAAAAAGAAAGAAGAGCTCCTTTCAGCAATTGAGAAAAAATTTAAAACAAAGCAAAAAAAGCACAAAAAAGGCGTTTCTAAGCGCACAAGCCCGGGAAAGGTCCCCGCGGATTCAAGTCCAGCCAGTTCCCATCGAGAAGGTCAGCGCTGGATCAAAAGTTTAACTTCCCAGACGTTAGCGGATCGGAAAGTCCAAGACCACCGCGGCCGGAAGAAATAAGGCATTCCCTATTGCACATCTAGGACTGCACTTTTACTTTCCGGGTATGTTCGTCGAATGAACCCAAAAAGTGGCACATCGAGTTAAAGGAGCGCAAAACCTTGTCTACGGAGATGAAGTGCTGCCAGTGAGTTGTTTTCAGTCTTAAAAATTTCCAATTAGGTAGGTAGAAAGAGGGCAGGACGAGCTCTCCTTGCAGCCAGCCGGGGCGCCACAAGCGCATCCGCTTTTCTTCATTTGCGATGATCAGCGTCGGAATGTGCAGATTGGAGGCTAGGTGCCCGATTGCCGAATCGTTGCCGATGACAAATCCCGATGTGTAGGTCAATGCGGCAAGCTCTGAGAGCGTCGGTGTTACCGCTAGCTCTAACCCCCCTTTTTCAATGGCAGCTGCGTGGGAGCTTTCAGGGCCACTTAAGCAAAAGATCGGGGAGAACCCCTGTTGCCGTAACTTTTTTGCCACCTCTATAAACTTGCTCATCGTCCAGTTTTTGTTGGCAGAGCTGCTTGTCGGGTGGATGAGAACCTGTGTTTTCCTTTGTCTGTGGATCAGAGGCAAAGGGGGAGTAAGGCCATTGCCTTTAGACGGGGAGTGCCCAATCAGTGTGGCAGCTGCATTGGCGATATTATCGGCCATAGGCAGGTTGTGATTAAAGATCTGGTCGAGTTTTTGAAGTCGCAGGTGTTTTTCTATGCGGTAGGTCGGGTAGAAGATACAGAGGCGATCTGGGTAGGCCTCATTTAAATGACGCACCTTGGGGGAGTTGTCGTTTTGAATGACAATGAGATCATAAGGCCGCAATGACTCGACGATGTGTTCTTCAGCGGGTAAGGGAAGGAGAGGGTGGCCTGGGAACCAAGAGGATAGCTCAGGGAGGTGGTTGTGAAAAGTGAAGACCTGATTGCCTCCCATCTTCAGTTGATGGGAGGCAATCATCATCAAAAGCCCATCGCCGATGCCAGGCGAGGGGAGTACAGCAACTTTTATGCCCGGATGGGTTAAAAACTTGTTATTTCTCTGCTGGCTCTTCAGGCGCATTGCCGATCAGCGTCTCTGTTAAAATGACTACACTTGCTGTAGAAACAGCCAAGATCAGAGAATTTTTAACCACTTTTAGAGCGTCTAAAATACCTGCTGAAATGAGACTTTCGATCTTGCCTGAGTTAGCATTGAAGCCAAAATCCATTGGGCTAGAACGGACGTTGTTGAGGATAATTAAGGCATCGCAGCCGGCATTAGAGGCAATCTGCAGGAGTGCTGCTTCGCACGCTTTAAAGACGATCTGAGCGCCGAGGCCCTCATCACCGCTAAGGCTTAAGTGAGCAGCTGCAGAGCCAGCAGCTCGAAGCAGGGCGCATCCGCCGCCAATCACTACACCCTCTTCGAGGGCTGCGCGCGTTGAGTTGAGACTATCTTCAAACATCTGCTTTTTTTGCTTCATTTCAGGCTCTGTCGCAGCCCCGACCCGGATGACCGCAACACCGCCGCTGAGTTTAGCTCTGCGCTCATTGAGTTTTTCTTTATCGTAGGAACTTGTGGAGTTGGCCGCTTCCGCCTCAATCTGTTTGACTCTGGCTTGAATGGCTGTGGAAGAGCCTTTACCGCCGACAAGGGTTGTTTTATCCTTGCTCACGAAGATTTTTTCAGCAGAACCTAAGATATCCACTGTAGCCTCCTTGAGAGCTGTGCCTGTATCCTCTGAGATCAAAGTCCCGCCGGTTAAGATGGCGACATCTTCGAGGATCGCTTTTCTGCGATCGCCAAAGCCAGGGGGTTTGACGGCTGCAACCTTTAGTGTGCCGCGCAATTTATTGACGACAAGCGTAGAAAGGGCGTCTCCTTCCATTTCCCCAATGATGAGCAACTGCGTCGCAGTTGTTGCAACAGCTTGGAGGATAGGGATGATTTCTTGGGCTGAGGAGATCTTTTTGTCGGTGATCAAGATTTTTGCATGGCTCATCTCGACTGTCATCGCCTCTGGGTTTGTGCAGAAGTAGGGGCTGAGATACCCGGTATCGATTTGCATCCCCTCCATCATCTCAATTGAGGTGTCTGTTCCTTTGCTCTCCTCGACGGTGATGACCCCTGTGGTTCCAGCTTGCTTGACCGCATCGGCAATCATTTTTCCAATGAACTCATTTCCAGAGGCTGCCGCTTTTGCGATGTGGATTGTTTCGGCATCGCTTTTAATCGCAATGGCGACCTTTTGCAGCTCTTGAACAATCGCATCGACCGCTTTATCCATCCCGCGCTTTAATGCGATGGGAGAAGATCCTGAAGCGATATTTTTAACCCCGTTTTTCACTAAAGCCCGCAAAAGCAGGATGCTAGAGGTGGTGCCGTCGCCGCATTTTTCTTTCATCTTGCTGGCTACTTCTTTTCCCAGAGAAACACCCATGTTCGCATACTGATCTTTGAGCTCGATGTCTTTGACGATGCTGTTGCCGTCGTTGGTGATGGTCGGAGCTCCCCAAGAAGCTTGGAGTCCGACGTTGCGCCCTTTAGGGCCTAGGGTGACACCGACGACATCGGCAAGCTGATCGATTCCCTCGCGGAGTTTATTTCTCGCTTCTTCTTCGAAGATCAATTCTTTAGGTGTTGACATGATGTGTGTTCCTTATTTGGTAAGTTAGTTGATGATAAGGACTAAAGTCCAGTCCCATAAGGATGCCAGAGGAGACCGAATTATAGGGGAGCAAAAGTTATTATGCAATAGGCCATTCACGATGGAAATTTTTTCAGAACCGAACTTTGGCCATTACTCTATTTCTGCTTTTGATTTTCAGAGCGAAAATCCAATACCCTCAAGCTATGGTCGCCTCCTGAAACTCTGATCGTTAAACCATGATCGAACCAAAAAGGGTCGTGGTGGCAGAATGCTTCCTGGTCAATGGTGCGTAATGTTTTTCCTGTGGTCAAATCCATAATGAAGATTTTTTTGTGTTCGGATTCGGATAACTCAAAGGCTGCTTCAGAAACAAGGCAAAGAGAATCTCTAATTCTTGGAGCTGATTCTGTCGCCAAATTAAAATTTTGCACCTTTCCCGTATATATATTTAAAAAATGCATGGTCGTTTTTGAGTTGCAAACGACGTAACCATTTTGTAAGTCGCAATAAGATAGCACGCCTGCACCTAAGAAAGGGATCTCCCACTGATACAACTGTTTTTTTGTTTCTATTTCCCAAATGTCAATGCTTTTGTGCTGCGTCATGAATAGATAACCATCCTTTACCCCCCAGCGTTCCCAAGAATAGTCTATTGAGAAAGAAGGAGATCCATTTTCCATATCGAGTATATGGATTTGCTTATCTGCTCTTGTTAAGAGAAAGTTTCCGTGGACAAAAAATCCGGAAAGATCGGGATCAGTAAAGTCATCGAGCACTCCTTGATTTTTAATATCAAAGGTTTTTCCATTTTTAATGTTAATTAAAAATAGATTTTCGATTTTTCTGCTCTCTATTTCGTATTGAGATAAAATGATGTAGCCTTCTTGAATTTTTAAACAGACCGCATGATCTTCTTTTTCATCGATAATTTTTTCATGAATGGATATGCGTGCACCCTTCTCCATATCATACACATGGATCGTTATGCTTGTGCTTCCCCCTACTTGAACTTTTTCAATCAAAGGAAGACATTGATTCGCCTTGTCTGAAAGATTCCGGATTCCTGTTGCCTCAAACAGTACGTTCTTCGGCAAAAAGACTTTTTCTCTGGTCGCAAAATTTTGAATGTGGATTTGTCCGCCTAAATTGTGACGGGCAACTGCTAAATATTCTCCACTGCCGCCGGGACTGAACACGATATCGCTTGGTTGCAAAAAACTATCTGCGCTGCCAAAAAACAGCGCCTTTTTTGTGACGAGATTGACAGCTTGTATCATTTGCCCGTCGAGAACGTGGGCGTGACACTCGAAAATACAATTTTTAGATTTAGCGGCATCTTTGACGTAAAACATCGCATGATTTAACGACCTCACCAATTCACTGCCGGCTACTGTTCTATTTTTTTCTTTCGGCGACCTTTTGATCTTGGATAGTTTTCTTAAAATGCAAAATTTCATCGCACATCTCAAAAGCGCCGTAACCCCAAAAAGTCAGCTTTTTATCATGGATAGAGTCTTTCCGCTCTTCCATTTTAAGTCTACGTTGGATTTCACTCGGGGAAAGTATAGGCAACAAAAATTTGCAGGTCAGAAGATCTGTCTGGAAAAGGCTGTAAAAGCTTTTGCAAACCAACCTGCTATTTAAAAAATCACGGTTTGAATCGAGAAACGTAAAGATTTTGGTCAATACGGGTTTAGGAAGGCGTAAGAGCAAGGAATTCCGCTGTTGGTCGTTTTTAAAGATTTCCGTTTTAGTGGATATAAAGAATTTGTTTTCATTTTTAATCATATAAACCTTTATTTTTTATTTAAATTAATTGGTCTTATATTAAATTAAAAGTGAGTTAATTTCAATATTAAAATATTAAATATTTTCTTAACAAAAAAGAAGGGGCGGGGCCAAGGTGTTCTGATGAAAAAGATTGGATAGTTCATTCGGCGGACTGGACTATCCAATCTTTTTCATTGACTCCTCTTTTAATTGTTGAAAAGTTTGTAAACTTCCCTTTTAGGGAGCTTGTGCATTTGAGCTGCCATTTTGATCGCATCTTTTTTGGACAAATGCAGATCTTGCTGGAGCATGGCAACCAGCTCTTGCAAAGAGAGGTTTTCATAGGAGGTTTTTTCCTGGCCAGGGGAGATCAGTAAAACGATTTCTCCGCGAGGTCGTTTCACTTTGAATAGGGAGAGCAGGTGTTCTGCGCCGCCAAACAGGCACTCTTCATGGAGTTTGGTCAGCTCCCTTGCAATGCACAGCTTTCTTTCCGGACAGAGCTTGGCAAGGACTGTCAAAGTGGCTTCAATCCGATGGGGGGATTCATAGGCAACTGTCGTGCCCTGATAGAGGAGGGCTTGGGATAGGGCTATCTGAAGCTCTTTAGCTTTTTTTGGAAGAAACCCAACGAAAGCAAAGGCGGACATCGGCAATCCCGATAGCACAAGGGCATCGATGATGGCGCAAGGGCCAGGGACTGCGGTTACCTCAATCCCTTCTAAGCGACAGCGGGCGACAAGTTCCTGCCCAGGATCTGAAACCAAGGGGGTGCCGGCATCGGAGATCAGGGCAATTGCCTGTCCTGCTTTTAAATCCTCGATGACTTTATCTTCTGCGCTAGCGGAATTAAACTTGTGAAAAGAGATTAGGTTAGAGCGGATATCGTAGTGATTCAAGAGGATCCGGCTATGGCGAGTATCCTCGCAAAGGATGTAATCGCATTTCTTTAGCGTGTCAACAGCTCGAAAGTTAGATCGCCGAGGTTGCCGATAGGCGTGGCGACGAGATAGAGCACAAAATTTTGATTAAATTGAAAGGTGGCACCCAGATTCGAACTGGGGAATGGAAGCTTTGCAGGCTTCTGCCTTACCACTTGGCGATGCCACCGCTTAATGTCGGTACAGTATTCCGCATTGAGCAATAAGCTGTCAACGGTTTCATCTAAGACTGAACTTTAGCCATTGCTCGGTGCCGCCTTCACCTTATTGCTGGTTACGCAAGATGTCTGATGAAAAAAATAGGAAAAATTCTTAGACTAGGCTTTGCCGATTGGGGGCGGCGTGAGATGGCGGAACTGGATTTTGCTCAGATAGCCAATTGGTTGGGGTCTAGGTCGGAGGTTTCTAAGAGAGTTCTCGGGTTTAGGCAGGATAGCCGAGCCGTTGTTCCAGGGGATCTTTTCTTTGCGATAAAGGGGGAGAAGGTCGATGGTCATTCTTACTTGGGGCAGGCGGCCTCAAAGGGAGCTGTTGGGGCTGTTGTTTCTCAAGACTATCGAGGGCAGGACTTTGGCCTTGCGCTGGTTCGGGTTGAAAGTGTTCTTGGGGGTTTGCATCAGCTTGCGAAAACTGTCCATGGTTTGCGCAAGGTGAGGGTGGTCGGGGTGACAGGGTCGGTGGGTAAAACCCTGACAAAGGAGTTCATCGCGACGCTGCTTGAGCTTAAGTTTCGGGTGGGCAAGACTCCAGGCAATGCCAACTCGCAGGTGGGGTTCCCTCTGAGCATTCTGAATTCCAGTGGGCAAGAGGAGATCTTTGTGATGGAAATGGGGATGAGTTTACCCGACGAAATGGATCGCTTAGTTGCCATTGCGCCTCCAGAGATTGCCATTGTGACAAAAATTGCCCCAGCTCATGTGGGGAATTTTTCTGAAGGGCTCGAGGCGATTGCAAAAGAGAAGGCAAAAATTTTCTCCCACCCGCTCACCCAATGCGCGATCTTAAACCAACAGGTGCTCTCTTTTGAACCGATGCAAAAGGGAAACTGTCTAAAGATCACCTACGGCCTAGAGGCAGAATCTATAGATTCCGACTTTGTCCTCTGCAAGGAAGGGGTAGATTACTTTATCCGAGAAAAAGGGCAGAGGAGGCTTTCATTTTCTCTGCCTTTTGTCGCAAGTCATTTGTGCGAGAATTTCCTCGGGGCGGCAGCGGTTGCAAGGCAGCTTGGCATGCAATGGTCCGAAATTGTCTTGCAGGCTCAAAAGCTCAAGGTGTTTAAGCGGAGGTTTGAAAGGATAGAGCGCTGTGGAGTTGTGTTCATCGACGATTCCTACAATGCCAATGTCACATCGATGAGAGCAGCCCTTGAAAATTTCCCCCTGCCGATGCCGGGGAAAAGGAGAATTGCCCTTTTGGGCGCAATGGCAGAGCTAGGGCGCCACCGCATAGAGGCGCATCTTGAGGTGGCAAATGCAGCCCTTGAGGTCGTGGATCACTTGCTGTGTTTGGGGAGGGATACCCTCGAGATGGTCGATGTTTTTAAAGCGGCCAAGCGCCCGGTGGAGTATTTTGAGGATTTAGAAGAGGTGAAAAAGCGCGTTTTTGCCCTGGCTCAAGAGGGGGATGTGGTTCTTTTGAAGGGTGCCAACTCAGCTGGGCTCTGGAGAATTTTGGACAGCAATTAGGAGTCCTAGAATTTTTCCTCAACTGGACTTGTATCCATTGGAGGGAGCTGATTTCACCAAATAGAGGCATCCGGATTGAATTGATTTTTAAATGGTCGACTTGAACTGGACTTGTATCCATTGCTCGGTGCCGCCTTCACCTTATGCCTCTATTTGGTGAAATCAGCTCCCTCCAATGGATACAAGTCCAGCCTGTGAAAAAGCCCTGCCTAATTGCTTTTGAGTTGATTTTGCTTTTGTGATTTTTAGCATCTTGGGCTAAGATGGGGCTTTGAATAGTTCAACTTAAAAAGCCCCCCATCTATCTGTGATTTTGCTCGTCTATCAGTTTCTAACCAGCTTTCTGGGGATGAAAATCCCTTCTGCTTTTGTTTATTCATCGACGCGGATGTTGCTAGCAACGCTTACCTCTCTTTTCCTTACTCTCTTGTTAGGCCCGCAGTTCATTAAAAAGCTCTACGAATTAAAGACCGGCCAATCGATTCGGGTCGAAGATTGCCCGATGCTTGTGAAGCTGCACCAAAAAAAGAAAGAGACCCCGACAATGGGAGGAATTCTGATCTTATTTTCGATGGTCGTTTCCCTTTTTTTATGGATGGATCTTAAAAGCAGCTTCACGTGGATTTTGCTCCTCACCACTGTCTGGCTGGGGTTAATCGGGGGCTATGACGATTACTTAAAGCTCAAACTTCGCAATTCCAAAGGGCTGAGCGCCAAGAAGAAATTCATTTTGCAAAGTTTGTTGGGGTTTTTGATCGCTCTCTATCTTTTTTGTCCCCCAGTGACTCAAACTTTTGGGTTTAAAGAGTGGTTGACCCCTCCTGTTGCCAAAGAACAGGTCGCCTTGCTAAAAAAGGAGGGCAACAGAACAGAATACACAGGGACTGCGCTGTCTACCCAAGAATACGCCAGCCGCTACTTCCTCCCCTTTATCAAAGATCCTGTGGTGGTTTTAAAAGGAGCGGGGATTGTGTTCGGGATCTTGTTTACCCTTTTTGTCGTTACTGGATCTTCCAATGCGGTCAATTTAACCGATGGACTCGATGGTTTAGCATCCGGCTGCTCGGTGATGGTCTCTATGGTCCTTGGCCTTTTTGCCTTTTTATCCAATAATTTGGAGATGTCGCGTTATCTGAACATCATGTACATCGAGCAGAGTGGGGAGATTGCCGTCTACCTGTTTGCTCTCATCGGAGCCTGCCTTGGGTTCTTGTGGTACAATGGTTATCCCGCTCAAGTCTTTATGGGGGACACCGGTTCATTGGCCCTTGGCGGGATCATCGGAGTGAGTGCGGTGTTGTTGAGAAGAGAGGTGCTGTTTGCTCTTGTGGGGGGTATTTTTGTAGCGGAGACCCTTTCGGTGATTTTGCAGGTGGGAAGCTATCGATTGCGCAATAAGAAAAGGGTTTTTCTCTGTTCCCCTTTGCACCATCACTTCGAATACAAGGGTTGGCCTGAGACTAAGGTCGTCTTGCGTTTTTGGATTGTCAGTTTAATTCTTGCAATTGTCGGGATTGCTTCCCTTAAATTTCAGTGATTTATGGAAAAAATGTCATTAGTCTTAGGTTTGGGGTTAAGCGGCAGGGCTGCAGCCGAGCTTCTTCTGCGGAAGCATCAAAAGGTCGTTGGCATCGACCGCAACCCTTCCGTTTTGGACTCAAAAGAGCTCGCAGATCTGTGCTCGATGGGTTTGAGTGTTCAGGCTGAGTCTTCTGCGATCTTGTGGAATCAGGTCAAAGAGGTCATCGTCTCTCCGGGAATTAGCCCGCACCATCCCATCTATGCTGAGGCAAGGGGGAGGGGGATTGCGATTCTTGGAGAAGCAGAGCTTGCACTACCTTATTTGAATCAGCGCATGCTTGCAGTGACAGGGACCAATGGAAAAACGACAGTGACCCTTCTTGTGGAGCACATCTTAAAAAAATCGGGCATTCAAGCCAAAGCTGTCGGCAATGTCGGATCTCCTCTTTGCAGCGAATTGATTTCTCCTTGCCAGCAAGAGACTTACGTCGTTGAGATCAGCTCGTATCAATTGGAAACGATGAAGACAAAAGCATTCGATGCTGGCGTCATCTTAAATATCACACCCGATCACCTCGATAGATATCGGAGCATGGAAGAGTATGCTCAGGTCAAGTGCCATTTACAAGATCTGATGAAAAGGGAGGGTTGCCTTTATGTGCAAAGCCAAGTGGAAAGGGAGTATGGCCATTTGCTGAAGCCAGGCAGCTATCAGATGTTAGAAAAGGATCCTCCTGCTAGAAAAAGGCTAGATTGCCTGCTAGTGATGAACTATAGAAAAATAGGCAGACATGATATTGAAAATACTTTGGCCGCTTGGGTTCTTTGCCAGAGCTGCGGGGTGGATTGGCAGAGCTTTTGCAGCGGGCTTTTGAGCTTTGAAAAACCGCCTCACAGGATTGCCTTTGTCAGACACCGGCAGGGCGTTTTTTTCTACAACGATAGCAAGGGGACAAATCTGGATGCCGTGGTCCAGGCGGTAGAGGTGATGCGTGGTCCTGTGATCCTGATTGCTGGAGGTGTGGACAAAGGGGGATCTTACCTGCTGTGGAAGGCTCCTTTTCTCGGCAAGGTCAAGCAGATCATCGCCATTGGAGAAGCAGCGGGAAAAATAGAGGAAGAGCTCAGCCCTTTTTTTTCGGTTCAAAAAGAAAACTCCCTAGCATCGGCCGTCCTTCTTGCGGCAGCCATTGCTCAGCGCGGCGATTATGTGTTGTTATCGCCGGGATGTGCAAGTTTTGATATGTTTAGAGATTATGAGCAGCGCGGAGAGGCATTTAGGCGCTGCGTTGATTTATTATAATTATCATTTAGGAGGCCCTCGTGAGCCGAAGAGACACCATTATCGTTGCTGTGTTGATCAATGTCGGGCTATTGATTGTGCTTTTTGCAAGTGCGCTTAAAAAGTCGCCGGATTCTGAGTTTGTCTTAGCCCCGACCCATTCCGGTGTTCCCTCTGTAGAGGTTGCCTCCAAAAGTCAAGCTCAGGTGGTGGCAGGAGATGAGGTTGATGTGGCTTTGCATCAGTTTGCCCAAAAAGCAACCCCTGTCTTAGAGCAGCCTTTGGTTTCTGCCCCCACCCCTTCTCCTTTTGTCGACGATCTTAAAGTCGTGGCAGAGGCCAGACCCATCCCCACCCCTGCTGTGCAAGTAGCTCCCAAACAAATACCTGCTGTCCCGGCTCTTTACGAAAGTGCCAATGCTGATTTTACAGAGGTTAAAGTGAAAAAGGGGGATGTCCTTGAAAAGATCGCTCGCCACCATCAGAGCACGGTTGCCGAAATCATGAAGGTTAATGGATTGACAAATAGTCACTTGCGCATTGGCCAGGTGTTGAAGATCCCGCATAAGGCAAAAAGCCCAACAGTTGCCCTTGTAAGAGAGCCGAACGCGGCAGAGCCTCGGTATTACTTAGTTAAAAAAGGGGACAGCCCTTGGAGTATTGCCGCTAAAAACCACATGAAGCTCGAAGATCTGCTTAAGTTAAACCAGATGACCCAAGATCAGGCCCATCGGCTGAAACCTGGAGATAAGTTGCGAATTCAATAAATTTTTATGAATAGATATGCCTTTCTTCTTTTGATCTGCGTCGTTTTTCTGTTTGCTTTGGGGCTAATCATGGTTTTCAATACCTCCTCTGCTGAGGTGCTCGATCGGTTTTCCGACAGAAGCACCCATTACGCTTTGATCAAGCAGCTCTTATACGCTCTTGTCGGGGGCGTTGGCGCTATGGCAGTCTGGTTCATCGGCTACCACAACCTCATCAAATTGAGCGGGTCTTTACTTTTTGGGGCAACAGTCTTGCTCGTGCTGGTTTTTTTGCCGGGGGTCGGTTTGCAGATCAATGGAGCTCACCGTTGGATCAACGTGTTTGGCAATTCGTTTCAACCATCGGAGTTTGTCAAGTTTTTAGTCCCTCTTTACTTTATCCAGATCCTCTTGAGCCGCCCAGAGCCTTTAGAGTTGCAAGCGTTCATTAAGCTGCTAGGCAAACTCTGCATCCCGGTTGGTCTGATATTCATTGAGCCAGATAACGGGACGGTGGCGATCATCTTCTCTGCTTTTATCATCTTGTTTATCCTCTCCCGTCAAAAAGTTCTCTACTGGGCCTTGCCTACCGGAGTGCTTTTAGCCTGTGGTGTGATCGCCGCTTCCCAAATGCACCATGTTTCCGATAGGATTAAAGTCTATTTGGATCCCGAATTTGATCTTAAGGGCAAAGGGCTTCAGCCCTATCAAGCAAAGATCGCAGCTGGTTCTGGCAAGCTCTTTGGAACAGGACTTGGGGAGAGTTTGCAAAAACTCGAATATCTTCCCGAGGCCCGCAGCGACTACATCGCCGCTATTTTTGCCGAAGAGACGGGATTTATCGGGATCACTTGCTTGATTTTGCTCTACATGTGCATCGGGTTTTGCGGGTTTTCGATTGCCTTAAGGGCAAAAGATGAAGGGGGGTTTTATGTCGCTGCGCTATTTACCTTTTTAATTTGTTTTCAGGCCTTTTTGAATTTGGGGGTGGTTTCAGGACTCCTTCCTAGCAAAGGGACCAATCTCCCTTTTTTTAGCCAGGGAGGCTCTTCTCTTTTGGCCAACATCCTAGCCCTTTGCGCTGTGCTCAATGTGGCAAAGCAATCGGAGAAGCACGATGCCCAACACGATTAAAAAAGTGCTCTTTGCAGCAGGCGGGACAGGAGGGCATCTTTTCCCTGCACAAGCGCTTGCAGAAAAGCTCGTCGGCCAAGATGCCGCTATTCAACCTTTTTTTGCAGCAGCTCTTTTAAGAGAGAACCGCTACTTTGACAGGAAGTTTCCTTTTTTTGATATCGTTAGCATGACCCCTTTTTGCGGCAGTGCGTTTAAGACGTTTAAATCGATTTTCGTCCTGCTCAAAGGGATCGGGCAGAGCTGTCGACTGCTCTCTAAAGAAAAGCCTGTTTTGGTGGTGGGTTTTGGTAGTTTTCATACATTTCCCCTCCTTTGCGCAGCTTATCTCAAAAGGATTCCACTGGTTCTTTTTGAGTCCAACGCCATGCCAGGCAGGGTCATTCGCCTATTTGCAAAAAGAGCTCGTCTGACAGGGGTCTATTTTTCGCAAGCAAAAGAGCGCCTTTGCGGCAACGTTGTCGAGGTAGACATCCCCACCTCGAGAAAGGCGGACCCTGCCCTATCAAAGGAGGAGGCCCGGTTGCAGATGGGTCTAGATCCTGATCTGCCCACACTCCTTGTGTTTGGAGGCTCCCAAGGGTCTCAGGCGATCAATAGAGCCCTTTGCGGATTGCTCCCCTTGTTAAAGGAGCAGCGACTGCCTTTTCAGCTGATTCACCTGACAGGACATGAGCTAGTGGTTGTAGAAGTATCCTCCCTTTGCCACCGCCTTGGGGTGCCTTGTTATGTCAAGAAGTTTGAGACTTGTATGCCTTTACTTTGGCAAGCGGCAGATGTGGCGGTTTGTCGATCGGGGGCGATGACGATTTCTGAATTGCTCCATTATGAGGTTCCCGGCATTCTAGTTCCCTACCCTAAGGCCGCAGAACAGCACCAGCTGCAAAACGCCCTATTTCTGCAGACACAAGTGGGAGGAGCCATTTTGACCCTCGAGAGGGATCTTACCCCTCAAACTCTTTTGGCAGCTGTTCAACCCTTGATGAGCGATCTCTCTGAGCTAAGGCAGGGGCTGGCAAACGCAATAGCTCGATTTAAAGCAGGCCAAAAAAAAGGCGACTTGAGTTTTCTCATCCATCAGATTTTGGAGAAGTTATGAGTGAAAATTACCATTTTGTCGGCATCGGCGGCATCGGCATGAGCGCTCTTGCCACCATTCTTCTGCAAAAAGGGATGGAGGTCACAGGCAGCGACATGGCTGCCTCCGCTACGACAGAGCAGTTAGAACAGAGGGGAGCTAAGATTTTTATCGGCCATTGCTCCTCCCATATTCAACGTCCTTGCGCTGTGGTTTACAGCACGGCAATTGCACAAGAAAATCCCGAGCTAGAGCAGGCAAGGAGCCACAACGTCCCTTTTTTGCACCGCTCTGAGCTGCTCAGAGAGTTGATGCAAACCTACCGCCCGCTTCTTGTGGCCGGCACCCATGGCAAAACAACCACTTCCTGCCTGCTGGCTCACCTCCTTGTTTGCGCAGGGCTAGACCCAGCTTATGCTGTCGGTGGGACGATTGGGAGTCTCAACTCCAATGGAGGCTATGGCAAGGGAGATTATTTTGTCGCAGAGGCCGATGAAAGCGATGGTTCTTTTCTCAAATACTCCCCCTTTGGCGCTATCATCACCAACATCGATCACGATCACCTAGATTATTGGAAAACCTTAGAGCACCTGATCGGAGGTTTCAAGCGGTTTATCCACTCTGTCAAGTCGCAAGAGCACCTGCTGTGGTGCGGCGATGACGACATTTTGGGTTCGATGAACCTCAAAGGGTTGAGCTATGGTTTTGAGGAGGGCAATGATTTGTATATTAAAAGCTATCTCCAAGAGGGGTGGAAGAGTACTTTTGACATTTGCTTTGAGGGAATAGAGTACTCAGGGATTCAGGTGCCGCTCATCGGCGGACACAATGTGCTCAATGCCGCTGCTGTTTTTGGGTTGGGGATCAAAATCGGCATTCCGGAGGAGAGCATTAGAAAAGCGTTTTCCAAATTTCAAGGCGTCAATAGGCGCTCGGAATTCAAAGGGGAAAGCAGAGGGATTTGCATCTTCGATGACTACGGGCACCACCCTACAGAAATTTTTGCGACTCTCCGCGCGATCAAACACGCTGTATTTCCCCGCAGGTTAGTTGTCGCCTTCCAGCCCCACCGCTATAGCCGCACGCTGGATTGCCTCCACGAGTTTGCCCCCGCGTTTACACCGGCAGACGAGCTGATTTTGACCGATATTTACTCAGCAGGTGAAATGCACATCTCCGGGATTACAGGCGAGGCATTTGCCACAACGGTTAAAAAGAGCGCGGGATTTCCGGTAGAGTACGTCCCCAGGGAGAAGCTATCGCAATTTTTAGCAAACCATTTGCAGAAAGAAGATGTCCTTGTGACCATGGGCGCGGGAGATATTACCCAAGTCGGGCCTGAGGTGATGGAATTGTTGCGATGAAAAATGGACATCTTGCCTGGACTTTAGCCATTGCTCGGTGCTGCCTTCACCTTTAGAGGCATCCGGATTGCATTGATTTTTAAATGGTGACATTTCAAGTCGACCATTTAAAAATCAATGCAATCCGGATGCCTCTATTTGGTGAAATCAGCTCCCTCCAATGGCTAAAGTCCAGCTTGCGTAGCCTGCTTTGTTTGAAAAATTTGATGATTTTTTGTCCATTCCTTACAAAGCTTTTTCTCCATGTGTACACACATGGAGAAAAAGCTTTGTAAGGAATGGACAAAAAAGCGCACATTTATCAAGAAAATGAGGTTACCCAAGATGTCTAATGTAAAAGCTCCCAAGCAGCTTCCCCTCACGCATGCCTTGGCTTATCTCATCGCCTCGACACTGGTTTTTACAGGGGGAGGCTATGCTGCGATGAAGAGCTACCTTGAGAGGCAGCAGCGCATCGCCAGCGATCCTAAGTACGCTCTGACCTCGATCCTGCAGACAGGCCCTCAGAAAGAAGCGTTGAAGACAGAGTATTTGGCAGAGTTGTTAGGGGCTAGCGTGGATTGCCCCTATCACGCCAAGCGATTGAATCAGCAAAGAGCCAAGGAGCGCCTGCAACGATCTCCTTTGATTGCAAAAGCCGACATCAAAGTGATCGATCCTGGAACCCTTTACGTCGACTACACAGTCCGTCAGCCGATTGCCTTTTTAGAAGATTATAAAAATGTAGCCATTGATAAAGAGGGTCGCCTGATCCCTTTTGCCCCCTTTTTCACTCCTAAAAACCTACCGGCAATCTATTTAGGCCTTGCCCCTTTTGGCACAGCGCCGCCAGACCCAGACCGGCCTCAGCCGACTTGGGAAAAGCCGATCGAAGGCCGGTATGCCTCCTTAGCACTGGACCTTCTTGCTATCTTCACAGACCCTAAAATGATGGGTTTGAGCTTTGTCAAAAGGATCGATATCTCCAACGCCTTTGCAGAAAGCTATGGAAAGCGCGAGATTGTCGTCATTGCTGAAGATGTGCTCTTTCAAAATATCAAAGGAACAGAGTCCCAAGTCCACATCCCCTACATTCTGCGCCTGAGCACAAAGGATTACGCCCAGGACCTCGGCAACTACCTCAAACTCCGCGAGCAGATCTTAGAAGAAGAGAGTAAGAAGATCGCCCAGATGGAAAATGGGAAAACCCGTTTGCGCCTCAAAGAAAAAATCCTCGACTTTCGCATCGGACAGCTGGCCTTCATTGAAAGTTATAAGGACCACTAGACTGGACTTTAGCTATTGCTCAGGGATGCCTCCCAAAGGCTATACCCAAACAACCTCAAAATGCGGTTTTTGGTCAGCGTCGAACCCAAGGGGCTTTGACGCTGACCAAAAACCGCATTTTGAGGTTGTTTGGGTATAAAATCCAGCTAGACTCAAATTCTTCCTAAGTGCTAAATTCCTACCATTGACTTAAGGGAGTTTAACGTGCAACCTAATAGAGAGTTATGAAAGATTTTATTGCGTATTTGATTAAAAACCTCGTCGATAAGCCCGATGCCGTTGAGGTCCAGATCTTTGATGGGCAGCAGGGGACTGTTGTCGAGGTCAAGGTTTCTGCCGAAGATGTTGCCAAAGTCGTTGGGAAGCAGGGTAGAACGATTAAATCCCTCCGGACGATTGCAATGACAGTCGGCGCGCGTTTTGGTCGCCGGGTGCGTCTAGAGCTTGTTCACTAAGAAGTCTTTTGGCGAGGTCATCAAAGAGGTATTGATGGGGTCGGGTCTGACATTTGAAGATCAAAAGCTGCGGAACCTCTCCTCCCGTTTTACTCTGCCTCAAAAACAAAAAAATCCCCCTCGTTCTCAAAAGAAGAAAGTGATTGTCCTGGCAGGTCCGACAGCCGTTGGAAAAAGCAAGTTAGCTCTTGTGATTGCAAAGGCGGTCGGTGGGGAGATCATTTCCGCAGATTCGATGCAAGTCTACCGCGGCATGGATATCGGCACCGCCAAACCCAGTCTTGACGACCGCCGAGCTGTTGCCCATCACCTGATCGATAGCAGGGATCTGGATGAACCCTTTAACGTTGTAGAGTATTATCAAGAGTCGACCCAAGCGATCAAAGAAGTGCTCGATAAGGGAGCTGTGCCGATTGTCGTCGGGGGCACAGGCTTTTATATCCATTCATTGATTTACGGCCCACCGAGTGGTCCGCCGTCAGAGCCTAAGCTAAGAAAAATGCTTGAAGGGGAAATGGAATCAAAGGGGGTGCAGATCCTCTATGACAAACTCAAAGAACTCGATCCCGACTATGCCGCCTCGATTACTCAAAATGATCGCCATAAGGTGATCCGAGCTTTGGAGATCATCTCTTTAACGCGTAACAGAGTCTCTCAGCTGCCTAAAGTGTCTTCAGAAAATAGGGACACCTACGATTTTCGCTGCTGGTTCCTTCACATCCCTAAGGAGGCGCTCTATCCGCTCATTGAGATGCGCTGTGATAAAATGGTCTCAGACGGCCTTGTTGAAGAAGTGAAAAAATTAAAAAATGAAGGCTTGAGCAACAATAGCACCGCATCCCAAGCCATTGGCTATAAGCAGTGCCTTGAGTACCTGAGCTCTTTGCAGACACAAGAGGATTGGGACCGCTTCATTCAGACCTTCAAGATGGCATCGCGCCGTTATGCCAAGCGGCAATTTACATGGTTTCGCAAGGAGCCCACTTTTCGTTGGCTCAACATTGAAAACATGGCCCTAGAAAACCTCGCAGAGCTGATCATCCAAGACTACGAGGTGAGCTTCTGAACTAGTTAGTTTGCTTGTCTATAGGCAAAAAAACTTCAGTGTTTCCTGCTTTGAACATGTGTACTACTTTTTGGTTTTCATTTCCTATCTCTTCCAGTTTATTTTCCAATTCAATTCTTTTTTGCTCTTGTTGTTTTTTTTCATTAATCAATTGTGTAACATTTAAATTGCTTTCTGTAATATCATCAACTGTTTTTAATAAAAATCTAGTGGGAGTCATTGCTTGCTTGTCGAAATGACCAACGTTATTGTTGACAGTTTCTTCTTTTTCGCCCAATTGTTGGAGATTTTCATTAGTTTTTATATTTTCTACATTTTCAACTCCAGTTGAAGTTTCTTCTTTAAAAAGTTTATTGATTTCATCGGCCTGTTCATTTAACGAGTTTAACACTTCATTATTTTCAAAACCTTTATCGTTATTATATTTATTTAAAAAACAAACTGGTTTTTCTATTTCTTCGCTGTTTTCTTTTTTTTAATTACTTCATTTAATCTATCTGATTTAATTATATGATTTTTGTTTTGTGTTTTTTTATTTTCGGTCTTTTGCAGACCTTCGTCTGAAAACGATGAAAATTTATGAGTAATCTTGTTAATCAATGAGTTAAACATTTTGACCTCTTTTTTTATATAATTAATAAGCCTTTACTTATTTTATTATATTAAATAATAAGATTTAAATAAAACTGTTTTTTTAAGTAGTTTATATTTATTAAAATGATGCAAAATTTTGCATGTCAATAACTTATGCAAATTTCGTTCGATCTCGACGCTATACCCCTTACACCTCAAAGCCCGCTTTCGATTCCATCGATGGTTTCAAAGCACTTGGCTAGTACTTCGACTTGGCTGGGATCAAGGCCTAATGTCAGTCGGATTGTCGAGCATTTTTCGCTATAGAGGATACTAAAATTGGGATGGTAGAAGCCAAGACTTGGCCGATAAAACACTGGGTGTCCTTCCTCGATGAGTTTTAAGGTGAGAAATCCTCCAAGGGCTGAGGCGCGCAGCTCATGCCAGGTGCCGAAGATCTTGATATCGACAAACACGGCCTTTGCCTCTTTGTCGACGGGGATCACCCGATAACTGGTGTTGTTTTGAAGCATTCTCGGGGGGATTCTGTTTAAAAATGCGCGCGTGTTATCGAAAACCTGTTTTTGATAAAGCTCTAATTCATTAGCTGCGCACTTGTAAGCTAAGCTTGCCCAATTGATGCTTAAAGGGTCTGTTTGCAATGCGGGATCATTCAGAAGCTTATCAAACGCTGCCCATTTAGGATCTGCGTTATGCAGCGTGTAGATCGGTGCGCTGCAGTAGTTGTCCATGCCAAACAGATCGAACTTAAGCCCGCTGCGGTAGCAAACGATGTTGAGTTTGCCTTCCTGGATAGGTTTTTTAAATTCCTCTAGCAGCTGCTCTGTTCGACTGGAGTTGATCAAATCGAGGGTGCAATCTAAGGCAAGGGTGAGAGGCTGTCCGTTTCTTGCGCTTAAGGCGGTGCGCAGAGTCTGTGCGATATTTTCCACTTGATATCCCGTCACTTCAAAATCGATCCTTTTCAATACGGGGTAAAATTGGGCTAGGATCAGATCCGCCTCTTTCCAATCGCTTGGGGTCGCTTGGTCAATGGGGGTGGCATTGGAAATCATTTCGGCCAAATGAATGATTTCAAAGTAGGTGTTCTCTCCGTAAAGAACCCGGGGAGTTTTTTCTATCGCTTTTTCGAGAGTTTTAAAAATTCCGGCTAGACTTGTCATTCCAGAGGAATGGATGCCGTAGGCGGCAAGGGGTTTGAGATCCTCTGGCACGCAGGTGAGCAAATTTTTATAGATAAGGGAAAAATCCCAGAAGGTAAAAGGGGAGAGGATCTCGAGCAGAGCGGTCAGGTGGGCGTGAACTTGTTCTAGGTGGGCCACGGTATCGTAAAATAGGGTCTCTTCTTTTTCCTCCATCATCTGCTCAAAATGTCTTTGAATGGTTAAACAAGATAGCTGTACAACATTGGCCTGGGTTGGGTTGGAAAGGACCTCTTCCCACCTCTGTTCTGAAACGTGGGAAAACAATCCCTCGATGGCGTGGAGAGTTCCTTTAACCATAAGAGCCTTTTGGGGGTGGTCGGAGTGCCAATGCTCTCCAAAGCTTGTGATATAAGCAATGCTGGCAAAGAGCTCTTTTTTTGAGGGAAGGAAGGCCTTTTCGAAGGCGGCATTGGCTAATGTGCTGGGAGAACCCCAGCGATCTAGCTCTATTCTATTGGCAGACAGCCCGCATTTGGAAATCCACTTTAAAAGAAATTGGTGCTGTTGTGCGACCTCTTCTTCAGGCACAGACTGCAAGGGGAGTAGGCGAATCCCCCCGATCTGTTTCTGCTGCAGTCTTTGAATGCATAAGATGTGATCGATAGGGATCGAGTGCTCTTTGCAGCTTTTAGATAGATTGGCCTCAAAAGACTGCCAAACCTTTGGAAAGGTGTCTTTTTCTTCAAAGAGCGGGGTCAAATCCAAAATGACCTTGGATGGGGCAGTTTTCATTTTGCAAAGGAGCCTGTCGATAGTGGTTGCCATCAACTCCTCTTGAGAAACCTCGAGATAAGAGGGGAGATAATCTACAACAGCGCTAGGGCGTGTCAAGACCAAGGGAAAATGATGGGGGTGCGGCAGCAATTTTTTCCAATGCTCCACTTTGTCAGAGTAGGTTTGAGAGCACTTGTTCCAAGGGTCCCTTGCGTAAGAGTTGGTCGTTTTGGGATGCACCTGGACCAGGACCCCAAAGCAGGGATAAATCCAATCGATCAAAAGGGGATAGCAACCCGTGGATTTGGCAAGCCACCGCTCCTGCAGAAAAGAGAGCAGTTCTTTATCCTCTTGAGCAAAAGCTGGGATTTGGGAGAGAAGGGCCTGATTAAAATACCAGGAAGATTGAGAAAAAGGGGTGCCGTTTAAAAATGTAGAAGAGAGCATCCCTTGGAACATTTGACTAAAGAAGCGTTCCGATAGCCGGTTGCAAACGTGGCTTAAAAGCTGGCACTCTCGGCCGAAGCTGCAGGTGGGTAGAAAGATCGCGCAAAGCTTCCCCCCGACCTGGGTCAGCACAGCTGCCGACCTGAACAGCGTCGCCGCACTTAAGTAAGCTAGTCCCTCTGAGACTTTGCGCAAAGTCTGTTCGATGTTCTGAGAAAGGCTTGAAGTGCAGTAGACGCTCGGAGAGCTTTCGCAAGAAGGGGCATTTTCACCGATTGTCGATGCATCCAACGAACCTATGGTGAGCAGGAGCACAGAAAGTGGGATCATAGGGGTGTGGATATTAGACATCTTGCGTAACCTGCTTTGTTTGAAAGATTTGGTGATTTTTCTGTCCATTCCTTACAAAACTTTTTCGCCATGTGTAAACACATGGAGAAAAAGTTTTGTGAGGAATGGACCAAGAAGCGCAAATTTATCAAGAAAATGAGGTTGCCCAAGATGTCTATTAACGAGGTTTCCTTCCTTTTTGAAAAAAACTCAACAGCAGCAAGCCTGCACCGGCAATGCTCCCGACAATCCCAGCGACGGTGAGAGTATCCGCAAGAGCTTCGTATTTTGAGATCTGGTGCTTTCCCTCTTGAATTTTTTTTTCTGCAGGTTGCGTGAGCCCCTGGCCGACTTGTTTTGCGACTGGGTTAAAGGAAAAAAGCTGTTGCCCTTGGCTCACAGACTTCTCTCCTTCTGCGACTTTGATTTTCCCTGCGTTCACTTGCGAAGTGATATAATTGGAGGCGAAAATGCATCCAATGCCTGCGATCAGAAGGACTACTCCTACCACTCTTAAACGTTTCATGTTTTACCCATTGTTGTTTTTCACAGAAGCTATCCCTTGATTTTAAGTATGCCCCAATAGCCAGGAAATTTGGTTTTTTGGCTATCAAGTTTGACTGGGATAGGTTTGGCTAAACTTACATATGCCGGATAGGATTAATTGTGTCTATACCCAAACAGCCTCCAAAGTTTGACGCTAGCCGGCGTCAAACTTTGGAGGCTGTTTGGCTATAGACGCTTTGTTACATCGTCAAGTGGCTCTATTTTTTTCAAAGTGAAAAAAATCTTGCGTGAATTCTTAAAATCTCTTACATCTCTAAATCAGAAGAGAAGAAGATTGTCGGTGGGCAGTTTTCGAAATCCTCACATTAAAAAGGGTAGTTTTATGGCCAAGAAGAAAGTCACCGCTAGAAAAAAACCAGCAGCTAAAAAGAAAGCAGCTGGGGGAAGTAAGAAATCTGGGTTGCTCCAGAAAACCTATCAGCTATCTCCAGAGCTTCAGGCAATTGTTGGAGAAAAATCGCTCACGCGTCCCCAGGTTGTTAAAAAACTCTGGGTGTACATTAAAGCCCACAAGTGCCAAGACACTAAGAATAGAAGAATGATTAATCCAGATAAAAAGCTATCTGAGGTGATCGGTAAAAAGTCTATCGATATGCTCAAGCTGGCTAGCTGTTTGAGTAAGCACATCAAGTCCTGACATTCTCAACACTCAAGGCAGCTAGCTGCCTTGAGTGTTTACTCTCGCATTTTTTTCTCCAGCTCTTCCCAGCGCAAGTAGAGCTGCTCGATCTGGTTTTCCGCAAGACTGATTTGAGAGCAGATCTCTTGAAGGCTTTGTGCATTTTCGGCAACTTCTTTAGACTCTAAGCTGTGGTGAAGCTTTTTGACGTGCTCCTCTAGCTCAGAAATCTTTCCCTCGATTTGTTCGTATTCCTTCTTTTCCATGTAGGAGATTTTGCTTTTGAAGGGGGTCTTTTTCTCTTTGGCCTTTTCTTTGGGCAAAGCGGTTTTTAGGGAAGCTTTCCATTGGGAAAAATCGGGAAATAAGAGGTTGTTTTCAGGATCTCCTAATCCAAGAAGGCTGTTGCAGACTCGATCGAGCATGCAGCGATCGTGTGTGATGAGGACGACAGCGCCTGAAAAATCCAGGAGGCTCTCCTCGAGGGTTTCTAGCGTGGGAATGTCTAGATCATTGGTGGGTTCATCCAGCAGCAGAAGGTCTGCTGGCTGCAACATGAGGTGGGCGATGGCAATGCGCGCTTTTTCCCCTCCAGAGAGCTTATCGAGGGGCATATCGAGAATGTCGGGGGAGAATAGAAACCTTTTGCACCACCCATTCACATGGATTTTCTGCCCGCGGAACGTCACAAAATCTCCATTGGGAGACAGCGCTTCTCGCAGTGTGATGTGGTTGGGCAGAAGCATGCGGTGTTGATCAAAATAGACAATTTGAAGGCGATCTGCTTTTTTAACTGTGCCTAGATCTGGCGACATCTCCCCTGCAATGATCCTGAGCAAGGTGGTTTTCCCAGATCCATTAGGGCCCATCAGACCGATCCTGGTTCCAGGTGTCAGGGTGAACTCGAGGTTTTTAAAAAGAGTGCGCCCATTGATCTCTTTGGATAGGTTTTTTGCAACGAGCAGTTTTTTAGTCTCCCGCTCGCTTGCGCAAAAGTCGATTCCAGCTCTTTTTTGCCGGTTCCTGCCTTTGATCTCAGAAAGGTCCTTGAGCAGCTCATGGGCGTCTTCCACGCGAGATTTCGACTTTGAAGTGCGGGCTTGAGGGGATCGGCTCAGCCAATCGACTTCTTTTCTAGCTTTAGAGGCCATGGATCGCTCTTGCTCGATTTGTCCTTGAATAAACGCTTCTTTGTGCTTGAGGAACTCGCTGTAGGCGCCCCGGGTGCTAAAAAGTCCACCCGGGTAGATGGGGTTCATTTCGATTGTGCAATTGACCAGATTTTCTAAAAAATAGCGGTCGTGGCTCACCAAAAGGTAAGAGGGAGCCTCTTTTAGCAAAAACTTTTCCAGAAATAAGATCCCCTCGATGTCCAGGTGGTTTGTTGGCTCATCTAAGAGTAAAAGGTCGGGAGATCGCATCAATTCTTTAGCCAGTTGCAGCCGCTTCTTCCACCCTCCTGAAAGGCGCATTGCCGAAGGGTCCTTGCCTGTAAATCCCAGTTTGCTCAGCCAAGTCTGGGCGAGGAGTTCTTTCTCATAGAGGGGTTTTTCTTCTTCCTTTGCAAAAGATCCAAGAAGGATGGCCTCGGGGGTTTGATCGGGAAATTCGCAGATTTGGGGGACATAGGCTACTTTTAAGCCCTTTTTTCTAGATAGCGTTCCCGAGTTTTCCTTCTCTATGCCGGATAAGATTTTTAGAAGCGTCGACTTCCCAGAGCCGTTGGGGCCGATGAGTCCAATGCGGTCGTTGGAGAAAATGCTGAAGGAAAGATTCTCGAAAAGAGTCCGGTTTCCAAAAGATTTACTTAAAAGTTGGCAGTTTAAGAGTAATGTCATAAGATCCAAGATCTTATCTGGAGATCCGTGTAATGTCAATTTGCGAAACTTTGTCGGTTCATTTATGAAAGCAGCATTTCCAGCTTTGCGCTTGCGGCGTTTAAGGCAGCATCCTGTCTTGAGGGGTTTGGTCAGTGAGACTGATGTGCATGTGAAGGATCTGATTTTCCCGCTGTTTGTCAAGGGAAGAGAAGGGGAAAAACAACCCGTTGCGGCAATGCCGGGAATCTATCAGATCCCCCTTCCCAAACTCCCTGAGGAAATCGAAGAGCTGCTCAAAGTGGCTATTGGGGCGGTCATTGTGTTTGGCATCCCTCCTCACAAGGATCCTGTGGGCTCAGATGCTTTCGATGAACAGGGCATTGTGCAACAGGCGATTCGATTAATTCGAAGAAGTGCCCCTGAGATGCTTATCATTTCCGATATTTGCCTATGCGAATACACAGAGGATGGCCATTGCGGGATTTTCAGAGAACATCTGGGCAAGCGGGTGATCGACAATGACAAAACCCTTGAGCTTCTTGTCAAACAGGCGCTTTGCCACGTGCGGGCAGGAGCAGATCTTGTTGCTCCAAGCGGGATGATGGATGGAGCGATCCATGCGATCCGCTCGGGGTTGGACAGCGCAGGTTTTGAAGACATCCCGCTTTTGGGCTACTCTGTCAAGTACAACTCCTGCCTCTACGGCCCTTTTCGGGAAGCTGCAGAAGGAGCACCCCGTTTTGGAGATAGAAGCACCTATCAAATGGATACTGCAAATGGAGCTGAAGCGATCCGCGAGGCAGATCTCGACGTCCTAGAAGGGGCAGACATGCTGATGGTTAAGCCTGCCCACGCTTACCTCGATGTGATTTACCGCATCAAGCAAGCCCACCCCCATATCCCTTTAGGGGCATACCACACAAGTGGGGAGTTTGCTATGATCAAGGCAGCAGCTCAGAGGGGGTGGCTAGATGAAAAAAAAGCAGTCCTGGAGATCCTCAAAGGGATTAGAAGAGCTGGAGCGGACTTCATCATCACCTATTACGCTAAAGCCTTTGCGCAATGGAGCCTATAAGTCTACATCCTCCAGGTCATTGGTCTAATCGCGTTCAGTCCAAAGTGAAAAAAGCTCTCCGCCAGGAAGGGCTTCCACAGCCTTTTCTATAAACTGCTCCACCTCACGGGATTTAGAGTCTATCTTATTATTTGTCAGGTCGATGTGTTGTAAACTTCGACATTCCTGCAGCCCGTTAAGAGTGGGGATTTGATTGTCTCTAAGATGGAGGAACTTTAACTTGCGGCATTTGCCCAATCCTTCGATGCATTCGATCTGGTTACCGGTCAAATAAAGTTTTTTCAAATTTGGCAGATTTAAATTTTCCATTTTTTTAATTTTGTTGTTACTAAGGCCGAGGGTCTCTAAAGCTTTTAGCATTTCCAATTCAGCCGGAATCTTATATAAGCCAAGGTCACATAAACTAATCGAATTCAGATCGAGCAGTTTATGCGCATTTTTTTTCAGACAAGAGCGGATCTGCTCAACGGAAGGGCTTTCTTCTGAGGGCAAAGCCTCCATTGTGATGCGCTCATTTGTCCGCAGTTTATGAAAAAATTTTCCCAGATCCACCCCTTTCAACACGCCGATCGCCTGTCCTATGGGCATCCCTTCATCTTTTTGAAGAATTTCAATCAGATCTGGGCAGATGGATTTCAAAACGCACTCAATTTGAAGGATTTTAAGCCACCTCTTACCGACTCTCATACAAGGGACGATATCGTCCAATTCGATGAAGGATAGAACCTTAAAGAAAATCTCATTAGGCACGCTTTTCCAAAGATCTCCATCCAAACGCTCAAAGAGTGCGACCTTCAATTTAACCTCGGCGATGCGCCCGATCAATGCATCAAGGGTTGTGATCTCTTTATCCTCATCGATAATAAAAGGGCTCACCTTTAGGACAAGATGTTGATACTTTTGAACGAGGGTGTTTAGATCCCCGTTTTTGTCTAGAGCTTTTTCCTCTATTTCAATTAATTCTTTTGAAAAATTTTCAAGACTAACTGCATTTAAGTGAATCATAAACACATCCATTTATCTGATTTTTATATATTTGATTATTCTATCAAAATCTCTCATTTAATTCTAACTTTAAAAATAATTTAACATGAAAGAGTTTGTTGAAAATTAGTTTAAGGTTGAGGTAAGATCTTGCTCCTGACTGGACTTGTATCCATTGCTCTAAGGCCGGCTTTCGCCTCTAGGTGTGAAAGCCGGCCTTAGAGCAATGGATACAAGTTTAGTCCTGATAAATTTACCCAAGATGCTTAATACGCTCCTTCCAAAAGATACTCACGGATGCCCTTACCTTCTTTTAGCGCCTATGGAAGGCGTCGGCGATCGCTGCTTTCGGCGTGCAATGGCCTTTGTCGGCGGGTTTGATGAGGCTGTCACTGACTTTCTGAGGGTTCCAAGTAATGCTCACGTTCAGAGCTTAGCTTGTGCTTATCAGGCAGAGGAAATGCTCCCTATTCCCTTGGCTGCTCAGTTGATGGGTTCAGATACCGAGCTGATGGCTGCAATGGCCAAGGAGGTACAGAAGAGAGGAGCCCCCCGGATTGATCTCAACTGTGGATGTCCATCGCATACAGTGACAGGGCGAGGCGCTGGGTCGAGTCTTCTCAAAGATCCAGAGCTCTTGTACCAAGTGGCAAAATCCCTTGTCGACGCCGTCTCTATCCCTGTCGCGATCAAGATGCGCTCTGGCTATGAAGACACCTCTCTTTTTAGGGAAAATCTCAAAGCTGCAGAAGAAAGCGGTGCCAGGTATGTCACGCTGCACCCCAGGACCAAAGTCGAAGGGTATGGACCTGCTGCGAGGTGGGATCTGATTGCTGAGGCAAAATCGATCTTAAAAATTCCCGTTGTCGGCAATGGGGATATTTTAACCGTTGAAGACGCGTTGAGAATGTTGAAAGAGACCTCTTGTGATGCGTTGATGATTGGGAGAGGAAGCGTTGTCAACCCGTTCATTTTTCATGAGATCCGCGCTCATTTTGCCAAAACCCCCTACAGACCTGAATGGGAGCAGCTAAGAGCATATCTCAAGGTGTATATCGCTCAGATTCCAGAACATCACCCAGAGAGGCTAAAAATTAACAAGATGAAGCAACTCATGGGCTTTTTATTTAAAGGAAATGAGACCCTGTCTCAGAGGCGGCAGACCATGCTAACAGCAACCTACACAGACCTGGATGCCTTTTTAAACTTTGCCCTGCCTCTACTCGAAGGGGGATGGGGCAGAAACTTAAAAGTTTGGAGGTAAGGCCTGGCTACTGTTCTCAGCGGTGTCCGCCTCCCCCTCCTCTTCCTCCTCGACCGCCGCCGTCTTTTCCGTGGCCGTCTTGACCTCCATGATCGCGCCACTGATCTTCTTTGTGGTCTCGGCGATGTCTATAGCCGTCGTCGTCGTAGTCGTATTGGTTATAGTAAGGGCCGTTTTCGTAGTGCCCGCCATCAGAGCCGCAGGCGGACAAAATCAACAATCCAAGGGGTGCGTATTTTTTTAGCATTGTTCTCTTCTTTAAATGATAACTTGATTTCTTACTGGACTTGTATCCATTGCTCGGTGCCGCCTTCACCTTTAGAGGCATCTGGATTGAATTGATTTTTAATGGTGACATTTCAAGTCGACCATTTAAAAATCAATTCAATCCGGATGCCTCTATTTGGTGAAATCAGCTCCCTCCAATGGATACAAGTCCAGTCTTAGCATGTAACTGTTCGGTGTATTTTTAAGAAAGCAAAAGCTCAATAAGAGCAGTTGAAACTAAGGATGCCGTTGCAGAACTTGGGGGAATTCCTTCCTGCTGCCGTGAACCAAACCCCTCCGATGATCCCCAGATTTTGGTTGAAATTGTACTCGAGCCCAGGGGCAAAACTTAAAGACTCCGAAGAGGGTCTGCCGGCAGGATTGGAGGCATTGCCCCGATTGCCTCTAAAGCGATCTTTATCGGTGTGGGTATAGAGGTTGTCGATGGCAAGGGCCCAATGTTGGGTGAGGGAGTATTCAAAACTGATGATTGCCTGGGTGATATTTCCGGGATACACTTGGCCACGGGTTTGGTCGTTGCCTCGATAGACGCTGACCCCTTGGATATGCACGGGAGCGCAATAGGTGTACTCAAAGCTTGCCGTCATGCTCAGAAAGTGACCTTTGATGAAAGGGTAAATTTTGTAAAATACGAGGGCGGCAGCTGTTGAAAATGAGCCGAGTCCACTGCTATCGACACCTCTTTTGCTTTTCTGCAACTTCTGGTACTTCCCTGTTGGAAAAGTTTCTGTCACAGCGAATTTTATACCTGGAAACCAACGGTATTTATCTGCCCTGACGATCTGAAAGTCAAAGGCGATGGGCAGATCTCCAAAGCCAGTTGAGGATTCTGCTTCGCAGAGCTGGTAGAATAGCGCAGGAAGGATCTGGATATCTATCCATGAGGCCAACCCAATGATGGCTTCCACCTCTAAGATCGCATTGTATAAATTAGGCCGCGGTACGGCACTCCAGTGCGAATCATAATTGCCTGTCGTCGCGCCTAAGATCAGGTAGGGCTGTAGGCTAAAGTTTCCGGCGGGAACCACGACCCCTGATGGGGCAATCAGCGGGCCTGTAAACCAAGGGGTAGCCGTTTTTGTGGCAAACTCCAGTGTCTCTTCATCAGCGGCTAACGAAGCCAAGAGGAGGATGCAAAGGACGGAACCGAGCGCCTTCCCCTTAAGGCTCATGGAAGAGGGGAAGGGAGGGAGGGTTTGCAATGAGTTTCCTTGACTTTCCAAAGTAGAGCGAGGGAGATGCACAAATAAATGGGCAAGGTCAGAAAGGCAGCTTTATAGGCCGAGACGGAAAATATCCGCGCTCCATTGGACAACTTGCCGTCCCAACCCAAATCTAAAAACCACCCTGTTAGAGGGTCGGAGAAAGCTCCAAAGAGGGCGTCAAATGCATTCATAAAGCCAATTGCTGTTGCGGCCAGAATAGGCAAGCTGATTTCGCGAATCATTGTGAAGCACAAAAGGAAGCTGCTAATGGAAAAACCAAAGAGAAAAAGCAAAACAGTAAGAGAGGAGCGGGTCAGGTTGGGAGCGTAGATGACAGCAGAAATCGCTAGGAGTCCTAGAAGTGTTCCAAAGAACATGACAATCACTCTCTTTCCCAGCCAATCGGAGAAGTAGCCAAAGAGGGGAGCCCCGACTGCAAAACCGATGAAGATCATCGACACTGACTGGGCTGCGATGTTGGACGGGATGTGAAAGGCTTCGGAGGTGAAAGAAACCCCCCAGAGACCCCCAAAGATCATGACCGGTGCAAATGCAAACCCGCTGTAGGCCGAAAGCCACCAAGCTTGCTTGTTTTTCAGCACTCGCTTGAGGCTCTCGAACAAAGAGATGCTCGGAGAGGCAATGTTTTTCTCTTTCTTATGCTCAGGGGAAACATCCCGGACGAAGAGCCAAAAACAAGTCGCCAAAACAAGGCCTGCAAACCCAATGTACTCCATCGACTCCCGCCATTCTATCGCGTCGATGAAAGCGGCAAGGGGCGCTTGCCCCCCGACAGCCCCGAGCATGGCCACAGACATCATGAGCCCTGCCATAAAAGCAAACTGCTTCTGGGAGAACCAGTTAGCGATCAGTTTTAAGCAGTTGACAGCGGCAAATGCAGCTCCTGCCCCTGTGATAAAACGCCCAATTCCAGCAACCAGAAGAGAATCGGCCTTGGCAAAAATAATGCTTCCGAGCGCGCATAGGGAAATAGCCACTGTCGTGACTTTTCTAGGGCCGATTTTGTCCAATAACAAGCCCGCTGGAATTTGGAGAAGCAGATAGGCATAGAAGTAGCAAGCCGCTAGGTTACCGAGAGCTGCGCCATCGATCTTGAATGTCCCCATCAAGGTAGCCGTCATGACGCTGGGGGAGACCTCAAGAGCATACTTGTAAAACATGAACAATGCGCTCAGAGACCAAATCAACCATCCATGTGCAGAAACCAACCGTTTTTTCTGTGTCCTATTATCACTCATTGCCAAACTCCTTGAATTGGCTCTAGATTTTCATCTATCAGCCCTATAAAATTCAAGTTGTTCTGCGTTCAGTCACGGAAATATATACCCCTCGTGAATCAAAATTTTGATTCACAAAATTTCCTCTTGACTGCATAATCGCTGGCATGAATTTTTTAACTGAAACAGAACGCCAACAACTCAAGCTTCAACATAGACGAGAACGTGACGGCCGAATACGTGATCGCATAAAAGCCGTCCTCCTCTACGATGATGGGTGGTCACCCAAAGATATCGCGAAGGTTCTGTTGATCTCCGATGAGGCTGTTCGTAATCATATTGATGAATACCAGACCTCTAAAAAGTTAAAGCCCGAGAGCGGGGGATCTGCAGAGAAACTCTCTGCAGATCAGTCTCAGAAACTCGAGGCTCATCTGCAAACACACACGTACCTTTACGTCAAAGATATCGTAGCTTATGTCGAAGTAGCCTTTGGAGTTTTCTATACTGTCCATGGCTTGAGAAGTTGGCTGCAAAGGCATTCCTTTTCCTATAAAAAACCTGCGGTGGTACCCGGTAAGGCCAACAAGGAACAGCAGCAAGAGTGGCTGGCTGGATACGAAAAACTTAGGTCAGGGCTTGGCGCAGACGAAACGATTTGTTTCATGGATGGTGTTCATCCGACACATGTAAGCGTCTAATCTAGACAGGTTGATATTTTAGGAATGAGGAACTGTTTTTTTCAGCGCTGTTTTAGCTTGGAGCCACCGGTCTGGTAGCAACTCCTCAAGCTTTTGAACACTATGTCCCATCAGCCTCCGAAATATATCTTCGAGGTACTCCCGCGGGTTGATCTTTAATCCACGACAAGTTTGAACAAGAGACAGAAGAATTGCTCCTGCCTCGCCACCATCTTCACTGCCAAAAAACAGCCAGTTCTTTCTTCCAATCGCAAGAGGTCTCACAGCTCTTTCTGCAACATTATTATCAAGCCTTGCAAAGGCGTATTTTGTGTAGTTCTTTAAATAAGGAATCAGACCGCAAAAATAGCCCAGTGCTTCTCGCAATTTTGACTTGGGTAAAAGTTTTCCATCGATCAGCCTGCCTTTAATTTTATCGATCAGTTCATCGATGATCGGAACCTCTTTTGCTTGTCGTATTTGCAAACGCTCTTCATCAGATCTGGCCCAAGCCACTTTCTCTAGCATGAAGAGATACCGGATCTTCCGCAACACCCAGTCCCGAAAACCGGGATCCCCAGACTCGGCATCGAAAAATTTCCTGCGAATATGGCTCCAACAAGGGCACCACGTGATGACTTTTTGTTCAGCTAGCTTTTGGTAAGCTCCATATTTATCTGAATGAAGCACGCCTCGATATTTTTGTAAAATATCCAAGACATTATCATGGCAGCGATTGGTTCGAAAATCATAGACCCGATAGGCTGGATTTATCGACTGTCCTCCGACAATCACCCACATATAGGCGATTGCACACTGATTTTTAGCCTGTAGCTTAACCGGGCTTTCATCGATGAACACATTGTTGCTCTCAAGGATCAGACGCACCATCACCTCATAAAGAGGTTTGAGCGCCATCCCGCACCGAATCACCCACTGAGAAAGAAGCTTCCGGCTTATTTTGACCCCTTGACGCTCCATCCCTTCGGCAATGCGATACAAGGGCAAGTGGTCTGCAAATTTTGCAGTAATGATCTCGGCTAAAACGCTATCATCGGCTTGGCATTTAGGAAGCAAAGTTTCGGGAAGTGCAGCTGTCTGAACTCCCTCTTCTGGCTTTTCTGGATGAGCATATTTAGGACGGATAATCTCTTTGATGTAATAACTGCCAGGTTCATGAGCTAATTTGTGTGTGACTTCATCGCCAATTTTGACTAAAGGAGCCCCTGTTTCTTTACAGATTTTCTCCTCTTCAGGAAGATCCAGAATAGTTGTTTTTACAGGGAGATTGGGATCTAAGGCAATAGCGTCTTGGCCGTCCCGTTTTGGTTTGCGGCGTTGATGAGCTGGGACATCTTGGGTCTGCTGCTTACCTTGTTCCAGCAACGCTTCGAAACCCTCGAAAAGGAGTTGCTCGGCATTGCAATCGGATAGGATCCGCTCTGATTTTTTTCCAAACAGTTGCCGCTTAAACCAATCAAGCTGTTGAGTTAAATAAGCGTTGGTGTTTTGTAAACTGGCAACTGTGACTTGCAGAATCTCATTTGCGCATTTAAGCTGTTCTAAATCTGAAGTTTGTGCTGTTGTCATAGGGAAAATGATACCAAAAAACCCTTCAAAAAAGAAGAAGAAAATGCGCCAAATTCCACTTATTTTTCATAGAGAAAATCTAGGTTGCAAGCGCTTGGGAGTGACGCCCTCCAAAAGCATTAAGAATTCTCTGCGTGTCATCTTGGCCTGTTTGTTTTCTTTTTTAGGAAAACTCCCTTTTTCTAAGCGTTTGAACCAAATCGCTAGCCCATCTGTATCCCAATAGAGAACTTTCATGTGATCCTGTTTTCGGTTCAGGAAAATGAAAAAAGCCCCTGTTAAGAGCTCTCCAGGAAATAACTGCTCTACTTGTGCGCTTAGCCCCTCAAAACTTTTTCTCATGCTGACTGGATGTTGACACAAAAACAAACGGGGATTTCCTGGTAGGGTCAGCATGAAAACCTCCCAATAATCGGAAGGCATTTTTCTAGAAGCGTAGAGGCAGCTTCACAGTCTATATGAATTTTGCATCCCCGCCACTCAATGACTACTTTTGCTGTGGGCACTTCATTCCTTAGCTCTGTAAAATCACTCCGAGCTATCATTTTATTTTCCTTCAGCGACCTCTTAGCATAAGCCCCAGGGCCATTTAACTAAAAATTTTTGATAGAAGATATGCTAATATGGCATAATAAATCCTCAAATTTGGAGGACCAGTTATGTCACGACGTAAACCAATTGATGCAAAAATCCTAGAAGCTAGTAGAGAATTTGATGCCTGCGTATTCGCAGAAACTGTCAAGGGAGAGTTTGCGGATTTCCCTGATTATCGACGCAATCAAAAACGTGTCTTATATCCTGTTTGGTATCTGAATCTTATCGTTCTCTCTGGCTTTTTTTGTGGCTGCAATACTATTGAGGAAATCGCTGAATATGCTTCTCTGCAGGAGGAGTGGTTTTCCTCTCTGCTAGGCGAATCGTTCTCAGCACCTTCTCATGGGGCTCTCTGGTGGTTTTTAGTGAAAACATCACCTAGTGCGCTCAAGCACTACTTACAAAAGTGGTTCAGCAAAATTCCAGGTTCATTGCGCGATCAGCTATTGGCAATTGACGGCAAAAGGATGAAAGGTGCCAATTTCCTAGGCCATATCACACACGTAGTGGAGCTATTCGTCGCTGAGGATCGATTATGTCTTGCCGTAGAAAAGGTCCCAGATAAAACAGTTGAAAAGAGCACGTTGCCCATCATTTTGGAGCAAGTGAATGTAGAGGGCGCAATTATTTCAGGAGATGCACATTTTACCGTGGCCGAATCAGCAGAACAAATCATTAACGCGAAAGCAGATTATTTGCTGGCTGTTAAGGGCAACCAGCCAACCCTCTGCGCTGAAATGGAGAATTTTTTTGATCAAGCTCATGCAATCGAGTGGGAGGAAGTTCCACATTCGTTTCACGAGGAAGTAGATAAAGGCCATGGTCGAATCGACATTCGAGAAGTACGGGTCGTGGAAGACCTGGACTGGTTGCCAAATGCTTCCAAATGGAAAAACTTGATCTGTCTCATCGAAGTAAGATCAACGAGGCAAAAAGTTGGATCTGTCGGTAACGAGGTATTTAGACGGCTATATATTTCGAGTCGTCGAGCATCTGCCAAAGATTTTGCTAAATGGATCCGACAGCATTGGAGCATAGAAAACAAATGCCACTGGGTAGCTGATGTGATTTTTGAAGAGGATTATGTTTTAGCGGACAGGGGAAATAGTGCAGAGAATATGGGATTGTTTCGGCGTCTGGCTATGAACATGGCTGCAGTTGTAGATCCAGAAAGGGGGCTTGCCTCTGTAAGGAGAGCAGCAACTTTCGGTGCCGGGTATTTAAAGGGAATTTTGGCAACATTTTTCTGCTCGAAATTGTCAAAACATTTTAGTTAAATGGCCCTGGCATAAGCCCAACCACAAAAAGTGGTGATAGGGATTTGTTGTTCACTGCACCAAGCGGTCATTTTCTTGCCGCTTGCTCTCCATTGCTTAACTAACGCTTCTCTCTCTTGACGTGTTCTTCTGATCATAGACATCCTTTGGTGTTTTTGATGCAAAAGAAACTAACATGGATTTGTAAAAGGAAAAAAGATGGCTAGATTAGACGCTTACCGACACATAATGTACAACCCGCCTATGGATGGATCAAAAAAGGAGTGCGCAAAGAGATCCCAGCAAACACGGGACGTGCAAGACTTAACCTTTCTGGAGCCATTGATGTTGTCAGCCACAACATCGTGATTCAAGAGGATCAGACCTTAAACGCGGCATCTACAATTCGTTTTTTCAAAAAAATCGAGGAAGCGTATCCGAGTAAACGGAAAATTCACGTATTTTGTGACAATGCACCGTACTATCGAAATAAGGCAGTTAAACAGTATCTGGAAACCTCGAAGGTCTGTCTGCATTTTTTACCTCCCTACAGCCCCAATTTGAACCCGATAGAACGACTATGGAAGTGGATGAAAGAGAGGGTGATTTACAATACGTATTACGAACATTTTGAAGATTTTAAGGGGGCAATTTTAGGATTTTTTGCGGTGTTGTCGACTGTGACTGCAGAGTCTATTTTAGGGCAGGCGTTAAGGGGTCGGGTGAGGGATAAATTCAGGCCTATTGGGGCGCCCGCAACCAACTTTTGAGATTACTTGGGTATACAGGGAAATTGCACGGAAATCGCTAACTTCTTGGTTATCAACGTTATTTAAATTCTTGTCGGTTTTCGTAAGTGATTGATTCTGAAACGAAGATCTACTTTCATGCAATTTCCCTGGGTGGTTCAACATTGTCATTTCGAATTAAAATCATTAAACCATTCAAAATGAGCAGTACGACAAGGATGGCGGTTATAGTGACGAGCAATGCGGTTAGTGCTGGTAGTAAAGTTATGGCTAAAGCAGCAGCAGCAGCACCTACTAATATGGTCAATGTCGCGCTCGCGGCCAAGCGGCCTTGTTGGGTGTGACAAACCCAATGAGAAAAATTTTGTAACGCTTGCATCAATATACCTATACCCAAGTAATCTCAAAAGTTGGTTGCGGGCGCCCCAATAGGCCTGAATTTACCCCTCACCCGACCCCTTAACGCCTGCCCTAAAATAGACTCTGCAGTCACAGTCGACAACACCGCAAAAAATCCTAAAATTGCCCCCTTAAAATCTTCAAAATGTTCGTAATACGTATTGTAAATCACCCTCTCTTTCATCCACTTCCATAGTCGTTCTATCGGGTTCAAATTGGGGCTGTAGGGAGGTAAAAAATGCAGACAGACCTTCGAGGTTTCCAGATACTGTTTAACTGCCTTATTTCGATAGTACGGTGCATTGTCACAAAATACGTGAATTTTCCGTTTACTCGGATACGCTTCCTCGATTTTTTTGAAAAAACGAATTGTAGATGCCGCGTTTAAGGTCTGATCCTCTTAATCACGATGTTGTGGCTGACAACATCAATGGCTCCAGAAAGGTTAAGTCTTGCACGTCCCGTGTTTGCTGGGATCTCTTTGCGCACTCCTTTTTTGATCCATCCATAGGCGGGTTGTACATTATGTGTCGGATGAACACCATCCATGAAACAAATCGTTTCGTCTGCGCCAAGCCCTGACCTAAGTTTTTCGTATCCAGCCAGCCACTCTTGCTGCTGTTCCTTGTTGGCCTTACCGGGTACCACCGCAGGTTTTTTATAGGAAAAGGAATGCCTTTGCAGCCAACTTCTCAAGCCATGGACAGTATAGAAAACTCCAAAGGCTACTTCGACATAAGCTACGATATCTTTGACGTAAAGGTACGTGTGTGTTTGCAGATGAGCCTCGAGTTTCT
>CAWCKK010000030.1:0-7337 GCA_963796135.1 uncultured Acidobacteriota bacterium | reverse complement strand
TGGGGTCTAAAGGGCTATCTTCTGTGATTTTAACCCCTGGAGATGTCGGTTTGTGGACGGCATTATTTCGAAGGGAGGTGGTTCATACACAGCATCAAAGTTCTGCAATCCTCTCAAAAGGCACTTGTGCCTTTGACTGCGATCCGGTCGTAATTGGAGCTTTCTGCAGCATCAAAGCTGTAATAGGCAGCCAAATGGATGAACACACGAGGCGATTTTGTTGCCATAATTTTTTTCACATGATCCAACCCCTCTTTTACGCTCTCATCGGTTGCCATATCGACAGCGACAAACTCTACATCCGGCAGCTGCCCAGCTAAAACATTGGGGAAGACCGACAATTTGAGCATTTGTTATTTCTGTGAAAAATGCTCAGCGGCTTTGAACCCAATCCTGCCGCTTGCGCCATAATCAAAATGACCTGTTATTATACCCTGCCATATCATGTAGCCTATATCAAAACTTTCACTTTATGACGTTTTGACAATTTTGCCGAGGTAGCAAGAGTGGAACATCGAGAGGTTAACAGGGTCTTACAAGGAGCTAAGGTATGAAAAGTGTGCGTGTGGATGGTTGGGGTAAGTTGACGTTACATCCGCCTCTCTTTGCTCAGACGGATACAGTGAAACCGACAGCAAGCTGATCGCAGGAAAGGATGTCTTCCCAGGGTGAGGATTCAGATGATGAGGGAGTTCTACCAGAAGAGAATGACGTGGATAACCCGGAGAACAAGAGCAAAAAATCACCCCACTACCAAGCCCCTCAAGGAAGCAAAGACATCATTCCTCCTCAGGAAAACGCGCCCACAAAAAAACCCAATTAAAAGGCCATTTGCCCATGAAAGCTTATTTCAAAGTGAGAAACTATTTACTTTCTGCTGTTTTTAACTCATCCCAGCAGCTTTTCTTCAGCCCTCTGCTGCTGATTCCTCACCTCTCGTCAGCTCCTGTGAGTCCAGACCAAGCACTCCAGATGCTCATGGAGGGAAATCAGCGTTTTGTCCAAGGGCAGGTACTCCATCCTTCCTACTCGGCTGAAGCTAAGGACAAGCTGCTCGAGCAGCAAAATCCGATTGTGGCTATTGTGGGCTGCTCCGATTCCAGGGTTCCGCCGGAGCTGATTTTCGATCGAGGGCTCGGAGAGCTGTTTGTGGTGCGCGATGCCGGCAACGTCGTAGGCCCGATAGAAATGGACAGCGTCGAGTTTGCAGCTGCGTCCCTAAAAGTTCCTCTGATTTTGGTACTAGGCCATCAAAACTGCGGCGCTGTGAAAGCAACCCTCTCAGGAAAACAGGCCCATCCCGAACTGGATAACATCTTCCCTTCATTGAAAAAGCCCTAACAGATTGCGACACAGTCGGCTCGAATGCTCTTGTGAATGCGATTCAATGCAACGTGAAAAGAGGTGTTGTGATCCTCAAAAACTCCCCGACAATCCGCCCTTTGCTCGAACAGAACAAAGTGAAGGTCGTCGAGCACTACGAAATTGCAACTGGGAAAGTCACGTTGATCGATAAGGGTTGATCATCGAGTTTTAAGGGGGTTCTGAGGCAAGTTGCGCTGAAACAACAATCTGCTCTCCTGTGGTCATCTTCCTAAACTGTTTGCCCAAAGAGACAACGCAGAAGATCCACGCCAGAAGGATCACAAAGAGAATGCCTGCGATATACGGCGTTGAAAGAGCCACACTGCCCAAGAGGATGATAAATCCCTGATAAGTCAGGGAAGATCCCGATTTTCCAAGGCCAGAGCCCAAGCCGTCGATGGCGGCTTTTCCCTTAAGCTTCGACTCAGGATCTAACGGCAAAAACGCCAGTTCTTTACTCGCGTAAAGACAGAGTACTTGCTGGCTTTGCTCAAACAATTTTGAATCGATCCGCAATACACTGTCATAGCTAGCGGGGTGAGTCCGAAGAGAGCCGATGAAACAGCTGTCAGGGCATTTCCGCAGAACATAAAAGTGAAAAAACCAATGGCAAGGGTTGTCATCACAACAGGGGTAATGATCGCTGTAAACGTCCAGCCCAAACGCGTCACCATCAAAGAAAAGAAAATCCCCCCAAATGTCGCCAACACCCCAATGCCGACAGTGATTTTATTCATGTGCTCGAGCATTTCATTAGGGTCAGCGAAAAACCTCTTTAATTGCTCTTTCCAGAGCACATCGGTGAAATTAATGCTGATGTTATAGCCCAAAACAATAATCGCAAGGGGCACCAGATACGGAGAGCGGAGGATGTAGTGCACACTATCCCTTAAGGAAAGGCGGGGCTTTGTAGACGGCGTTGTTTCGGCAGGATCGGCAGAGGCAGGCTCCCCAAGATTTCCTTTGTCGACAACACTTCGATTAATCCAGTAGTAAACTGCCATAGAGGCTAGCCCTAAAACAGCAACTAAAATCATCAACTGGCAAATCGTGTGATTCCAAGGGTCTATAATGGAGGACAAAAAGGGCAAAGAGACAGAGTGGCTAAATGCCAAAGCTAACGTCCCCCCCATGATCGGAGCGAGATTCGAGCCAATATTTAAAATGCCATAGGTCCGTTTAGCCTCGCTGACGCGAGTAAAGTCATTGGCAAACCCCCAATAGAGAATGGACAAGACAACAACAGCCCACAGCTCGGAAATGACGTAAAATGAGGTAAATGTCCAGTTGCGCACAAGGGCGATAAACCCTTGAAAACCCGCTGGCAAAACAGAGCTTAGCCACTGACCTACCTTATCCAGGTGGAGCTGCTCGCAATTGGGATAGAGGTAAAAGGCAAAAAGGAGAAAGTAACTGATGAAGGCGGTAAGGAGAATATAGAAAACATTTTCCTTCTTAAAATAGCGCCTAAGTCGGGTATAGACCCAAGTGGCTAAAAACACCCCAGGAAGCATCCCCCACACCTTGATGAAAGGGATCACCTCTGCACCTGAATGCTTGGCCGTGAGAATGAGCGTGTCTTTGAGATTGCGCAGAACTCCATAACTGACGCACAACAGAAACAACAGTAAAAGCATCGAAAGCACTTTTTTCACCTCAGAGCGATGCACAGGCCAAAAAATCGCGCGGAACAGGCTAAACTTATCCTTGCTTTCTTGAGTCATCATTTACCCATTCAGTCCAGTTCAAATCCCCCATTCTATCTCCCCGCCTTATTTCTCTCCAGGAATTTTTTTAAAGTTTTTTTACACTAGCAAATGTTCTAGCCAATATCTGTGTGTCGGAGTTAAAATTGCGGATTCAAATTCTTAAATTTTCTTTGAAGGCCCTTTGTCTATGACCGCATCTTGCGATGGAAGACCGATTCCATTCCCTCTTATCCTCATCCTGCTGGGCCCTCCAGGGGCTGGCAAAGGGACCCAGGCAAAAATGCTTGAGGATCACTTGCATCTATCCCACATCTCTACTGGCGATCTGCTCCGTGAACATATTCGACAGGGCTCGGACTTAGGTCAGCAGGCCCAAAGTTTTATGAGCAAAGGCCTTTTGGTTCCCGATGCCCTTATTTTGGACATGCTCTTTGAGAGAATTTCCAGGGAAGACTGCGTTAAAGGTTATATCTTGGATGGGTTTCCCAGAACAATCCATCAAGCAGAAACTTTAAAGAATCGTTTAAAAGGGAAAACGACAAGCGTCGTGATCAATCTTGAAGTTACCGACTCCATCCTTATCGAGCGGCTTGCCAATCGCCTGGTTTGCGAAAAGTGCGGAACCCCTTACCATCTTCTCTATTCACCCCCTAAATCCGAGGGAAAGTGTGATCATTGCCAAGGGCATTTGATCCAGCGCCCCGATGATAGCCGATCCGTCGTCCTCCATCGCCTAAAGATTTACAAGGAGCAAACCGCCCCCCTCATCGCCTACTACACCCAGCAGGGACTCTTGCAAAGCGTGGATTGCTCTGCCAACAAAGATCTTGTGTTAAAGCAAATTCTCGATTTGGTGGGGCCAAAGTGATGCCCTCGCAGAACTTGGCCAGGTGGTGTATTTACGCAGGACTTGCACTCATTGTCTTTGGGTTCCTTGTTTTTCTCGGGAATAAAATGGGGATTTCGTTTGGAAAGCTTCCCGGGGATATCCAAGTGCAAAAGGAGAAGTACTCTTTCCACTTTCCCCTTGCGACCTGTATTATCGTCAGCATCGTTTTGACCCTCCTGCTCAATCTGGTCTTCTGGCTATTTAAAAGGTAAAAGCTCGTCGATGAGATTGGCGACAAGGGCACTCCAACCAGTCTGGTGCGATGCGCCAAGGCCCCTTCCTGTCTCTGCGTGGTAATGCTCGAAAAATTGGATCAACTCTTTGCCATAAGGGTCTGTAAACGCCAAGCTATCGCGAAAAATGGGGCGCACCCCACCTAAGTTTTTTCGAAATAGATCGATCAGCCGCTTTCTCAACCCCTCTATCATCTCTTGCAGACTTACATCTTTGCCTTGAAAGATCACTGTGTAATCTTGCCCTACAGTGTCTGCCAGCCTGCTTAACCCGCGCAGGAAAAAATAGTTGGTCGGAAACCAAATCGGACCGCGCCAATTGGAATTGCCCCCTTTAATTTTTTCCAGGGATTCCCCTGGTTCGTCTCTGACAGTACTGCCTTGAACACAGACGAGGTGCTCCTCATGGTCTTTAGACACTCAGCGAGCCCATATTGGATAAAGATTCATTGGGATCCCACACTTTTTGCAGCAACATCCCATCTGCCTGAGGTAGATAAAGAGAAGAATCCTTTTTTTTCCTCGAAGTGAATACTTCGTGATGCATCTGCCGACAAGTCTGTGAAATACTCAATATAGAGTTGAAAATGCCTGTAGAAATGGGGGAGCTGCTGCAATGCTTCTTCCTCAAAAAATCCATCGAGAAAAAGGGGATTAATAAGACAAAAGAGCGCACTTTTAGATGCTGGTGCCGCCCATCTGGAAAGCAGAGAATATGGTATAGAAAACCATCCTCGCTATCCCACATACTTGTCGGGCGAGAGCCGGTCCCTTGGAGTGCAGATGCGATGTTGAGGAAGTGTTCTAGATAGACCATGGCAAGCCTTTAAAAAGAGGTTTTCCTTTGGCAAGCTCTAAAGCCATTTTCATCATGATGAGGGCAAAAAGCCCCATCCACCCAGTGCCATCGGACTCTTCAAAAAAACCTCCGTTGGAAAGCTGTTTGCTCCGGTCGACAATGGAGATATTATCAAGCCCTAAAAACCCCCCTTCAAATACATTATTGCCAAAACGGTCGACCCGATTCACCCACCAGCTAAAATTGTCCATGAGTTTTAAAAAAGCCAACTCGAGATAATCCCGATCTGCTTTTTTATGGGCTTGCTTTTCCCTTTGATAAATCTTCCAGACCGCCCAAGCCTGTACTGGAGGGTTTGCCTCGGAAAACCCCCATTCATAAGCCGGAATCTGACCATTGGGATGCTGGTATTGATGCTGTAAAAATAGACCCATTAAATGCTTGGCATAGGGAATATCCACAAGGGAAAGGGCCACTGCATGAAAAGAGCAATCCCAGGATGCAAACCACGGGTATTCCCACTTATCCGGCATCACGATCAGGTGATGAGAGTGAAAATGGCGCCAGTGGGTATTGCGAATATGGTTTCTAGACGCAGGAGGTGGCGCTGCAGGGTCATCTCCTTCAAGCCATGTCTTGACATTATAGGAGTAATACTGCGTGCTCCAAAGCAATCCGGCCAACGCCTGCCGCTGAATCTTTTTGTCCTCCTCTTTTAGCCCCTGTTTTTGTAAAGAGGCGTAAAATACATCGGCCTCTTTTTTTCTATCGGCAATCACAAGATCGATCCCTTCCAGAGGATTTTTAGACAGATTTTGGCATAAGCGCAGCTTGATGACCTTCGACCCTTTGGCGGGAATATCGATCTGCCGATAGTAAAAACACGCCTTGCTCCCCTTTTTTTCGAGGTTGATGCAAGGCTGGTTCTGAATGACATAGCGATGGAAAGCATCTTTGACAAATCGGGTCCTGTTCTTAGATCCATAGAGGCGCTCATTGTTGGTTTCGTTATCGGTAAAGAGCAGCTCATCTGCAGGATCCCCTACGAGATAGTAGGCTGAAAAAGGGTAATTTCCGCAGACCCAGTCAGGCCCTGGCATATTTTTGGGATCAGCATAAAGAGTATGAAAAGAAGGCCCGTAAGGACCCTGGCAAATCTCTGGTATTTGGCCCCACTTTTTTTCCCAACTCCAGCGATTGGCAAACGCAATTTGCGGCAAGACCCAAATCTCTGCATCCTGTTCACCTCTGTTAAGAATCTCGATGCGAATACACGTATCTTCAGGACTTGCCTTTGCAAACTCGACAAAAACATCAAAAAAAGCATCCTCTGCAAAAATCCCGGTATCGATGAGCTCAAATTCCCGATCGAAGGTCGTGCGCTTTTTATTTACTTTGGACCAACCTCTCATAAGGGTAGGCATTGTGGGGATAGCGGTACAAAAACTTCATGTAAGAGTGGGTCGGGGTTGCATCCAAGTAGTAGTAATACTCCTTCACATTTCCCCCATGATTGCCTTCATAAGGATTTAAACCAAACAACCTCTCTTTCAGAATGGGATCCCTCCCGTTCCACAAAGCCAAAGAAAAACAGAGCGTTTGGGAACCAACAGGATCCGCAAAGACCATCCTCCCCCCAGCGATACGCCTTAGACCTTGCCTTATCGTGAGGCAAATAATTCCAAGCATCTCCGTTTGTGCTATAGCCCTTCCGCCACCGTCCCCCAAGCGCGCTCGGAGACATAAGCCCCCCACTTGCGCCACGGAGGCACTTTTTGATCCAAAGCCTCTTCAATGCGAATGGACTCTTTGGTTTTAACCATGTTTTAGCCCTCTTTCAGCGCATCGTATGCAAGATGAAATTTTTAATCCAGAAATCCGCGATAAAAGTCTTTGCGTTTCAAAAAAACACCCGTAGAACTAGGCCTGAAATAACAAAAAAATTTTAAATTAATTCTAATTCCTAACTAGTTAAAAAAGAAGAGGTTGCATAAACAAGAAAACCAAATGCTGCGATATCTTTATAATTATTAAACATTTAAATTGACACAAACAACAAACATCGCTTAGTATAGGAGCAATAGAAAATAAAGGTTTTATCGATAATTTAAAATAAAAAAGGAGAGATATTTATGAATGCATTACAAAATTGCACTCCAACAAGCCGCTTTGTCGCAACCGCGATGTTAACCGCAGGACTAGGTATTGCTGGTGTTGCTGTAACCGCAGCTTTAGCGCCAGCAGCCCTTGCGCTTTTTGTCTTCGCAGTGACCGTCTTTGTCGTAATCATGGCTTTATATGGTTTAAACTATTTATTCTTTAGAAATAACCCAGATGTACCC
>CAWCKK010000029.1:0-19648 GCA_963796135.1 uncultured Acidobacteriota bacterium | reverse complement strand
AGCCTTTGGAGTTTTCTATACTGTCCATGGCTTGAGAAGTTGGCTGCAAAGGCATTCCTTTTCCTATAAAAAACCTGCGGTGGTACCCGGTAAGGCCAACAAGGAACAGCAGCAAGAGTGGCTGGCTGGATACGAAAAACTTAGGTCAGGGCTTGGCGCAGACGAAACGATTTGTTTCATGGATGGTGTTCATCCGACACATAATGTACAACCCGCCTATGGATGGATCAAAAAAGGAGTGCGCAAAGAGATCCCAGCAAACACGGGACGTGCAAGACTTAACCTTTCTGGAGCCATTGATGTTGTCAGCCACAACATCGTGATTCAAGAGGATCAGACCTTAAACGCGGCATCTACAATTCGTTTTTTCAAAAAAATCGAGGAAGCGTATCCGAGTAAACGGAAAATTCACGTATTTTGTGACAATGCACCGTACTATCGAAATAAGGCAGTTAAACAGTATCCGGAAATTCGAAGGTCTGTCTGCATTTTTTACCTCCCTACAGCCCCAATTTGAACCCGATAGAACGACTATGGAAGTGGATGAAAGAGAGGGTGATTTACAATACGTATTACGAACATTTTGAAGATTTTAAGGGGGCAATTTTAGGATTTTTTGCGGTGTTGTCGACTGTGACTGCAGAGTCTATTTTAGGGCAGGCGTTAAGGGGTCGGGTGAGGGATAAATTCAGGCCTATTGGGGCGCCCGCAACCAACTTTTGAGATTACTTGGGTATACTTGGTCTTTCTCTTGTAATTTATATTTTAGTGTTGAATCAAACAAAGTTGTTTGTTATTTTTGTTATTGATAATTTATTAGTTCATTGTTTTAAAAGTTTAAAGCAATAAGATCGATTTTTTGTTGAAGAATCTACAAAAGCACGTCACTACGTAGGGACATCTCCTTTGGCCGTACTCTATCATGCGACAACCCAGAAAGAGAGCTTTGAGCGCAGCGGGCTGATCAATGCCCTTTCTGAAAAAGACAGAAATCTTTTGTATGAAATGATCTGGCAATGCTCAGACTGCCCTCAAACTAATGACCCTAAGTGGGGAGAAAATAACAGCCTTGAAGTAGATAAAAAGATCTTTAACATCGCTGTAGAAGAGCTCATCATCGCAAAATATGAAAGATCGGATGAAAAAAGCCAGATAGGGGGCAAATTTTGGATTTTAGCGGGCAACCCTGGCACTTCAGATAAGGAGTGGGGTAAGAATTATGCCTTGATTAATCTTGAATTGCTTGCCGATGCCATGCAATAGCAATTGATGGGGGCCTTGAGCTGGACTTGTATCCATTGCTCTTAAGGGTGCTTTCATCTCTAGAGGTGAAAGCAGCCCCTTCCAATGGCTACAAGTCGAGTTGAATTTTTCTTTCGGAAAAATTTAAGGCCTTAATCTATCGCTGTTATTGAGCAAATCCCTCTAATAGTGGTAGAATCGAGGTTCTTTAAGCTGACGTTTGGGGTTTGTTCATGTCCACAGAGGAGCTCATCAAAGAGCGGTCGGATTACAAATATGGTTTTGTCACGGATATTGAGACCGATGCGATCCCGAAGGGCTTGAGCCAAGAGACAGTTCGGCTGATCTCTGAAAAAAAGAATGAGCCTTCTTTCTTGCTCGATTTTCGGTTGAAGGCCTTTGATAGGTTTCAGCAAATGCAAGAGCCGAATTGGGCTAAATTGCGCTATGGACCGATCGATTATCAAGATATTTGTTACTATTCTGCTCCCAAGAAAAAGCAATCTCTTAAAAGTTTAGATGAGCTCGACCCTGAGATGTTAAAGACATTCGAGCGGTTGGGTATTCCTTTAGATGAGCAGAAGCGCCTTGCTAATGTGGCTGTCGACGTTGTTTTTGACTCTGTTTCGATTGGGACGACTTTCCAAAAGACCTTGCAAGAAGCGGGGGTTGTGCTGTGCCCGATTTCGGAGGCTGTGCACATTTACCCTGAATTGATTCAAAAGTATTTGGGGAGCGTTGTACCGATTGGCGATAATTATTTTGCAGCGCTGAATTCAGCGGTTTTTTCCGATGGCTCTTTTGTCTACGTGCCTAAGGGGGTGCGCTGCCCGATTGAGCTGTCGACGTATTTTCGGATCAACGATAAGCAAAGCGGTCAGTTTGAAAGGACGTTAATCATCGCCGAAGAGGATTCTTATGTGAGTTATCTCGAGGGCTGCACGGCTCCGGCATTTGATAACAACCAGCTGCATGCTGCCGTTGTCGAACTGATCGCTTTGGATCGCGCGGAGATTAAATACGCCACAGTGCAGAACTGGTACTCGGGGAATCCAGAAACAGGGCTCGGGGGGATTTACAATTTTGTCACCAAGCGGGGCAGATGCCAGGGGTACCGCTCGAAGATCTCCTGGTCGCAGGTGGAGGCCGGTGCTGCGATCACCTGGAAATACCCCAGCTGTATTTTGCAGGGTGATGAGTCGGTTGGTGAGTTTTACTCTGTGGCTTTGACAACCGGAAAGATGCAGGCGGATACAGGGACCAAGATGATTCATTTGGGGAAGCGAACCTGTTCGACCATTGTCTCCAAAGGGATTTCAGCAGAAAGGTCGGACAATACCTATCGGGGTCTTGTCGTCATTGCCCCGGGTGCAAAGGGGGCCCGCAATTACACTCAGTGCGATTCGATGCTGGTGGGCAATCAATGCTCTGCCAACACGTTCCCCCATATCCAGGTCGCCAATCAGAGCGGGCAAGTGGAGCATGAAGCCTCGACCTCGAAAATGAATGAGGAACAATTATTTTACTTGCAGGCGCGGGGAATCGCAAGAGAAGATGCGATTGGGATGATTGTGAGTGGATTTTGTAAAGAGGTCATCGAACAGATGCCTTTGGAATTTGCTGTTGAAGCCCAAAAACTTTTAGCGCTTAAGCTTGAGCGCTCAGTGGGATAAGGAAATAAACATGTTAGAGATCAAAGATTTAGAGGCAAAGATAGAAGAAAGGCCGATTTTGCAGGGCTTAAACTTGAGCGTGCAGAAAGGGGAGGTCCATGCGATTATGGGCCCCAACGGAGCCGGGAAATCAACGCTTGCCAAGGTGCTAGCCGGTGATCCTTCTTACGAGGTGACAGGAGGGCAAGCTTGGATGGAGGGGGTGGATCTTTTCGGTCTTTCCCCTGAGGAAAGGGCGCATTTGGGGTTGTTTATGAGTTTTCAATACCCGATCGAGATTCCAGGGATCTCAAATGTGCATTTTTTACATACCGTCTACAACGCTAAGCTCAAAGCGGGAGGGCAGCCGCCTGTTTCCGAGGAGGTGTTTCAGTCCATCTTAGAGGAAAAAATGGCACTTGTCGATGTGAGGGCAGAATTTAAAGAGCGGGATCTGAACGTCGGGTTTTCAGGGGGGGAGAAAAAACGCAATGAGATTTTGCAGATGGCGGTTCTTTCTCCTAAGCTTGCGATCTTAGATGAGACAGATTCAGGTCTTGACATCGATGCGATCCGCACGGTTGCAAAGGGGGTCAATTGTTTGATGCACGCAGAAAACGCCCTGTTGATCATCACCCACTATCCTCGCCTCTTAGAGTATCTTCGCCCCGATTTTGTGCACGTGATGATCGGCGGTAAGATCGTGCGCTCGGGGGGATTTGCACTGGCCAAAGAGTTAGAAGAAAGAGGGTATGATTGGCTCATCGAGGAGTCTCATGTCTGAGCAAGCTTTTTTAGCGCAGCTTCAAGAGCATTTTGTAAGTGCTGAAGGGGAGGACCTTTTAAAAGTTTATCGACAGCAGGGAGGGCAGAAACTGCTCAAAATAGGCCTTCCCTCTAAGGCCGATGAGGCTTTTGCCCACGTGCCTCTGCGGGAGCTCTACCTTGCCTCTTTTGAGAAAAGCGGGTGGAAGGCAATCGACCGCTCCCTTTTTGAAGGGGACATTTTTCCAGAATGCGCCCATTCCCACCTTGTCTTTGTAGACGGCCATCTTGCTTTGAGTTTAAGCGATTGTTCCGCCCTTCCTCAACAGATCGTAATGGGATCTTTAGAAGATGCGATGCTTTCCCAGGCCAGTTTTCTCAAGAGCTATTTTTCCCACTTTCTTCAAAATGAATCCGATCCATTTGCCTTGGTCAATTTAAGTGTGCATGGAAAGGGGGGATTTTTGTACCTTCCCCCTAGATGCCAAGCAAGCGCTCCCCTGCAATGTCTGCACATTGTGACAGGGAAGGTTCCTCAATTAGCTGCGCTGCGGTTGCATCTGGTGATGGGGAGTTCAAGTCAGATGCGGTGCATGTTTACGACAAAACAGCTCCATCCAGATGTCGATCATTGCCTGATCCCGAGCATTGAGATCTCTTTAGAGGAGAGTGCTCAGCTAGATTTGTTGAATCTTGTGGATGGGGTCGGATCTTGGCGTTTTGACACAGTCCGAGCGGTGCTTAAAAAAAGCGCTCGATTTGAATCGTTGAATCTCAACTTTGGCATTAGGCGGGTGCGTCAAAGCCATCGTGTTTGGCTCAAAGGGGAAAATAGTCAGGCCGAGTTAAGTGGGCTATGGATGCTGGAAAAAAATCAGCAGGGGCACACTCACACCTCCATTGAACACCTGGCCCCGCATACGCGTTCTATGCAACATTTTAGAGGGGTCCTAAATGATTATAGTCAGTTGAGTTTTATAGGAAAAATTCGCGTAGAACCCCAGGCGCAAAAGACGGAGGCCTACCAGCTCAATCACAATCTGATTTTAAGTCAAGGTGCTTGTGTCAACACTAAACCTAACCTGGAAATATCTGCGGACGATGTCAAAGCCTCTCACGGGGCAACGGTTTCCCAGCTCGACGACAATCAGCTTTTTTACCTAAGCACGCGAGGGATGGATCGCGATGCGGCAAAACAACTGCTGATCGCAGGCTTTTGTCGCCAGGTGATTGACAAAATTCCCTACCCATCGGTCTTGAAGCATTGCCATCAGCACATGAAGGCAAGGGTAGGGGTGCAGCATGCATGATGGCGTTGCATTTAATGTGGAGGAAATTCGTCGGCAATTCCCCATGCTCCATCAGCGCTTGCACGGCAAGCCCTTTGTCTATCTCGACTCGGCTGCAACCGCGCAAAAACCCAAGTCGGTCATCGATGCGATGACCCAGTTTTATCAATCGGAGTACGCCACTGTCCACCGCTCGGTCTATGACTTTGCAGCGCTAGCGACAGAGCGTTACAACGGCGTTCGAAAGAGCGTCAAAGAGTTCATCAACGCCGCCTTTGCAGAGGAAATCATTTTCACAAAAGGGACCACCGAATCGATTAATCTCATCGCCTCTTCTTTCGGGAGGGCTTTTTTGCAGCCGAAGGATGAAGTGCTGATCACAGTCATGGAGCACCATTCCAACATCGTCCCTTGGCAATGGATTTGTAAAGAGACAGGAGCCTTGCTGAAAGCAATCCCGATCAACGCTAGAGGCGAGCTGATTTTAGAGGAGTTTGAAAAACTGCTCACCGACAGGACTAAAATCGTGAGCTTGGCTCACATTGCCAATTTGACAGGGACCCTCAACCCCATCGAAGAGATCATTCAACGGGCGCATGCCCGCGGTGCTAAGGTCGTGATCGATGGCGCTCAGAGTGTTTCCCACATGCCGATTGACGTGCAGAAGCTAAACGCTGATTTCTACGTCTTTTCTGGGCACAAGGCCTATGGACCCACAGGGATTGGGATCCTTTATGGCAAGAGCGCCTTGCTGGAAAAGATGCCGCCTTATCAAGGCGGCGGCGATATGGTCGATGAGGTCTCCATCGCCTCCTCCACCTACCAACCCATTCCTTTAAAATTTGAGGCGGGAACGCCGATGATTGCAGAAGTGCTAGGGTTGGGGCAAGCGATTGATTTCATGGGAAATCTCGGCATGGATAAAATTGCCGCTTGGGAGCAAGATCTGCTCGCATACGCGACACAGGAAATGTCTGCGATCGCAGGGCTGAGAATCATCGGCACTGCAGCTAAAAAAGGGGGGATCATCAGTTTTGTTATCGAAGGCCTTCACTCTCTAGATATCGGCACTCTTTTAGATTTGCGCGGTATCGCTCTGCGCACGGGGCAGATGTGCGCGCAGCCCACCCTAAAGCATTTTCATCTCTCCTCCATTGCCCGCATCTCTTTTGGCCTTTACAATACCATCGAAGAGATCGATCTGTTTGTCCATGCGCTCAAAGAAGTGATTCTCTTGCTGCGCCCTTCTGTGTCTTATTAATCCGCAAGAAAACCCTCGAGAAATATCCTCAAAGCAGATAAAGTCGTGTTCTCAAAACCACTGCTTCAAACCTGTGAGGACTTTTATGTATCGACACCTAAAATACCTGTTGGCTGTTGCCGGTTGTGCAACCGCGGCGACCTCTTATGCTGCCAATGATAGCGCGCAGCTGCGCAATCTTGAAAATCGCGTGAACGCTCTTGAACAGCGCAGAAGCGCAAGTGGAATGATCAATCCGCCGGGCCGGCCTCAAGTCAGAGACGGCGTCGATCTTTTCCTCTTCGGAGAACTCCTCTATTGGAACGCTCATGAAAATGGGCTGCCTGTGGCTGTTGTCAATGAGGGCGTGTCCTCTAACATTTCCCACTCTGATCTCGAATCGATCCACTCTCATTGGGATGTGGGATTTCGGGTAGGGGTCGGTTATAATCTTCCCCACGACGGATGGGACTTGCGGTTTGACTGGCTGCGCCTGAAAACCGATGGCCACAAAAGAATTCATGCAGACACCGATCTGTTTGTTTTCCCTTCCCGCATTGTTCCTGCAGACCCGCTAGCTGGACCTGTTGCTGTTGGTAACGCAAACAGTCGCTGGAAGCTGCTCTTTAACCAGTTGGATTTGGATCTTGGAAGAGAGTTTTTTGTGAGTAAGTGGCTGACCCTTCGCCCTCACTTTGGTTTGAGAACCGACTGGGTCCATCAGACATGGCGCACGAGTTTCCGCAATGTCGTCGGCACCCTCCCTCCGACTAAAGTGGAGTTGGATTACAAAGACCACTGGTGGGGCATGGGTCTTGAAGGAGGGATCGACACACAATGGACCCTTGGCGCAGGCTTTAGCCTTTTTGGAAACATGGCAGGGGCGATTCTCTATGGATTCCACAACCTGGAGTTTACTGATCAGGATACTCCAGCTCAAGTCGCTACCAATTCCAAAGGTGTGTTTGCCGATGTCCGTCAATCCTATCGGATTTCCCATCCCGTTTTGGATATGATCGCCGGCTTGCGCTACGACCACATGTTTTACAACGATCAGTTTCACTTAGGTTTGGAGGTAGGCTGGGAACACCATGTTTACTTTAGCCAGAACCAGTTTCCCGTTTTTGTCAACTCTGTTGCGCTGGGAAGTGCCGTCTCTAATCAAGGCGACTTGGCCTTCCAGGGCTGGACATTTGGAGCTCGGTTTGATTTCTAGGATCGCGCCAAAAGGGGGGTTTCTGTATACTCCGGCCATCTTTTAAGTCCGGTAGTTATGCTCAACATCGCCCGTTTGTTTGGAAAGTCCCCTTTTGCCCCCTTACAGAGCCACATGAAAAAAGTGGCTCTGTGTGTCGAGAGGCTCTCTGATATCTTTAAAGCTCTGTCTAAAATGGATATGGAAAAGATCGAAAAGCTCAGCGCCGATCTTTCCCAAATGGAGCACGAAGCGGATCTGACAAAGAACGATATCCGCAACCACCTTCCCAAAAGTTTGTTCCTCCCTATCGATAGGGCTCATTTTCTAGAAATTCTCTCCGTGCAAGATAGCATCGCTGACAAAGCAGAGGACATTGGGATACTTCTGACATTGCGGCCGTTAGAGAATTTTGGCAATTTCCACGAAGAGTTCATTGCGCTGTTTGCTAAAAACCAGCTTGTGTTTTTAGATGCCAAGCGGATCATTGAAGAAATCGATGAACTTCTCGAATCTTCATTTGGCGGCATTGAAGCGGAAAAGGTCAAGTCGATGGTCGAGCAAACAGCCTACCAAGAGTACGAGGCGGATAAAATGCAGAAGATGCTGATGAAACAGCTGTATACGCATGGAGAAGGCTTGAGCGTTCCTTCTTTTAACCTTTGGATGCGATTAATTGAGGAGGTCGGAGCCATTTCCCATCTGTCGGAAAGACTTGCCAATCGCATTCGAATGATTCTGGAACTTAAATAGTTGAAGGAATGGAATTAGAAGTCGTTTTAAAAATCTTGGTCCTTGTCATCGGCTTCTATATGGCCTGGAGCATCGGCGCTAACGATGTTTCAAATGCAATGGGCACCTCCGTGGGATCAGGCGCTCTTACGTTGAAAAGAGCTGTGATGATCGCAGCGATTTTCGAATTTAGCGGCGCTCTTTTTGTCGGCTCAAACGTCTCTGAGACGATGCAGCGCGGCCTGATCGACACTGACATGTTCATGAAGGAACCCATCGTCCTGATCTTAGGGATGTGCGCAGCGCTTTTTGGGACGAGCCTCTGGCTTCAGATCGCCTCCTACTTCGGTTGGCCCGTCTCGACAACCCATGCCATGGTCGGCGCCATCCTAGGCTTTGGAGGGGTGATCGGAGGCATCGACGCGATTCAATGGGCAGAGACCGGCTCTATCGCCCTCAGCTGGATCATCTCTCCTGTGACAGCCGGGATTATCTCCTATTTGATCTTTAGCATGCTCCAGCGCAATATCCTCTACGCGATGAGCCCTGTTGAGGCGACAAAGAAATTCATGCCGCTTTTAATCTTCATCGTCTTTGCCACGTTTACCGTCAGCCTTCTTTCCAACGGATTAGAGAACCTCCAGATTTCTTTTTCAGAGAGTTTAGGCTTAGCACTGGCCATAGGCCTTGTCGCAAGCGGCATCGGTTACCTCCTTGTGAAGAAGGTGCCGCTTCCCAACATCGATGACAAGACCCCATCGCGCCACCTGCCGCAAACGGTTGTCAGTTTAGAAAAGGCGATCAAACACCTCCAAAGGGTCCATGTCGTCTCTTTTGATGAAGTCCATACAAAAGTAGGCAGCCTCCTCGATGAGGTCAAAGCCCTCTCTCAGCAAATGCGGAAGGAGACAAGCTTTGCCGAGCGCACCTCCAAGTATCACCTGGTGGAAAGGATGTTTGTCTACCTCCAAGTGATCACCGCCTGTTTTGTCGCTTTTGCCCACGGCTCTAACGATGTTGCTAACGCTATCGGTCCTGTGGCAGCAGTGCTCGACGTGATTAAAAACGGCATTGTCTCCGACGTCACCCAAGTGCCCTCGTGGCTCCTTGCCTTTGGAGGCTTAGGCATTGTCGTCGGCCTTGCCAGCTGGGGATGGCGCGTCATCCAAACCGTTGGCAAAAAGATCACCCAGCTCACCCCCACCCGTGGATTTTGCGCAGAATTTGGCGCTGCCACAACGATCCTCATCGCCTCTAAATTTAGGCCTGCCGATTTCGACGACTCACTGCCTTGTCGGCGCTGTGATAGGCGTTGGATTAGCACGCGGCATGCGCGCCCTCAATCTCAACATCCTGCGCGATATCGCCCTCTCCTGGATCATCACCCTGCCAGCTAGCGCAGCGATGAGCATCCTCATTTTTTATACCCTCCGGGCCATCTTCATCGGATGAGCGATGCGTTAGCCTCTCCCTTTGCCTTGACCATGAGCTCGAAAATGACCTCGATCCAGTCCTTTCTGCGATTTAAGGCAGGGCAGCGCCATGCCTTCACCCCGCTTTTATTAATGACAGGCAGATAGCTCTTTCGATCTATAATAGCGTTTCTTCATATGATCTGAGGTAAAGCTCAACGGGACGACGACGACATTTTTGCAACCTTGAGCCCAATCTGCTATTTTCTCACACACCTGCCCTGTATACGGCCGAATCCACTCTTTTTTGCCATACTGGGATTGAAAACTTAACAGAAAACGCGCTCCCTGAAACCCTTCTTTTAAAAGCTCAAAAGAAAGAAGACACTCTTTTGCATAAGGATCCCCTGTGGCAATAAAATCCTGTGGCAGTCCATGAGCCGAACATAAAACCAACGTCTCCTCCTCCTTCAACCCCTGCTCGGCCAGGTAGTCGCGCAGACACTTTTGCATCGCAGCGATGTAAGGCGGATGATCCGGGTACGACTTGACCCAGACTATTCTATTGTGTACCTCCGCTGGCAGATTTTTTTTAAACCAAAGCGCGATGCTCCCTGTCGTCGCATAGCTAAACTGGGGAAACATGGGAAAGACCCGAATTTGATCGACATCGCCCAAGCCCTCCATCTTGCGAATAAAATCCTCATGCGTTCTTTTTAAATAGCGATGAAACACAATCACCTCTTGCCCCAGCAGCTCTGAGACACTCTTAGCAATCGCCTCTGTATCCTCAAAAATCGGAGATTTACCCCCAATCAAAGCGTAGTCTGGACCGACCTTCTTAGCCCGTCTTTTAGCCACCCAAGAAAAGAGCAGCCGATGCACAAAAGGAGGATACGGCGTCCGGATCACCTCCTGATCTGTAAGCAGTTCCTTAAGAAACAGTTCCACCTCGCCCAGATCGCGCGGTCCGCCGAAGTTTGCCAAAAGATATGCAGTTGTACCCATGAGAATGATCTCTCCAAAATGTTTCCCTTTATGGTATAAAGAAGGATCGACAATTTGTCTATCCTGTAGGTGTCATCCAATGCGTTGGTTCTTTTGCCTTGCCTTAACCCTTCTATTTAGCTGCAGCTCAAACCCAAATCCCGGCCGCAAAGTCGGCGTCGATGCAAGCTGGTACCCCTTAAATTTTGGCGATCGTGGCAATAACGTCACCGCCTTTTCCACAGAACTGCTCGCTGAAATTGGGAAAGTGGAGAAAATTGCCTTTGTCAAAGTCACCGTCAACTGGAACGATCTGATGGAAGGGCTGCAAAAGAACAAATACGAAAGCCATCTTAACCTCGATGCCTCCTTACATCTTCAACGAAAAGCAGTTTGATTTCTCCTCCATCTACCTGCCCCTTGGACCCGTCCTGGTCGTCCCGCTCCAATCCAAGATCGCAAGCCTAGATCAGCTCATTGGAAAACAGATCGGCATCGTCTCCGGCTCCAGCAGCGTCTCCCTGTTAGAAAAAAGCAACGGCGCGATCATCCGCTATTACGAATCGATCCCGCAAGCCTTAAACGACGTCCTCCTAGGAGCCATCGACGGCGCTATGGTCGGCATCCTCCCCGCTTCCGCCTATTGCAGAGACCTCTATAAAGGAGAGCTGAAAGTTGCAACCGCTCCCCTTAACGACGAAGGCCTCCGCCTTGTCACCAAGCACAAGGCCGCACCCGACCTCATCCGCGCCTTCAACGCCGGCCTGCAAACCCTCAAGAAAAATGGGGTCTACACCCACCTCCAAAATAAATGGAGCCTGCAAGAATCCAGCCCCCCAACCCCCGCACTATAACCCCAGCCCCTTCCAAGATGGCCCTACGTATGGGAAATAGATTGGTCCCTGTCGCAATTGTTAATTCTTGTCTGTAGATCAGATCTTAAGGCTCGGGCTTTCAAGGTGTGGTGTTTTCATTAAAAACATTGATAGCCAAATATTTCATAGATGAATCCCCCGAAACATCGGATAAAAATGAACCACATTAGCGGCTATGTTAAACTTGGCGTTTTTTGTAATTCATTGGTAATCAGCAACACACAGCTATCAAGCACTGCTAGGGAAAGCGCTCTGAAGAAGAGCTGTGTATTAGATTGACAGGCTTCAATTAATTAAAATAGTATAATTGTGAAACATTTTGCGTTCTTGTGAAATAACAAGAAAATCCATAAAATACATTTGTTTTAATTCATTTTTTATGAATTTTTATTTTTCTTAAAAAAAATAAAAAAGGAGGGAGATGTTTACTAAAAGTCACCCAATGGGCAAAAAAAAAGAAAAGCTGTTGAAGTCAAAACCTCAGTTGATTCTCGATGGGTACTCTCTAATTACTTCAGATGTTTTTTCCGCCGCTCACGACTTTGATTTAGAGTCGCAGTCACAAAAAAAGCTGGAGAACGCATAGAAGCTTCTCGTCAATTACTGAATCAGTTTGTGGCTAGAGGTCGCGTTATTTACGGCGTGAACACAAGTGTTGGTGGATTTGTCAACTGGCTCGTTCCGACAAGCCATGCTCAACAACTTCAAGAAAATCTAATTTCAGCTGTTGCGACTAACGTGGGGAAATCTAGACGATCCGATTGTCAGAGCTACAATGCTCGTGCGCTTAAACTCGCTGGCTCGAGGCGCCTCAGCAATCTCTACAGAGAACTTCAATAAATTATTAAAGATTTATAACGCTGGCATTATACCTTGCGTTCCCTCTAAAGGATCATTAGGTGCCAGTGGCGATTTAGGCCCTTTGGCATGTATTGCTCTTGTGGCTACAGGAAAATGGAAAGCGAAAAACAAAGGGAAAATTCTTTCGGGTAAAAGAGCTTTAAAACAAGCTGGAATCGAACCCATGAATTTAGGCTTTAAAGAGGGGCTAAGTTTAGTCAACGGCACGTCTACAATGACAGGCTTGGCATCCATACTGATAGAACAAATGATCTCTCTAATCAAAACATATGACATTATTTCTTGTCTGACCTTTGAGAGTCTCAAGGTTAAAAAAAAGCCCTTCAATCCGGTTGTTCATCGTCAGAAACCGCATCGAGGACAACTTCAAACGGCGCAAAACATTTGGACTCTTCTAGAAGACAGTAAAATGATCGTTGATGAACTAGCTGTTGAAGAGCAATTACAATCTTATTCCGCTGATAAGATAACCCACACAAATTCTCCCATAGAAGATGCTTACTCAATTAGATGCACCCCCCATATCTTAGGCCCTATCCGAGACACTATCCAATGGGTTCAGTCAATTGTTACGAATGAAATCAATTCAAGCAACGACAATCCTCTAATTATCCCTGAGGCGAAAGAAGTTTTTCATAATGGTCATTTTCATGGACAATATATCTCTATGGCGATGGATTATCTCAGTATTTGTTTAACAACTTTGTCAAATCTATCCGAACGCCGAATTGATCGTTTCATGGACCACCATCACAGTAATGGTTTACCTCCATTCCTATGCAATGAAAAGCCCGGAATTCGGCTAGGCTTGATGGGTGGTCAATTTATGGCGACTTCTTTAACTGCGGAGAATCGTTCTTTATGCAACCCTGTTTCGATTCAATCTCTTTCTTCTACAGGGGACTTTCAAGATATTGTATCTATGGGATTAATCGCTGCTCGGCGGGCACAAGAACTATATGAAAATGCCCTTTATATTCTATCCTTTGAGCTTTTGTGTGGTGCTCAAGCAGCAAACATACGCAATGCTGAATTTCTGAGTACTGCAACAGGGCTGGCATTTTCTCTTGTCCGCGAAGTTGTTCCTTATCTATCTGAAGATGTATGCCTTAGTGATTATCTTGAAGAGCTTACGAAGCTTATCAAGTCAGGGAACCTCTTAAAAGGGGTGGAAAATATAACTAGCAAAAAGATAAACCTTTAGAAAAGTTTAGTGAAATGTGGTAACAAAGAGTAACAGAGTGTTGCCCAAGGAATTGAAAAAAAACGAGCTAGAAGATGAGAAGCACTTTAATTAACGCCTGTAAAAATTCGACTTGGCAGGTAACTTTAACGATATCGCTTGTTTTTATTTTCATACTAGTAGATGTCTTATGCGAAAATTTTCTTGGGATAGTGTATAACGAAAGATCGCGTGTTGAAGCATCTCTTTTATTTTTAGGATTCGGAATACTGCAAATCCTATTTGCGCCTCTTCAATCAGCAGCGTCCGATGTGTATGGCAGAAAGAAAAGTTTGATTATCTCGCTATCTTTCTCGCTATTGAGCCTTGCGCTGATTTATTTTTTCAAGCAAAGTACTGGTTTTCTCCTGTTCCTAGTTTTTTCTACTCTTTCCAAAGGGGTAATGGGTAACACCCTTCCTATATCCCTAGCGTTGATAGCTGACACTAGGCATAAAAATTACCGCCTACTTTTTGCTTGCTCCACTGGAGCCTATGCTTTGGCCTATCTACTACTGGCTTCTGTCGATTTCGATAAGGCAGGGCTTTTAGAAAATAGGGTTAATTTTTATTTGGTTTTATCATTTTTTTCGGCGATTGTTATTTGCTTTTTTCTACTCAAAAATCAAAACAAAAGTGGGTTAAGCACTGATGAAAACCTTTCACTATTACATGTATTGAAAAATGAGAGAAAACTACTCGTAGAGGATGTTAAGCATGTCCCAACTCGGAGGGGCTTGACCGCTTTCTACCTTTGGGAAACATCTCTATATGTCATCTTACTCTCGCAAGTTGATTTCCATATAAATAAAGTAACACATATCGCTGAATCAATGATGTACGGTTATTTACTCGGAGTCGTTATCCTAATGCTTTCCTACAGACTAAGAGATCGGGTCATAATAAAAACTGGGTATTATGTGTCCTTTTTATCTCTTGTACCATATTTTGTGCTTTTCAGGGTAGTTGAAGATCAAACCCTCCTATTACGGGTATGTTACTTTTTCCATGCGTTGGGCAACGCCTTCTTGTCACCCGCTTTTTTATCTATGTTAGCAAAAGAGCTAAAAGCTCATAAGCAAGGTAGAATGTACGGTTTAGCTGATTCGGTTGACACTATCGCGTACTTGTGTGGAGCTATAGCTCTTTTCATATTTAGCATGCTGAAATTAGATGTGGTTTATTTAGTTTCATTTTCTTTTATTGTTTTTACGGTTTCATGGAAATTTTACGATAGGTTTCGAAATGCTGAATGATAAAAAGGAGGCAGAGTGCAATCGTTAAAAAATTCTCGAACAATTAAATCAACAGCTAAAAGCGAATATCGATCTCAAAATACAATCAAAAACTTTATTCATTTATTTCTTGAACAAGCAGACAAACATCCTGATCAAACTATTGCAATAGACCAAACTGGGTCTATTACGTATAAAGAGCTCAATAATAAATCGGATATTCTGGCGATATTTTTATTAAAAAACGGAATTAATGCTAATGATTTAGTTGGATTGTGCGCCCGCTTTAATACAGATTTTATTGTTTCAATGCTGGGAATTATTAAGGCTGGTGCCGTTTATTTCCCTCTGGATCATGAATACCCCCGTAAATATTTACACCATATGGTACGAGACTCAAAGCCAACTTTAATATTGGTAGAGCCTCAATTTGCTTCATTGTTCAATGGAAATAAATTAATAGAAATCGAAAAAAAAATTTTCGATACTAAAGATAATGAGCAAAACAACCTAGCAAATATCGCTATACAGCCAGAAAATTTGGCATATGTCGTTTATACATCAGGCTCAACAGGGCTCCCCAAAGGTATAATGATTACCCATGAAAGTCTTGCCAATGTTGCCCTAGCCCATAGGGCGTATTATCCATCTGGTATGAGAATGCTCTTATCAGGAGGGGTCTGTTTTGATGCAAATCTTTTGGTTGTTTTTCACGCTCTGGCTAATAATGCACCGCTATACTTGTTTAATTATGATGTGAAAGATGCCGTCGATGATTTGCTTCACTTCATTCAAGTCAATTCTATTGGCTTCATGATCAGTGTTCCCTCTCATTATCTGAAGCTATTAAAGAAGAACATTCCCCTTCCTTTTTTAAGATGTGTTAGCCTTACGGGCGAAAATTTACCAAGAAGCTTATGTCTTCTTCATACAAAATTAGCACCTAATGCACTTCTTTATAATGAATACGGGCCGACTGAATATGCTATAGGCGCAACAATAGCTAAGATCTACGATCCTCAAAGTTCACTTGTTCGTCAAATTACCGTCGGAAATGCCTTGCCCAATACTCAGGTTTACATTCTTGATAACAATCTGAATGTGTTGCCTAAAGGAGCAAAAGGTGAAATTTTTATAGGTGGCATTGGTCTAGCGCAGGGTTACATAAACAATGAAAAATTAACCGATGAAAAATTTATTTACATAGAATCTCAGGAAAATGAACTCCTGCGACTTTATCGTACAGGTGATATTGGGCGTTTTTTGCCCAACGGCGAACTTGAGTTTTTGGGCCGTGTTGATCATAGTGTTCAAATTCACGGACAAAGGGTTAACCTTGGAGAGGTCGAACATTATATTTCTCAACGTTCTAGTATACAGGAATCTGTTGTTCTATTCCGAAGCAACCCCAGAGGAGAAAAACAGTTGGTGGTTTACTTTACTGCTTTCAAAAAGACAGCCAAAAGCTGCTTGCTCCGTTATTTAAAAACCTTAATTCCAAAACATGTTCCTTTTTCCGTTATTCAGATAAATAAATTTCCCTTATCACCTAATGGAAAAGTCGACCGTAGCGTATTAATAAATCTCTATGAATGAGCCTCAGCTTTCTAACACTTTTCAAGTTGCTTTGACTAACTTAAGACAGCGGATTATCCAGGGAGGCGACCTGCCTCATATCTCTGCTAGAGATTTATTGGGTTATGTCGAAGCATTGGCTCAATTCCCATTGGGACGAATTCTTTTGGAAAAAAGATCGATAGACGCTTTTTGGACAGATTTCGTCATGACTAGTACTGAGCAAAAAGATTGCTCAGATCTTGAAGGTTTTATTCTCAACCGTTCGCCGTTTACAATTGCCTGGCGCGAATTGCTGCGAAATTTTCAGAAAATTGCTCAAGAGAACTTAGCAAGTGGCGTAACTTTAGCATCTATTCCTTGTGGTGCGATGAGAGAACTTTTGCAGCTAGATTTCTCATCGATTTCTGATTTTAAAATTATTGGCATAGACATCGATTTGGATTCCTTAACACTTGCTGAACAAATAGCGGCCGAGAAAGATCTCTCCCAAAATGTAAGCTTATGTCAACAAGATGCTTGGCAGCTCCCTTATGATTCCGAAATAAATATAATAACAAGCTGCGGACTTAATATTTATACGCCAAATCGGCAGAAAGTATTGGACTTATATCGCCAGTTATTCAGAGCTCTAAAGCCAGGCGGTCAATTGGTTCTTGGTTTTCTCACATACCCCCCTGAAGAAAACGGGTTTTCAGAATGGCAGTTAGACAAAATAGCAGCCAAAGATCTCTTTCTGGAGAAAGTTATTTATAGGGACATACTTGATTCTCAGTGGCGTAATTTCCGGACTTCCGATGAAATCGAACAAGAGCTTAAAAAGGCAGGTTTTTCGGAAGTAATCTTTCATTATGATAAGTTACATGTTTTTCCTACTGTGCTTGCAAGGAAAAAAAAATAAAAGATTTTCGACGAAAAGTTTTACTGGGATAGGTTCATAGACTATTCACTTTCGGTTTCACTAACAATCAAGGGGAGAGGGATGCCACAAGAAAAGTACAAGTTTTATCTGTAAGCGTCTAATCTAGACAGGTTGATATTTTAGGAATGAGGAACTGTTTTTTTCAGCGCTGTTTTAGCTTGGAGCCACCGGTCTGGTAGCAACTCCTCAAGCTTTTGAACACTATGTCCCATCAGCCTCCGAAATATATCTTCGAGGTACTCCCGCGGGTTGATCTTTAATCCACGACAAGTTTGAACAAGAGACAGAAGAATTGCTCCTGCCTCGCCACCATCTTCACTGCCAAAAAACAGCCAGTTCTTTCTTCCAATCGCAAGAGGTCTCACAGCTCTTTCTGCAACATTATTATCAAGCCTTGCAAAGGCGTATTTTGTGTAGTTCTTTAAATAAGGAATCAGACCGCAAAAATAGCCCAGTGCTTCTCGCAATTTTGACTTGGGTAAAAGTTTTCCATCGATCAGCCTGCCTTTAATTTTATCGATCAGTTCATCGATGATCGGAACCTCTTTTGCTTGTCGTATTTGCAAACGCTCTTCATCAGATCTGGCCCAAGCCACTTTCTCTAGCATGAAGAGATACCGGATCTTCCGCAACACCCAGTCCCGAAAACCGGGATCCCCAGACTCGGCATCGAAAAATTTCCTGCGAATATGGCTCCAACAAGGGCACCACGTGATGACTTTTTGTTCAGCTAGCTTTTGGTAAGCTCCATATTTATCTGAATGAAGCACGCCTCGATATTTTTGTAAAATATCCAAGACATTATCATGGCAGCGATTGGTTCGAAAATCATAGACCCGATAGGCTGGATTTATCGACTGTCCTCCGACAATCACCCACATATAGGCGATTGCACACTGATTTTTAGCCTGTAGCTTAACCGGGCTTTCATCGATGAACACATTGTTGCTCTCAAGGATCAGACGCACCATCACCTCATAAAGAGGTTTGAGCGCCATCCCGCACCGAATCACCCACTGAGAAAGAAGCTTCCGGCTTATTTTGACCCCTTGACGCTCCATCCCTTCGGCAATGCGATACAAGGGCAAGTGGTCTGCAAATTTTGCAGTAATGATCTCGGCTAAAACGCTATCATCGGCTTGGCATTTAGGAAGCAAAGTTTCGGGAAGTGCAGCTGTCTGAACTCCCTCTTCTGGCTTTTCTGGATGAGCATATTTAGGACGGATAATCTCTTTGATGTAATAACTGCCAGGTTCATGAGCTAATTTGTGTGTGACTTCATCGCCAATTTTGACTAAAGGAGCCCCTGTTTCTTTACAGATTTTCTCCTCTTCAGGAAGATCCAGAATAGTTGTTTTTACAGGGAGATTGGGATCTAAGGCAATAGCGTCTTGGCCGTCCCGTTTTGGTTTGCGGCGTTGATGAGCTGGGACATCTTGGGTCTGCTGCTTACCTTGTTCCAGCAACGCTTCGAAACCCTCGAAGAGGAGTTGCTCGGCATTGCAATCGGATAGGATCCGCTCTGATTTTTTTCCAAACAGTTGCCGCTTAAACCAATCAAGCTGTTGAGTTAAATAAGCGTTGGTGTTTTGTAAACTGGCAACTGTGACCTGCAGAATCTCATTTGCGGATTTAAGCTGTTCTAAATCTGAAGTTTGTGTTGTTGTCATAGGGAAAATGATACCAAAAAACCCTTCAAAAAAGAAGAAGAAAATGCGCCAAATTCCACTTATTTTTCATAGAGAAAATCTAGGTTGCAAGCGCTTGGGAGTGACGCCCTCCAAAAGCATTAAGAATTCTCTGCGTGTCATCTTGGCCTGTTTGTTTTCTTTTTTAGGAAAACTCCCTTTTTCTAAGCGTTTGAACCAAATCGCTAGCCCATCTGTATCCCAATAGAGAACTTTCATGTGATCCTGTTTTCGGTTCAGGAAAATGAAAAAAGCCCCTGTTAAGAGCTCTCCAGGAAATAACTGCTCTACTTGTGCGCTTAGCCCCTCAAAACTTTTTCTCATGCTGACTGGATGTTGACACAAAAACAAACGGGGATTTCCTGGTAGGGTCAGCATGAAAACCCCCCAATAATCGGAAGGCATTTTTCTAGAATCGTAGAGGCAGCTTCACAGTCTATATGAATTTTGCATCCCCGCCACTCAATGACTACTTTTGCTGTGGGCACTTCATTCCTTAGCTCTGTAAAATCACTCCGAGCTATCATTTTATTTTCCTTCAGCGACCTCTTAGCATAAGCCCAACCACAAAAAGTGGTGATAGGGATTTGTTGTTCACTGCACCAAGCGGTCATTTTCTTGCCGCTTGCTCTCCATTGCTTAACTAACGCTTCTCTCTCTTGACGTGTTCTTCTGATCATAGACATCCTTTGGTGTTTTTGATGCAAAAGAAACTAACATGGATTTGTAAAAGGAAAAAAGATGGCTAGATTAGAC
>CAWCKK010000028.1:0-9578 GCA_963796135.1 uncultured Acidobacteriota bacterium | reverse complement strand
TCAGTATGGGATCACGATGATCATGACCACCGTTCATGCCCCTGATCACTAGAGAGCAGGGCCGGATAGCAAGGGTTTTGTCACCCTTCAGACCAATATCACCTTTGACACCCCGCAGCAGCATACCCATAAAGATCGCCCCATGGTGCATCGGCGCCACGTGGAAAACGAGGTGCGCGTTTTAGATGGGGAATACGATTATTTTAGGAGGTTTAAGGCGCAAAGCGGTCATGGACAATGAGGAAAAAGTTCCCTTTCTCGGGGATATTCCCGGTTTGGGCAAGTTGTTTGGTTCGATGCGGCTCACTAGCAACAACACCGAAATGTTTATCTTCATCACCCCGACGATCGTCACCGACCCGGAAGAGCAGCTTTTAAAGATCAGGAATTTGAAGAGGTCAAAAAACGCCCAGGAGACATCCCTGAGTATCTACAACGGCTTGTCGAGGCGCAGAATAAAGAGCAGAGGAGGTACTTTAGAAATAGCTTTAAAGCCCTGTTTGGTAATAGCAATGTCTAATGCTCAAGCCTCAAATTTTAAGGAGTTTCTAAAAGATCTGGTGCAAGGGATTAGAGGCAAATCCCAGATCGGCCCAGCTGCCCAAGCCAAACACCTCCCCCCAAAGCCTTTGGAGAGCTCTGAAGAGATAGCCGCAAAGCTTGGTCTGGCCTATTTGACAGACCTATCGGAATTTGCCTTTGTCAAAGAGAAGGTGACCCTGCTGCCTTACCCCTTTGCCAAGGGCCGGATGGTTTTGCCCTTAGAAGAGCAAGAGGGGGGGGCTTCTGATAGGGACGATTCGCCCCTGCGATCTTGAGCTCCTAGAAGAGGTGCGTTTTCTCACCGGGAAAAAGGTTGCAGAGGCGGTTTGCTCAAAACCTTCTCTTGAAGAGGCGATTGAGCAGTGCTACCATCAAAGAGAGGGAGCAGCCTCTGATTACATCGCCAGTTTACAACAAACCTCTCAGACAGTCCATGCCTCTGAAGAGGAGGGATATGATCTTTTAGAAAAAGGCTCAGAGTCCCCTGTCATTTGCATGCTGAATGTGATGCTTGCAGAGGCCATTCAGCAGGGGGCATCCGATATCCACTTTGAGCCGATGGAAAATGGCCTTGGGGTCCGCTACCGGATCGATGGGGTATCTGCAGAGTCGACACGCCCCTCCGAAGGATTTCAGTCCCAGTTGATCACACGGATCAAAGTGATGGCAAAGCTCGACATCGCCGAGCACGGTTGCCGCAAGATGGAAGGATCAAATTGCGATGGGGGGCGCCAGATCGATTTTCGCGTCAGCACGGTTCCTGTTGTCTTTGGGGAGAGGATTGTGTTGCGGATCCTGGACAAAGGCAATGTATTGCTCGGCCTGAACCACATTGGGATGCGCCCTTCGACCAGCTCTTTCTCTCAGTTGATCCACTTCAGCGAGGGGATTGTCCTAGTGACAGGCCCCACAGGCAGTGGCAAGACCACGACGCTTTACAGCGCCCTATCGGAAATCAATAGCGATGAAACCAACATCATGACCATCGAAGATCCTGTGGAATACAAGCTCCAGGCGATGGCGCAGATCGGCGTCAATCCCAAGATCCACCTGACATTTGCCACAGGTTTAAGGCACATCCTGCGGCAAGATCCCGATGTCATTATGATTGGCGAAATTCGGGACAAGGAAACGGCGGAAATTGCCATCCAGGCCTCTCTCACAGGCCATCTTGTGTTGAGCACTCTTCATACCAATGATGCTCCTTCAGCTCTAACTCGTCTTGTCGATATGGGGATAGAGCCTTATCTGCTCACCTCCTCTGTCATTGGGGTGCTGGCCCAACGCCTTGTCCGCGCCCTCTGTTCCCATTGCCGGATCTGTTATGCCCCCTCTGATCAAGAGCTCAAGCAACTCGGGCTTGATCGGAGCGCAATTCCTGGCGGACAGCTTTGGAAAGGAGAGGGTTGCGAGCATTGCTTTCATTCTGGATTTAAAGGGCGCCAAGGGATCTATGAGCTCATGCCGATGACATCTAGCATCAAGCGCCAGCTTTTGCAGAGCCCCGATGCCCTTGAACTCCAAAAGGTAGCCTTTGAATCGGGGATGGCATCACTGCGCTCCCAAGGCGCTAGCTTAGCAGCTCAGGGGTTGACATCCTCGAGCGAAGTGCTGCGCGTCACACGCGATTTTAAGGAGTGAAAAGCGTTTATGCCTCTCTATCAATACAGTGCGATCTCTTCCCAAGGAAAGGCGACAAAAGGGATCATCGACGCAGATTCTCTGCTTGTTGCCAAGGACAGGTTGCGCAAGCAGCAGGTCATGGTGACCCGCGTTGTTCTGCTAAAGAGCAAAAAAGATCAGCGGATGTTAGATGCCCAGATGCTGTTTTCTTTTACCCGCGAGCTCTCCCAGCTGCTGAAAGCCGGGCTGCCCCTTTATGAGAGCCTGCTCACCATTGAGGAAAAGCACACCCGCCATAAGGCTCATCCCCTTTTCCTAGATCTGTGCGATCATCTCAAAGAGGGAGCATCCCTGTCCAGCGCCCTTAAAGGGTATCCCACAACCTTTGATAAAATCTACCTTTCGATGGTGCAAGTCGGGGAGGAAAGCGGAAACTTAGCAGAGGTGTTCGGACAGCTTGCTCAACTTATCCAGCGGCAGCAAAAACTCAAAAAACAACTCATCTCAGCCCTTGCCTACCCCTCTTTTTTAGCGCTTTTTTGCTTTTTAATCACTTGCGCCCTCATGTTTTTTATCGTTCCCTCGATGAAAGAGCTCTTTGAGGGAAGAGACCTTCATCCGATCACAGCGCTTGTGCTAGGGTTGAGCCATTGGGTCAACGCCCACATCCCCCTCATGCTGCTTTTGTTGACAGCTTGCATTGGGGCTATCTCTTTTTGTGTCGGTTCCGTCGAGGCAAAAAAACAGCTTTATCGTTATTTTTTAAGGCTTCCTTTTGTTAAAACGCTTCTGCTAGATTCTGCTCTTTTGCGCTTCTGCAGGTCTTTGTCGATGCTGCTTCAAGGAGGTGTTCCCCTCTTAGAGGCGCTGAGCTTATCTTGCAACCTCGTGAAAAACCCCCTTTTGGAAGCATCGATCCTAGAGGCGCAAAAACGGGTTGGCCAAGGAGAGCGTTTAAGCCAGGCGCTGATCGGCGCCCCTTTGATCCCCCCCCTTGTTCTCCGCATGCTCTGCCTTGCTGAAGAAACAGGTAAAATGGGGGAATCGCTGTTGCACCTTGCTGAAATTTACGATGAAGAAATGGAAAGGCATTTAAGCCAAATCTCGACATTTTTGCAGCCAGCGTTGCTTCTGCTGCTGGGGGCAATTGTCGGGCTTGTCGTCCTCTCCATTCTATTGCCCCTTACTGATGTGAGCTCCTTTATTACCAACTAACCGGCGGAGGCCTTTATGAAAAAAAGACAAAAGAAACGCGCGTTGACCCTCCTTGAGATCATGATCGTCATCGTTCTCATTGGACTCATCGGCAGCGTCATCGGCGTCAATATGAAAGGCAGTCTAGATGAGGGCAAAGCATTTAAGACAAGGCAGGCAAGGGATCAAATCACAGATATTCTGATGCTGGAGGTCGCAAGGGGTGCCTCGATAGAGGAGGTCATTCGAGCCCCTGAAAAGTTCCTTGAGAACTCAGGTTTGATTAAAAAGCCCAAAGAATTTATGAACGACGGTTGGAATGAGCGCTTTGAGATTGTCGCGGACAATAAAAAAATCGGCAATATCATCGTCAAGTCCTCCAAACTGCATAGCTACGAGCAAAGAAAGAGGGAAAAAATGGGCAAGAGCGCCGAAACAGAAGAATGAGCAAAAAGACGTTTACCCTGTTAGAGATGATGATTGCGCTTTTGATCCTAAGCTTGATCGGAACAGCGGTTGCCGTTCAGGTTAAAAAGATGATCCAGGCGCATCAGTTTGAAACAGAGGTCGCAGATCTTTTTCTGATCCTCCAAGAAGCCCAAATCCTCTCAGCGGCCTATCAGACAGACCTTGCCCTTGACCTTACCCTTGCAAAGGGTAAGATGAGCTACTGGTTTTCAACGGACGAACCCCTGCCCTCCTCGACCTTGTCTCAAAAGAGCAAAACGCTGCCTCATGTCGGTTCGTGTCAATTTAACCGCTTCAAAAAAAGCACCTTGCATTTTGACATCTACTCCGGCGGCAGGATCGAGCCAATCGGAGTCTTAGCTTTCTACTCCACTTTGGAAGAGCAGAAACCTCTTTTTTTTGATTTACAGGCAAGTCCTCTGGTTGAGTTCAAACATTACCCGCCCGAAGGGGCCTAGCAGATTACCACTAATCGTGGTATACCCAAGAGCTCTTACTAGACTTGAAAATTAGGGCACTCTCGTAAGTGTTGTCGAGGGAAGTTCTTTCGGTATAAAAGTGGCAAAACTTTGAGGTAGGCGTATGAAAATAGCTAGCACGGCATTTGTAGAGGGAGGACAGATCCCATCTAAATTCACTTGTGAGGGGCAGAATATTAATCCCGAACTTCATTTTGAGGCTATTCCATCCCAGGCAAAAGCACTTGTCCTCATCTTGGATGATCCCGATGTCCCCGAATTTGTGCGCAAAGATAGAATGTACGACCATTGGGTCGTTTTTAATATCCCATCGACGACAGTGCATGTCCCCGAGGATTCCCAGCCTCCTGGAGTAGCCGGTAAGAATACAAGCGGCAGTCTGTCGTACATCGGCCCATGCCCTCCAGATCGGGAGCACCGCTATTTTTTCAAGTTATACGCCCTGGATAAACTCCTCGACCTTGAAGAGGGGGCTACTAAAACAGAAGTTGAAAGGGCCATGCAGGGCCACATCCTTGCGCAGGCTCAGTTGATGGGCCGTTATGAGAAGCGCGAAAAAAGATAATTAGTTCCACGTATTGACAAATAAATTCTTTATTCCTTAATGTAAGAGATAGGTTAGATCTAACTTTTTGGAGGCAAGAATGCAAAGTGCAATGCAAAGTGCGATGATGATGGCCGGTATCTTTGGCCCTTTTTTAGTGATAATGGCTTTATGGATGTTGTTTTATAAGGCGAACCTGATGAAAGTCATGACGTCCTTAAAAACGACACCCGGAATTCTCTATGTGATGGGAGTGATCAATTTGCTGATTGGTCTAACAGTGCTCAGCCAGTTCCATATGTGGAGTATGGGAGGGTTTTCTGTGCTGGTGACTCTGCTTGGTTGGGTTGTTCTTCTGCGCGGGTTGGCCGTATTTTTTATGCCGCAGCTGCTGATGGGCAAGAAAGTGACAGGCTCAACTTACCTCAAGCTCAAAGGGATCGTTATGCTCGTATGGGGCTTTCTCCTTTGTTGGTTTGCATTCTGGATGTAATCCTATTCTTTAAAGATTGAGGGTGTTAGCGTTAAATAGAAATGACACCCTTCTATTGGGTCACCTCCTTAGTAATCAATAACTTATGATTACCAAAAGGTGACATTTCTAAAAAACGTCTACATTTATCCATAAATCCTCTGGTTGACCTAATTTAGTTGGTTGAGCGATAAATGCCCTTTGTGGTGCGTTGGTGAAATCTTTTGGTTAATGAGGAGTGTTATGGGTTTAAAGTCGTGTTTTTTAGCGGTTGCTCTTTCTTTTGGGTTGGCGCTTGCCTGGGGATTGCCGGAGCCTGTTACCCCCGTAGCACCGTCTTTGAAGGCAAGGCAGCCCCACTGGCGGCCTATGATCATGGAGCATTATGCCGAGGGGCAGCCTCAGAGGGTGCTGTTTTATGAGCAAATCGGCGATGCAAACCAGGCCCCGGTTAAGCAGGTGCTGTTTTATCCCAATGGACAGATCAAGACGGAGATGGATCTGATTGTCGTTCCCGAGGATTCCCTGGGGGCAAAGGAGTGGAAATCGACGATTGTCCCTCATGGGATGAGTATCTCTTTTTTCCCCAACGGGCAGGTTGAAAAGACCGCTTTCTACGACCGGGGTGTGATGCACGGGGAGATGAAGGCGTTTTTTGAAGACGGCAAGATGCACGGACAATGCACTTTTAAGCAGGGGGAGCGCCACGGAGAGATGGTTTCCTACTTTAAAGATGGGGCTAAGGCCGAGGAGGTTGTTTTTGAAAATGGCAAAATCACAGGCGAACTCATCAAGTATCACCCCAAGGGCAATAGGGCTGCGCTCATTCCGTACGAAAACGGGGTTCCCCATGGGAATGCGATGCAGTGGTATGAAGGAGGGGGCTTGAGGGCAGCTATGCGCTACCAAAATGGGGTGCTGCATTCCGATGGAAAAAACCCTGCTTTAGTGGTGTATGCAGAGGATCGCTCCATTCAGGAGGTCCAAGATTTCAACCAGGGCCAGCCGATCGGCCCGCATATGCGCTATCACCCCAATGGAAAGGAAGCCTATAAGGTGCATTACAAAAACGGCAAAAAACAGGGCAAAGAGCAGTTCTTTAGCTCATCTGGAGCTCTCATCGGGGAGGGGGAATACAAAGAGGGGGTGCCCTCTGGCAGGCACTGGCGCAATGCGGAAAATGGGGTTCAAGTCTACCTTGCAAACTACGATAAAGAAGGCAGACTGCTCTCTCCTGTGACAGAATTTAATGCCAATGGGGTCAAGATTGCCCAGTACCGTTTTATTGGGGAAAAGCGGGATGGCCCTTTTCTCACTTGGTATGATGATGGCAAGCCCAACATCGAATTTAACTACGTCAATGGCAATTTCGATGGAAAACAGAAGGAGTATTACCCCAATGGCCAGGTGAAGGTCGAGGCTGTCTATCGCAATAATATCAAAGATGGCCTATTTCAAGAGTGGCATGAGAATGGTCAGATTGCCTCTCAGATCTTGCTAAAAAATGGGATCAAAGACGGAGAGTGCAAGGAGTGGTATGAAGACGGCGTGCTCAAATTAGAGGAGTTTTATGTCGATGGCCATCTCGACAAAACGCGCAAAGAGTGGTATCCCAGCGGAGCCGTCCATTTTAGCGGCGATTTTTCCCTCGGCAAAAAGCAAGGTGCCCATCGAGAATTTAACGATTTAGGCGAGCTCATCACAGAGGTTCGCTATGAAAATGACCTTCCTGTCGGCACTGCCAAAATCTGGTTTGGAAAGGGAAAACTTAAAGAGGTCGTCCAGTTTGAAAATGGGAAGAGACAGGGGAAAAATGAAGAGTATTTTCCCAACGGGCAGCTCAAAGCTGTTGCTATCTACAAAGAAGATAAGGTCGATGGCGAGGTCAAAACCTGGTTTGAAGATGGCAAGCCCTGCGCTGTCAAAATGTTCAAGGACGGCAGTCCCATCGGAGAGCATAAAGAGTATTTCTCTAAGGAAGATTTACAGCAGAGTTCCAATGAACAGACTGCTGGTAAAAAGGCGGTGCTTCAGCTTTCCCGATTTTTCAAATACAACGATGCGGGCCAAATGCATGGTGAGCAGAGAACTTTTCATCCTTCAGGGACCATTCATACCTCAATCTGCTATGAAAACGGCGATTTGCATGGGGTGAAGGCAATGTGGGACAAAGAGGGAAACCTTCTCGAAGAGGCTGTTTATGAGCACGGCAGACTTAACGGCCGCTTTTTTGAAAGAGGAGCCGATGGAAAGGAGGTTGTCTTTCATTACAAGGATAATCGCAGAGAAGGGATTCATGAGGTCTTCTACCCCTCCCACGAGTACTTTGGCAAGGTCAAAGCCCTTGAGGTGAACTTTGTCAATGATGTCGCAGAAGGGGAAGCAATCGAATACAACGAAGCCGGAATTAAAATTGCAGCCACCCCCTATCTTAAGGGAGCCAAGGAAGGGGTTGCCAAGATCTTTTCCCCAAAGGGGCAGGTGTTGATGTCCATTGAGTTTCATGGCGATAAGCGCCACGGCCCCTCCGTCCAGTACTTTCCCAATGGGAATGTTTTTGTCGAAGGGCGCTTTGCAGAGGATCTGAAAGAAGGTGAGGAGAAGACTTACTTTGAAAATGGGAAGCTGGCTAAGAGCATCTCCTATAAAAATGGTCACATTCATGGTTTATACAGAGAGTGGAACGAACAGGGTTTTCTCACCTTTGAAGGGGAATATAATGAGGGCAAGCGCCACGGTAAGTTTAACAAGTTCTACGAAGACGGCAAGCCCTACCTGCTGCAGACTTTTCTCCACGACCAACTCCACGGCGTGAAAAAAAGCTACGACAAAGAGGGGAAACTCACCGAGATGAAGTTTGACAAAGGCAAAAAGCTTTCTTAAACGGGGCTTATAGCCATTTCTCTAGGGCTGCTTTCACCTCTAGAGGTGAAAGCCCTGATCCTTTGCGATCGTCGAACCTAAGGGAGCTGTTTTCACGCGGCCAAAATATGTATTTATTTCCTGCGATTGGTATAAACCTTAGTTTAGCTGATGACGCACTTTGCTGGGTTGATGACTTGAACAGCATTTTTACAGATTTTAACGATGAGCTTGAGGATTTCCTTTCTATTGGGCGTCGGTGGTGTGGTGATTTGAATAACGCGGTCAAAGAATGTAGTGCCTTTTGTCATAATCGCCTTGTCGTATAAATATTTTGGAAATCGTGTGCTGTAACCGATGATACCCTCTTTTTTAGGCAATAATTGGAACATATCAAGGCGAGCTAATGCGTTCTCATAGGGACTGATGAGGATGATGAGTTTCTTGGTATGAAAGCCTTCTTCTTTCCATGCATGTTTGAGAAACGAGCCTTCATGGTAGAAGCCAAATGTTTGTTGTCCTAGGTTTTGCACCCACGCGCACACTTCTTGTTTCGGATCATCTTCCACTTTAATAAGTTCGATTGCTTTATTTTTCTGCTTTCCACATCCGAAAACCGCACAGAATACGACGTTGATTTCAGAAAAACGATTTCGGTCATCTCCTAATAAACAGGTAAATTTTCCGGTTTGGTTCTCTTGAATTTCACCGATGAATTTTCCAAAATGCCCTAACATTTTGTCCACTGATTTCACAAACAAGGATTTTAATTCCTTCACTCCGACAGTTTGCCCCGACAGGTTGTTTTGATTGGCTATTTCCAGCAGACAGTTCCATAAACTAGGGTCTTCTGCTAATCTATTCCATCTCTTGTTTACCTGTGCACATCGGCTCAATTCTGCTATATCTAACTCGGACAGAATTTTCAGAAAAACACATTTGGGGATGACCGCAGTAGGGTCTTCATATCTAAATGCGCAGAAACTATTTTTTTCATTAACCAAAATGTTCATTATATCTAATTATTTTTCTTTTTAATAATATTATTGATCTAACTTTCATTATTATATAAAGATGTTATTTATTTTTCAATATTTATTTGTTGTAGGCGTTTTTTAGAAACCTCACCTCATTAGTAATCAATCACTTCTGATTAACAAAAGGTGATATTTCTATTTAAAGGAAAGGTGACATTTTTAAAAAAACGCATACATTTTAATTTTGTAAAGTGTATTAAATAGTCGTTTTTGATAAAATTAAACAATAGATTCTGGATTTTAGCCATTGGAGGGAGCTGATTTAGCCAAATAGAGGCATCCAGATTGAATTAATTTTTAAATGGTCGACTTGAAATGTCACCATTTAAAAATTAATTCAATCTGGATGCCTCTCA
>CAWCKK010000027.1:0-85736 GCA_963796135.1 uncultured Acidobacteriota bacterium | reverse complement strand
ATGTATTGCTGATGCGCTCACCTCTAGAATGCTGCAGCCAGTTAGCAGGCAGGAGATTGTCGTCGTCGATTCCAAAAGAAAACAGACTACCGCTATTAATCCTTTAACCGGCGCGCCCTATTACTTTGCATTTGTCGACAACACAAGCCATTCTAATGGCACCTATGAGAGCCCCTACTCTACTTTAGTCGATGCACAAAATAACACAGATCCAGGCGATATCATCTATGTATTTCCTGGCGATGGCACAACAAACGGCATGCAAGAGGGCATCACTTTGCAAGCAAACCAAAAGTTCTGGGGATCGAGTACCCCGCACTTCCTCCAAACGGCGCAAGGAGCGATTAATATTCCTGCTCAAAACGCCTCCTTGCCAGCGATAACCAGTAGTAGCGGCAATGCCATCACTCTGTCCACGGACAATGAAGTCAGCGGATTTAACATTCTCTACGCAGCAAACAATGGTATCGCAGGAAGTGACCCAGCTAGCATTTCGATTTCATCTTGCATCATGGTGGGCTCAGGCATAGGCAATCATGGAGACAATCATATCAATTTAAGCTACACGAATACCACTGGCACAGTATCCATGGATGAGCTAACTCTCATGGACAGTTATGGAGATGGGATATTCATATCAACCACGAACGTTGTAAATCCCACGATCTCTCTTAGCAATAGCGCCATCTTAACCAGCGGCTATATAAATGAAGGGCAAATTCAAAATGGTATCACGATTGAATCTAACTCGTCGGCCGATATCAGATGCACCTTCAGTGATAACGCAATTCAAACAAATTCCGCTAGCCCAATCAATGCCTCATTTGCAGGTCCAGCTGACGTTGTGATGACAGGCAACTCGATGTTGTCCAACTTCGATAGTTGCTCTTTGAGTTTCTCGGGGGATGCCACTCTGCTCCTTGCTAACAATTCGTTCAGTTGGCAGATAGTAAACCAGAGTAATTCGGGGCTGTTAATAGAGTCTTCAGGAAGCTCGATCATTGCCACACTAGAGAATAATACCTTAAATGGAAACTATGGAGGAGGCGTACAATTCTCCTTAGGTGGGAACAATCTCGCAGAGCTCTCCCTTATAAATAATACGATCAATGGAAGTGGCCCAAATAATGAAGCCGTATCGATTAATACAAACAGCCTCGTTGCAGAGTGTAATGTGACCTTCACTAATAACAACATCAATGGAAATGCTGTTTATGCCGTAGGTGTTGGAAGTCCCGGCGTAGCTGCAGAGTTTACAAACTGCAACATGACCCTTAATGGCAATTCTATGCAGAGTGTTGGCGGGTTTCTTCTGCATACTACATGCACTTCCCTTGTGCTGGATGCTAAAAGCAACAACATCTCCTCTTCGATAAATAGTGGAATAGACTTACTTGGCACAATTACAAATGCTGAGATGACTTTTGTCGGAAATCAAGTCAATTGCAATGCAACACTCGGGTTGGCAATCTCGCATACTGGGGATACCCTTACGTTTATTGCCAAAAATAACGTAATCCAAGGCAATCAACAAGGAGGATTAAACCTCGGCGGGCAGGTCAATAACGGCTTCATCACGATTTCAGAGAACAATATTTCCTACAACAATAGCGGCCAAAACAATGGAGGGGGCTTAGCATTTGGATACCAAGGCAACCCTGCACCCTTTACGAATCTAACGGCCACAATCACAAACAACACGCTACTTGGCAATGGGGTCAGCTACCAGCCTCTTAATGAGTCCTATACCAACAGTGATATTAGCATTGTGGCAGGAACCGGCACCTCTTGTGTTTACATGAGTGGCAATAGGGCTGATGTAGGTTATGTTCTAAACCAAGTCTCCGGCCCCTTGTACATTACTCCTTGCAATGTTCAATCTATAAATACTGGAGAGTTTCTCTTTACAGGAAGTGCTACCGTTGTAGAGACATGCTCGGGAACTCCTTGCCCATAAATTGATAGGGGTTTTATTCGAGGTTTCTGTTTAAAAAATATCATAGGGTTAGAATCTCATGCCCTTCTGGGGTGATGAGGACAGTGTGTTCCCACTGAGCACTCGGCTTGCCGTCTGAGGTTCTAGCTGTCCAGTGATTTTTTGGGTCGATGTATCCGCTCCGCACGCCGCTATTGATCATGGGCTCGATAGTAAATGTCATTCCGGCAACAAGAGGGATTTGGATTGTGTTGTAGTGGTGGGGCACTTGGGGCGGCTCGTGGAAAGACACTCCGGTGCCGTGGCCTACAAATTGATTCACGACGCTGCAGCCTTGCTCTGTGGCATAGGATTCGATGAGCTCTCCAATTTGGCAAACCAGCAGTCCTGGCTTTAAAATCGCAAGGGAGCGTGTGAGGCATTCTTTTGAGACATCCATCACATGCTGCTTTTGCGCATCGGTCTGACCGATGGCCACCATTGCAGAACAATCTCCAAAATACCCTTGGAGCTGGCAGGTGACATCGATATTGAGAATATCTCCATTTTTTAAGGGGAGGTCATCGGGGATCCCATGGCAGATCACATCGTTGAGCGAGGTGCAAATGCTTTTGGGGAAGGGGGGCGATCCATAACCCAAAGGGGCGGGGACGGCGCCGGCTTCTAAGTGGAGGGAGTGGGCAAAGTCATTGAGTTGATTTGTCGTGACGCCTTCTTTAGCTATCTGACAAGTTTTTTTTAGAATTTGAGCAGCTAGCTGACACGCTCTGCGAATCCCTGTAATTTGCTCACTTGTTTTGAGAATAATCCCATATTTTTTTAGGTACTCTGCTCTAAGAGCTGTTGTTTTATCGATACCTGGATTGGGGAAGTGGCATTTTTTCCATTTCTTTCCACTGCCGCACCAGCAGGGATCATTGCGCAAGACCATGTCTGCCTCTTTATCGTCTATTAGACATCTTGCGTAACCTGCTGTTTGAAAAATCATCAAATTTTTCAAACAGCAGGTTACGCAAGATGTCTATTCTAAGGACTCTCGGGATAAAAACACGTTTCAAAGTCAACCCGTGGGCCGGAGCGGTTACTGCGGCCTGGGTTCTATCTTTGTTTCTTAAAATCTGTGGTAGGGCATCGGCCTGGAGCTTACCGCAGCCAATGTAAGAAAGGGTGCCTGCGATATTGCGGGCCATGCGGTAGAGAAACCGATCCCCTATCATCTGGATTTCAAATCGATTCTTGCCCATTTGGACAATTTCTATCTTTTCTAAGTGGCAGATCGGATTGCGGTCGTAGGATTTTACATCATTGCAAAACGCAGAGAAGTTATGCGTTCCCTGTAAATGCTCACATCCTTTGATCATAGCCTTAGCTTGAGCGGATAGGGGAAGTGCCAAGAAGTGTTGCGGTGAAAGGGGAGTTGAACGGTGCTATTGCAGATCTCATAAATGTATTCTTTTTTGATCGCATCCAATGTGGGATGAAAACTTTCAGGCATTTCTTGAGCGCTTAAGACGACGATGTCTTTGGGCAGACACCCGTTGAGGCTTGCCTTAAGGCGCTTTAGATCTTTGAAAGAAGACAGCGTGAAGTTGACAACTTGGCCCTGTGCATGCACTCCTGCGTCGGTGCGGCTGGCGGCCTGGAGTTTTTTTTCCTCTTGCAAAACGATAGATAGGGCTTTTTCCAGAGCCTCCTCGATACTCGGTCCCATCGGGGTTTTTTGCCAACCTAAGTAGGAGGTGCCCAAATAAGCGATCAGAAGCTTGATATTCACTGCTTAGGAGCCTTTTTTGATGAACAAGTCTAGGCCCTGCAAGAACATCTGGACGGCGATAGGGTTAGGAGCAGCCCCATGAGTCTTTCGCAGGCGATCAGACCGCGCTCCCCTAAAATTTTCTTCCAAAGGCTAGAGCTTAGGAGAATCAGGGAGAGGCGATCCAAGCGATGGAACGGCACCCAAAGTTGTCAGACCTCTGTGTTGCCCCGAATAGAGCATCACAGCAGCTAGCACAGCAGGTCCTGCGACAAGCGGGGTGGCAAGGGGGACGATAAAGGGCTCTTTGTGGGCGGAGTGTTGCATTCCGGGTTCTGCTTTTGCGGGAAAAATCATCTTGAGTGCGATCAGAAACAAAATAATCCCGCCGGAAATGAGCAGAGTTGTCGTTTTGACGTTGAGAAAATGCAGCAGCGCATCTCCGACAAAGTTAAACAGGCTGATAATCAAAAGGGCGATCACTAATTCTCTTAAGATGATTTTGCGCTGACGAGCAGGGGGAATTTCTTTTAAGATAGAGACAAAAATGGGCACGTTGCCGATGGAGTCCATGAGCAGAAAAAGGGCAAAAGCCATTGAGAGCATCTGGGAGTAGGCGTCCATATGGCGCCATTTTATCAGAGGCTTTAATATGCGCCTATCTCGAAAGATGATGGATGAGTTCAAAAATTGAATTGTTGAGTTAAAAATAAAATTTGCTATTTTGGTCTGCAGGGACTCTTGTCGAAAGGTACCGGAGATTGTGTGGAAGAGCTGTATGCAGACTTTGTTGTGATAGGTTCGGGACCGGCAGGGCAAAAAGGGGCGATCCAAGCTGCAAAGCTGGGTAAAAGCGTCATTGTCCTTGAGAAAGATCCTCATCCGGGCGGGACTTCTTAAATTCGGGGACGATTCCCTCGAGCTTTGTGAGAGGCTATTTTAGATCTTACCGATTTTTATGAGCGGAGCTTCTACGGCCTTAACCGCACCCTTCGGGAAATTTCGATTAACGATTTAAACTACCGGCTCAACATCGTCCTTGAAGAGCAGCGCAAAATGCTGATCCGTCAGTTTGAGAAAAACAAGATTCGGTTGATTCACGGCTCTGCGTGTTTCCAGGATAGGAACCATGTCATTGTCCTCGATGGTCAGGGGAAAAAGATCTTCAAAATCGCCTTTGATTATTTCTTAATCGCAACCGGTTCTAAACCGCGCAATCCCAACAACGTCCCTTTTGATGATGAAAAAATTCTCGATTCAACTCGTCTTCTGAGTATCGATCACGTTCCAAAGACGCTCCTTGTCTTAGGCGGGGGGATGATTGGCGCAGAATATGCCAGCTTTTTTGCCGCTTGGGGAACCGAGGTGACTGTCATTGATAAGAGAGACCACCTTTTGCCGCTTTTAGACACAGAAATTGGGATGCATTTACAAAAAGCCTTGAATGCCATTGGCCTTAAAGTTTTAGGAAATAAGGAACTCGGCCATATTCGCAGATTAGAGGACGATGTCGAAGTGACATTTAAAGACGGGGGGCGGGTGAGCAGAGATGTTGCTTTATGCTCTCGGCAGAGAGGCTAACGTTGAAAGATTGCAGATTGAAAATGTGGGGATTAGCGTCGATAGATCAGGATACATTCCAGTCAACGCCCTTTTTCAGACCGTTGTGCCGAATATTTATGCGGCAGGGGATGTGATCGGGGCGCCTGCTTTGGCCTCGACGAGCATGGAGCAGGGCAGATTAGCTGCGCGCCACGCCTTTGGGGCGCAGACGCACCACTTTCCTACGTTTTACCCCATCGGCATTTATACGATTCCAGAAATCTCTTCGTGTGGTTATACTGAGAAACAGCTTCAAGAGTTGGGTTTTCACTACGAGATTGGTCGGGCGTATTATTACGAAATTGCCCGCAATCAGCTTGTTGGAAACGATCCCGGGATGTTTAAAATTCTGTTCCATGCTGAGACCCTTGAAATATTGGGAATCCATATCATCGGTAGGGCGGCGACAGAGGTGATCCACATCGGTCAGGTGGCGATGAGTTTCAACGCAAAAATCGATTACTTTATTGACCAGGTGTTTAACTACCCCACCTATGCTGAAGGGTATCGCATTGCAGCGCTTAACGGATTCAATAAGATCAAGCATAAGAGGTAAAGGCCATGGCGATCTTTGATTTTCCAAAAGAGGAACTAAAGCCCTCGGCTGCGCTTGAGGATGTCAAAAGCGACAAAGCCCCTTCTTTAGAAGAAGGCCCAAGTACAAAAGATCGGATTTTCTCAGGTATCGCCACGCGCCTTTTCTTTTTACTTTTGCTTTCTGCGGATGTTTTATGGGCTTGTTATGCGCTGTTGCAACTTATCTTAGGGGCTCTTGGAATGGCGTGCACAGCGCGAAAGGTCGCTTGGTTCAAATCCCGTATCGATAACGCATGGGTGAGTTTAAGGCGTTCGATTGTCTGTGGCGTTTCCCTGGTTGTCGCTCTTTTCAGCCCCTCTTTTGGCATTATGATCGCTTGCACCTATTTCCTGATGTACGACAAGAAGGGGATCGAAGAGGTCGTGCCGTCTTCTCTACAGTCTCAGTTCAAAGAGTTGATGCCCAGTGGTTCATGAAGCCTTTTATTCCAATGTTTGAAGAGCTCTGGATAGTTTTTACAGAGTTCTTGGGCTAGGCTTTCTGTGGTTTTTGCGATATAAGGCAGATAGCTTTCTTGGATTTGGATGCTTTTATCCTCGACTAAATCCCCTACATCGATGTGGATAGCTCTGTCGGTCAGGAGCCCATAGTTTCTATGCAAGGCGCTGTCTTGATCAATATACCCCTTTTGAGAGGAGGAGGTGATGAGTTGGATGATTTGGTCTAATATTTTTTTAGCCTCATCGACCCTGTTTTCTTGCATCAGTTGAGCCAGTCTCGGATAGATGAGCTCTGCCTTGTGCTGCAAAATGAAAGTTGCATCATCGAGTCGCACTTTGTGTTCTGCGTGGGAATTGTCTATGAGTGTGACGGTTTTTTTTAAGTTGTTTGTCCGATTGATGTGGACTGCCAGGACGCCGGTCTCTTCTTGTAAATCCAGGTAGCTGTTGCGATAGCTTGTCAAGATGGACTCTAGCCGATCTAAGTTATGAGCTTTGATTTTTTTGCGTTTTTGGCTCCATTGATACGAAAGAGCATGGATGTGAAGCCAGGGAAAGATACGCAGATGGGAGGGGTATCTATGAAATTTAAGGACGTATTTTTGATCCTCCGAGATAAACGCAAAGCAGTGATTGCCTTTAGCCAGATAGTGGAATTTTTGCCCGAGCACCTTTTGTAAAAGCTTTTCCTGTTGATCTGATAAGGGGGGCAGGTCCCATTTTGGATCGTTGGGAAGGCAGCTATAGATAAAGCGGCAAGAGAAGCTGCTGCTGCGTTTGAAAAATAAGCGATCTACTCCTGCTAAGGCGACGATCCAAACGGCAAGGGCTGCTATGAGCCCTATGTTTCGGTAAACCTTAGATCGCAATTTTGCCATTTTCCAATGAAAGTGTGACTGTGCTTGCCTGCTTGATCTCACCTCGGAGCAGGGCATTGGACAGGAGGTTGACGATCTCTTTTTGGATCAAGCGCTTGAGCGGCCGCGCTCCATAGAAGGGGTCGTATCCTTTTTCAGAGAGGTAAACCAGCACAGGATCTTCAAAGCGCAGGGTGATGTTGCTGATTTTAAGTCGATCGGAGATAGCGCCAAGTTGGATCCTGACAATCTTTTCCATGTCCTTTTCTTGCAGGGGCAAGAAGGGGAGGATCTCATCGAGGCGGTTGAGGAATTCGGGCCTAAAGTGGGCTTTGAGTACCGGCTCGACAATGGCCAAGACGCTTTCTTTTGAAAGAGAGGCAGGTTGAGAGCGTATCAAATCGAGCAATGGCTCAGAGCCGAGGTTAGAGGTCATGATGAAAAGGGCATTTTTGCAGTTGACAACACGCCCTTTGCTATCTGTTAACCTTCCATCGTCAAAGATTTGCAGCAGGATGTTAAAAACATCGCGATGGGCCTTTTCTATCTCATCTAAGAGGACAACAGCGTAAGGGCGCCGTCTTAAGGCCTCTGTCAATTGACCGCCCTCTTCGTAACCGACGTAGCCAGGCGGAGATCCAATCAGCTTAGAAACGCTATGTTTTTCCATGTATTCAGACATGTCGATGCGGACGATGGCTTCTTCCTGGTTGAAGAGCTGATCGGCAAGGGCTTTGGCAAGCTCTGTCTTTCCAACCCCGGTCGGTCCGATAAAGAGGAAGACTCCAACCGGGCGCGCAGGATCGTTCAGCCCTAGCCCTGGACCTTCGAATTGCTTCGCTGACGGCCTGAATTGCAAAACTCTGGCCGATCACTCTTTTCCCCCAGGGTTTTTTCTAAATTCAGCAACCGCTTGGCTTCTGCATCTGAGCATCCGATTGACGGGGATGCCCGTCCATTTGCTGACAATTTGGGCAATGAGGGGTTCATCGACCTCTTCTTGCAAGGAGGCGATCGGGCTGGCTCGTAGAGCTGACTTTGTGCTTCTTCCAGCTCCTTTTGCATCTTGGGTATAGTGCCGTAGCGCAGCTTAGCCACTTTCTGGTAATCTGCAGCTCTTTCTGCTTCTTCTTCCTGGAACCGCAGGGTTTCCAGCGCGTTCTTCTTTTCTTTAACCTGCTCGATCCGCTTTTTTTCCTGATTCCCATTTTTCCCGCACGAAGAGCAAGCGCCTCTTTCATCTGTGGAAACTCTGCTCTTGCATCTTCTCTGCTTCTGTTTTAGAGCGCTTGCGTTCCTCCCTTTTGAGCGCCTCCTGCTTGACAATCAGGGAGGAAAGCTCGCTCTCTTTGATATCGATCGGGATCGGCAAGCTGCCTATCTGCAAGCGGATCATGCTGGCAGCCTCATCGATAAGATCGATCGCCTTGTCCGGGAGTCTGCGGTCTGTGATGTAGCGCGCACGAGAAGTAAACAGCTGCGTGCAGAGCGCTTTCTGTGATCCGACCCCATGGAAAATCTCATAGCGCTCGCGAAGTCCGCGCAAAATGGCAACTGCATCTTCTGAGGAGGGCTCATTGATGAGAACAGGCTGAAATCTGCGCTCTAAAGCGGCGTCTTTTTCGATGTATTTTTGGTATTCATTTAGCGTGGTCGCCCCAATGCAGTGCAGCACCCCTCTTGCAAGGCTGGTTTAAGAAGATTCGCCGCATCCATCGCCCCTTCGGTCGCTCCCGCTCCGACTAACGTATGCACCTCGTCGATAAAGAAGAGCATTTGCCCTTGGCTTTTCTCGATTTCTTCGAAATTCCCTTGAGGCGCTCCTCAAACTCTCCCCGGTATTTGGTGCCGGCAACAAGGCTCCCATATCGAGGGCAAAGAGCTGTTTGCCCTTGAGCGAGTCGGGGACATCCCCTTGGATAATCCGATGGGCTAGCCCTTCGGCAATGGCCGTTTTCCCCACCCCAGGCTCTCCGATGAGCATAGGGTTGTTTTTTGTGCGGCGGCTCAACACCTGGATCGTCCGCCGAATCTCTTCATCCCTGCCGATCACAGGATCGAGTTTTCCCTCTTTTGCAAGGGTGGTCAGGTTTCTGCAGTATTTTTCTAAGACATGAGGGTCTGTTTCTGTTGAAGGATCATCTGTTGCCATACTTCCTCCCATTTCAAGAGCCGAATTTTACCTCGAAAACAGGAGCGTTGTCAAGATTTTTTCGGGTTTGCAGCAGACCGGAAAAGCGCTTTGTTGAGGAGTGCCTCTATTACACATGTCGGGGACAAGGCACTGGCGTGTCCTTGGTCCCCCGCTGGCCCCCTTGAGACTCACTCATCTGGCTATTATATTTTTTTCTGGGAAGAGTTGAGGAGTGCCTCTATTACACATGTCGGAGACAAGGCACTGGCGTGTCCTTGGTCCCCCGCTGGCCCCCTTTTTTTTTGAGACTATATTTTTTCTGGGAAGAGTTGAGGAGTGCCTCTATTACACATGTCGGGGACAAGGCACTGGCGTGTCCTTGGTCCCCCGCTGGCCCCCTTGAGACTCATCTCGCCGCGCCAAACCGCGTGCTCATCGGGGGGTCGTGCGCAGCACTGCCCCCCGATGAGCACGCGGTTTGGCGCAGCGAGATGAGTCTCAAGGGGGCCAGCGGGGGACCAAGGACACGCCAGTGCCTTGTCCCCGACATGTGCAATAGAGGCACTCCTCAACTCTTCCCAGAAAGAAATATAGTCTCAAATAGAGGCACTCCTCAACTCTTCCCAGAAAGAAATATAGTCTCAAATAGAGGCACTCCTCTGTAATGGAAGCACGACTCCAAATTTTCTAAAAAACAAAAATTCTAAGAACCGCTAGGGGAGGTTTTCGGGAGTGGTTTTACTCTGACGCTTGCGCCTGAATAGGGGTTGGTGATGAGGTAGGGGTAGGAGGGATCGTTGCTCGGCTCTATTTTCACGGGGAACGGAGTGAGCCAGATCGCAGATGTCGACACACTTCGGGGTTCACTTCCCAGATGGTATTATCTGAGAGTTGGAGTTCTTTCCCATTGTCGATGTTGAGGGAAAGGGTCCGTGCTAAAGGGGTTGTTTCTTTTTTTGTCTTTAGGACAAAGTTTTCATTGAGCCAGGCTTCCAAAGCGCGTTTTTGGTTGAAGTTGAGTTGGCTGACACCTGTCTTTTTTTGCTCTTCTTTGCTCATCACATCTTCGATTAGAATGGTGTCTGTGCAAAAAGCTATGCAGGTCCAGCCAAGAGCTGCGATCGTCAGGAGGGTGATTTGGCGCATGTTACCTTTGAGAGTTCTAGAAATACAAAAGCCGTTTTCAAGAGATTGAAAACGGCTTCCTTCTAATCGTGGAGAGACTTAGAAATTAAATGCGACTTTGAGCTGCAAGCCTTCAAAGTTCAGGTCGTTTGCCGCTGAGTTAGGCATAAAGATGAATTGATTCTGGTTGAACCAAATTTGCTCTTCCCAACCGGCTTGGATGGTGAACATGTAGTCATCCTGGTGCCATGTGGTCTCATAGCGCAGACCAAGAGCCCATTCCAATACGGCTGTGACGCGGTGATTGCTCTTCTTCTTGACATTGTTGACCACAATGTCAGCTGTTGTATCTGTGTCGGTGCGATGGGAGTCAAAATAGTTCAACAAACCCGTTGCTGCAAATTCGCCAAAAATCGACCAGTGCTTCCACATGTACCAAGCAGTGTCCAACCCTGAGCGCACGCCAACGCCAAACTGATTTAATTTCATCTTCAAACCGAGATCGTCCCCAAGGATCGGCGCAGGTGTAAAGCCGTCGTAAGTGGCGTTGAAGCGCTGGTTGTTCCAGCTGAATTTCATCCCTGTGTAGGGTCTTAATGTCAGCCATTTGCTAATCCAAAAATCGCGGCCGAGTTCAATATCCAAGACATTGAGCTGAACCTTCCAACTGGAGGAAGCGCTTGCCAAAAGGGATGTGTTTAGCGTCCCGTCTATAGGAACAAAGATATTCGACGTCAAAAGACTGTCGTCATCGGCATCGGGGGCAACAGAGCTAGATCCTCTTGTGTGCAGCCATGTGTACTGAGCGTATAGATCCCAGCCGTCGTGTCTGAATTTAAGGCCTGCGCCGACTTTAAAGCCCGGCTCATATTTGAACTCAGGGTGGTAGAGTTTTCCCTTGGATGTGCTCACAAGGCCATTGCCAGCTCCTGTAAAGGCATATTCAAGACCATCTTCTTGAACTCTCCACCAGATGAAGTCAGCAGAGAAAAAAGGATCAGCTGCTCGACTCACTGCAGGATCAGCAGTTGGAGTGATTTTGTTCATCTCCTGCATGTACATCCGCTGCTTATCAGCTGCTGTTTGATTATTCATCCCTTGAGTGTCTGCGCAAAGAGGCGCTACCGCCGCGCAGAGCAAAGGAATCATTGATAACGTTTTTTGCTTCATACGTCTCTCCGTATTTTTAGGTTCTCCTTCTTCGCATCATATTCAATTTGGAATTTTGCGCAAATTTTTTATTTCGAATTAGAGAGGTTCAAGAGGAAGTCTTTCTATTTTTCATAGAGAAAAATCGATGTGGATATTTTTTTTATCGCGACGCTTTTTTTGTGCTAAAAAGGCTGTGATAAGACGGGTTGGGGACTGATTCTGCGCAGGGATTCGCGCACCGATGCAAGAGCTTTAGGAGCGTGGTTGCGGTTTGCGACAAGGGATTCTGCTTGCAAAAGGTGGCTCCAGGCTTGATTGTAGTCGAGCCTTTCGATGCAAAGAATGGCCAGATAATACTCGACCGTTGCATTGTGGGGGTCCAAGCGATGGTAGCGCTCGAGCACTTCTTTGGCCTCGCTGCTGCGCCCCAGCTGCAGCCAGCTGGTGGCTAAATGCATGAGTCCCGCGCGGTATTTGGGATAGCGCTTTAAAATGAGTTCGAGCTCTTTTTGTTTTTTCACAATCGATTCGCGGGTTTGGTCCACGGGCAAAAAGACGGCTTTGATCCCATCGATATCGACCTTTCCGCTCAAGTAGTCCTCAGGGAGGGTTTCTTGAGAGACGTTTTCATCAAAAATCCCGTAGCGGATCTCCCGCAAAAGAGCGCCTCCTTCTCCACTTCTGCCGACAAAGAGGTAATTGAAACCGGTGAACATTTTTAGCATCGGATCATCGGGGAGAAAAAGTCGCGCTTTTTCATAGAGGGCAACGGCCGTTTGAAACTGCTGTTTTGACCAAAAGACGGCAGCTTGGTTCATCAGGGCAAGTCCGATCACTTCCTTCATATTTCTTTGGGTGAGCTTGCGGGTGTTGATTCCTAAGTACAGCTCGGAGGGTAAATCGACGCCTCGAGAAGTGGTTTCGATATTGATGATCTTGCTGCCATTGTTGTACCGCACGTAAATGTGTCCTGGCGGGGTGATGATCTCTAGCGGTAGATCCAATCGCTGGGCCAGGGCCAGATACAAGATGGAGACCCCAAGGCATACCCCCTGGCGGCTATCGAGAACTGAAGGGAGGAAGGTGTACAGATCGATATCGTTGGCATAGAGAGAGTGGGGAGGGAAGCGAAATTGCATTTCCTGAAAGATGAAGCGGTTGATCTGCCGAATTTTCTCTTGGTTTGCAGCCCCTTTAAGACGGGCGGCAATTTGCAGGGCCATTAAATCGATGCTGGCCTCGTATTGCTGGATCTGTTTTTCATTAGGTGTTTCATCAAATTGCAAGAGCAATACCCCCCTTGCGATATCGATCTGTTCAGGAGGCAGAGCGAGCACTTCCTCTTTGGTTAAGGCAAGGTGGCCTTTGAGTTTGCGGTTGGATAGATTGTTTGAGATTTTTAAGACAAGGTTCAGTTGCGCTTGTGTTAATTCGACAGGCGGATCGAAAGATTGCCTTGTGACCAGGGAGATGAGCGCTTGGACATCGAGCCTGGGCAATTGCATCGATGCTTGGCCTTTAGCATTGAGCAGATGAAAGGCCCGGTCTAAGGCCAACAGCCCCTCTTTTGTCTGTGGATAGAGCTCGTGGAAAGCAAGCTGTTGGGTGATCGATAACGGATCCAAACTGCTATAAAGGGCGGCTAAAGAATCCAAAGAATCCGGTTTAAGGATCTTCCGCTCTTCAACCCGAATCTTTTTTTTGGCGGATAGAGGCACGGAAGGGGTTTGCCAAAGCGCAAAGACAAGAAGCAGTAGAGTGAAGAACCTGTGCATGGAGCCCAGGCTATCCAAAATTTGGTTTTTTGCCAGGCTGAAAAACTTAGTTGTTTGGGTACTACCATTTGAGCAGTCGGCCAGCGACAGCTTTTTCTGCATTGGTGAGCCAGTTATTAGACATCTTGCGCAACCTGCTTTTTTTGAGAAATTTGATGATTTTTCTGTCCATTCCTTACAAAACTTTTTCGCCATGTATAAACACATGCCGAAAAAGTTTTGTAAGGAATGGACCAAAAAGCGCAAATTTATCAAGAAAATGAGGCTACGCAAGATGTCTATTGCCTTTTTTGTTTTTCTCTTCTTCCAAAGCGTTAATCTCTTCTTGAATTGCGGCAGTTGTCAAGTTATCGGTCGTGTAATTCTGATCCTTAATTTTATCGAAATCGATTCTATTTTTTTATCTATTTAGCTCTATTCAATAAAAAGCGATATCTAAGTAAAATTAAACTAGCGTGTACTTAAAATTTTTTGTATTTTTAAAAGCAGGGGTTGATTGGAGACGATTTCTTCAACACTTGGGCAAAAGCGGTAGGTCCAATTGGTGGGAAGGGCTTTTCCAGGGATGTTGATGCGCTCATCTTCTGGGTTGGGCCAGATGAGCTCTGGAAAGAAGGCCAGGTATTCTTGCAAAGGATTGATGTGGAAAAGGCTGGGGCAGTGGTGGCTATCCCAGAGGATCTCCTCTGCTCAGCAGCAGTTAATACAGAGGAGTAAACCCAATGTTTTGCTTTTGCATAGGCTTTTGCTTCATCGGGTAAGTTTTTCCACCAGAGAAAGAGGGTTTCTGAGTCGTGGGTCGATACGCAGGTCAGACTGAGCGGGGGGTAGTTTTCGATGGGGATGTAGGGGTGGCCCTCTTCTTTCCACCTTCTTTCCCAAATATGATCACTTTGGTTCCGCAGATCCCTATCTCAGAGAGGGAGGGCGGACCTTTGCAGGGGGCGTTCCCAAGTCCTCTGCAATGGGGAGCATGGTTGTGGAGTTGCAAATCATCTGCAATAACTCTTTGCCTTGCAGATCTCCCTGTATTTGGTCGTGTGGGATGTAGGCGCCTTCTTTGGCTAACTCTGCCTTCGGGATGGCCCAGATGCGAAAAAACCCTGCGACATGATCGAGTCTGCAGAGATCAAAGAACTGCTCGGCCACTTTAGCTCTGTTTCCACCAAGCGTAGCGGTTTCGCTTCATGGCATCCCATTGGATGAGGGGTAAGGCCCCAGTTTTGCCCTTCTGCGTTGTAGTAGTCAGGGGGAGCGCCTGCTGAAATCGGAGACGAACAACTCGGGAATTCCAGACATCGACACTGTCTTTGCTCAACAGAATCGGCAGTCTCCCATCAGAAAAACTCCCTGCTGGTTGGCATATTGCTTAAGGTGTGAAAGCTTGTCGATGCCAGATACTGCATGACTTTGTAAAAAAGCATTGCGGCAGCGTGTTTCTGAAATGGTTTTTGAGCACCTCTTGGGTGGGGAAACGGAGGGGATCGGGCCAACTCTCTAAGGGGGCTTGGTTGAGGTCGTCAGATAGTGCTTTATACAATGCGTACGCTCTAACCAGGGGTTTTCATTGAGGTACTGCTGGAAAGAGGGGCTTTTTGCAATGGTCTTTCCAAAGAGTTCAAAATAGGTGCGCAGCCAGTGCATTTTGCGATGGAATACTTCTTGGTAGTTAACGCGGTTTGTCAAATTCTTCAAAGAGCAGAGCTGCGGAAGTTTGTTTTTGTCAAGATGGGGGAGGGCATGAAGGGAGAGGTAAATGAGGTTTAAAGCGCATGAGGAACAGGAGTTGTAAGGGCTTGGGTCTGCCTCGGAGTTGTTCAAAGGGAGCAGCTGAAGGATGTCCATTTTGAGCTGCTTGCACCAGTTGATGATGGGGATGAGATCGAAAAACTCGCCGATCCCGCAGCTGTTCTCACTATGCAAAGAGGAAAGGGGAGTGAGGATGCCGTGATGCGGGTGGATTCCAATTTTTTTCCAGGCCTTCCCGGTGGGGCTATTTAATAGAGTCCGTTCATTTGATTCCAAACATTCCACCCGTGCTCTTTGGGGCTTTGGGCACTAGATCTTGGGTGCGGCCTGTTTCTATAGCATTTCTCCAGCTGCTTGCCTTATCTAAAAAGGCGTTTAATAGGCTGTAGGTGTTTGTCCGTTGAGATGCGTGAAAGGAGCTGAGATATAAAGAGCGAGCTGATTGTTGCTCTGGCAGTAGCCAAGAGTTCCATTTTCAGGGTAGGGGCCATTGGCTGTCAGGGCGTCTTTGAGAATATTTTCCCGAAACTTCCCCGGGGGGATCTCACAGAGGAAAGTGGCGATGAGCAGCTTTTCTTGGGAAGGGTCGCACTCGAGCTGGACGTCAAAGTTGTCATTTGTCTTCAGGGTGCATGCCCCGATTTTATCAGGGTGCAAAGAGATGCCGATCTCTTGGCTAAGTTGATTGAGGAGCTCTTCAAAACGATCGATCATAGGGTATCTTCCTCTTCCTTTTCTTCTTCATCCTCTTCTTCATCTTCTTCGAGGCTTTCATCTAATTCTTCAATGGCGTCCATGAAGGCGTTGAGGAGGTCCTGGCGGTGCTGGTCACTTCTAAAGAGCTTGGGAGCGACTTGGCGGATCCCATCGCGCATTTGGGTCAAGATGATGATTTGGGCTAAGAGCTCCTCGGAAATCCCCAACTGCCTGGCCATCTGCAGGAGTTTGTCGGCAGAAGGGTAGCGCTCTTGGATGGCTTTCATGAATTGACGAGCTAAGATCTCAAAGGTGATGAGCGCCGGCAGGATCATCCCCTGTCTTTGGAAGGCAGAGATGATGAGGTTCATGCGCGATCGGAAAAAGCGAAAAATCCCCAAAATTCCCTGGAGTTTGCGCGCTTCTGTTAAGAGTTGATGGAGTTCTGGGCGTGAGATCGAAAGTCCCTTGGATTTGAGATCGCCTCCCATCGAATGCAGCAGGAAATCGATGGCAGTTTTCATCTTATCGTAGCTAAACTGGGAGGTGAGTTCGTTGAATAAGGTATTTGCATCGCGAGGGTTGCCGGTGATCTCCCGGTACAGGCTGCGCAGGCCTGTGGGAGACCCTAACCCTTGTTTGGAGAATTCCCTTGCTTGCTCTGCGATGTTCTTCCCCGCTCTTACTTCTCTGCCATATCTTGAGTTCAGCTCTTCTTTGGCTTTGCGAATCTCCTCGGAATCCCTTTCTTTGAAAGCCTCCAGCAGAAAATCTAAGGCGTCATCGGCAAGAGAGTAATCGGGATACATCCCGAGGACCTTTTCCAAAATTTCCTCCCGAGTGTCATTGGGCAAGATGCGCGCAAGCAGCAATCCTAAGGAGCGCTTGAGAAGTTCGGGGTTTTTTCGATGGAACTCATCGCTGATTTTTTCGATGCGATCGACCTCGAGGATCGCTTTATCTTTCCCCTCGAGTTCTTCTTCTTTGGCTGTGTGTTTGCGCCGACTCTCTAAGGTCTGGAACCTTTGCATCATGAGGGTGGGGCCAAAGACCCCTTCATCGATAAAAGCGCGCAGCGACTGGGAGCTTTCTTGTTGAGAGACGATTCTGCTCTTTTCCGCCCTTTGAGCGGCCAGCTGCTCTGAGCGCATCGTGTCCAGCTGTATGGGTGGAATTCTTTGAGGAGAGAGATCGTCGCTTGACATCGATTAACATCCAAAATTTAGAAGTTTTACGAGAGCTGCACCCGGCCCAATGGCTGGATTCTGATTTCCGAAACGATTTCCTGATAGGAGACAACGGCCATATCGGGATACTCCCCTTCGATCAATTTGCGCACAAAGCGGCGCACGTCGATGGCAGTCAGCAGCACAGGGGGTTGCCCGCCGACAGGTGTGGGCACGATCGTCGTGCGCATCGCGTGCAAGATCAGCTGGACAGAATCGGGATCGAGGGCGAGATAAGAGCCAGCAGAGGTTTGCTTGATGGCACCGCGTACCATATCTTCGATCTCAGGGTCGAGCAGATAGACGGAGAGCACAGATTGTCCTTGGGAGTATTTATAGCTGATATAGCGCTTGAGGGAAGAGCGGACGTATTCGGTGAGAAGGACGGTATCTTTTTCTGTTTGGGCCCATTCCTGAAAGGCTTCTAAGATGGTCCGCAGATCTTTAATGGAAATCTGTTCTTGGACGAGCCGTTTAAAGATCTCTGTCAGCTTTTGCAGAGGAACAAGGCGTGTGACCTCTTTGACGAGGTCGGGAAAGACTTTTCGACGAATTCGAGAATCGCGCGTGACCTCTTGGATCCCGATGAAATCGCTGCATACTGTCGGTAGAAATAGGAGAGGTGGAGGATCATCACATCTAGAGGTTTCCAGAACTTAATTCCCGCCTTTTGCAAGATCTCTAGATACTTTTCATCGACCCAGATCGAGGGTTGGCCGAATGTAGTTCTTTGTCGTGGTAAAAGGAAATTGTAGCGCCGCAGAGTCTCTTGGTTTCATTGGTCAGAAGGTGATTTTCCATGATCTTGCCGCGGACAATCGGCACCTCATTGAGGTAGATGGAGTACTCATCCGCTTCGAGAGTGGGGAATCGGTTCGCACGTGGACACCGGGGAAGCGCACGCCGAGATCTTGGTAGAGGGCGTGGCGCATCTTAGGGATCATCTCGTCGATGAATGTCATTCCCTGTTTTTCCTTCCGGATCGCAGCTGGAGAGATTTTTGCCGACTTCGAAGAATGACGGGAAGGTCAGTGCATATTCATCTGCGCCACCCGGAACACAGCATGGCCCTCGACATCTGTTTCCATTTGCAGATGTCAGACCCGCGCTTGTAGCTCTTTGCTGCTCGCTTTTTTTGCATTGTACCAGACGGTAAAGCCGACGAGCACCATGACAGGAGACAATGAAGAGGAAGATCGATGTAGGAAAGCCCGGGATCAAAGCCATCAGAAAAGAACGCCAGCCGGCAATCATGATCGCTTTTGGCTGGCCTAGTAACTGCTCTGAAATTTCTTTTCCCAAGTGGGAATCTTTCTTTTCCGAGGAGACGCGCGTAGTGACAATACCTGCTGTTAAAGAGATCAGAAGGGAAGGAATTTGAGAAACAAGACCACCACCGATGGAGAGCAAGAGTATATATCTTGGCGCCTGGAGGGCGGTCATTTCATGCATCGCAACCCCGATGATCAAGCCCCCGACGATGTTGATGACAGCAATGACGATACCCGCGATGACGTCCCCCTTGACGAACTTCATCGCACCGTCCATGGCTCCATAGAGTTGGCTCTCTTTGGTCAGGGCAAGGCGCAGGTCTCGCGCTTGATTGGCATCGATGATCCCGCTGCGCATATCGGCATCGATGCTCATCTGTTTACCTGGCATCGCGTCCAAAGTAAATCGGGCAGCGACCTCGGCAACCCTCTCGGCACCCTTTGTGACAACGATGAATTGGACGATGGTGATGATTAAGAAGATGATACCGCCGACGACAAAGTTTCCCCCGACGACAAAGTTTCCGAATGCGTAGATGATATGTCCCGCATTGGCGTGGAGGAGAATTTGCGCGCGTCGCTGAAATTCGATCCCGAAGCGAAAGAGCGTCGTGATCAGAAGCAGAGAGGGGAAGATCGAGAGGTGGACTGCTTTTGGGATGTAGAGGGCGACCATCAAGACGCCGATCGAAACAGTCAAGTTGACAGCGATCAAATTATCGATGATCGTAGGGGAAACCGGGATGATGATCATCATGATCAAAATGATGATAAAGAGCGCAAGGACAATATCGCTTGAGGAATTGATGATCTTAAGAGCTCTATCGCCACCTAAGGATCTAGCGAGTTTATCAAAAAAATTTCTCATTAACTACCTTATTATTATTTAAATAGATCTCCACCTGTCGTCTCCAATGTCTCTAAGCCCTCTAGCCAGCGCAAAATCTCGGCAACGGCTTGATAGGTCTCCTCAGGGATATAATCGCTAATTTTGCCTTTTTCAAAAAGGGTTTGCGCTAATAACGACATTTCTCATGATCGGAATTCCATATTCTTGGGCAACCTTGATGATCATTTCAGCGACAGCTCCCTTGCCCATTGTCACAATTCTGGGAGCAGGTTCTGTTTCGCTGTGATATTCGACGGCCACAGCGATGTGGATGGGGTTGGTGATTATCGCCCTTGCCCTTTTGACCGACATCGGACCTTCTTGATAGGCGATTTCCTGTGCTGCTGGCGCCGCTTGCCTTTAATGTGCGGATCTCCTTCTGTGTCTTTATATTCCTGTTTTACCTCAAACTTTTCCATCTTCATTTCTTTGGCGAAGTTTCTTTTTTGAAAAACCAGGTCAAAAATCGCAATCGCTAAGAAGAAAATCCCGACCCGAATGATCACTTTGATCAAAAAGCTCGAGAAAACCATCGCACTTCCGATCACAGGAAGGGCAGCTGTCGCGATGATCTCTGGTATACTGTACCACACAACGGTGTAGATTAAAATCAAGGCCCCGGAGATTTTGAAGATCGACTTCATCAGCTCAAAGAGGGTCTTGAACTTGAACATGTTTTTGATGTTCGTGACCGGATTGAGCTTTTTGATGTCTGGTTTCATCGCCTCAAGGGAAAATAGGGGGCCGATGATCAAGAAGTTCACAAGAACACCGCAGCAGGCAGTTAGGATTAAAATCGGCATGCTCGCTGTGAAAATCACATGAATCGCTTGTTGAGCCAGGCTTCCAGCTCTGCTTTGGATGTCGATGTTGCTCCCTGAAAGTTTGAACATCATGATGATGTAGGAGGAGAGAGCATCGTAGATGTAGCCGGAGGCTGATTAGAACTGCCGAAATGGAAATAATGAATGTAAAAGCCGATGGAAAGTCTTGGGATTTAGCAACTTGTCCCTTTTTTCGCGCATCCCTTAGCTTCTTTGGGGTCGCCTGTTCTGTTTTTTCGGCCATGGAAAACGATCATCCTTTTGAGCGTACGGATGATATCATAACCCAGGCTTCCCACTTTATGCAAACCCAAGATGGATTAAATAAAATACTTTGCATTTTAATTGAAATTAATTTACTTTCTGAAATAAGAGACCTAAAACTGGATTGATGTCCGTGGGAGAGAGTTGCTTTCCACTACAGTGGACATCAGTCCAGCAAAATGCAAATTAAAGGATAGTATGAAAAAATTATGGGTTATTCCAACACTCTGCCTGATCTGCGCAGCATGTGGCGATGGCGGTTACACAGGTCCTGATCGAGTGCAATCGCGCCAAAATGACCAAGCAGTCGCTCCGATGACTCCAGACTGGGAGCTGACGGTAAAGGTCAAGGCAGAACTGATGGCAGACACTTCTCTTCCTGCCAGCGCTCGGCTGATTTCTGTGAGCACAACCGACGGTGTGGTCACATTGACAGGGAGCGTCGCCTCAAGAGCAGATAGATACTCGATTGTCAGAGCAGTGCAAAATGTCAAAGGCGTTGCCAAAGTAAAAATCAGATCACCATTGCCCCTTAAGTGTGGGCTAGCTGATACAGGATGACGCTGAGTCCCCCATGCTTGACTTCCCATTCGGAAAGGACAGGGCAACCAGTTGCTTTGGCAAGCTGAAATGAGGATGTTAATAAATAGGACCAGGGGGCAGCAGGGCACTTATTTTTCAGAAAGGCGCCGAGCTCCTGATAGATTTCTGGCGGGGCGTATAAGCGCTTGCCAAAGGGGGGATCGGTCACGACAAGGGTCGGGGACCGGGGAGGGCATAACTTGGCAACGGGGCTGTGGATTAGGACAACCTCCTTCTCAAACCCTGTTTTCCGCAAGTGAGCCTGGCAGATCTTGATAGAGGCCTCATCGGCATCAGAGCCGATAATGCTCTTTGGCTCAAGGGGGCGTCTTAGCCCATCCCAGTGGTTTTTAAACGCTTCCCAATCTTCGATCTTAAAGCCTGGCAGATGAGTAAACCCCCATTTTTTTCTAAAAAATCCCGCAGGTGTTTGGGTGGCCATCATAGCAGCTTCGATGAGAAAGGTGCCGGCTCCGCAAAAAGGGTCGCACAGAACTTCCCTTTCAGAATAACGGGCGTGCATCAAAATCGCAGCGGCAATTGTTTCAGAAAGGCCCGCTTCTGTATTTGCCTCTTTCCATCCGCGTCTATAGAGGGGAGCTCCTGAGGTGTCGAGGCTGATCGTGGCTTTTTTATTCTGGATAAAGACATTGAGCTGGACATCGGGGTTTTTGACATCCACAGAGGGCCTGGCCCCTTTTTTCTCTCGGATTGCATCGCACACGGCATCTTTAACAAGCTGAGCTCCATAGAGGGAGTGGCGAATTTGCGGATGGGTGATATTGGCATCGATCGCAAAGGTCGTATTTTCATCGAGGTAATCAAGCCAAGAAATCTCCTTAGCCATTCGATAGAGCGTCTCTGTATCGGGGCAGTGAAATTGGGCTAGCGGAAGGAGCACGCGGGTGGCTAGGCGGCTTAAGTAGTTGGCCTTAAAAATATTCTCGAGGGTGTTGGGGGCGTAAATACCCCGATAACCCAGACGCAAATCGGTAAACCCAAAAGACTTGAGTTCATCTTTGAGCAAAGGTTCGAAATGTTCTGGGCAGCTAATGAAAATCATCGACGGATCAGTTGTGGAGGAATTCGATGACATCGCCGTCTTGTACGACATAGTCTTTGCCCTCCGCTCTTAATTTTCCAGCTTCCCTTGCCCCAGCCCTTCCCTTGCAGGCGACCATGTCCTGATAAGAGACGACCTCGGCTCGAATGAACCCCTTCTGAAGATCGCTGTGGATTTTACCCGCTGCCTCAGGGGCTTTAGTGCCGCGCCGGATCGTCCAGGCCCGCGTCTCTACTTCTCCTGTTGTCAAATAAGAGATCAGCCCTAAGATCTCATAAGCGGCTTTGATGAGTCGATTCAGGCCCGTTTCTTCAAGGCCCAAAGATTTGATAAATTCAACTGCTTCCGCCTCGCTAAATTGCGCCACTTCTTCCTCGAGTTTAGCGCAAATCGGGATCACGCAATTGCCCTCTTTAGCAGCATAGTCTCTGACCTGCTCAACAAACGGGTTTTCCATGGAAGGCAGAGAGCTTTCTGAGACGTTGCAAGCGTAGAGCACTTTCTTGTCGGTTAAGAAAGGGTACTCTCGGATCGATTCCTTTTCTTCGTCTGTCATCTCTAATGTTCTAAGAGGCTTGCCTAAGTTGAGGTGATCTATCGCCTTGCGCAAAGCACCGACAACAGGAATAAGCTCCTTTTTTGCCTTCATCTGCTTTTCCAGCCGGCTGGCGCTGTTTTCTGCCATCTGCAAGTCAGAGAGAATCAGCTCCAAGTTAATCACTTCGATATCGGAAATCGGATCGACCTTGCCAGCGACGTGAATCACATCATCGTCTTGAAAACAGCGAACGACGTGGATCACAGCATCTGTTTCCCGGATATTTGCCAAAAACTTATTGCCGAGGCCCTCTCCTTCAGAGGCTCCCTTGACAAGGCCTGCGATATCGACAAACGTGATCTGGGCAGGCACAAGCTTTTGACTTTTAGAAATGTGCGATAAAATGCTAAGCCTTGGGTCAGGGACATCGACAATCCCGACGTTAGGATCGATCGTGCAAAAAGGGTAGTTAGCCGCTTGGGCTGCCTTTTTGGTCAGCGCATTAAACAGAGTTGACTTCCCCACGTTGGGAAGCCCTACGATCCCGCAAGAGAGCCCAGCCATAACCTTATCGAGTTAAATTTAAATGAACTTGCCAAAGAGCATAAGCGATGTCGGCCTCATTTAGCAAGATAGGATTTTTCCTCAACCTGGACTTGTATCCATTGCTCAGGGCTGCTTTCAACTCTAGGGGTGAAAGTCCAGCCAAAGGCAACTATCGAAAATAAATTATTTCCTACTTTCGGGACAGTTTCATTTCTGACGGTGGCCAACTTTTAAGGTTTTCTGTAAAAAAATTAATTACTTAAAGAGGTCTGAGGAGCGTTATCGAATAGAGCGTGGCCGTGATAACAGGAAAGGTCCCATGGGTCGGTCGGCGCGCTGCTTTTTTTCTGCGCATAGGTACGCACGCTGTGGTCATAAATGTTCTTTAGCGCTGTGATTTTGATGTAATTCATTTTTCCTTCAGGATCTTCTGGTTTTGAGTCCAAAGTCGTAAGATCTATTTCTCTACTCCAATCCTTCAGGTGCCCTTCTCCGGGAAGAAGGCTTTTTGTGATGATGCATTGCATGCTTCCCAAAGGCATGACAAGCATATACTTTTTTTCGGGAAAGTATTTCCACGCAACAGCGCCTGTAAATCCGTGCAACAACATGGACAAACCCGCATATTTCCCTTCGAACACCCATTGAGGATTTCTAGAAATGCCCCTGCTATGGAAACTTTCCTTTTCAGAAAAGTCAGTCCCGACGCAGATAAGGATATCGCTATAAGCATCGATGAAATTTTTTAAGGTGAAACCTTTGGCGATTATCGATTCAGAATCACAAATAGAAAAATGCGGGTTTTTTGATATGTAAACAATGTGGTTCGATCCGTTTACAAAGGTAGACATGAATTGGCTGCCGGTGGAGTTGGCTGCAATCACATTTACGATTTTACTGTTTGCATTCTTGAGCTCAATTGCTTTTTTTGTGAATGCGGCATATTCCTCTTTTGAAAAGCCTGTGTTTTTTGCGCATTTTTCATACTCAGGGTAGTTCGGCTGCCCTGCTAAAATTAGCAGGGTCGATAGAATTCCTCGGCCTCGGCTATTAGCTACAAAGTCAGCCATTTGCTTGAATTGGCCCCAACTTGCAGAGGTTTTTTCAGTCAAGAGCTGCATGCGCAGGTAAAGAGGCCCCTGTTTTCCTTCATATGTTGCGCCATAAAGACCTTCCTCAATGATTTCAGGTTCTGATCCTTTGGGCCAATTAGCAGATGAATGAATGGTTGTATTGCCGTTGATGTTTAAATTATTACTTACGTTCATTTTAAAGCCTATTTTTTATTAATATTAATTTGTAAATTTTTACTTTTATTTGATAAATAATTATATCGAAAAGCATAGATTAGTGACATGATTAAAATTCTAAATAGGGAGGTTCAACAGGACACCCGCAAAGTCTTTTGAAGTGAAACCACTTGCCGCTTTATCTGGTATATAAGAAAATGAGTTCGGCCTCGCAGTTGGGCAGCAGTGGGTTTTGCAGGGGGCAATTGATGCGGATGAGGCCTTTTTGGGGATCGATCGTAGCTTGTGCTGGGTGTTCCTCGAGGTTTACTTTTAAGCGGATGGGATAGCTGCCCTGAGGGGGGAGGCAGAGCTGCTTTGCGTTGAGGAAGCATCCATCTGCCTCTTGGATGAGAGGGCCTAGGATCGAGTAGGGTCTGCCGAGGCACTCTTGGGCTTTGTCGAAAGCTCCTTCGGCGATATAAGCGCGGATTCTCCCTGAGGAAATCGGGATGTCGTGGAGTGTGGATTTGGGGAGGTAATCGACTTGAAAGTCGAGTTTGTGAGCAAGTGCACAGACGTTCATTTCATTGCCCTGCCTTTGTTTTCCAAAGGTAGAGCCCTTGCCGAGAAGGAGATGGGTGAAGGAGAGGGTCTCTTTGAGTTGCTTGAGGAAAAGATCAAAGGGGGTTTGGGAAAACGCAGCGGTAAACGGGGCTAAAATGACAAGGTCTGCACCATAGGCACTAAGGAGATTGGCTTTGTGCTGAGGGGTGCAGATGAGGGGAACGGGGCGATCGGGGCTGAAGAGGTGAGAGGGGTGATTGGAAAGCTAAAGACGGCGATCGGAGCGTCAGGGGCAATCTGCTTTTTGAGTGTTGCTAGCAGTGCCTGGTGGCCTAGGTGAACCCCATCGAAGCTGCCGATGGTCAGCCCGCAGCCGCAAAAGTCCGGAGGGACATTGTTTAAATCGGAGACTAGGGGCATTGGATGACTCTTGGGGCATCTTTTCTTAGAAAGTAGGTCCAATCGTAGCCGGGTTCATCCAATCGGTCTGCTTGACAGCAGTCTTCTAAGCGGATGTTGCCGCTGCGGGTGCGAGTCAGCGCAGAGAGGTGGGCGCCGCAGGAGAGGTGATTGCCGATGTCATAGGCAAGGGAGCGGATGTAGGTGCCTTTGGAGCTGAGGACTTTGATTTTAAGTTCGGGGTAGGAGTAGTCGAGCAGCTGGATATCGACGTGCACAGGGACGCTTTTTGCGCTCGATCTGGATCCCTTTGCGCGCAAGTTTATAGAGGGGCTGTCCTCCGACTTTTTTAGCGGAGAACATGGGGGGGACCTGGAGGATGGGGCCTTGGAATTTAAGCAGGGCCTGTTCGACCTCAAGAAGCGATGGGACAAAGGGGTTTGTCTGTGTGATCTGCCCCTCGATGTCATAGGAGTCGGTTGTCACCCCAAGATGCAATGTGGCCAGGTACTCCTTGTCTTGGTTCAAGAACTGATTGCTTAAGGCCGTGTAGGGTTTGCCGATGAGCAAGATCATGACACCGTCGGCAAAGGGATCCAGTGTTCCTGCATGGCCAATGGTCCGTATTTTCGTGAGTTTGCGCAAGAGGGAAACTAGACTGAATGAGGTCTTTGACTTTTGCTTGCAGACGGGCAAAATCCCATGATTGGCGATGGGGGGGAAAGCGCGATCTTTGCAAGGAGTTGTCATGGAGTGTCGGGTGGGGTTTTTCGCGCATCTTGCTCGCTTTTGATTTTATCTAAAAGAGTGTCGATGCGGATCTGGTGTTCAATGGAAGTGTCGAGCTTGAAAGTGAGCTCTGGGAAGTAGCGCATGACGACTTTTTTTGAGGATTGGACGGCGATAAAGCCTGCGGCTGACTGCAGAGCCTTAATCGTCTCCTCTTTTTCTTTGTCTGTGCCAATGACGCTGATGGAGACTTTGGCATGCTGCAAATCAGCGGTGATCTCAACCCCTGTGACAGTGATGAGCCTTGCGACGTGGGGGTTGCGCACGTCTTGCCGGATGACCTCGGACAAAACCTCTTTGAGCAGGGAATTTAAGCGCGCGACGCGGTTATTGACCATATGTTTTAAGTCTAGAGCTCCTGTTCGAGATAAGTGATGTCGAACGCTTGCAAGATGTCGCCGACTTTGAGGTCGTTATTGTTTTGTAAAACAATCCCGCACTCTTGCCCCTTAGAGACCTCGCGGACATCCTCTTTGACCTTTTTAAGGGAGTGCAGCGGGCCCTTCCAAACGACTTTGCTATCTCGCAGCTGACGCATGTGGCTAGAGCGTTTAATGAGTCCGTCTGTGACGATGCATCCGGCGATATTGCCGAGTTGAGACGATTTGAAAATGGCTTTGACCTCAGCAGCTCCGACATCCATCTCCTGGGCGATTTTGTCGAGCATGCTCAGCATGAGGGCGCGGATGTCATCGACAGCGTGGTAAATGATGTCGTGGAGCTTGACAGTGACTTTTTGAGATTTGATCAAGCTTTCCGCATGGCTTTCGACCTTGGTGTGAAAGCCTAAGATCGTGGCTTTGGAAGCGCTTGCCAGTTGAACATCCGACTCTGAAATTTCTCCGACTCCGGAAGAGATGATGTTGAGGTCGATTTTATCGGAAGAGATCCTCATAAGAGAGGTTTTTAAGGCTTCCACAGAGCCTTGCACATCGGCGCGGACGATTAGGTTTAACGTTTTCTTTTTGACGTTGCTAGCGTTATCGGAAAGGATAGACTCCATTCCCTTTTTTGCCTGGTGTAAGAGGGCATGGCGCTGTCCTTCTCCCCGTTTTTTAGCGATTTCCATCGCTTCCTTTTCGCTTTTTACAACGACAAACTCACTTCCCGCAGGGGGGAGATCGGAGAGCCCTGTAATTTTGACAGGAGTCGATGGACCCGCCTCTGTCAACTCTCTGCCGTGCTCATCGTGCATGGTCTTCACCCGGGCAAATTGCTGCGAGAAGACAAGGGCGTTGCCAAGGCGCAGTGTGCCATTTTGGACGAGAACAGTCGCCACAGCTCCGAGTCCTTTGTGCATTTCCGATTCGATGACAGTGCCTCGAGCTCTCGAGCTGGGATTGGCGTGGAGCTCTAAAACTTCTGCTTGGAGGGCGAGCATTTCTAAAAGCTCCTTAACACCCTCTCCGGTAACGGCAGAGCAGTTCACCGTGATCGTCTGTCCTCCCCAGGCCTCTGGCAAAAGACTTTGCTCAGAAAGCTGGCGGTAGACGGTTTCTACATTGAAGTTGGGTTTGTCGCACTTGTTGATAGCAACTAAAATAGGCACATGGGCAGCTTTTGACTGCTCGATGGCTTCAATGGTTTGAGCGCGCATCCCCTCATCGCCGGCAATGACAAGAACAATGATGTCAGTGACATCAGCGCCGCGGGCTCGCATGGCGGAAAAGGCTTCATGGCCTGGAGTGTCTAAGACGGTCAGATCCCCTACGGCTGTATGGCATTTGAAGGCTCCGATGTGTTGGGTAATTGCCCCTGCTTCGCCAGCTGCAAGATCCGATTTTCGAATGGTGTCGATGAGGCTTGTTTTTCCGTGGTCGACGTGACCCATAAACGCGACAACAGGCGGGCGCAGAATGAGGCTTTCAGAAGGGGATTCTTGAATTTCCTGTTTGATCGACTTATCGGTAATGCGGAGGCGATTCTCCTCTGTTCTGTCGATTTTGATCTCACAATCGAAGTCCTGGCCGAGAAGTTGAATGGTTGTTTCATCATCGAGCAGGTCATTTAATGTGAGGACAACGCCTTTCATAAATAGCTTGGCGATCAACTGAGATGCCTTGAGTTTCATCTCAGAGGCTAAATCTTTGACGCTGATTGGAATGCGTACGGATAAAGAGCGGGGGCGGATGATGTCTTCCTGTTGGACGGGGCGCATTTTATGCGCGGGGCGCCGTTTTCTCCACGTCTGCTCTTCTCTGTCTGTGCGCAGACCTTGACGGTCCCTAGCGTCAAAAGAGCGATCTTCCGCTTTTTTAACCGGTTTGTGCTCGCGAAAATCTTTTTGCGGGACTTTGCGAGGCTCTTCTTCAAAAGTCTTTGGCTTTCTCTCCCGCGTGTCCTCTGCCCGTGGGGGCTCTTTCGGAGGAAGCGGCCTTCTTGTCTCAGGGCGATACGCACCTCCTTGACCGGGAACGTGGGGTCGAGGAGTAAAGGGACGCGGTTCGTAGGGTCTTGCTCCGGCGGGGGGAACAAAGCCGGGTTTGCGATAGTGAGGGGCTGCGCCTGGCCGGTTGCCAGAAAGCTGCCTTGGAGCCCCCGAGTCGGTTCCGGGTCGCTGAGAATAGCTCCCTTCATACTGGCGCGGCGGGTAACCTCCGCCGCCTTGCTGCCGGGGAGGGTAGCCGCCTCGATTGTTGCTCATGGGGCGGGAGGGATACCCGCTTCCCTCTTGCTGGCGCGGAGGATACCCGCCATCCCTGCGAGGGGGTTGGGAATAGCCGCCAGTTCTTTGTTGGGGCGAGGAAGGGTAGCCGGAGTCTCTTCGAATAGGGGGCACATAGCCGCTGTCGCGCTGAGATGGTGGGTGGGAATGGTCAGAGGTGCGCTGAGGGGATTGTTTATGTGGCCATTCTGTTTGTGGTTTTTGGGGTGGAGGTGAGGAGGCGGCAGCAGGTTGCTCTTTGGGTTCTGCAGGAGGGGGGATAGGAGCAGGCTCTGCAACGACCTCTTTTGGGCGATCTTTCGCAGGAGGCAAAGCAGCAGTAGGTGCCTGTGTCGCTTTTTCCTCAGGGGGTGCAACAGAGACCTCTTCCGGTTTGCCCGCTTCTTCTTCCAGCTTCTTTTTTTTCAAAGCGGGCTTTTTGACGCGACCTAACTTGAGTGCTTCAGCAAGTTGTGCATTCTTGACATTAATTTTTAAGTTCTTGGCCAACGCTTAAACCCTCTTTTTGCGAATTTGTTCCAATTTCTTGTCAGCCTGCTCCAATATCTTCTCAGCCATTTCTATACTGATCCCTGGGATGGTGGCAATTTGCTGAGCTGTTGCGTTCAACACTTTTCTGAGTGTATCAAATTCGGCGCTGACCAGGCTTTCAATGATCATATTGCTGACTCCCTCGATCATTAACTTTTCATCGAGCTCTGGGTCATCGGCTTGGAGTAGTTGTTCGCGTTGCAGAGCTGTTGTCGCTAAGTACTGGCTCTTTTTTTGAACCTGTAAATCGGCGCCGATGAGCTCTCCATTTAACCTGGCGTTCATCCCTCGTTTACCCAAGGCTGCTGGGTAATCATCGTCGCTTACGACAATTTGGATCGCAGATTTATCTTCTCTAACAAACATCTTCTTAATTTCAAGCGGATGCATGGCATTCTGCAAGAGAATCGCAGGATCTTCAGAGTAAGGGATGATATCGATCTTCTCATTGCCAAGCTCTCTGATGATGTTTTTCACTCGACTGCCGCGTATTCCAACGCAGGCTCCTACGGGATCGACCTTGGAGTCTGTTGAGCGGACAGCGACTTTAGTGCGGTAACCGGCATCCCGGACGATTTTTTCAATGGAGACCGTCCCATCGTTAATCTCGGGAACCTCTCGAATAAATAGCTGGGCGACAAATTCCGGATGGCTGCGGGATAAGATGACCTCGGCACCCCCATTTTCTGTGTCGCGCACTTCAAGAAGTAGCGCCTCGACCCTGTCGCCCTCTTTGTATTTTTCCGTTTTTGGATAGAAGCGATCCGGCAAGATTGCTTCCACTTTCCCTAAGTCGACGACCAAAGTCGCGCCGCGAATGATGCGCTTGACCGTTCCAGAGATGATCTCGTGAATGCGGTGTCGGTACTCTTCGTAAATGACATCCCGCTCAGCAGACCGCAGCTTTTGCCCAATGACCTGGCGGGCTGTTTGTGCAGCAATCCTTCCAAAGTCCTGGGGCGTGACCGCGATGTCGACCCATTGGCCAAGTTCGCAGTAAGGGTTTAACACACGGGCTTCTTCTAAAGAGATCTCTTCATCGGGGATAGTGACTTTATCGACTACCTCCTTCTGAGCAATGACCTCTACGCTGCCGGTTTTCGCGTTGACCTGGACGGAAACATTCAGCAGACCTCTTACGCTTTTGCGCGCAGCTGCGCGCAAGGACTCTTCAATGGCGGCGATGATGATGTCCCGCTTGATCCCTTTCTCTCTTTCGAGGTATTCAAAGATGGCAACTAGATCTTTATTCATCTCGTCCCTATTAAAGTTTATTTCTTAAATGCGTTTTAATCCGCAGATTCTCCAGTCTCAGCATCTGCATGCTTCTCTTTGCTTTTTTTAGACTGGCCCTTAGTTTTTGTCTTCCCGACGACGATGTCATCGTGATTCACTTTATTTTTATCAATGAGGTATTCTTTGATCGACAGAGCGACTTTTTTCTGCTCGGGATCGAGTTTAATCACCTTTGCAGTGACCTCTTCCCCTTTGTTGACGACGTCTTCTACTTTTCCAAAAGGTTGATCTGAAAGCTCTGTGACATGGACAAGTGCCTCAATTCCATTGGGCAATTCGACAAAGGCTCCAAAGGCTGTGGTTTTTGAGACAATCCCTTTCACAAGAGTTCCGACAGGCATTGTTTTTTCTATGCTCTCCCAAGGGTTATTGCTCAGCTGCTTGACCCCGAGAGTGATCTTTTTGCTCTCTTTATCCACGGACAGGACGACGGCCTCGACTTTATCTCCTTTCTTGAGGAATTCAGAAGGATGAGAGACTTTCTTAATCCAGCTTAGGTCGGAAATGTGGATCAGTCCATCTATCCCAGGCTCAAGTTCCACAAATGCTCCATAGTTTGTCAGATTGCGGATCTCTGCTGTAACGCCGCTGCCAATGGGGTACTTCTTTTCCACCTCATCCCATGGATTCTTGTCTGTTTGTTTCAGGCCGAGGGAAATTTTACCCTCCTCTTTCTGTACAGACAGAACGATGGCTTCCACTTCATCCCCTTTGTTCACCACTTCGCTGGGGTCAGTGACATTTTTCACCCAAGACATCTCGGAGACGTGGATCAGTCCTTCGATGCCCGGCTCAATCTCAATGAAGGCGCCGTAAGGAACTAAGTTGACAATTTTACCTTTTATCCGCGTTCCAGGAGGATACCGGTTTTCGATCTCTTCCCAGGGGTTGGATTCTTTTTGCTTCATCCCCAAAGCCACACGGCCTTTGTCCTTGTCGACGTGGAGGATGACGACCTCTAGTTCCTGGCCTAAAGAGACCATTTCAGAGGGGTGCTTGATCCTTTTCCAAGTCATGTCTGTGATGTGGAGCAGGCCATCGATGCCGTCGAGATCTAAGAATACCCCGAAATCTGTGATGTTCTTGACGACGCCGCGGCGCAGGTCGCCCTCGGCGATATTTTCGAGCATCTCCGCTTTGCGCGAAATGCGCTCTTCCTCGAGAAGCTCGCGCCTTGATACGACGATGTTTTTGCGCTCAGTGTTGATTTTGAGGATTTTGAAGTCGTAAGATTGGCCGATAAACTCATCGAGATTTTTAATCCGTTTGTTGTCGATTTGAGAGCCTGGGAGGAAAGCTTCCATCCCGATATCTACCATCAGGCCGCCTTTGACCTTCCGTATGACCTTCCCTCTGACAATCGACCCTTCTTTGCAATGGTTGACGATGTATTCCCATTGACGCTGTCTGCGCGCTTTTTCGCGCGAAAGGACGATCTGCCCATCCTCGCCCTCGGTCTGATCTAAGTAGACTTCGACGTCATTTCCCAAAACCAGCTCAGAAGGTTCATCAAATTCGCCGATAGGCACCAAACCCTCTGACTTCAAACCGACATCGACAACGACAAAATCTTTCGTGATTTCAACGATGCGTCCTTTCAGTATCTGTCCTGAACTCATCAACGCGATCGAGCCTTCTCCTGCGGCTTCCTCTTTGTTGTTGAGCAAGTTCATAAACTGTTTAGCGTCTTCTGGCTGGAATGAGACATCGTCGATGATGTTTTCCTCATTCCAATCGATGTGTGTTTGTTTGGACATGTTAGAGGTTTCTCCTGAGTTTCTAGTGAAAGAAGAGAGGTTATCAAATGATTCGTAATAAAATCAATAGCCAACTCCTGCGCCCGAAAGTTTTAGATTTTAGAGATTGCGTCTTCTAAACTTTTTTTGAAAAAGTGAGAAGGTTGAAATACCGCTTATCACACATGCCGGGGGCAAGGCACTAGCGTGTCCTTGGTCCCCCGCTGGCCCCTTTTTTTTTGAGACTATATTTCTTTCTGGAAAGCGTTGAGGAGTGCCTCTATTTAAGACCATATTTCTTTCTGGGAAGAGTTGAGGAGTGCCTCTATTACACATGTCGGGGACAAGGCACTGGCGTGTCCTTGGTCCCCCGCTGGCCCCCTTGAGACTCAATCTCGCTGCGCCAAACCGCGTGCTCATCGGGGGGTCGTGCGCAGCACTGCCCCCCATCGCGCTGGCCGCGCGCTCTTGCGCCGCGATTTTGCTTTGCGATCTGAGTCCATCGGCTGCTCGTGCGCTCACTTCCCACGCCTTCGGCGTGGGAAGTGAGCGCACGAGCAGCCGATATTTTTTTCTGGGAAGAGTTGAATAGTGCCTCTATGAGACCATATTTTTTTCTGGGAAGCGTTGAGGAGTGCCTCTATTACACATGTCGGGGACAAGGCACTGGCGTGTCCTTGGTCCCCCGCTGGCCCCCTTGAGACTCATCTCGCTGCGCCAAACCGCGTGCTCATCGGGGGGTCGTGCGCAGCACTGCCCCCCATCGCGCTGGCCGCGCGCTCTTGCGCCGCGATTTTGCTTTGCGATCTGAGTCCATCGGCTGCTCGTGCGCTCACTTCCCACGCCTTCGGCGTGGAGACCCTTCTCGCGTCGACTCGCAGGGCCAATCTAATACAACACGTCTCAACTTATCGAGGCTGAAGACTAAAGTGTACAGTTTTTTAGGGACAATACTGAGAGAGCTTTCTTCAAATTGGCCCTGCGAGTCGACGCGAGAAGGGTCCCACGCCTTCGGCGTGGGAAGTGAGCGCACGAGCAGCCGATGGACTCAGATCGCAAAGCAAAATCGCGGCGCAAGAGCGCGCGGCCAGCGCGATGGGGGGCAGTGCTGCGCACGACCCCCCGATGAGCACGCGGTTTGGCGCAGCGAGATGAGTCTCAAGGGGGCCAGCGGGGGACCAAGGACACGCCAGTGCCTTGTCCCCGACATGTGTAATAGAGGCACTCCTCAACTCTTTCCAGAAAGAAATATGGTCTCATAGAGGCACTCCTCAACTCTTTCCAGAAAGAAATATGGTCTCAAATAGAGGCACTCCTCAACTCTTTCCAGAAAGAAATATGGTCTCAAATAGAGGCACTCCTCAACTCTTTCCAGAAAGAAATATAGTCTCAAATAGAGGCACTCCTCAACTCTTTCCAGAAAGAAATATAATAGCCAGATGAGTCTCAAGGGGGACACGGCACTAACGTGTCCCCGGCATGCGTAACGGAAGCGCTATTGCAATTTTTGCAAAAACAATTCCCAATCTTGAGTGCTGGTTTCAAGTATAAAAACTTGACTTTGTTTCGCAGGAAAGTCATACTCAGGCTTCTGAATCGATTTAAATTAAGGCTTTAAAGACAACATGCAGCAGAACCCTAAGGTGCCGATCCTCATCGAGCCTTCGATTCTCTCCGGGGATTTTGGAAAATTGGCCGATGAGGCCAAACGGGTAGAACAAGCAGGGGCGGATGCTCTGCATATCGATATCATGGACGGCCATTTTGTTCCCAATCTGACCTTCGGCCCCAAAGCGGTCGCGGCGATCCATCGGTCGACCTCTTTGTTTCTCGATGTCCATTTGATGATTTATAGCCCTTACGATTACATCGAAAGGTTTGTCGAGGCTGGCGCAGATCGGATCACTTTTCACTTGGAAGCGACAGAGGATGTCGAAGATACATTGAAATTCATTCGGCGCTGTAATGTCGAGGCCGGGCTTGCCTTTTGTCCAGAGACCAGCGACTCTTTAATTCCGAAATATTTAGACAAGTGCGACCTGATTCTTCTGATGACGGTGAACCCTGGATTTGGCGGTCAAAAATTTATGCCAGAGGTCCTTGAAAAAATTAAATTCACACGCGACTTGTGCACGAAAATGGATATTCGAAAAGGGGGGAAGGTTCCCCAAGAAGGGAAAAAGAGCGATGTTGATAAGCTTCCCGCCTTCTTTATCCAAGTCGATGGGGGGATTGTTCCGGAGACTGCCGCAGAGTGTATTAGAGCTGGGGCGAATGTGATCGTATCGGGGAGTTATTTATTTCAAGCGCCTGATATGCGCGATGCAATTTCCCAAATGAGGGAGCTTTAGGTAAATCGTCATGAGGATGAAGAAAATCGTCATTATTGGTGGTGGAACTGGGAATTTTGCCGTTTTGCGCGGCTTGAAAAACTATAAAGTCGATTTGAGTGCCATCGTATCGATGGCAGATGATGGGGGGAGCACAGGGATTTTGCGCGATGAGCTCGGGGTTTTGCCCCCAGGCGATGTCCGCCAGTGCTTGGTCGCCTTGTCCAACTCTTCGAATATGATGCGCTCTTTGATGAACTACCGCTTTGAAAACGGAGGATTGGGAGGGCATAGTTTTGGCAATCTTCTTTTGTCTGCCCTTGAGAAGGTGACGGGTAGCTTTGAAAAAGCTGTTGAAGAGATGGGAAAGATTTTATTTATCAAGGGCAAGGTGATCCCCGTCACCACCCACCAGGTCCGGCTTAAAATGCTGCTTTCCAATCGCAAATTGCTCGAAGGGGAAAAAGAAGTTTACCTTTCGCAAGAAATTGATCAGGGATATACAAGTATTTATTTGGAACCTTTTCCAAAAGCAAACCCTCATGCGATTGCAGAAATCATGAACGCCGATTTGGTCGTTCTAGGCCCTGGTGGATTGCACACCTCCTTGATCCCGAATCTCCTGGTCGAAGGGGTGAGCGAGGCTCTTAAGCGCACTCATGCCAAGAAGACGTTTGTCGTCAATCTGATGAATCGCAAGGGGCAGACAACAGGCTTTAAAGTCAGCGACTATCTCAATGAGATTCACCGATTTATCGGCGAAGATATTTTCGACTTCATCCTTGTGAACTCCCAGAAACCCGTCCAAGAGCTGATCGACGTTTACGCAGAAGAGGGGGAGCTGGTTGAGAATGACCTCTTAGAGGAACGGGTGATTTTTACTTCGCTGCTCGGCGAGCCTAAAAAGGAAGTTTTGAAGAAAGACTTGATTAAGCGCAGTCTGATTCGCCATGATTCCAAAAAATTAGCACAAGAGTTAATGAAAATTGTTAGTCATCTTTGATTTAGACGACACTTTGATCGACACCTCAGGCTGCATTACCTACCATAAGCTTGAGGAGGCCTTAACGGCAATGGTTGCTTCCGGCCTTGTTCTCGATGATTTTTCTAGCGCTTTGAGTTTGCTGCGAAGATTAGACCGCTTTGCCCAGAGCGCAAGAGCTGCTCTCTCAGAATTTCTTGAGATCATGGGGCAGGGAAAGCGTTTTTTTGATATTGGAGTGCGTCAGATTTACGAGACGCCGATTTCAAATTTGCCGATTTTTCCTTTAGAAGGAGCGGTTGAGACATTATCTGCTTTAAGCCAAAAGCACATGTTAGCTCTTGTTTCTAAAGGCAAAGACGCATACCAGATCGAAAAGTTGAAAAAAGCTGGTATAGATTCTCGATTTTTTAGTAAAATCATCTTCGATGAACAGGGGAATAAGAAGTTTCATTATCAAACAGTTCTCGAGGATTTGGGTTTTATGCCATCTCAAGGTTTGGTGTGCGCAGATCGCGTTTCACAGGATTTGATTCCAGCCAGGGAGTTAGGCTTCAAGACGGTTCAGATGCGGTGGGGGCGGGGATTAAACGTTTCTAAGTTTTTGGCTGACAGAGGCATAGATTATTCTATCTCTGAAATTGCCCAACTTAAAGACATCGTAAATAGTTTAGTGACTTGGACCTCCACCATTGGAGGGAGCTGACCTTTCCAAAATGCTATTTATTTTAATTGCGGAATATTTATGACGACAAGCAATCAATTGAGTCCAGGAATGACCTTATCCATCAACGGGAAGGTTTACCGCGTTGAGTCGTGTGTCAAGGTCACTGTGGCAAAAGGGGTGCCTTTCATCAAAACTAAATTGAAAAATTTGCTTTCCGATGAAGTGATTGAGCGGAATTTTAAACTCAACGTTCCCATCGAGGAAGTGGCTCTTTCGGAAAGAAAGTTGGAGTACCTGTATCTGGAAGGGAAGGATTATCTTTTCTTAGATGTGGGAAATCTAGAGCAGGTTTTAGTGCCCTCTCAGGTGATTGCAGACAAGGTCAATTTTCTTAAAGAAGGGATTGAGCTGCGGGCCATGTTTTACGGCAATTCCATTTTTTCAGTGGAATTGCCTCAATTTTTGGAGTTGATGGTTGTTAAGACAGAAGCGAGCGAGTCTGCGGCTCATGTGGCGAATGCGACAAAGCTAGCTGTTTTGGAAACAGGGGCAAAAGTTGAGGTCCCGATGTTCATCGAATCCGGCGACATCATCAAAGTAGATACTCAGATGAGCGAATACATTCAAAGGGTCTAATTTTTTAGGAGGGTTCTTGTGGATCTTAAGCAAATCAAGGAATTAATGGCTGCGATGGAGCGCGCGGGCATTAAAAAATTGACCGTGAAATATAAAGGCGGAGAAGAGTTGCATCTAGAGCGCCAGGACGAGCACCCTTCTCAAGCCGCGCATCCGGCTTCTTTTTACCCCCCTGTTTATCCTCATCCCGCCGTGCGAGAAGTGAGTGCCCCTGTTCAAAAAGCATTCGAAGAGACAGAGTGGGAGCAATGAGGAAAAGTCGGGGAAGTATGTCACAGCGCCTCTTGTCGGTACATTTTATCGCGCAGCCTCTCCCGATGATCCTTATTTTGTGAAGGTAGGCGATCGGGTCAATGAAAATACCATTGTGTGCATCATCGAGGCGATGAAGGTGATGAATGAGGTGAAGGCCGGCTTGAGTGGCACGGTCACTGAAATTTTACTCGAAAATGCGCACCCTGTGGAGTTTGGGGCCAAGCTTTTCCGAATCGTATGAGGCTTTAGAAGTTTATGCAAAAAGTACTGATTGCCAATCGCGGCGAGATCGCCGTTCGCATCATTCGCGCCTGCCATGATCTGGGATTGCAGACAGTGGCTGTCTATTCTGAGGCAGATGCAGAAGCTCTCCATGTGCTTTACGCCGATGAGGCGATTTGCATTGGTGAGCCTCCTTCGCAAAAATCTTACTTGAGAATCTCCAATCTTCTTTCTGCCTGCGAGATTACAGGCGCAGATGCCCTGCATCCCGGTTATGGTTTTTTGAGCGAGAATTCTAACTTTGCCTCCATTTGTGCAAGCTGCGGGGTCAATTTCATCGGTCCTTCTCCTGAGACGATCTCTTTGCTCGGGGATAAGGCCAACGCTAAAGCCACCGCAAAAAGTGTCAAGTGCCCTGTGATTCCAGGATCTGACGGGGTTGTCGAAGATGTTCACACCGCGGTGAAAGAAGCCCAGAGAATCGGCTTCCCCGTTTTTATTAAGGCGTCGGCAGGTGGCGGCGGTAAAGGGATCCGCATCGCTTATGATCCCGATGAGTTTGTACGCCAGTTTTCTGCTGCAAGGACAGAGGCCGAGGTGAGCTTTAATAACCCAGATGTTTACCTTGAAAAAATGATTGTCAACCCGCGCCATATCGAAATTCAGGTCGTCGGCGACAAGCATGGAAATTACGTCTATCTCGGAGAGAGGGACTGCACTGTTCAGAGGCGCCGCCAAAAGTTGATCGAAGAGGCCCCAAGTCCTATTCTAACGCCCTCTTTGAGAAAGAAAATGGGAGAGGCCGCTGTAGACATCGTCCGGGCAGCCAAGTACCATTCCGTTGGCACTGTTGAATTTCTCCTGGATGAGGAGCGCAATTTTTATTTCATGGAAGTCAACACCCGCATTCAAGTTGAGCACACATTGACAGAGGAGCTGACAGGGATTGATCTTGTCAAAGAACAGATCAGAATTGCCATGAATGAAAAGTTGAAAATCAGACAGAAAGATGTCGAGCTCAAAGGACATGTCATGGAGTTTCGGATTAACGCGGAAAATCCAGCCAAAAATTTTGCTCCCTCCCCAGGGATCCTAGAGCACTTCATTTGCCCAGGTGGGCCGAACGTGAGGATTGATACCGCTTGCTATTCCGGTTATTGCATCCCCCCTTATTATGATTCTATGATCGCTAAACTCATTGTGAAAGGAGAAAACCGGCAAGAGGCTATCGCAATTGCCAGACGCGCTTTGAGAGAGTTTTATATCAGCAAAGTGGACACGACAATCGGATTCCATCAGTACATGCTGGAAGATCCAAGGTTCTTAAGTCATGAATACACCATCAACTATATCGACCAGCTGATCCTCGAAGGGTGTACGTTTAACTTAAACAAAGTTCCTTAAAGAGAGCGTTCTGTATGAAGGGCATCATCCTTGCAGGTGGACGAGGAACTCGCCTTTTTCCTGTCACCTTAGCTATCTGTAAGCAGCTTCTGCCTGTCTTTGATAAGCCGATGATTTATTACCCGCTCTCTGTTCTGATGCTAGCCGGCATTCAAGAGGTTTTAATCATCTCTACACCAGAAGATCTGCCTCGTTTTGAACAGCTCTTCGGCAATGGATCTCATTTGGGGCTGAAACTCTCTTACGCAGCTCAACAAAAGCCTGAGGGGATTGCACAGGCTTTTTTGATCGGAGAGAGCTTCATTGCCGACGATACGGTAGCACTTGTCCTGGGCGACAACATTTTTTATGGCCACAATTTATCCGCTCTTGTTTCCCCATGCCGCCATCTAGAGAGAGGGGCTGTGATTTTTGGGTGCGAAGTCAAGGACCCAGAGCGCTATGGCGTCGTGGAGTTTGACTCTAGCGGGCAAAGTGATCGGGATCTGTGAAAAACCTCAAGTTCCAAAATCGCGTTTTGCAGTCACAGGCCTTTATTTTTACGACAACGATGTGGTTGAGATCGCGCGCAGCTTAACCCCCTCAGAGCGCCTTGAGTATGAAATCACCGATGTCAACTTGGCCTATCTAGAGAGAGGGAGATCTTCAGTTGCGCTTTTTAGATAGGGGATTTGCCTGGCTAGATACAGGGACTCACCAGACGCTTCAGCAGGCATCCCAATATGTGCAAACCATTCAAGAAAGACAGGGGATTAGGATCGCTTGCCTTGAGGAGATCGCCTATAAAATGGGGTTTATTTCAGAGGTTAAGCTAGAGGAGAGAATACGCGCACTTGCGCCAAGTGATTACGGAGACTATCTTAAAAGCCTGCTTCATCCCGGTCTTTGCCGTTCAAGAAGATAGCTTTCTTTGCCGCTTTTTAAACGAGGTGATGCCCTGTTGCCCATAGACTACCTCGTGCAGATCCTCGATGGCCATAAACGCCGTCGGGTCTACCCTTAGAACGATCTCTTTGAGTTCTGAAAGGTCCAAGCGTTCGATGATCACGAAGAGAATTTCGCGGGTGTCTCCAGAAAACCCTCCCTTTCCATGCAGGACTGTCAGTCCAATGCCGAGCTTCATCCATGATCGCACTTGGCCATTTCTTTGGGGTGGGAGGAGATGATCAGAGCGGATTTGAGCTCATCTAGGCCGACGATGACAAGATCGATCATTTTAAAGGCGACGATGTAGGTCATTAAAGAGCGAAGGGCAATGTGCCAATCCTGAAAAATCCAACCGTAAGCGGCAAAGATAAAGACGTTGATGAAAAGCACGACCTGGCCGACGGTAAACCCGTGCGGCGATTGATGAGGATCGCCAAAATTTCCGTTCCATCCATACATCCTCCATGGCGAATGATCAGACCCCACTCCGATGCCTAAGATGGCGCCGCCGAAGACGATGATCTCAAGAGGATCGCCGATAAATGCAGGCGCCATGCGCAACGCCATGAGAAATCCTGCAAATAGAAAGACAGCCAGCACCATGTAGATGACAAAGGAGCGGCGGATGTAGCGTGTAGGCCAGGTAAAGAAAAGGAACGTTGAGCAGGACCATGGCATAGGAAAGATAGTGATCGCCGTAAAGCCGCGAGATGATCAGAGAGATACCGACGACGCCGCCGTCAATCAATTGATTCGGGAACAAGAAAGATGCGGATCGCAACTGCCGCTAAAAAAGCACCTAACGCTATCCAAAGAAACGTCGACAAGTGATGAAGATAGGTCTTTGCAGTGGATTGTGCGACGGGCATGACTATTCCTTAGCTCTCTTTGTCTACAAGATAGCGATTAATAATTGATTGTACAGAAAATGCGCAATTTGAATTGTAATGCTGTAAAAGGAACGCGGGAGACGGGGCTCGAACCCGCAACTTCTGCCGTGACAGGGCAGTGCTCTAACCAATTGAACTACTCCCGCAAATACTAAGATACCTTGGGCGCAAAAGGACTCGAACCTATGACCACCTGTGTGTAAGACAGGCGCTCTACCAACTGAGCTATACGCCCGGAGGACAATCAAAGTACATAGTTTAAAGAATGCTATCATTTTTCACAAGACTTTATATGCAAAATTTCTCAAAATTAAGATCATTTGAACCAGGCAGGACAGATGAAAGCAAGATAGAGGATCTTTGGCGCTATTATGGCGTTGTCTAGTTGCTCTCCTAACTCCTCAGAGGAGTTTCAGCAAGAGGGAAAGGCGCGGTGCCAAGCACTTGTAGCGCACTTAAAAAAAATAGAGAGCAGAGAGCAACTCCTGCGCTCAGAAGGGGTGTTAAAGCGGCAATTTGAATCTTTGGTCAAATTGATGATCGATGCCAGAGAATTTCAGCAAAAGCACTTGGAGTTAGAGTGGGTAGGAGATAACGCAGAGCTTCTTCTCGACTTGAAGAAGAGCTCAAGCGGATCTACTTGATAGAAGGAGGCCGAGAGATCATTGAAAGGGCCCAGCAGGAGGCGCTAGTCCGCCTCGATGAATACGAGCGCTCCTTACCTAAACGCAAGGCACAGAGGAGAAAATCTTATTGAAGTCCTCTTTCCTCTGGTGAAAATGGGTGAGATCTGTGAGTTCGCTGATATGAATCGGAACTGCCGCTGCAAACCCTGTCTTGAGTAGGTGGACATCGCTCTCTTCATCCTCGACGTGCTCATTCCATTTGCCCCCAAGCCAATAATAGGCATGACCTTCTGGGTGGAGGCGTTTGTCCGGGCTTTCGATCCAAAAGCCCCTGCCTTGACGCGCGAGTTTGACCCCTTAAAATTTCTGGGGTGTCAGGAAAATTCACATTCAGAAATGACCCCTTGGGAAGGGGATGCTCCAGGATATGTCTCACAAGTGGCCAATGAAGGTGAAAGCTCCTTGTAATCGGGGTTGTCAAAATCCACACAGGAAAAGGCGATTCCAGGAATATTGCGCAGAACCCCTTCGATCACGCCGCCAACCGTCCCGCTGTAAAGGACATTGCGGCCTGAATTAGCACCCCGGTTGATCCCTGAGACGATGAGGTCAGGAGGTGACTCCATAAGGACGCTCATCCCGAGCCTGACGCAGTCAGCTGGGGTCCCGGTGACAGTCCACGCCCGTGCGCCGTTTTCCCAAGGGGTGGGCAAAATCTGAATGGGGTTCCGGATGGTGATTGCAAGGCCAACCCCGGATTGTTCGATAGAAGGGGCGACGATGTAGACATCTGCGATCGAGGAAATGGCTTCCCACAAGTATTTCAAGCCGGGGGCCATGATGCCGTCGTCGTTTGTTACGAGCAGAGTCGGTTTTTTTTGCATGCGTTTATCTCAGTTCAAAATATTTTTTATATCGCTTTTTTCCCTGTGCTCGGTCAGGATCGACACGATGATGATGAGCAATAAGCTCGAAAAGAATCCAGGCAGCATCGAGGGGATGCCCAGAGAGAAGACATCGTTAAAATAGGGCCATACACCCGCAATGATCCCCCCTGAGAGAATCCCAGCCCAAGCGCCGTACTTATTCGTCCTTTTCCAATAAAGGGACAAAAGCAGAAGGGGTCCAAAAGAGGATCCCAACCCCGACCAAGCGTAGAGCACAAGGGAATATATAGTGCTCATCTGTTGATAAGCGATGACAAAGGCAATCAAAGCCACCAAAATTACCCCAAGTCTAGCGACGATGAGAAGCTCTTTAGAGGAGGCTGCTTTGTTCACCATTCTTTTATAAAAATCCTCCGTAATGCTCGAAGTTAAGACGAGAACCTGCGAGCTCATCGCATTGATCGTCGCAGCTAAGACAGCGCATAAGATCAATCCGATCAAAAACGGAGAAAAGGACTGGTGAACCATGTCGATGAAGACAAGCTCTGGATTTGCAAGGCCGTGGGAGAAGAAAGCAATCCCCACAAGCCCGACAAAGGTCGCAGCAGAAAGGGAGAGAAGCATCCACGTCATCCCGATGATTTTGGACTTGTAGATTTCGTGTATGTTGCGGATCCCCATGAATTTTGTCACGATGTGAGGCTGTCCAAAGTATCCCAGGCCCCAGCCAGCTGTCATCGTAAAAATATCAAAAAGAGTTGTCGCAGAAAGGTCGGGAAAAACGTCATCTTCAGGTGTTTTGCAGCTGATGCGTAAGACACCCTGCCATCCCCCCACTTTACCCAACAGGAAGAGAGGAACAAAAATCACAACAAGCAGCAAGAAACAGCCTTGGAACAGATCTATCCAAGCCAGTGTTTTATAACCGCCGATGAACACATAAGGGACGACGATGATGATTCCAATGATAATCCCCAAGCTGTACTCGATATTGAAAAGAGTCTCCAGCAGCAGTCCAAGACCTGTCAGCCCAGCTGAGATGTAGATCGTGTAGAACAAAAGAGACATGATCGCCGTGAACACCCTAATGCGCCCCGAGGTATCTGCCAATCTACTTTCAAAAAAAGAAGAGAAGGTCAAGCTGTTGTACTGTTCTGTCGCCGTTCGGATTTTAGGAGCGATCAGCTGCCAGTTGAGAAACATAAACAGCAATAAGCCAACCGCATTCCAGCTCCTAAAGAGCCCTCCAGTAAAGATAACCGCCGGATAGCCCATAAATAGCCAGCTGCTCATATCGCTTGCATGTGCGGCAAGAGCGGTGAGCCAGTAGTTCATGGACCGATTGCCAATGATAAAATCTGTTGCGGAGATGTGTTTGCGATAAGAGATAAAGCCGATAGTCAGCAGAATCGCAAAGTAACAAACAACAGCCAGAAGCTCTTCAACGTGCATAGCGTGCGTCCCAAAAAAGAAAATACCTGAAACCAGGCTTTATAACACAATAATCAGAGAATATCAAGGGTACAATGCTTTTTTTGAGCCATAGAGTAAAGAGGCACTGCTCAGGTTGGCTCTGGCATTCGGAAAACTTTTCTCGACGCTCGTCAGGAAATCTTTGGTCTGCTTGCGCATCGAGTTTTGCCCGACAGGACATTGGCAGACGACCCGCGCAAATCCATACATCTTGGCAAACTCTAAAATTTCTTCCTCCGAGATGAAAATGAGAGGGCGGATAATTGTCACCCCGTAGTCGCGCATCGGAACTTTGGGAAGCATCGCCGAAAACTCCCCCTTGTGCAAAAGATTCATCAGCAACGTTTGCACACTGTCATCCCTGTGATGACCAAAGGCAACAGTGGTCGCACCCACGCTTTTAGCAGCCTCAAAAATCAAACCCCGCCTTTGCCTTGAGCAACTGTAACACTCCAGATCTTCCCTTGTCTGCTTTGAATCACAGCAAAGGTAGGTCACGCCAAGTCCCTGACAGATCTCCTTAAGAAATCCCTTGCCGACCCCAGCTCCGCAGGAAAAAGGCCCACCCACATGAATGGCAGTGATGTCAAGATCGGGAACCCCCCTTCCTGAAATGGCCTTGAGCAGGGACAAAAGCGTCAGGCTATCTTTTCCCCCACTCAAGGCAACCGCGATCTTATCGCCCCCCTCCAACAACCCAAATTCAAAAATAGCCTTCCGGCACATGCTCTCCAATCGCCGGCCCAATCGACTCCACGGGGGGCCTGGCAACAGGTGAGTGCAAACGCAATGTCGAGCTCATAGGTCTCTTATCCTACCCTCTTGCGTATTAACACCCCAGATATTTTTCGTAGACTCAATCGCCCATCTTGCGTTATCTTAGCCTATATTTCGGAAGAGGTTTGCATGCACAAGATCGGGAGAAATGATCCCTGTCCCTGCGGTTCTGGGAAAAAATACAAGAAGTGCTGTGAGGTGCAGCAAAAGCATAAAAAGATCACAGCTCAAGTCCTGTCCACAGTTTCGCCGAACCCGCAAGAAACTCAAGACACAGCGAAAGTCTCCTCTATTTTTTTTAAGAGGGCATCCGCTCCGAAAGCTTCCTGAGGAGCCCCCAAACCCTGTGATGTAGCTGGTTTGCATAAACCAATTGCTGGAAAATCGGAGTTTTGACTAAAGTAGTACTTTCTTATTCCGGGTTAGCTCAGCGGTAGAGCAGTGGACTGTTAATCCATTGGTCGCAAGTTCGAATCTTGCACCCGGAGTTTCCCTATGAAAAATAGGGTCAAAAAGCGGACTCAAAAAACTGCTTAAAACAGTCAAAAGCCGTAATCTTGCCGGAGTACGGAATTTCCTTAAATCACCCAAGACTAGAACTTCGTATTTATTTTTTTGAAGTTCGTTTTGGAGTGTCGATTCCGTTAAATCTACGGCATCAATGTGAACACTCCTCAGTAAATCACTGAAAACCAAGCGCAAAGATTGCCATGTCAATGGATTGTCAATCCACTGATCGCTTGGAAAGGAGTCAAAATGGGTCATATTCGTGAAAGGGAACTCAAAAATGGGGGAACCCGGTTTCAGGCAGAGGTGCGTCTCAAAGGACATCCTATACTTACCGCTATGTTCGATCGCAAGACCGATGCTAAGGCATGGATTCAGAAAGTTGAAGCTGATATCCGTTGCGGTCGTCACCAACTTTACTCAGCAGGAAAGAAGCATACCTTCCGAGAAGCAGTAGATCGGTATTTAAAAGAACAAAAAGTTTCGCAGGCTAAACAAGGCCACCTTCAATGGTGGGCACAACAGTTTGGCCCTCTCTATCTTCAAGACATTCGCCGTTCCATTATTACAGAAAAAAAACAAAAACTGTTAACTTCCTTCAATTCTAAGGGGAAAATCCCCAGTAAAAGCACCTGTAACCGGTATTTGGCCAGTTTAAGCCATCTCATGTCTGTCTGTGTCAAACAATGGGAATGGGCATCAGAAAACCCAGTTAGTAAAATTTCACGGGAAGAGGAACCACGTGGGCGAACCCGCTTTTTAAACTCCGAAAGAAAGGAAGAGACTATTGAATGCTTGTCAGGAAAGTGATAACCCTCTGCTAACCCTTTTTGTAATTGTGCTCTTGTCCACGGGTTGCCGTTACAACGAAATCCGTAGTTTAAAATGGACCGATATCGACCTTACTAAGGGACGTATTATACTTACCAAAACAAAAAGCGGTGTCATTAAATCGGTTCCTATCTGCGGGCTAGGTCTTGAATTACTTCGTAAATGCGCCGCGGAATGTTGTTCTATTGGCTACGTTTTCATATTAAAAGATCACAGTAAACCCAGGGGCTTTTCACTAAAATGTTTTTACACTTTCCCTTCAAATATTCTTGACAGCACGCGAACTGCATAATCATCGTTCCAGGCCGCCCGCCTGCGACTTTTAGCAACCCCACGAGTTCCTCCAAGATCAGCTTTAATTAAATTATGTGCCATTCTGCGAAATACAGCCAAGTTCTCCGCTGCATGCCCAGTGCTCGCTTGACTTGCGTCTTCTAAGAAGACAACATCCATGGTCCAATGTAAATTGTTTTCGATTCCCCAGTGACTTCTTGCTCCGTTTCCAGCTTTTTCCGGGCTTAAAATTAAATTCGAAATATAATAGCGTTTTTCCTGGGAAATTTTACCCTTTATCTCCCGGCGGCAAGTCACTTCAATCAACGAACTCAAATCCCGCCAGCGATCTTTGACTTTTGCATCCAACCACTCTAGTTGGTTGGTAACGACAACCTTCCTCTCCTCGATTCTTCCATGTCCCTTTTCACAACTAGTTGATGCAGCGCATTCTGCCTCCGCATATCCCACTTCTTCTGCCTGGGCAAAAAAATTCTGCGCTTCATCATGTAATGTTCCTTGGTTCCCCTTCAAGGCTATCATGTAATTGCCATTCTGATCACGTATCTGGTCCGTGATTTCTGTTTGGCATCCAGCCGCATCTATTGTGACCATTGCTCCCTTGATATCGATCGTTTTCAGTAACTCAGGAATTGCTGTAATCTCATTTGATTTCTCTTCCGTTTTCACTTGACCCAATAGGAGTCCCCGAGCAGTTTCCCACGCCGCAACCAAATGCACCGGTTGCTTGTGAGAAGCCCCTCTAAGTCGTTTTCCATCAATAGCAATAATTCGCTCTTTTATCTCACTGGGAAGAGAATTGATCCAGTTGATAAACGCATCCTGAAGTTGTTTTGGATTCAGTCGGGTGAGAAGCCACCAGAAAACGGAATAACTTGGAGCTCGATCCACTCCTAACAGTCGCTGAAACAAGCCGATTTTTATCTCTGCATATTCGTGGATTTGAGTAATTGCATTGGCTCCCGCTATGATCGAGCAGAGAACGATCACCAATAAGCTCACGAGCGGATAAGAGTTGTTGTCTTGGGTCCTAGGATCTTCTACCTCCTTGAATCCGCTCTTTACGCATGCAGCAAATGCCTCGCTGTCAATAATTTGGTCAATTTCAGAATAGGCGTCTTTGGTGTTTTTCTTGCTCATAGTATCCCCGCTTTTTGTGGATATATGATCAAGTATACATTATTCACTATCAAGAATTTTTAGAGAAAAGCCCCTGTCAGGTCATTGATTTCACATCGGAGAGTGATTGCCAAAATGGCGATATTTTCCAAAGTAAGATTAGTTTCACCCCTTTCGATTGAACCTATATAGGTCCTATGCAGACCGCATTCAAAACCTAGATTTTCTTGGGAAAGCCCAATATCTCGACGACGATTTCTGACAAGATCGCCTAAGCCTTTTCTCAAAGCCCTACGTTCTGCGGAGTTTAGTATTCTTTCCTTGCTCATGAGACTGAGCATAGGAAAACGCATAGGATATCTCTACAGAGTATACATAGCATTTTAAAACAAAAAAGCCCCAAAAAGATGACTATATCTAGCAAATAAAAGCGGTTTTTATCATACTATTCATCCAGAAATCAAAAAATTTTCATTCATTAAGACAATAATTGTTTTCTAATTAATGGGTAATTGAAGCGCTCTGCCTTACAAGGAGATCATCATGAAGTCACCAGCTGCAATTTCAATGTTTATGACAATAACTTTCGCAAGTCTCTGTTGGGGACTTGTGGGTTATATGACTTTAAAAAGCAAATTTCCAGGAAGAGGATTCAAAATGATAAAGAATGTTTTTAAAGAGACAACCCCTTTTGGGGAGGCAATTAAGGCTCTACAGGAAGGTAAACGAATAAGAAGAAAGTCAGAAAGACAAGGCTTTACTCAGGGCCATTTAACTAAAAATTTTTGATAGAAGATATGCTAATATGGCATAATAAATCCTCAAATTTGGAGGACCAGTTATGTCACGACGTAAACCAATTGATGCAAAAATCCTAGAAGCTAGTAGAGAATTTGATGCCTGCGTATTCGCAGAAACTGTCAAGGGAGAGTTTGCGGATTTCCCTGATTATCGACGCAATCAAAAACGTGTCTTATATCCTGTTTGGTATCTGAATCTTATCGTTCTCTCTGGCTTTTTTTGTGGCTGCAATACTATTGAGGAAATCGCTGAATATGCTTCTCTGCAGGAGGAGTGGTTTTCCTCTCTGCTAGGCGAATCGTTCTCAGCACCTTCTCATGGGGCTCTCTGGTGGTTTTTAGTGAAAACATCACCTAGTGCGCTCAAGCACTACTTACAAAAGTGGTTCAGCAAAATTCCAGGTTCATTGCGCGATCAGCTATTGGCAATTGACGGCAAAAGGATGAAAGGTGCCAATTTCCTAGGCCATATCACACACGTAGTGGAGCTATTCGTCGCTGAGGATCGATTATGTCTTGCCGTAGAAAAGGTCCCAGATAAAACAGTTGAAAAGAGCACGTTGCCCATCATTTTGGAGCAAGTGAATGTAGAGGGCGCAATTATTTCAGGAGATGCACATTTTACCGTGGCCGAATCAGCAGAACAAATCATTAACGCGAAAGCAGATTATTTGCTGGCTGTTAAGGGCAACCAGCCAACCCTCTGCGCTGAAATGGAGAATTTTTTTGATCAAGCTCATGCAATCGAGTGGGAGGAAGTTCCACATTCGTTTCACGAGGAAGTAGATAAAGGCCATGGTCGAATCGACATTCGAGAAGTACGGGTCGTGGAAGACCTGGACTGGTTGCCAAATGCTTCCAAATGGAAAAACTTGATCTGTCTCATCGAAGTAAGATCAACGAGGCAAAAAGTTGGATCTGTCGGTAACGAGGTATTTAGACGGCTATATATTTCGAGTCGTCGAGCATCTGCCAAAGATTTTGCTAAATGGATCCGACAGCATTGGAGCATAGAAAACAAATGCCACTGGGTAGCTGATGTGATTTTTGAAGAGGATTATGTTTTAGCGGACAGGGGAAATAGTGCAGAGAATATGGGATTGTTTCGGCGTCTGGCTATGAACATGGCTGCAGTTGTAGATCCAGAAAGGGGGCTTGCCTCTGTAAGGAGAGCAGCAACTTTCGGTGCCGGGTATTTAAAGGGAATTTTGGCAACATTTTTCTGCTCGAAATTGTCAAAACATTTTAGTTAAATGGCCCTGCGGCTTTACTCGAGTTATAATTACAGAGGGAAAAAACGTAACTGAAAAATATGGAACATATTGGGCCACTTACAATGATAAGAAGATTTCTGAGTATTGCAATTTTAGCATTGAAGATGTGCTAGCAACAGATTGGATCATCGATGAGTGACTTTTGGCTATTTTTAAGCATATTTTTTTTGGGTGCTTGGTTCGGTCTAGTCATTGGCAAGGAACTCCGTAAAAATTCTAATAGGGTTAATAAGAATGGAAGATGATGTAAATCAAGCTTGCGTGCAACAAAAAGGATTTAGAATCCCCTGTGGTGGCGCTTCCCAGAATTCGGTTAACCCGGAAAAGCCATCTTCAATGAGGCCATGGCAACTAGATGCATTTGAATCCTTGAAGGATGCCACACATATGATATTAAACGCTCCTATGGGTAGTGGCAAATCAACACTTATGTGTTTTCTAGCGGCTTTCAAGATGCGACAAGACCCCACTTTACGATGTATCATTGCTGTCCCTCAGACGATTATTGCATCTGGTTTTGGAGAAGATCGATTGAAGATACCGGATGGTGAGGAAATTGAGTGGAAATCGGAGCATAATTTATGTGAAAGCGGTCCTAGAGTAAAAACAGGTGATTATATCCTTAGATGGCTTACGCAACCTCATGGGAATTTTTCTGAACGTATATTGGTCTGCACCCATGCCGGATTACTTGCAGCTTATAAAAAGTTACAAAAACTCGGTCAGCTATCTTTGTTTACAAATTGTCTACTCTGGCTTGACGAAGCACATCATATTATGAATACCTCGGCTCCAGATATCGAAGACCTCATTCTTAATAATGGAATCGGCGGGTTAGTAGCATATTTGTTAAGTTGTAAAAATCGAAATATCCAGATAGGTCTTACTACTGCCTCTTTTTTTCGGGGGGATAGACTTAGTCTACTGACAGTAAGCGTCTAATCTAGACAGGTTGATATTTTAGGAATGAGGAACTGTTTTTTTCAGCGCTGTTTTAGCTTGGAGCCACCGGTCTGGTAGCAACTCCTCAAGCTTTTGAACACTATGTCCCATCAGCCTCCGAAATATATCTTCGAGGTACTCCCGCGGGTTGATCTTTAATCCACGACAAGTTTGAACAAGAGACAGAAGAATTGCTCCTGCCTCGCCACCATCTTCACTGCCAAAAAACAGCCAGTTCTTTCTTCCAATCGCAAGAGGTCTCACAGCTCTTTCTGCAACATTATTATCAAGCCTTGCAAAGGCGTATTTTGTGTAGTTCTTTAAATAAGGAATCAGACCGCAAAAATAGCCCAGTGCTTCTCGCAATTTTGACTTGGGTAAAAGTTTTCCATCGATCAGCCTGCCTTTAATTTTATCGATCAGTTCATCGATGATCGGAACCTCTTTTGCTTGTCGTATTTGCAAACGCTCTTCATCAGATCTGGCCCAAGCCACTTTCTCTAGCATGAAGAGATACCGGATCTTCCGCAACACCCAGTCCCGAAAACCGGGATCCCCAGACTCGGCATCGAAAAATTTCCTGCGAATATGGCTCCAACAAGGGCACCACGTGATGACTTTTTGTTCAGCTAGCTTTTGGTAAGCTCCATATTTATCTGAATGAAGCACGCCTCGATATTTTTGTAAAATATCCAAGACATTATCATGGCAGCGATTGGTTCGAAAATCATAGACCCGATAGGCTGGATTTATCGACTGTCCTCCGACAATCACCCACATATAGGCGATTGCACACTGATTTTTAGCCTGTAGCTTAACCGGGCTTTCATCGATGAACACATTGTTGCTCTCAAGGATCAGACGCACCATCACCTCATAAAGAGGTTTGAGCGCCATCCCGCACCGAATCACCCACTGAGAAAGAAGCTTCCGGCTTATTTTGACCCCTTGACGCTCCATCCCTTCGGCAATGCGATACAAGGGCAAGTGGTCTGCAAATTTTGCAGTAATGATCTCGGCTAAAACGCTATCATCGGCTTGGCATTTAGGAAGCAAAGTTTCGGGAAGTGCAGCTGTCTGAACTCCCTCTTCTGGCTTTTCTGGATGAGCATATTTAGGACGGATAATCTCTTTGATGTAATAACTGCCAGGTTCATGAGCTAATTTGTGTGTGACTTCATCGCCAATTTTGACTAAAGGAGCCCCTGTTTCTTTACAGATTTTCTCCTCTTCAGGAAGATCCAGAATAGTTGTTTTTACAGGGAGATTGGGATCTAAGGCAATAGCGTCTTGGCCGTCCCGTTTTGGTTTGCGGCGTTGATGAGCTGGGACATCTTGGGTCTGCTGCTTACCTTGTTCCAGCAACGCTTCGAAACCCTCGAAAAGGAGTTGCTCGGCATTGCAATCGGATAGGATCCGCTCTGATTTTTTTCCAAACAGTTGCCGCTTAAACCAATCAAGCTGTTGAGTTAAATAAGCGTTGGTGTTTTGTAAACTGGCAACTGTGACTTGCAGAATCTCATTTGCGCATTTAAGCTGTTCTAAATCTGAAGTTTGTGCTGTTGTCATAGGGAAAATGATACCAAAAAACCCTTCAAAAAAGAAGAAGAAAATGCGCCAAATTCCACTTATTTTTCATAGAGAAAATCTAGGTTGCAAGCGCTTGGGAGTGACGCCCTCCAAAAGCATTAAGAATTCTCTGCGTGTCATCTTGGCCTGTTTGTTTTCTTTTTTAGGAAAACTCCCTTTTTCTAAGCGTTTGAACCAAATCGCTAGCCCATCTGTATCCCAATAGAGAACTTTCATGTGATCCTGTTTTCGGTTCAGGAAAATGAAAAAAGCCCCTGTTAAGAGCTCTCCAGGAAATAACTGCTCTACTTGTGCGCTTAGCCCCTCAAAACTTTTTCTCATGCTGACTGGATGTTGACACAAAAACAAACGGGGATTTCCTGGTAGGGTCAGCATGAAAACCTCCCAATAATCGGAAGGCATTTTTCTAGAAGCGTAGAGGCAGCTTCACAGTCTATATGAATTTTGCATCCCCGCCACTCAATGACTACTTTTGCTGTGGGCACTTCATTCCTTAGCTCTGTAAAATCACTCCGAGCTATCATTTTATTTTCCTTCAGCGACCTCTTAGCATAAGCCCAACCACAAAAAGTGGTGATAGGGATTTGTTGTTCACTGCACCAAGCGGTCATTTTCTTGCCGCTTGCTCTCCATTGCTTAACTAACGCTTCTCTCTCTTGACGTGTTCTTCTGATCATAGACATCCTTTGGTGTTTTTGATGCAAAAGAAACTAACATGGATTTGTAAAAGGAAAAAAGATGGCTAGATTAGACGCTTACGTTCTTAGAGGAGGAAACTAGAGCAACCTAGTTTCCTTACTCAACTTTTTCCTGGAGAGGTTTTCCCATTTCAGCTACGATTTTTTCTAAAAAATTAAATTCAAAGGAATTAGGTTATGTCTAATGGAGAGATCATTCTCTATACCACTGAGGATGGGAAAACCGCGATTCATCTCAAGGCTGAAGGAGAGACAGTTTGGTTAACGCAGATGGAACTTGCTGACCTATTTCAAACAACCAAGCAAAACATCAGCTTGCATATCAAGAACATACTCTCAACAAATGAGTTATCAGAAGCAGTAGTCAAGGATAACTTGACAACTGCCGCTGATGGCAAGCGTTATAAGACTAAGCTATACAATCTCAGTATGATCCTTGCAATTGGCTATAGAGTGGAATCCCAAAGAGGTATCCAGTTTCGTAGGTGGGCCACTATTCATTTACAAGAGTACCTCGTGAAGGGCTTTGTAATGGATGATGCTCGCTTAAAAGAACCGAAGCCTTGGGATTATTTCGATGAGTGGTTAGAGAGGATTCGTGAGATTCGAGCTTCTGAAAAGCGGTTTTATCAAAAAGTGCGGGATATTTATGCGACAGCCGTTGACTACGATCCCAAGAGTGACCAAGCTCAGCTTTTCTTCAAGAAGGTGCAAAATAAGATGCTTTGGGCAACAACACATCGTACAGCAGCTGAACTTATCGTTGAACGTGCCAATTCAGAGCTGCCAAATATGGGTCTTAAGAGCTGGAAAGGGAGTCGAGTGCGTCAACAAGATGTGACTATTGCCAAAAACTATCTTGACCACCCTGAAATTGAAGAACTAAATCGGATTGTTGTCATGTATCTTGATCATGCGGAAGACCAGGCTAGACGACGTAAGGCGATGACAATGGCAGAATGGGAAGAAAAATTGGATGCATTTTTGATTTTCAAGGAGAGAGATTTGCTCGATCATGCTGGTAAAATTTCGGCTCAAGTTGCAGAGAAGCTGGCCTTAGAACGTTATGAAGAATTTGATAAGAGTCGTCGGCAACAAGAACAACAAATAGCGGACGATGAAGATATTATTCTTCTCGAGGCTCTTAAAGACAAGGCAAAGCAGTTGGAGCCGCAATCAGGTAAATAAGGAAGAGCTAGATTCTCTTTCACTTTCTGCTAGGATACGGTTTTAGTATCTGAAAGCTTTCGGGCTAGCTCTATAGCTGGCAACTATGAGTAGTACCATCAAAATAGGAACAAGTATCTTAAGATAGAGAGCGATAGCGGCAATCGACCCAAAGGCAACCAAGAGTCCTTGTGCAGTCAGTGATGGAACCGCCTTCATAATAGGAAGTGCAATCATCTCTGTGACAATTTTTGTTTTGAATCGATGTTGATAGGGTAGATAGAGGTATAATATTTGAACTAGGGGGAAAAACAAAGTGCTAGCAGTACCTACGAGAAGTCCGTTGAAGACTCCTTGCCCTAGCCAAGATAAAGAAAGGCTGAGAAAGATAATCCCTCCTACTAGGATAGATAAAGAGGCATAAAGGGCGGTTGTTCTCCACCCTTTCTTTAAAATAAGCCAGGTGCCTAACACTGCCCAAATAATGGAAATTGCAATCGTAGCAGCGCCTATAGACATTGAGTAATTGCCCATAAAATGCAGGTAATCCGTAGGGTTCGGAAACTGAGTCCTGACCTGAGACTTAAAGAGAATATCTAACAAGCTTTTGATCATAGCAGAGCCAGTTAGTAAATAAGCGGCGCTCAGGAAAGGAAATCGAGTTTGTGAAACAGAAGATTCTTGAGGATGGATCAAACTATCTGGCAATCTTTTCCAAGACCAGCTGAAGGTGAAGAAAGAACAGACCATAAGAAGTATAGCTGGAATCACCATAGCCATTAGAGGCCATTTAGAGGCCCCAATCAACATTAACCCTAGATTCGATACAACGGCCCCAAAAATGCCTAAGACAAATGCAAGTGGAATGTAATACTTTACTCCCTCAGATAGGGAAATAAGACGATTGATAAACCCCCAGATGAACAACGAATATAGGCTGAAATTGAAAACATTGAGCACGATGTACATTAGAGATATAGGCCAGTGAGTTACTAGAGGTTTATATATTCCAAAAGCCTCTGAAACTCCATTCAATACCAAATGTTCTTGAAAAAACATCAGTCCTGTAAGGAGAACGATCACTCCTGTTAAAGCGATTAAAGTGCCTTTGAAAACTTTTTCAAAGGGTTTGTAAATTGAAAAAATAAGAAGAGATATCGCCAGGATGATTTCGGGAAGAATTGTAGATACTTTAAGAGCTGGAATTTGAGCAAATCCTAACTGGTTACCGATGAGTGAATTTTGTGAAAAATGAAAAAGAGTGCTGCTACAGGAGAGGAGTACTGATAGCAATAAGGCTGGAAAGAAGATGAATTTTATGGCCTTTCGTAAATTAGCATTTAGCAAGTTTTACTCATAGTAGAGAAAAAAAAGCATTTTCGCATGTCAAGGACAATGACGTCAAGGGTAATCACTTTTCCGCCAGGTGCTCCCGTTAAAAAGAATCTTTTGAAGCTAGGGCGGGAAAAATGAAAAATTTAATTTTTTAGAACAAAGCCATCCTGACTGATTCGGTCCTTACAGCTAACCCTCTTCCACTTAAAACTGCACCCCTGAACCAAGCGCCCTTTTGAACTTTATTTCAAGAGGTATTTAAAAGCTCATTCAACTTAGCCCCTTTCCTCCCTGCTATCCACATAAATACATCCGACCATGCATCGATATAAAATTCACAAAACACAAATCGCAATCGTTCCCAGAAATAGCGCTTTCTTTTCATCTTTGACCGTGCTGCTTGGAATAGTCCGCAGCATCTCTGCTGAACTTGATCTATGAGAAATGCCAAAAACATAAGTAATCCAAAGATATGGCTTAGGTGCTTGTAGCCATGCCCAAAATTATGTTCAAACTGGTAGCCTTGGTTCTTAAGGGTGTTAAATGTTTCATTCTCAATTTTCCATCTTGCCCTGCTTCCTCTTGAAAGTTCATCTACATTGTCCTCAGTCACAGAAATGTCTGTTACCCATGAAAAATACCCTGTTATTTTCCCTTTTTTATTCCTTATAATGCAGTCAATAAAATTGACTTGTAGATCGTGATTTGAATCATTGATAGGAACGCCATTATAAAATTGAAGTTCTATTGTTTCCATCTTGGTTATTATTATCTTTTTCTGCAGTCCAATTCCTTTTAACCACCCAAATAGACTGGGATTTCCTGTGGGATTTACACAGGGCCATTTAACTAAAAATTTTTGATAGAAGATATGCTAATATGGCATAATAAATCCTCAAATTTGGAGGACCAGTTATGTCACGACGTAAACCAATTGATGCAAAAATCCTAGAAGCTAGTAGAGAATTTGATGCCTGCGTATTCGCAGAAACTGTCAAGGGAGAGTTTGCGGATTTCCCTGATTATCGACGCAATCAAAAACGTGTCTTATATCCTGTTTGGTATCTGAATCTTATCGTTCTCTCTGGCTTTTTTTGTGGCTGCAATACTATTGAGGAAATCGCTGAATATGCTTCTCTGCAGGAGGAGTGGTTTTCCTCTCTGCTAGGCGAATCGTTCTCAGCACCTTCTCATGGGGCTCTCTGTTGGTTTTTAGTGAAAACATCACCTAGTGCGCTCAAGCACTACTTACAAAAGTGGTTCAGCAAAATTCCAGGTTCATTGCGCGATCAGCTATTGGCAATTGACGGCAAAAGGATGAAAGGTGCCAATTTCCTAGGCCATATCACACACGTAGTGGAGCTATTCGTCGCTGAGGATCGATTATGTCTTGCCGTAGAAAAGGTCCCAGATAAAACAGTTGAAAAGAGCACGTTGCCCATCATTTTGGAGCAAGTGAATGTAGACGGCGCAATTATTTCAGGAGATGCACATTTTACCGTGGCCGAATCAGCAGAACAAATCATTAACGCGAAAGCAGATTATTTGCTGGCTGTTAAGGGCAACCAGCCAACCCTCTGCGCTGAAATGGAGAATTTTTTTGATCAAGCTCATGCAATCGAGTGGGAGGAAGTTCCACATTCGTTTCACGAGGAAGTAGATAAAGGCCATGGTCGAATCGACATTCGAGAAGTACGGGTCGTGGAAGACCTGGACTGGTTGCCAAATGCTTCCAAATGGAAAAACTTGATCTGTCTCATCGAAGTAAGATCAACGAGGCAAAAAGTTGGATCTGTCGGTAACGAGGTATTTAGACGGCTATATATTTCGAGTCGTCGAGCATCTGCCAAAGATTTTGCTAAATGGATCCGACAGCATTGGAGCATAGAAAACAAATGCCACTGGGTAGCTGATGTGATTTTTGAAGAGGATTATGTTTTAGCGGACAGGGGAAATAGTGCAGAGAATATGGGATTGTTTCGGCGTCTGGCTATGAACATGGCTGCAGTTGTAGATCCAGAAAGGGGGCTTGCCTCTGTAAGGAGAGCAGCAACTTTCGGTGCCGGGTATTTAAAGGGAATTTTGGCAACATTTTTCTGCTCGAAATTGTCAAAACATTTTAGTTAAATGGCCCTGCGGCTAAGGTCTGGTTGAAAAATTCTTATTTTTTCGAACAGATTACAAACTTGATCATTGCTGGAGTTGAAAAACGCATGTTTGGCAAAGTTTCCATGCGTTCAAGGAAGAGGTGTGTTAAGCTTGAGGAAGTTAAATCAATTTCTTTGATCGGATTCGCAGATAGCCTTAGTTCTGTTAAGGTGTGATTGGTCATATTCAGTTGTTCAATTTTATTAGCACTACAATGTAGTTTTTCTAATTTAGGAAAATTTTCATCTAATTTCGGGATTTCTTTAATTTGATTGCCGAACAAATTTAAAAATTCTAGTTTATTTAAAACTCCGTTCACAGGAATTTTTTCTACTTTATTTCCGCCCAGTCCTAATATTTTCAAATTAGGGAATTTGAAAATAAAGTTAATTTTTTTAATTTCATTTGATCTTAGGTCTAATTCCGTGATGCTTGTATATGTTGGGAATATTGAAAGCACCTTTCCAATTTCTTTTTTTAAGCCTACGATTTGAATATAACTCATTTTTAATTCTTTTATTTCACCGTAACTTTGAATTAGTTTTTTAAACCCAGCTGCATCATTTACTGGAAAACCTTTTGCCTCAGCTTGTCTCACAGTTTCATTGTATTTCGATCTAGGCCAATCAGTATACTTGATTTGGTTTTGTAGACAGAAATTTTGGAGAAATGGTTGGTAAAGACAGTGTTTATCAGTCTGAAAGCATTGTGCATCATTCTGAAAGCAATCAAGTATTATCTTTGTTTCATACATGTTTTTAAGTTTTTTGAGTTGTCCTTTTAGACTATATTGTAGTGATTTACAAGTTAAACAAAGAGAAAACGTGATTTTAACACATGCATCGAAACGATCCTTACTAAATTTGCTTATTTCAGATTGTGCGACGGGGTAATCGATTATCTTTTCTATAACACATGTTGGTAAATCTGCAATAATATTACTTTCTAAATTTGAACTAATATTCATAATTCCTCTTTTTTAAATGATGCATTTAACAATCTAACGCAACGGCCATGGAACCCAGGGAAATTGCACGGAAATCGCTAACTTCTTGGTTATCAACGTTATTTAAATTCTTGTCTGTTTTCGTAAGTGATTGATTCTGAACCGAAGATCTACTTTCATGCAATTTCCCTGCCATGGAATCTATCCCGGCAAAACGCTATGATTTAAATCATATTAAAAACGAGTATTTAATAACAACAATTAAAATTTCTGTAGGCGTTTTTTAGAAATGTCACCTTTTGGTAATCAGAAGTGATTGATTACTAACCCGCATTTCTCACAGAGTCGAGGAAAGCAAGTAAATAAGAGGGGTTTTAGCCCGAATTTCTCACTGAATTGATGAAAAAAAGTCCCGTTTTGCGTTATAACTATTTCTTGTACAACAAGTTATAGACAAACAAAACGGGGGCAATAAGCTCTCCACTCACGCGATGTCATCGCAAAATTCGATGGAGGCAGCATCACCTCAGATAGCGGTGCCAGGCGACAGTGTAAATTGACCCCTTTACGACATTGAGAATTGACCCACCCCCCTACTCAGAATGAGGGTAAGTATGCAAACTGATAAAATATCTGCTGTTTTAAGAGGAGGCAGCAGGAAGTCAATGGAATCACCAGATATAGTAGATAAAATTCTACATTTATCGTCGGAAGGTTGGGGGAAAAGACGGATAGCTAAAGAACTGGGAATCAGCCCTAATACTGTTAAACACTATCGAAGGCAGGGAAAATGGCTCCCCTACAACATCCCAAAAAAAATTAAGAAGCTCGCAGCGTTAGATGTCTGGATTGAGAAAATGTTTTACCTTCACAAAGGAAATGCAGACGTAATTCGTCAAGTTATATACCCTTCGTGAATCAAAATTTTGATTCACAAAATTTCCTCTTGACTGCATAATCGCTGGCATGAATTTTTTAACTGAAACAGAACGCCAACAACTCAAGCTTCAACATAGACGAGAACGTGACGGCCGAATACGTGATCGCATAAAAGCCGTCCTCCTCTACGATGATGGGTGGTCACCCAAAGATATCGCGAAGGTTCTGTTGATCTCCGATGAGGCTGTTCGTAATCATATTGATGAATACCAGACCTCTAAAAAGTTAAAGCCCGAGAGCGGGGGATCTGCAGAGAAACTCTCTGCAGATCAGTCTCAGAAACTCGAGGCTCATCTGCAAACACACACGTACCTTTACGTCAAAGATATCGTAGCTTATGTCGAAGTAGCCTTTGGAGTTTTCTATACTGTCCATGGCTTGAGAAGTTGGCTGCAAAGGCATTCCTTTTCCTATAAAAAACCTGCGGTGGTACCCGGTAAGGCCAACAAGGAACAGCAGCAAGAGTGGCTGGCTGGATACGAAAAACTTAGGTCAGGGCTTGGCGCAGACGAAACGATTTGTTTCATGGATGGTGTTCATCCGACACATAATGTACAACCCGCCTATGGATGGATCAAAAAAGGAGTGCGCAAAGAGATCCCAGCAAACACGGGACGTGCAAGACTTAACCTTTCTGGAGCCATTGATGTTGTCAGCCACAACATCGTGATTCAAGAGGATCAGACCTTAAACGCGGCATCTACAATTCGTTTTTTCAAAAAAATCGAGGAAGCGTATCCGAGTAAACGGAAAATTCACGTATTTTGTGACAATGCACCGTACTATCGAAATAAGGCAGTTAAACAGTATCTGGAAACCTCGAAGGTCTGTCTGCATTTTTTACCTCCCTACAGCCCCAATTTGAACCCGATAGAACGACTATGGAAGTGGATGAAAGAGAGGGTGATTTACAATACGTATTACGAACATTTTGAAGATTTTAAGGGGGCAATTTTAGGATTTTTTGCGGTGTTGTCGACTGTGACTGCAGAGTCTATTTTAGGGCAGGCGTTAAGGGGTCGGGTGAGGGGTAAATTCAGGCCTATTGGGGCGCCCGCAACCAACTTTTGAGATTACTTGGGTATACACGAATGTCTATCAAATCTTTTTAATCAAAAGACCCTGTTCAAAATCATGACATTTTATTGCATAATGTAAAGCTGGAATTTTATCAGGATTGTTTCCATATTTAACAAGAACATCAATCAAATCTTTATTATTTTCAGATCTCGCTCTATCTAGTAAATTTGAATACTCTACATCATTTTTGGTAGATTCATTCGATGATAAAGCAGTGCGATCAGAAAGTGCTTCAGATGAAGTATTGTCAACTCTCTTCAAAAGGATGCTTTTTGCCTGAGTTCCTCTTGCTACTTTAATGGCACTTTCAAGCTTCAACTTCAGCTGCAACATTTGCGCCTGACCTGCCAATTGATTTCCTCTAACCAGAGACATCCCCAAATGCCCAACAGCTTCAATATAGTTCCCTTTCATAAATTCAGCTCTTGAGTTGTATAGGCCTAGAAGAATCTGCACAGCCAATGAGGCAATCGCAAGTTCCAGGCCGCCATGCAAAAATAGAGAAAGATACAGAGGTAAGCGTCTAATCTAGACAGGTTGATATTTTAGGAATGAGGAACTGTTTTTTTCAGCGCTGTTTTAGCTTGGAGCCACCGGTCTGGTAGCAACTCCTCAAGCTTTTGAACACTATGTCCCATCAGCCTCCGAAATATATCTTCGAGGTACTCCCGCGGGTTGATCTTTAATCCACGACAAGTTTGAACAAGAGACAGAAGAATTGCTCCTGCCTCGCCACCATCTTCACTGCCAAAAAACAGCCAGTTCTTTCTTCCAATCGCAAGAGGTCTCACAGCTCTTTCTGCAACATTATTATCAAGCCTTGCAAAGGCGTATTTTGTGTAGTTCTTTAAATAAGGAATCAGACCGCAAAAATAGCCCAGTGCTTCTCGCAATTTTGACTTGGGTAAAAGTTTTCCATCGATCAGCCTGCCTTTAATTTTATCGATCAGTTCATCGATGATCGGAACCTCTTTTGCTTGTCGTATTTGCAAACGCTCTTCATCAGATCTGGCCCAAGCCACTTTCTCTAGCATGAAGAGATACCGGATCTTCCGCAACACCCAGTCCCGAAAACCGGGATCCCCAGACTCGGCATCGAAAAATTTCCTGCGAATATGGCTCCAACAAGGGCACCACGTGATGACTTTTTGTTCAGCTAGCTTTTGGTAAGCTCCATATTTATCTGAATGAAGCACGCCTCGATATTTTTGTAAAATATCCAAGACATTATCATGGCAGCGATTGGTTCGAAAATCATAGACCCGATAGGCTGGATTTATCGACTGTCCTCCGACAATCACCCACATATAGGCGATTGCACACTGATTTTTAGCCTGTAGCTTAACCGGGCTTTCATCGATGAACACATTGTTGCTCTCAAGGATCAGACGCACCATCACCTCATAAAGAGGTTTGAGCGCCATCCCGCACCGAATCACCCACTGAGAAAGAAGCTTCCGGCTTATTTTGACCCCTTGACGCTCCATCCCTTCGGCAATGCGATACAAGGGCAAGTGGTCTGCAAATTTTGCAGTAATGATCTCGGCTAAAACGCTATCATCGGCTTGGCATTTAGGAAGCAAAGTTTCGGGAAGTGCAGCTGTCTGAACTCCCTCTTCTGGCTTTTCTGGATGAGCATATTTAGGACGGATAATCTCTTTGATGTAATAACTGCCAGGTTCATGAGCTAATTTGTGTGTGACTTCATCGCCAATTTTGACTAAAGGAGCCCCTGTTTCTTTACAGATTTTCTCCTCTTCAGGAAGATCCAGAATAGTTGTTTTTACAGGGAGATTGGGATCTAAGGCAATAGCGTCTTGGCCGTCCCGTTTTGGTTTGCGGCGTTGATGAGCTGGGACATCTTGGGTCTGCTGCTTACCTTGTTCCAGCAACGCTTCGAAACCCTCGAAAAGGAGTTGCTCGGCATTGCAATCGGATAGGATCCGCTCTGATTTTTTTCCAAACAGTTGCCGCTTAAACCAATCAAGCTGTTGAGTTAAATAAGCGTTGGTGTTTTGTAAACTGGCAACTGTGACTTGCAGAATCTCATTTGCGCATTTAAGCTGTTCTAAATCTGAAGTTTGTGCTGTTGTCATAGGGAAAATGATACCAAAAAACCCTTCAAAAAAGAAGAAGAAAATGCGCCAAATTCCACTTATTTTTCATAGAGAAAATCTAGGTTGCAAGCGCTTGGGAGTGACGCCCTCCAAAAGCATTAAGAATTCTCTGCGTGTCATCTTGGCCTGTTTGTTTTCTTTTTTAGGAAAACTCCCTTTTTCTAAGCGTTTGAACCAAATCGCTAGCCCATCTGTATCCCAATAGAGAACTTTCATGTGATCCTGTTTTCGGTTCAGGAAAATGAAAAAAGCCCCTGTTAAGAGCTCTCCAGGAAATAACTGCTCTACTTGTGCGCTTAGCCCCTCAAAACTTTTTCTCATGCTGACTGGATGTTGACACAAAAACAAACGGGGATTTCCTGGTAGGGTCAGCATGAAAACCTCCCAATAATCGGAAGGCATTTTTCTAGAAGCGTAGAGGCAGCTTCACAGTCTATATGAATTTTGCATCCCCGCCACTCAATGACTACTTTTGCTGTGGGCACTTCATTCCTTAGCTCTGTAAAATCACTCCGAGCTATCATTTTATTTTCCTTCAGCGACCTCTTAGCATAAGCCCAACCACAAAAAGTGGTGATAGGGATTTGTTGTTCACTGCACCAAGCGGTCATTTTCTTGCCGCTTGCTCTCCATTGCTTAACTAACGCTTCTCTCTCTTGACGTGTTCTTCTGATCATAGACATCCTTTGGTGTTTTTGATGCAAAAGAAACTAACATGGATTTGTAAAAGGAAAAAAGATGGCTAGATTAGACGCTTACCCCAGTCCCCTGAAATTCGAGTGTCTCCTAAAAGGAACTATCTTAATTTTTTTGGCTCAAAAAATACCGTAATATTGTCGTAATAGCCAATTTCCCTGTGTTGAACTTAACCACCTTCGATTACCAGAATTTCTTGATCAAATTCTACTAAACAGATTTCCTAAGTTTTTTTTCTCACTCTTTTTCCGCAATAGCAATGAGCCAATCACGGCCATCATGTTGATATTCTTTTTCGAGCGATGGTTTTTGGATATACTTAGATGTTATTACTTTAAGGCCAGCATTTCTTAACTCCCTCTCTAGGATCTCCTCATCAATAATGTTATAGACAACGGGACTAATTCCTTTGGGGTCTTTGAAAATACCGGGCCACTCTGCTCCACTGGCTTTATTGGTCTTAAAAGTTTCTCTAAATGGTTGAAGATAGGGAGAAATAACCGTGATATAGACCTGGCCACCTTGCTTTAGAGAGGCATTAATAAGATCTAATGTTTTTCTCAATTCCTCTGGGGACATGAAATGAAGTACGCTTTCACAGAGGATGGCATCATATTTTCTGTTTCCAATTTGCTCTTCGCTTAAAGTAGCAAAATTTCCTGCGATATAACGCACGTTATTGAAATGGGAATCGGTCTTAGACAATTGGCTAAAGACTTGTCTCATGATGTTGAGATGGCGAGAATCGATATCATTGGCTACTAAAAAGACACCAGTTTGAACGATTTGTGATGCTTTGACCCCGTAAGCGCATCCCACTTCTAGGACATAGGTGCAGTGGAGATTTCGGCAATGTTCCAAAAAAGCTTCTGTTAGTTCTGTTTTAAAACACATTTGCGACCCATTATCATTGAGCGTGTGAATACGATGGGTCTTAGGGTCAACATTCCCAATCATTTCAGCATACTCTTCAATAGAAACAGTGGCTTGGGCAATTAGAGATGAAATGCCCATGCAAAAAATCGAAATAAACATTTTGATCATTGTTTTACCTTCAGAGATGTCGGGTCTTCTTTTTGAGGTATCGATGCTGTTGGATCTACGGTGTAAAGGACTTTTATCCATTCAGTAATCGATGTGTTGCCTGTTTCGTCGCAGAATCTCTCTCTAGCTTGTTTTTTTATGGCATCTGTTGTCTGGTAACGGAGATTTGGCCTGTCTGTTTCTATAACCATTTTGACTAGTTGAGCGATCTCTTCAGTTTCTTGTGCAATAGGAGAGACGGGGTCTAAAAGACCCGCCATTTCAAATAGATTAGAATAGGGGTCTTGATCTTTAGGTAGATGAGAACCATAAGGCGAAACAAAGTCCAAGTCTGTCTTAACAGGCCCAGGTTCAATGAGCGATACATCGATATTCCACGGTTTTAAAGTGGCTGCCATTGTTTCAGAAATTCCTTCCAGAGCAAATTTTGATGCGGCATAGATGCTGATTGAGGGAAGGGGACGAAAACCGCTTCTAGAGCTGATCTGGATTATCTTACCTTTCTTCTGTTCTCGCATAAAAGGAAGTGCTGCTTGAATGACTCGCATTGGCAGGGCGTTTTAACTAAAAATTTTCGATAGCAGATATGGTATGATAATGGACTCTTTAACGCAAGGAGTTCTATGTCACGCCGCAAATCGATTGATCCTAACATCCTGGAAGCCAGTAAACATTTTGATGCCTGTCTATTCGCTGATACCATCAGAGGCGATTTTTCGGATTTCCCAGATTATCGACGCAACCAAAAACACATTCTTTATCCTGTATGGTATCTTACACTTGTGATCCTCTGTGGATTTTTTTGCGGTTGCAATACGATCGAAGAGATCGCTGAGTACGCCTTACTTCAGGAAGAGTGGTTTGCATCTCTGCTTGAAGGTTCGTTCCAAAGCCCTTACCTACGGAGCTATGAGGTGGTTTTTGGTCAAAACTCCTCCAGAAGCTCTTAAATGCTACTTGCAAAGATGGTTCAGTAAAATTCCTGGTTCATTGCGAGGTCAGCTGTTGGCATTAGATGGAAAAAGACTAAGAGGGGCCACATTTATGGGCAATATTACGCACGTGGTAGAGCTATTTGCAGCAGAGGATTGATTGTGCCTTGCTATGGAAAAAGTGCCAGACAAAACGGTCGAAAAAAGTACCGTACCGATTATTCTAGAACAAGTGAACGTGAAGGGAGCGATCATTTCAGCAGATGCACATTTTACCGTAAAAGAATCGGCAATACAGATTACCGATGCTGGCGCGGATTACCTGTTAGCCTTAAAGGAGAATCAGTCTACTCTTCATGCAAAGAGGGAGAATTTTTTTGATCAGGCGCACGAAGCAGAATGGGATGGTGTCCAACATTCATTCCACAAGACTGTGGATAAGGATCACGGTCGAGTGGAAATTCGGGAGGTCCGAGTTGTGGAAGATATAGATTGGCTGCCCGATGCTTGCAGATGGAAAAAACTAGTGTGTTTGATTGAGGTGCGAACGACTCGACAGAGAATTGGTTCTGCTCCAAGTGAGGTGTTAAGACGTCTGTATATTTCGAGTCGACGAGCAACAGCTAGGGAGTTTTTATATTGGACCCGACAACATTGGAGGGTCGAAAACCAGTGTCATTGGGTCGCCGATGTTATTTTTGAGAAGATAAGACCTTGACAGACAGAGGGCATAGCGCAGAAAATATGGCGTTATTTCGAAGACTAGCGATGAATATAGCGGTGACGGTCGATCCAGGAAGAGGTCTAGCCTCGGTACGACGGGCAGCAGTTTTTGGAACAGGATATCTCAGGGAAATTTTGGCAATGATTTTCTGCAAAAAGATGTCAAAAAATTTTAGTTAAAACACCCTGGGGATATATGGTAGCCTTGTTCAATGAGCAAGACTCTCGCAATCAACAAGTAGTGCAATGGGAGAGTAAATTTGGCGATGATTACCAATTTGTAACTACTCATGCTGTTATACAAGAAATCTATCAGTTACTCCTAGCCAGAGTAGGAAACCGCACGGTTTCTGAGTTTCTTAAATGCGTGAGTGAAGGATGGATAGAAGTTTTGAATCTTCCTGCGGATTGGTCGCAAAAAGCAGTAAAAACAGTTGAGAGATTTTCAGATAAGATGTTGGATTTTGCAGATGTTTCAATTGTAATCCTGGCAGATTTGGTGAACCTTGGAGAGGTACTAACCGTAGATCGTAAAGATTTTGCATTTTTACGCTGGGGAAATGGGAAGAATTGCTTTAGCAACCTTCTTTATCCTCTGCGGTTTGATAAGGCCCATTCAATGGGCAAGTGCGACAAGTAGATTAAAATTTAAAGTGGCTGGAGATAGCCGCAACTTCTATGGTGTTTTTTAACCAAAAAGAACACTAGGAGAGGTGTATGTCAAAAGACTACCATCATCTGACCAAAGACCAAAGGTGCCAGTTAGACGCCTTAAAAAATAGTGGAGAATCTACTGACCCTCCAAAAATTCCGTAAGCGTTTTATTTTCAATAATTCACGAAGAAAATAGTGCGTCTAACTAAAAATTTAAAAAAATAAAAAAATTTTTACTTATCAAATGCAAATTAAAATGTAGACATAATAGGAATGTTATTTGTAAACTCTCGCTAATTAAAGTAAAAATTCTTAATTAAAGAGAGGAAATATGTTAGCTATCGAATCCATTCGTCATTATACAGAGAGCCTCGAGGAGGTTGTTGGCGCAAAAGATAACTGTGTTATTCAGAGCGTCGATGTGGAACTTGTTCATGCCACAGCGGGGTACCTCCTTGAGAGGTTGAAAACTTGCCATGAGGGTAGGGAGGTTGAGGAAAAAGAGTTTGAGGCTCTATCGAAAAAATTGCATGAGTATCAAGTTTGGGAGTTTTCCGCGGAAAAAACCTCTATTGAAGCATGGAATGAGATTGCCAATAGCTTAAAGGATTCAATAACCAAGTGTATTTTTATTAATGAAGTGGAACTATGCGATGAGGTGAGAGTAGGGGTGATGCGCGCGCAGGTCGAGAGTCTTTGCGCCCAATGGAAAAGTTCTGAGAAAGAATGGGGTCGTCTGCCTGCTAAGGTGGACAAAATGAAGGCGGACTGCGCTATTGCTGACAAGGTGTGCATTTATGTTGCGGGAAACCTAGATCCTGAAAGCGTGCATCCGGCTGTTGTGCTGTTGGAAGAAAAGCTAAGGCGATGGGAGGGGATGAAGCTTGCCAAAGTAGAGAGCAAAGTCGCCTATTTCAGCAAAAAGCTCGACTGCTTTGATTCAGGGATTAAGTTGAACCAAAAAACTGCAGAGAAGGTCGAGTGTGTAAGGCTTAAGCTCCAACAAAAGCTAGGCTGGGGAGATGAGAAGGGCGATTTGGTTAAGTTGAGCTTTGTAAAGGTCTACGATCTTAGCACTAATCTGCTTAATGGGTTGAACGGCGGGGATGATTTTCATGAGAAGGTCAAGCAGGTTAGAAACTTGCTCGGAGGAGAGGAGGGAGCCTCTGCCATTGAGGGCAGTTTAAGGAGTTTGTCCCAAGTATTTGAATCTCATCTTCGGCGGATTGCCCCGGGAAGGGATCTGGCTTTGGAGGATTACAGCAGAGCTGCGCAGTGTATCCGGGTGGAGTCGTTGTTGATGTTGCTTGAGAAGCAAATCAGGGAGCAAGCGCACAGCTATGTGTCGGTTGTCTCAAACGTTCTCGAGGGGGTCAAAATGGATCCAAGGGATTTGCCAGTCGGAGTGGAAAATTTTGTCTATAGCCTTCATGTCAAGGTGTATGAGCTTTGCAATGAAGAGTGGATCAAAGGGGGCAAGAGTCAAAAAGGGATTGACCCTAACCACTGGAAGTTTCAGAATAAGTTTGGAAGGATCGCCCTGCAAGGCGCGGATCAAGAGGCTGTGACAGATAGATTAGTTTTGGATGGAATTGTATCCGAGGATGTGGGAAATGATCCTTTCCATTATAAAAATGTTCAGGCGATGGTTTCTAAAAAAATAAAAATGAAGGCTCTTAGAGAGCTGATGCAACTGATTAAAAAGGCATGGAGTTGAGTTCACTTAAACCCGAAGAGATTTTAAATAACCCCCTTCACAATAAAGGCACTGCCTTTACCCAAGAAGAAAGGGACGCTTTTAAGCTGCATGGATTTCTTCCTTTCCACGTTTCTACCTTGGAAGAGCAGGTGCAAAGGCGCTATGAGAATTTCAAAGAAAGGCCGGATGATTTAAGCAAATACATCTTCCTTTCTTCGTTGCAAAATCGCAATGAGATTCTCTTCTACCGACTGGTGTATGAGCACATCGCAGAAATGCTGCCACTGATCTACACGCCGACAGTCGGTGACGTTTCGATGCATTTTAGCTTGCTATACCGACAGCACCGCGGGGTTTATCTGTCTTATCCATTAGAGGATAAAATAGGGGAGATCCTGGGGAGTTTGGAGAGGTCGGAAGTAGAGGTCATTGTGGTGACCGATGGAGAGAGGATTTTAGGGCTAGGCGATGTTGGTGTCGGGGGGATGGCGATCCCCCAAGGGAAGTTGGCATTATACACCCTCTTTGGAGGGATACATCCTGGGAAGGTTCTGCCTGTGATGCTCGATGTGGGGACGAATAATCGCACTCTTTTGGACGATCCTCTTTATCTTGGTTGGAGGCATCCTCGCATCAAGGGTACACAGTACGATGGTTTTGTGGAGACTTTTGTAAAAGAGGTTACAAAGAGGTTTCCGAAGGTTTTGTTGCAATGGGAAGACTTTGCCAAGCAAAACGCCCGCCCGTTACTCGAAAGATACCAAGATCGGATCTGTTCCTTTAATGACGATATTCAGGGAACTGCGGCAGTTGCCCTTGCTGCGATCATTGGAGCGGTGAAGATGAACAAGGGAAAGCTTAAAAATCAGAAAATTGTGATGTTTGGCGCCGGCTCTGCCGGCATGGGAATTGCGCATCTGATTTTGCAAGCGATGGTCTTCGAGGGCTGTAGTGAATTGCAAGCGCGTGAAAACTTTTATATCATTGATGTCGATGGTCTAATCCATGATCAGCTGAGCCGGGTAGATAGCGAGCAAAAAAGATTTGCAAGGAGGTCTTTTGAGCTTCAGTCTTGGCAGATCTGCCATGGGGGCCCCATCACTCTGCTCGATGTTGTAAAGAATGCCAAGCCGAGCGTTCTCATCGGCGTTTCTGCGCAGCCCAATGTGTTTACAGAAGAGGTTGTCAGGGCGATGGCAAGCTTCAATGAGCGTCCGATTATTTTCCCCCTTTCCAATCCCACTTCGCGCTGCGAGGCTAATGCAGAAAATCTGATCCGGTGGACAGAGGGTAGAGCGATCCTTGCGACCGGAAGCCCGTTTTCCCCTGTGGAATATGAAGGGAAAAAGCACTTGATTGCTCAATGCAACAATGTCTATATCTTTCCAGGAGTTGGCCTTGGCATTGTTGCCTGCGGGTCGCCTAAGGTGACAGAAAAGATGTTCATCAAGGCCGCAGATGTGTTGAGCAACCACGCCCCGATGCTTAAAAATCCGATGGCGGGCATATTTCCAGAGGTGGAGAGTTTGCGCGATGTCAGCAGGGAAATTGCGATTGCCGTGTGTCAAGTTGCTCAGGAAGAAGGGCTTGTGCCTAAATTAAGCGTCGGGCAGATCGAGCGCAAGGTCGATGCGTGCAGGTGGTTCCCGGAATACTCCAACCTACTTTCTCAAAAGCCTTAAGGAGTTGAGCCCGACGATGACCGTCCCTCCTTCGTGCATGATCACCGCGAGCCAGAGGGGGATAAGTCCCAACAGGGCAGGGGTTGTTGCAAAGACAATGACGCAGAGGGCAAGGGCGATATTTTGTTTCACAATCGCAAGGGTTTGCCGAGATTTTCCCACTAACCAGTGGATCAGGGAGAGGTCGTCGTTTAAGAAGACGATGTCGGAGGCGTCGATAGCGGTTGCAGAGCCAATCTTGCCCATAGAAACCCCGACAGTTGACCTTGCCAGCGCGGGGGCGTCGTTGACCCCGTCGCCGACCATGATCAGGCCTTCCAAGCTTGAAAATTCTGCCACTTTGGCCAGTTTATCCTCAGGTCTTAAGTTGGCATACACTTCCTCAATGCCGACTTTGCTTGCCACAGCTTTTGCAATATCTGCATGGTCTCCTGTGAGCATCGTCGGATGTAGGCGGGCTTCTTGTTTCAACTTTTCAATTGCCGCAAGGGATTCGGGGCGAAGCGTGTCGATAAAGTGAAATAAAAACAGGGCGTTGCCGACAAGCAGCAGGGTGTTCATATGGCCTTCTTTTCGCAAGCTGCCCTGCTTTGCCTCCCATGAGCTCTTCAAAGAAGGGGGGATTTTCTGGCTGATAAATTCTGCGTGTCCGATAGAGATCGAGCAGGTTTTTGCATGAAGAACTGCTGTGGCCTCAAGGCCGTATCCGGGGATAGCTTTGAAGTTTTCTATGGAAATCTGTCCTATAGATCTTTGTTTCCCTAATGAAATAATGGCCTCGGCAATCGGGTGTACGGCATTGCGCTCTAGAGCGCAAGCGATTTTTAGAGCCTCTTCAAGAGTGCAGTCTGCGCTAGCTGTTGTAAGCAAAAGCGGTTCTATAGAAACGCAGGAGAGTTTTCCTGTAGTCAGAGTCCCTGTCTTGTCGAAGGCAATCCGCTTACAGTCAGCCATGGCATCGAGCACAACGCCCCCCTTTAGCAGGATCCCCCTTTTTGCACAGCAGCTAATGGCGCTTAAATAGGCAGTAGGGGTGGCGATGATCAGGGCGCAGGGGGAGGCTGCGATGAGAAAAGCAAGGGAGCGGTAGATTCCCCCTTCGGTGCCAAAATAGGGAATCGAAAAGAACAGGGGAAGGGTGAGGGTGAAAAAGATAAACAGAGCGATGATCGCCATTGCATACCACTTCCCAAACCGATCGAGGAAGCGCTGCAGCTTAGGCTTTGCCTCTTGGGCTTGTGTGATGAGCTGGATGATGCGCGTGAGGGTTGAATCATTGCTTGTGCGGGTCACTAAAATGGTGAGGGTTCCATCGAGATTCCTACTGCCTGCCTGAACCTCATCCCCTATTTTTTTTGAAACCGGGTGGCTCTCTCCTGTAAGGTGGAAGAGATTGACAAAAGAGCTGCCTTGAACCACCGTGCCGTCGAGGGGAATAATTTCGCCTGCTTTGATGAGCAAATGGGTGCCAATGGAAATTTCCCTAATCGATTTTTCATAGACGCTTCCATCTGCGTCTACAATAGAGGCAAAAGCAGGAGAGAGGCGATTGAGGCTTAAGAGGGTGCCCCTTGTCTTTTGCGAGACCATATTTTCCATTGCCCCGGATAACTCAAAGAGCACAAGCAGAAGTCCCCCCTCCATTCCGCTGCCGATGATCACCGATAAAAGCGCAGCTAGGGTCATTAACACATCGATGTTGATCTCGAGGTTTGCGATGTCCTCAATCGCCCCTAAAAGCGCTGGCGTGCCTGAGAGAAAATACACTAAGAGCAGCAAAACAGGGGAGAGCCAGGGGCAAAAAAAGGAAGCTGCGAATGCAAACAGCAGCAAGCACGCAGAGAAAACAGCCCCTCTCAAAGGGAGGTTCTTTCCCCAAACTCGAGAAGAGGCGGTGAGAAACGGACTAACGCTTTCCTCTTTTCCCGAGGCGAAGAATTCATCAAATAGGTAGGGAGCAGTTTGCGGCATTGTATACCCCGAGCAGTCAAAAACTTGGCATTTAGGCTTTCGATCAGACCTCTTCGGTTCAGCGATCGTAAGGTGCCTAATATTAGAAATATAAGGCGCCTTACGATCGCTGAACTCAAGGGGCTTTGACGCTGGCTAAATGCCAAGTTTTTGACCGCTTGGGGTATAACTGGATTTAATTGGGGTTTACCTATTAGCTCGAGCTATTAAGGGGATTAAAAAATAAACACAGCCGGCTACGGTACCGATGCTGGCCAGGTTCCAGATGATGCTATGCCAGGGGCGGTTGCCCTCGACTTTGGCCGAGATGAAGGTGGCTGTTGCGACGATCAGCGCGGCAAATATAGGAAGACCTAAAGGAGCTGATGCCCACAGCCCGAACAGGCATAATGCTGCCGCGCCGGTTGCTCCCAAAAGCGCACCAGACGCCTGTTTGAGGGGGTGCTCGTAGGCCTCTAGTTTAAGCCCCAGCTCTTCTTCTAACATGACGTTCAAGAGTCGGTTATCATCTGCCATGAGGACCTCGACGACCTCTTCGAGAAGCTTTCCACCAAAGCCTTTGGCTCGGTACATTTCTGACAATTCTTGCTTTTCTTGGGCTCTATGGTGCTCGATTTCCCAACGCTCTTCTTCAATGACGCGGTGGAGCCTTTCCATGCGAGCCCAGCCTAAAAGAGCGCTGCGGAACGTCTTCCATAAAATCCAGCCTAAGGAAAATAGCAAAAGATAGGGGAAGGCTTGGCTTGGCGTTGCGAAATAGGAGAGCAGAACAAAGAGGATCAAAAGGGCAGCTGTCATCTCTTTTGCACTGTCGGCTAAAGCCGCCAAGTGCCCTGGCATCTCGATGCCGTGGATCTCTGCGGAGGCCACATTGCCCTTCATTCGAGCCTCTTTTAGGTGCTCGACGACAGATTTCCCCTCAAAATGGTCGGTGTTCATTTTAGCTCCTTTGCAATAGATGGGCAAGCAGATGTACCATGTCGAGGTAGTCCTGGACTGCCATCACCTCGCGGGCAGAGTGCATGGAGAGCTGAGGGCAGCCGATGTCGACTGTGTTAATCCCTGTAGTTTGTGCAATGACAGGTCCGACTGTGCTGCCACAGGGGATGTCGGAGCGGCACACATAGGATTGGTAGGGGAGGTTTGTCTGCTGACAGGCTTGGACAATAGCTGCTGCAGAAAGGGCATTGGAGGCGTATTTTTGATCGGCATTGTATTTGAGGACGACCCCATGGCCCAAAAGGGGTGTGTGATGAGGCTCGTGTTTTTTGGGGTAGTTGGGGTTAAGGGCGTGGGCCATATCGATGGAAACGCAAAGAGAGTGGTGCTTGAAGAGCAGAAGCTCCTCTTTGTCGATGTGAAGGCAATGGCAGATTCTATCGAGAACCTCATTTAAGAAGGGGGAAGCTGCGCTTTCTTTGCTATGCGAGCCGACTTCTTCATGGTCAAAAAAAAGGCCCATCTGCAAGACATCGGCTGAGGGTTTTTCCAATAACCCCAAAGCGGAAAGAGAGGCGTGAACACTGGCTAGGTTATCGATCCGGTAAGAGGCGAGCAGTTCATTTTCAAATCCCAAAAAGCGACAAGGTTCATGCGGAACCAAAAAAAGCTCGAAAGAGAGCATCGATCGAAAAGAGAGATGGCGGCGCAATAATTTTTCTAAGCTCTCAAGAGCGACTGTGCGATCGTGCGACAGGCCAAAAATCGCAGATAGGTGCTCTTGCTTGTTTAAGTGAAGCCCTTTTTCATTGACTTCTCGATCCAGATGGATGGCAAGCTGCGGGATAAAAAGGAGGGCGTCGTCGAGAAAGACCAGCCGCTCTTCAGTATGTCCTGCGTTGTTTAAAATCACGACTCTGCCAGCCAGCGCTAAGTCTCTGTTGAGCCAGGAAGAGAGCAGGGGAGAGCCGTAGACCTCAGTGCCAAATTGAATCATGTTGGCCGTCTGAAAAGCTGGGGTCGGTTTTAACTTGAGAGCGACAGAGTCGGTGTGAGATGCCAGGATCATCGCCTTAGAAACGCTGACTTCAGGAAGGCAGAAGGCGCAGAGAGTTCCCCCTCTTGCCACAAAGTACTTTTTGCCCTTTTCCAGTTGCCATTTTTCCTCCTCGCGCAGAGGGTGGAATTCCCGAATGGCAAGGCGATTGCCGATCTCTTTGACAGCATGCCAAGACGTCGGGGATGCGTCTAAAAACGCCTTAAGGTCTGTCAAAATATGAGACATCGCTCACCTCCTGGAAAAAGGGGTCAGAGTTTTTCTTGCCCGTTCATATATTTACGTAATACTACAGGAACGGTTACTGATCCACTCTCATCTTGATAATTTTCAAGAATGGACACCATCAAACGAGAAGTTGCAAGCCCAGAGCCGTTGAGAGTATGCACGAACTCGGGCTTGTCTTTTTTGTGCCGGTAGCGGGTCTTCGATCTGCGGGCCTGGTAGTCTGTGCAATTAGACATAGAGGAGACCTCGTAGTAGCGATTCTGTCCGGGCAGATAGACTTCGATGTCGACTGTTTTTGCAGCGGCAAAAGACATATCGCCTGTGACAAGCAGCATGTTGCGGTAGTGCAGATCTAACCCTTGAAGAATTTCCTCAGCGCTCAGCAGCATCTGACCAAACATCTGTTGGCTCTCAGAGGGTTTTGTGAAAGCAAACATCTCCACTTTATTGAACTGGTGGGTTCGGATCAGCCCCCGCTCATTGGATCCGGCAGCCCCAGCTTCTCTGCGGAAGCAAGGGGTGTAGGCGATGTATTTTTTAGGAAGATCTTCTTCTTTGAAAGATTTCATCGAAATGCAGCCCGTTGAGGGCAACCTCTGAGGTTGGAATCAGGTAGAGTTGATAGTCTTCATCTGCAATTTTGAACAGCTGCTTTTCAAATTTTGGCAGCTGACCTGAGCCAAACATGATTTCCGGACGCACAAGATGTGGGGTCATCCACATCTGAAATCCGTTTTTAAGATGGGTGTCGATCATGTAGTTGATGAGAGCCCACTCTAGCCGAGCCCCTTTATTGCGGTAAACCGGCCAACCGCTGCCGGCGATTTTTGCCCCGCGCTTAAAGTCAAATAAGCCGAGTGCTTCCCCAAGCTCCACATGGTTTTTGAAAGGGAAAGCAAACTCCCTTTTTTTTCCAAAGGTCTTGATGCACACGTTGTCTTTGGGATCTGCAGAGACTTTGATGTCATCTTCCGGAAGGTTGGGAATCAAAGCAAGCCTCTGGTTGAGCTCTAGCTCTAAAACGGCCAGTTCTTGATCTAAAATCGCAATCTTATCTCCCATGCCTCCGACCTCTTCCATCAGAGCAGAGGTATCGTGACCTTCCCGCTTTTTCTCCCCGATTTCCTTGGAGAGGTGGTTGCGGGAGGCTTTGAGCTCCTCTGCCCCCAGCTTGAGCACCCGGATCCTCTCGTCGAGAGCCACAATGGGGGAGAGGTCGATCTGGTGGTCTTTTGTCTTGAGTTTCTTTTCGGTGGTCGCTCTGTCTGTCCGAATGAGCTTGATGTCGAGCATGGGCGGAGTCTCTTGTAAAAATAAATGAAGATTCTAGAAGCACAAATGGTAAATGTCAACTCGACTTTGCAATGGCTAAAAGTCCAGTACTAGTAAAAAATTTCAGTCGATTTTTGGGTTCTTCTTCTGTTTTTCAAATTTTAATCGACACGGCCGTGTGCTCTTCTTTTGCCTTGAAGATGGGGCCGAGTCTGTGATAACCTAGCCCTTATATACAATGGGGAACCTTTCATGGCTAAATTTCCTGTCGCACAGAATCCGCTTCTCTTCGCTATCACCGGTTGATGGATGCTTTTGCCAAGTCCGATGATGAGAGAGATTTTTATCTAGATAAGGTGGAAGGCTTTATCGTCTATGTCGACCTAGACAAGGGCCCGAAGGAGATCGAGGACCTGGAACAGGAAATCGCGACCCATTCAGAGCGCTATTGCATCCTTCCCAAAATGACGTTTTATGAGACAAAAAAGTTCATGGAGGGTTTTGTCAATGAAAAGGTTTACGATATCGACACCAAGGAAAAACTTTTAGACGTCATTCAGTCGAAAGAGGCCAGGGAAAATTTTCTTGAGTTCATCTATGATCACCTGAATGAATTGGAGAAGTGGCAGCAGTATTATGTCGAGCGTTCCCGGATCCGGATCATCGAGTGGTTGCGCTCGCAGAATATTCAGTTTGTTTTTGAAGAGGATCTCGACATCACTAAGGGGATGATGGAAAAACTCAAGCGCCACTTGTTCGACCCTAAAGTGTCAAAGGATATCGCCCAGCTGCGAGAGGCTCTATCCACAAAAGCTAGGACCTATTATTCAAATGAGGCTTTAAACCCCCGTCCCAAGCGAGGCCGTCCGCCGAAGCAAGTGCCGAAGATCGAGCCAGAGCCGCAGGTTGCGGTCGATATGTATACGACAGTCCCGGCTGTGTGCCGCCAATTTCTCTTCCTGCCTGAAATCACAAGTGCCTCTAGCGTGACCTTCTCTGCTAAATTTGATACAGAGGCGCAGTTGCTTGCCAATTTGCGAGGAAGTACGCGGGTTAAGATCGATAGAAAACTCGAGGCTCTTTCTGAGCGATTGGAATCTCTGCGCACTCTTTCTACCCGGCTGACTGGGATTGAGGAGGTAGGTACGGAAGCGGAGTCTCGCTTGATTAAGGCTGTCAGTCAAAAAGAGGACAAGTCGTCTTCTTCGTCGACATCTAAAAAGCGCCCCATCATGGATGTGGTCAAAGGGTTTTTGCCAGGGGGTAGAAAGAAAGAAAAACCTGCTCCACAACCTGAAAACACAGGAACAGAGGCTAAACGGCGCGGGGTGAAGATGGTGACGCAGATTCAATCTAAAAAACCTAAGAAAAAATAACTATGTCTTATCAAGATCTTGCAGTGATCGAGGAAGAACAGACCAACCGGGGCCAAATTCTAAAGGCACTTGAGGTGATGTATCTTAGTCGCTTTGCCGATGAAAAGATGCAGAAGCTCATTCGACAAAACAAGGGGGGGACCTTTCATCTGTGCGCTAATGGCCACGAAATGGTCGGGGCTGTCTGTGCTCTTTCTTTGATCCCGGGCAAGGATTGGGGTCTGCCTTATTATCGCGACCGGGCTTTTGCTGTTGGACTAGGGTGTTCTCTAACGGATATCATTGGGGCTTGTCTTGCCAGGGATGTGCCGCATCACTCTGGCGGTAGAATGATGCCGGAGCATTTCACTCATCATCAGCTGCGCATTCCTTGCCAATCTAGCTGCGTCGGCTCTCAGTTTTTGCAAGCAGTTGGAGTTGCAAAAGCGGCTCAATTTCGCAATAGCGATGAGGTCGTCTATGTGTCAGCTGGCGATGGAGCCACCTCGCAAGGGGACTTTCACGAGGCGGTCAATTTTGCGGTTTTGCATCGGTTAAGTGTTGTTTTCGTCATTCAAGACAATGGATGGGCGATTTCTGTCCCTGTGAAGGATCAGACAGCAGGCGGCACGATCGCCAAGATGGCAAGGGGCTATGAGGGCCTTTGCGTTTTTGATGTCGATGGCTGCCATTATCAAGAGCTGTCCGAGGCGATGAGCGCAGCCGTTGCAAGGGGGCGCAAGTCCATGGGCCCGAGCCTCATTGTCGCCCACGTACCCCGTATCGGGGCTCATAGCAGCAGCGATGACCCTTCCAAATACAAATCTGTGGAATGCATCGAAGCAGACAAGGCTCAAGACCCGATTGTCCGTTTTGAAAATTGGATCCTTGAAAAGGGGCTGATATGTGCACAAGAACTAGATGCGTTCAAAGAGCAGCTTTTTGAGCAAGTGGAGCGCGCCGCTCAAGAGGCGGAGCAGATCCCCTTTCCCGCAAAAGAAACGGCTGGCCTCGGTGTGTTCAAAGAGGTCGACCCAAACCAGTTCACCCCGTTTCCAGATGAGGACCTGCGCTCTGTAGAAGGGAGCATTGTGATGATGGATGCTCTCAATCACGCTCTTGATGAGGAAATGCGGCGCGATCCTAATGTCGTGGTGTTCGGCCAAGACGTGGCCCACGGTAAAGGAGGGGTGTTTGGCATCACGCGCCACCTGACTCAAAATCACAGCGAAAAGCGCTGTTTTAATTCCCCCCTTGCAGAATCGAGCATCATCGGGATTGCGATGGGGATGTCCATGGGGGGGTGCATCCCTGTTGTAGAAGTGCAATTTGCAGACTATATGTGGACCGGTGTCAACCAGCTCTTTAACGAGCTTGCCAGTATCTATTACAGGTCGAATGGAGAATTTCATTGCCCTGTTGTCATTCGCATGCCCTATGGCGGCTATATCCAAGGGGGGCCTTACCATTCCCAGAGCATCGAGGCGTTTCTTGCCCATGCTCCAGGGCTCAAAGTTGTCGTGCCGAGCAATGCTGCCGATGCCAAGCGCCTTTTAAAAGCGGCCATTCGCGACCCCAATCCTGTTGTTTTTCCTCGAGCACAAAGCACTCTACCGCCAGAGGGTTTTTTGCGCTCGCAATGAACCCGATGAAGGTCAGCTCCAACCCTTTGGAAAAGCTAAGATTGTGCACGAGGGCAATGAAGCGACGGTTGTTTGCTGGGGGATGATGGTCTTCATGGCATCGCAGGTGGCAGACCTTCTTTCTAAAGAGGGGATCCATGTGACGGTCATCGACTTGAGAACGCTTGTGCCTTTGGATTTGCAAACCATTGTGAGCTCTGTGCGCAAGACAGGCAAACTCTTGATCGCCCATGAGGCCCCCAAGACATGCGGATTTGGGGCTGAGATCTCCGCCCGGATTGTCGAGGAGGCGTTTGAGTTTTTAGATGCGCCCGTAAAAAGAGTGACGGGCAAAGACTGCCCCGTTCCCTACTGCAAAGACCTCGAAGAACAGGTGCTGCCTCAGCTCTGCGATCTAGAGGCAGCCATCCGAGAGCTCGTGAGCTTTTGAGATGAGCCTTACTTTGTGATGAAGGATAGGGCATCGGCAGCAATTACAAAATGATCCATTACGCAGATCGATCCAGGCCTTTCGGATGTGTTTTTTTCAATAAGATCTTTCATTTTCTCCTCAAGCTGTTTTTGCTGTTCGACATTGAGTTTTTCGTAAGTTCTCTCGTAGATAAAATCGCGAATGGCAAGACCGAGTCTAAACATTTGATCAAAGGCGTGATGCTCTGCCCATTGAGGATCGTCAAGGCTCGCAACTCCCTCTTTTGCAGCTAAGGCCTTAATTTGGGCATAAATTGCATTTTTCTCTGCCTGGGTAAGCTCATTGAATAGCTGTTGAATTTGCTCTTTGATCAGCTGGCTTTCTAAATTTTCTTTTGTTTTTGCGCTGAGTATTTTCTGGTATAGCTTAGATAAAACAGTGCATGCAGGATGTTTGAGCTGCAGCTCATAATTTATTACTGTAGGGTCTTCTGGAAATTGTTCCAATAATGGATCGTCAATCAGCATAGGGTGGTGGGTGTGGAAACTGTTTAAGAGAATTAATTGAGGTAGATCTAAATTTATTGCATCCAATCCATATCTTTCCTCTTTATTAAAGATGGATAATTTGGACAAGTTTTCATTCTTTTTAGAAAGTTCAATAATTTTTAATGGGTTTTCTGAAAGACGAATATTTTCTATTTTTGGATAAATCGAAAGGCAAGAATCATTGATTGTGGAAATTTTATTGTGATACAGATCAATAACTTTAATTTTTTTGCAAACTGGAAGCTCTGGAAATGCCTCTAGTTCATTATGAGAGAGTTTAAGATATTTGAGGTTTTTACAGCGAATTTCCGGCATCTTTTTGAGCTTCATGTCTATTAAAGAAAGCGATGTTAAAGTTTTGAAGGGTATTCCTCTTTTGCTAAGGCTAATTGGGCTTCCTGCGAACGCAGTAAACTTATTAAGTTTCAGAAGATGGATAAGCTCGTATGGCACTACATGTAAATCAGAAATACGGAGCTGCAGTTGTTTTAGCTGATGAAGGACTGTTGGGTTGTTTTTTGCAAAAGCGAGAATTTCATGCGCAGAGGCTATAAAGGATGGGGTTGGCCCGTTGAATTGTTTTTTTTGAACAAAGTTCCACAACCCTCTATAATCTTCCTCACGCTTGCCAACGAGGCAGCCGACTCCCTTCCATACTAATTGAATGCATTTGTCCTCTTTTTTTAAGAGGCTCTCATATTCATTAATGTTCAAAGGAATAATTTGAGATGCTAATCTTGATTTTTCATACAGTGTGCAAAATAGATTTAAATATTTAACTTCTTTAGTTTTGCTTTCAATCAAAATATCTATATTTTTAATATCAATGCATATATTTTTAATTCCAATATCTATTTGTTTGAAAGCCTCAACAAAATGAGCAGCGTCGGTTACTTTACGACGGTTTTCTAAGCTCTTTGCTAAAGATTCCCAAAGGATTTTCAAGCATTCTTTTATTTCTTTTTCTTTATTTTTATTTTCAATATAAACATTTATATTTTCAATTTGACTATTTAATTTTTTGAAAATCTCAACAAAATGAGCAGCGCCAGTTTCATTAGGAGGATTTTTCAAACTCTTTGCCAAAGATTCCCAAAGGATTTTCAAGCATTTTTCTGTCTTTTCTTTGAGGCCTTTGGAAACTAAATGCATTGTTTTTAATGCATTTTCATCTGAAGCAGATGCCATTGCTAAGATATGAGTAAAAGGGAGATTGGGGAGACCTTGAAGAAAATTAAGATTCATGAGCGTAACTCCTAAAATTTTTTTATATTAAATTGCATCCATTGCCCAGGGCTGATTTCACCTCTAGAGGCGAAATCAGCTCCTTCCAATGGCTAAAGTCCAGTCCAATGGATACAAGTCTAGTTAAATAAAACAGTTTATTATAATAATAATGTAAAATTTAATTAAATCTAATTATGTGATAAATTGTTAATAATTATCAAGAATTAAAATTATAAATTACTGAGCAGGAGAGATGTTGACCGGAGCGCTCCAAACCTCATTGTCGATGCCGATGAGCTGCACCTGATAGGTACCGGGTTTTAAGTGCTGGTAGGTCCAGGGCTTAAGCTCGATATCGGCCAGGGCGCCGAGGGGGACGACGAGGGATTGTGTATTGGGCTCTGCTTTGACCATGTAGAAGTTTTGGATTTGCCCTTGGGTTAGATTTCCGAGGTAATGGGAGTCAAATCGCAGGACTTTGTTTCCCTGTGGATCAAGCACTTGTGCGCAAGTGACAAAAGCTCCATACGTGTCTGGGCCAGCATTTCGATAAACCCTTAATTTCAGGTCTCCACTGCGATCTAAGCTTAAGTTCGAAAGAAGAAGGCTTGGCTTGGCTGCTGGGTTATCAAATGGCCCCCAAACACCTCCGACATTGATCTGATTGGTGATCAGGGCAAACGCAAAGGCTCCAATGGCTAAAATCAGGACCAGCGCATATTTTTTTCCGGGCTGCGGTTTAGCAAAAAAAGGGGCTGAGGAAAGAAATCGGCAAAGGCGGTTTTGTGCAAACCAGCGATGATTTTTTAAAAAATAGTGATCCAAAGAGATCGGTCCGCCGCCGCCTAAGAACAGCACAAGGCCGGAGGAAATTCCAAAAACCCCGATCTGCCACTCATCCACACATGTTGTGCCCAACCAGCCGGCCCCGAGCATAATGCCGCCTAAAAGCAAGGTGCTGATGAAGCCTGCCAGGCGTGTGAAAAATCCCAAGATTAAGCCTAACCCGACGATCCCTTCGACGAGGGTAAATGCCCACAGAAAGATGTAGAGCAACTCTGGGTGCAGGACAAGGTACTTGATCATCGGCTCAATGCCAATAGAGGAGGGGATAAAATGATTGAATTTGAGCCCTTCGTATTCTGGGGACAAGACATTGAGCGCTTCGGGTTTTAAGACAACCCGCCGCCAGCACGCAGAAAAAATAAGCCACCCCATGCAAACCCGGAGCGGTGTGAGAATGAGGCCTTTGGTTTTGATCAAGATCGATGTGCCTTTTTTCATCTATAGTCTCTCCTTTTTTCTCAACCTAAACAATCGTTAGATTCACTGTCAACCTGGACTTTAAATCCTCTTGTGTTCCATCTTAGTCCTTATTCACTGGATGTCTACACATGTTGAGTTTTTGTCCGCTTGCCTCAGGTTCTAAGGGGAATTGCATTTACATCGGGACGCCGATGACAAAGATTTTGATCGATGCGGGGATCAGCGCTAAGGTCACCTCTGAAAGACTGCAGGGGATCGGTGTGAACCTGGAAGACATCGATGCAATCCTCATCACACATGAGCATACAGATCACATTCGAGGACTCGATGTTTTAGGTGCTAAAATGGGCATCCCTGTATTTGCCAATAGCGATACAGCCTCTGCGATTTACGAGGCAATGGGAAAATGTCCCAAGTTCAAGATCTTTTCCACAGGACAGACTTTTGAATTTGGCGATTTTGAGATTCATCCTTTGAGTATTCAACACGATGCTATTGACCCTGTTGCGTTTACAATCCGCATGGCCAACTTGAAGCTGGGGTTTTGCGCAGATTTGGGAATTGCGACAACGCTTGTGGCATCAGAACTCAAAGGATGCGACTACCTCTACCTCGAGGCCAATCATGAGCCTTCGATGGTTCACTCCTGTGCCCGCCCGATGGTTTATAAAAAGCGCGTCTTAAGCCGGCAAGGGCATTTATCCAACCAAGAATGCGCCCAGCTGCTCGAGCAGGTCTACCACGATGGGCTCAAGCACGTGCACCTGGCGCATCTGTCCAGCGAGTGCAACAATCCGGAGCTTGCGCTAAAGATCATTACTGAGAAGCTGCAGTCTTTGCAAGCAAAGACGGAGGTGTCGATTGCTTGGCAAGATTCCTTAAGCCGTTGCATCACTCATAATGGACATCAGTCCAGTCATAGCGGGATTGTCATTCCATCAAACGCCATCCGCGGTCTGCATGCATAGCGGAGTTCATCGAACACATCGTATTGCATTTGCATTTTTTTGAGGATGTCGTCATCAGTGTGTTTGGGGTCGTGGTGGGTAATGACCCATTCCCGTATTCCGGCGTGGGTAATTAAAATTGTGGCATTGGTGAGGGAAGAGTGGCCCCAGCCGACTTTTTTTTGGTATTCGATAGGAGTGTACTGCGCCTCGTGGATGAGATAGTCGCAGTCGGAGAAGAACTTGATCATGCTGCGGTAGGGAGAAAGCAGGGGGTGCGTCTTTTTGATGAAGCTGGGGTTGCCGTGGTGCCCAATGAGGAATTCATTGTCTGTCGCATAGCCAAAGGTCGTTTTGTGCACGCCAAATTTAAAACACACTGTTGCGCCTGGGTGATAGGCGTAGTGCGTGTCGATTTGCATTTGTCCAATGTGAAAAGGAACTCCTTCGTGAATGTCTTTGAAGATGACGGTGGCTTGGATGTCATCTAAGCGCACGGGGAAATAGGCGTAGGCCAGCATTTCAGTAAAAAGCTCTTTTGTCGTCTTTTCAAAGCCAATGGGTGTCCAGATGGTGATGGTGCATTCGGGGTCGTAGATGGGAGAGAAAAAGGGAAGGCCTGCGATGTGGTCCCAGTGGGTGTGGCTGATCAGAAGGTGGATATTCTTGGCTTTTCTCTCTTGCATTAGAATCCCAAGCGGCCGAATGCCAGTGCCGGCATCGACCACAATGCAGTCGTTGCCGTGGCTAATCTCTAGACAGCACGTGTTGCCTCCAAACCGGGCGTAGTTGGGTCCAGAGACCGGATTGGATCCCCGAGTGCCCCAAAATTTGATATAGGAATTCATCGGATGCATTTTCGGGACGTAGCAATGTTTTCCTTCCGACCAAGAGACTTTCCCAGAAAAAGGAGCCGGGTGCAGCTGTCCTAAAAAGAATTGCTTAAATAAGGAAAACACTTTGCCTGTTTCTAAAGGCTTTTCCACAAAATAGGCGCATCCGAATTGGACCGCGGCTTTGTAATTTTGGATGACGGCATGAGAGGTCGTCAAGATCACCCCGATGTGTTTTGATCGAGGATCGGCTTTGATTTTGCGCAAGATCTCGATTCCATGGATCTGGGGAAGCATCAGCTCCATGAGGATCAAATCGGGTCCAAAAGCCTCGATTTTCGAAAGGCATTCAAACCCGCTTTTGACAGTTTCAAAGTGGTAGTGAATCGCGCTTTTATGCTTCTTGATCAGCTTGGCAGTGCGGTCTTCCGGATCGGCGATGAGAATTTTTTTCTTGCTTTTTCCATGCGAGGCTCTCAAGCAGTTGACGGCTATTTTTCCGTATCTTAACAGGGAAAGGGAGAAATATAACAATTATTTTATTCATTTCAAAAAATAGATGTTTTGCCTAAAGTGTTTTGTTTGAAAAATTTGATGATTTTATACCACGGGCGGTCTAAATTCCAAGTTTTTGACTGCTCGTGGCACAACTCCTAACACAAAGGAAACCTATGAATAACACAAATGCTTACTCTGGAAATCGCCCCATCGACAATGGCCTAAGTTTCTCACACCTAAATAACCTTCCTGTTAATGTCAACCTTGCTACTACTCGCGATGAGGGGCGTCTCATTGCAAAGATGTTTATGGGTCTAGAATTAAAACCTGCGCTGAAAGACAACCAGAAGTCTTATCTTTGGAGTACTAATGGTGGTGTAAGACATTTAGGGGATCCCGCACTAAGCTCCTCAAAGTAAGGGAGAAGCATCTGGAAAATCGAGCTGAAACGTCTGTAAGTGAACGCATTTGCTCAATGCATTGAGTGAAATTACTCATTGCATTGAGTGAAATTACTCAGTATACTGAGGGAATCCCAGAACTCCCTTAAGGTCAAATGAAACACCGAGCCATTTTTTCTCAGCTGATCAGGCGTCTTAAAGAGCCTCGTCGTTTTATCCAGGTTCTGCTTGGGCCCAGGCAGGTCGGGAAGACAACCCTGGCCCTGCAGGCAGCTCAAGTCATTCAAAAGCCGTCTCATTATATCTCAGCTGATCTTGTCACTTTGCAAGATATCGCGTGGATTCATCAACAGTGGGAAGTGGCAAGGAGCAAAGCGACCTCGGAACAAGGGGCATTGCTGATCATCGATGAGGTGCAGAAAATTCAACATTGGTCCGACACCATCAAGGCGCTTTGGGATCAAGATACGCGGAATAAGTTGGATTTGTCTGTGGTGATTTTAGGCTCTTCTCCTTGGTTGATGCAAAAGGGGCTTTCAGAAAGTTTAGCGGGTCGTTTTGAGGTCCTTCCTATTACCCATTGGTCATTTGGTGAAATGCAGGAAAATTTTGGTTGGAGTTTAGATTGGTATCTTTATTTTGGCGGCTATCCGGGGGCCGCGCCTCTGTGAAGGACGACGATCCTTCTGTGGCGAAATTACATCAATGAATCGCTCATTGAAACGACGATTTCCCGGGATATCCTTCTAATGACCCAAGTCAACAAGCCTGCTCTATTGAGGAGGTTATTTCAGTTAGCCTGTAATTACTCCGGTCAAATTCTCTCTTATTCAAAAATGTTAGGCGAATTGCAAGATGCGGGGAATGCAACCACTCTGGCCCATTATCTGGATTTGTTATCGGGGGCAGGATTAGTCGGTGGAATACAAAAGTTTTCTAAACAAAAAGTGAGACAAAAAGCCTCTAGTCCAAAATTAGCCGTGTTTAATACGGCCTTAATGTCTGCACAATCTGCAAAGACATTCAAAGAGGCATATGCAGATCGGGTGTTTTGGGGAAGGCTTGCCGAATCCGCTGTAGGGGCTTATATTTAAATGCCATTCGCGGCACTCAAATCGAGGTTTTCTACTGGAGGGAAGGGGATGCTGAAGTTGATTTTGTTCTCAGAAGGCTGGGCTGATGACAGCAATTGAGGTCAAGAGCGGGAAAGAGTTCATGCCTCGTAGGGGAATGGATCTTTTTGTGCGTCAATTTAAGCCCCATCGGGTTCTTTTGGTTGGGGATCAAGGCATCCCTATCGACCAGTTTTTTTGACCCCACTTTCTCACTTCATTTCTTAATTTGGTGATGGGCTTGTGGGTTTTTCTCACGGGCAGGGTCAGAGCTTTTCTTTTTTTCTTCTCAATCCAAAAGCAGGCTGTTCCAACAAAGGCAAAGATCGCGCTTACTGCATAGAAGTTGAGGACTTCGGTGGGTCTGAGCTCGGGCAAGACTCCTGGATTCTCTTCGAATCTTAAACCTGTGACAGTGGAGAGCATGAAGTTTTCATACGATGCCGATTCGGCCTCTTCCGGGGCAACGAACGCAAATGCAGAAGCCACTGGCCGAATAAGT
>CAWCKK010000026.1:0-29275 GCA_963796135.1 uncultured Acidobacteriota bacterium | reverse complement strand
ATGTCCTCTTGCTCGAGTTCCGTTACGTATTGCTAAGCAAAGACCTCAGCCCCAAACTCGAGCGGGAATAGCGGGAAAACAGCGCGCCCTTAATCACCTCGGGAAGATTGCGCAAAACAAAGATATGGCTGGAGGTGTTGGTGACAAAGCGTTGGAGGACTTTGAGCTGGTTTTCCGTGAATTGCTCATAGCCTTCATTCATGCAGCACCCTCATATTAAGACAAACTTAAGACCCTAAGGGTGACATATTCGCCCTGTTCAATCAAGAGAAAAAATTGGAGGGATACAGCACTACCCAACGCTTAAATCATTTCTTGTCGGGATGCCACCTCCGGATAACAAAATGGGGTTTGGCTTTGGGATCCGAGGCGTTGGCAGGGACCCTCCTTTCCATGATGTAACTAAGGCGGTTAAGAGAGTTAAATCTGACAACGCCATAACCTGCCCAACTTTCAATGGTTGTCTTGCCGTCCAAAACACATACCACATGCCCCTTCCACACAATCAAATCAAGAGGCTTTAGGATCTTGACAATGGCTTCTGCATCCTTATCTTCAATATCCACAGGATTGCCAAAGGTGAGCAGATCTGAGGTATTGCGCGGCGTATATCCTTGCGCTGCAAAATAGAGCAACCCTGAGCAATCGACCCCTTTCAAACACCAGGTTCTCTAGGATCAACGGGCTCAATTGAGACAAAGGAGTTTTAGGAGGGTAGAATGTGGCAAGAAGATCTACCCCTTGGGCCAACTGCCTCCCCAAACATAGGGGATCTTTTCAAGGTTAACCATCGTTTCTAAAACCACAGAGGCGGAGGGAAGATCAATGATTCTTTCTTGCAAAAGTTGCCCATCTCTCTTGAGAAAGCGCTCATCGATGAAAATCGGGTAAGAAGATGGGTATTCCTCTGTCCTGACTTTCCAAACGTGAGAGTCTGCTATCTTTTCAATCAGTTCGATCTTTGTGCCTGGAAAGAGAATGGTTTCTACCTCTCGATAAGGCCATGGTCGTCTAAAAGGGAGCTCATCCCCACTTTTTCCACCAAAGCACTTAGCAAGATCAAAGGTATTAAATATAGGGGTTGGATACTGAGTAATTGTATAAGGTTGGATCATGAAAGCCTCCGCATAAATCTGTGGACAAAACAGGCAAAATGCGCTACCTTTAAGTCCATCACCGGCTTCAGTTTCCTAAAGGAAAATCCTAATGTATACTCGCCTGCTTTGCCTTGGATGCGCTATTTTGGCTTTAACTGGCTTTGGCTGTCAACCTTCTCCTTCAAAAAAGCAGGTGGCCCAATCTGAGCACACCATTCACATCAACATCGTCGACGAGCCTCAAGTGTTGGATCCGCGCAAAGCGCGCGACCTCAAAGCCCAGACGATCGTTCACATGCTCTTTGAAGGTCTGACAAGAATCAACCCGCTAGAAAAAGCAGAGCCTGCCCTTGCGGAGAAAATCGAAATTTCCCCTGATTTAAAAACGTACACTTTTCATCTCAAAAAAAGCCTCTGGTCTAATGGGGATCCAGTTGTGGCCTCTGATTTTGTCTACGCTTGGAAAAAAATACTCTCAAGGAATTTTCCTTCAGACACCGCCTTTAACCTCTATGTGATTAAAAACGCAAAGGAGGCAAAAGAGGGGAAGGTCGACCTCGATGAGGTCGGCGTGCATGCAATCAATGACCTCACTCTTGTCGTCGAGTTAGAAAATCCTATTCCCTACTTTTTAGAATTGACGACCTTCCCCCCTTTTTTTCCCGTGAATCAAAAAGTCGATCAGAAAAACCCCTCGTGGGCCCAAGATGCCAAAACCTATGTTGGCAACGGCCCGTTCTATCTTGAAGAATGGAAGCACCAGGGTCACCTTAAGGTCAGAAAAAATCCAAAGTATTGGGATTCCAAAAGCGTCAAGGTCGACGCGATTCAAATGCAAATCCTTCCTCCGGACACGGAACTTAAGCTGTTTGAAAAAAATGAGCTGGAATGGGCGGGATCCCCTTTGTCGGTGATTCCCGTCGATGCCATTAAAACGCTGCGAAGGAAAGATATTCTCAAGAACAAAGAGATGCTCGGGACATGCTTCATCCGGTTAAATGTAGACGCCCCCCCCTTTAACGAGCCTTTAATGAGGAGGGCTTTTGCCCTTGGAATCAATAGACGGGCCATTGTCGACCACATCACACAGGGCGGTCAGATTCCGGCAACAGGGCTTGTGCCTACCTCCCTTAAGCTGCAGGACAAACCCTATTTTCAAGATGCTGATGCACAAACAGCAAGAAAACTCTTTGCCAAAGGGCTCCAAAGGCTCGGCTTGAAAAAAGAACAACTGCCTGAAATCACCCTGACTTATCGGTCAGAGGAGCGCAATCATCTGGTTGTGCAAGCCATCCAACAGCAATGGTTTGAGACTTTTGGGATACGAATCAAACTGGAAGCGACCGAAAACAAAGTCCTTTTTGATCGTGTCTCTAAGCAAGACTATCAGCTGGCATTCGGGGGCTGGATTGCCGATTTTGCCGACCCGATTAATTTTTTAGAGCTCTTCAAGTATAAAAACGGCGGCTGCAACAACACTCTTTGGGAAAATCCCCGCTTCACAGAGCTTTTGGATCAATCGGTAAAGGCCTCAGATCCCTTAAAACGGCAGGCCATTCTCAAGGAAAGTGAGAAAATCTTAATCGAAGACATGCCAATCATTCCCGTTTTTTATCACACCATGTTATATGTCAGTCAACCCGCCTTGAAAAATGTCCTCATCTCCTCGATGGGCAATATCGATTTTAGATGGGCATCGATTGAGGAGGGGATTAAAGCGGTTGCGAAGGAAAATCATCCATGAAAAAAATTCTAGTTGCTATCTGCGCCCTATTTCAAACTTCATGCTGGGCAAACTCGGTCAATATGTTCAACGACTCTGTCTACACTCTGAAAGCTGTCATTTATGACGCTACTGGAGTCCTGCTGGGTGAATTTATCCTAGCTCCTCGGGATGCTGCCGAATGGAGCGATGACCAAATGAATTTTGGGACACAGAGCCAATACACCTCGCAAACCCCTTACACTGTCAATTGGCTCTGCATGAACGGGGGATCTTACGGCTCTTGCAATAATGTCGCAGCAGGATCGGTTGTTACAGCGCAAAGCTGCGGGGGAGTTCAGCAGTGCCCTCAAGCCCAGCAGCCCGGACAGCCAATGCCTATCCAACCGGAAAGTGGATATTAGAGGTTAAGATGTGCTTTAAAAAATGGGTTCCTATCCTTTTGAGCATCGGGTTTTTTCCCTACTTGCTTTTTGCAGGCACCGTTCGCCTCATCAATAATTCCCCCTATGATCTTAGGGCAGTGATCCGAGGTGGCGATGGGTCTTTTTAGCGGAGATGGTCGTCAAATCCCAGAAGGAAACGGTTTGGACAGATACCTATGGCAATTTTGGAACCTACGGAGGATCCAACGGCGATCTAAACCAGGCCTACCGCTCGAAAACCCCTTATAGCGTCCTGTGGTACTGCCTAGACGGAGAAAATTATGCCATCTGCGACACCGTCTCCACCGGAGCTGTTGTCACCTCCCAAAGCTGTATGGGCGCGCGCATGTGCAAGCCCCAAAGGAAAGAACCCTACCCGCCACAACCCGAGGGCAACTATCTCTACGAAGAACCCACTCCCCCTCCACGCACCCAGTAGACGCACTTAGAAAAGTTTTACTAGGATAGGTTCACGTCTTGAGTGGAAATTGCAGTCGAAAGAATTTCATCGGTTGTAAGCTTAGGCCAATGAATGATGCAAGACGTCTATTCTATTCATCCTGAAATCCTGTTATTTTTCTCTTTTTTTCCATACCGCACCTCGCGAATGAACTATCCAATCTTTTTTACAAAAAAACCTTGGGACCTGATGCCCACTTAGAGCTCTTCGTTCAGCTTTTTCTCAAAAATCGCAAGCAATCGCATGAACTCTGAAGAGGATTCCTGAAATTCCCGCTCTGAACCTTGAGAGCGTTTTTTTTTCTTGGATTTCCTCTGAGATAAAAAGCTTAAGAAAGCATCGATGCTTTGGGTGCAGGCCCGGTGATCTTTGCATCTGGCAGCAAGGGGTCTATCGTTGGTGACAACAGTGATTTGACAGGGGGTTTTAGCTGCCATTACCTCATCCAAAATGTATTCATCGGCGGTTGTGTTTTTGAGTGTGTAGACAAGCTCAATCTGATCAAAATGGCCTCTCCTTGGATAAGAGAGGACCTCGCCTGCACCGTCAAAGACAAGGGTGATGCGAAGGTTCAAAACGGAGGCGGCGGCATTGATCTCTTTGATCACTTGTTGACGGCGAGCCTCTAGAGATTTCCCCTTTTTTAATGCGCAAAACAAAAGGTTGTACGCATCAACCAGGTAATGCATTAGCGGCATCTTGCTGAAGGGATTCTAGAAAAGGGCGCAGTCTATCAAGGGCTTTGCGCCGATGGGAAATTCTGTTTTTTGTATCTTCGTCAAGCTCGGCAAAACTCTTGCCGTAATCGTGCTTGATAAAAAGCGCATCGTATCCAAACCCAAAGCTGCCCTTTTCTTTTTCCAAAATTCTCCCCTCAGAGATCCCTTTGGCAACCTTTTTAACTCCTGTAGGGGAAGCAACCGCAATCCAGCACTCAAAATAGGCCTGCCTATTTTGCTCTTGCAACCCTTCCATCTCTTTCAGGAGTTTTTTGCGATTTTCTTTGTCTGTAGCCCCCTCTCCTGCGTAACGGCGGGATAAAACACCTGGATCTCCGCGCAATGCAGGCACGACCAGCCCTGAATCATCGGCGATCGCCCAGCAATTCAGGTGTTTTGCAGCGTGCTCTGCCTTAAGGATTGCATTTTCTTCAAAGGAATGGGACGCCTCTTCGGGAGGGGTGTATTGGGGATAATCGATCAGGCTCAGGAGATCAAAAGATGCCATTTTTTTCAAAATTGCACGAAATTCCCTGATTTTATGTACGTTGCGACTGGCGATGACAAGCTTCATTAGACCTATGGTGGTAGACTTTTGATCATCATACTCGTTGCTTTTAAGAATTGTAAGGGGCAATTGCAAAAATCGACTCAAAACTCTTGAGCACTCGATTGACCGAGATCCACTTTTTCCAATGCCGATCCCGCAAGCGCAATCCTTTCATGTTGGGAACCCAAAAAGGCGGGGCGATCACTTCTCCTTTTGTCCAGGCAGGGCGCCAAAATTTGGAGGCTTGTATGCTCCTGCAGATAGTCAAGGTCGGAAGTCCCAAACAAGAGGCCAAGTGGCCGATTCCTGAGTCATTGCCAATCATGTAGCCCGACTCTGCGACGTACGAGGCCATCTCTGAAAGGTGAGAGAACAAAGGGGCTTGGCTTTCGCTCAAATCCCACCCTTGCCGCTCTTGTTGCGTGAGGATAAAACGGGGTTGCACCCCCTCCTCTTCAAGGAGTTTTTTAAGTTTCAGATATTTTTCTTTGGGCCAGTTCTTCCCCTCTCGAGAGCTGCAAGGGTGTAGAACAACTCTGTGTTTGTAACAGCCCGGTTCCAATGTGGTCGGGATAGAGATCCCATTGGACTTTGTCACAACCGCAAATCTCAAAACGTCTCTGCAGAAGACATATAGATTTTCGACAAAGGGGCGGTTGCCGCTGAAACGCCCTTCTTCCCAATAAGCGTAATCGGATCGAGGGGTTGCAATTGGGTTGAGAATCGTTGTTTTATCGCGGTGGTATTTGGTGCAGTGGTCGACAATGGCCTGTATCCATGTCGACTTTTCAAAAAAGATAAAAAAACGATCAAATCCATTTAAAACAGCTGCTAAATTTTCTGATTGAGGGAAGGGGGAAATGGGCAAATGGGGGAACCAGGCCTGCAGAGCCCCTAAAAAGGGGTGAAACGTCGTGACTTGTCGTCCGTTGAGTTGGAGGTTGTTAGAAAGAACAAGGGCAATCAGTCCATCGCCTAGTCCCAAACAACTAAATACCGCGCATCGGTGCATATACCCCTGAAATATAAGAACCCAAAAATCGACTGAAATTTTTTACTGGAACTGGACTTTAGCCATTGCTCTAAGGCTCCTTAAGTCAAGCGTAAAGTGGGTTCTTGTTTTAACGCAACCTATTTTTGTATAGACATTATTTTGCAAGTTTTTATATATAAAAGATAATAACAGAGAAAAAAATGCATTCGATTTCTTTATTACAAGAAAATAGAATCTCTCTAAAACATGAGCAGCAATTGCTCATTAACTTGGCGATGAAGCAAGCTTTTCACGTGCTGCAGCTGCCGATACTAGAGCTTTCCGAATGGCTAAAAGGCCAAATTGAAGAGAATCCTGTTCTTGATATCGATCTATCCGAGGAATCTTTTAAGGAATCCATTGAGGAGCCTGTACAATCCTGGCGCCGGTTGCGCAACAAAACTCAGGAGAACCTAGACCAAAAGAGAAAAGAGCACCGAGAAAGTCTACTGATCTCCCCTATTTCTCTCTACGAACACCTCATGAACCAAGCGCCTCTTATCTTTGAAGAGGCAATCGATCTACAAATAGCAGAGCTGATCATCGGCCACCTCAATGAGAAGGGTTTTTTGGATACTCCGCTCGAAGAGATCTCCCCTCATGCCCCGCTAGCAAAAAAGCAAAAAATCTTGGATACAATCCAGTCGTTCGACCCTCCTGGAATTGCTGCCCGCAACCTGTGCGAGTGCCTCTTGCTGCAGCTAAAGCTTAAAAATAAGGAAAATTCAAAAGCGGCAAGAGTGATCACAGAGCATTTTGACGATTTGCTCCACAACCGCCTTCCTAGGATTTCAGCACGACTTCAGATTCCCATCCAAGAACTTGCTGAGATCATCGCAACAGAAATTGCCCCCTTGGATTTAAATCCTGGCTACAAGTACTCCATTCACCCTCCCTCTGCCATCATCCCCGATCTGCTATTGCTTCATATCGACGAGAAATGGCACGTCGAAATCAATACGTCTTTTTTTCCAAAATTTCACATCGCGCCTATCTATTTACAGGCTTTGCAAGAACACTCTCTTGAGAATAGCGAGTACAGCTACCTGCGCCGCCATCTTGCACAAGGCAGATGGTTGAAGAGGATTGTCCAGAAGAGAAATAGCACCCTTGCCAGGATCGGAGAGTTCCTATTAAAAAAACAGCGCTGCTTTTTTGAAGAAAGCAGAGGAACGCTCAGCCCTCTGACAATGACAGAGGCCGCTTTGGAACTGGGGCTTCATGAATCCACTGTCGCAAGAGCTGTGAACCATAAATACATCGCTTGCCCGCAAGGGATGTTTGCGATGAGATCTTTCTTTAAACAAGGTGTGGAAACTAAAAGCGGGGAAAAAATCTCCAATCATAGTTTAAGGAAAATCCTGGCCAAAACCATCGATGAAGAGGATAAGCTCAACCCTATGTCGGATGATCAGTTAGCCCATCATTTTCAAAAAATGGGAATCCCGTGCGCAAGACGCACAATCGCCAAGTACCGAAGCTCCCTCAATATCACTTCTGCCTGCAAACGCAAAAGATGGCACTAAAAATAAGCTAAACGCAGTTGCTGCCAGCGCAAGCAGGTCTGCTGGTTTGCAAAATCCCTGATCTGCTCTGGGGAGTAGATAGCAAATAGCTCAATTTCTCGATCTGTCAAACGCAACGCGACCTCAAGGGGAGCCCCTTGGCAAGCGGCCTTTTGCAAATTGTGCAGTGTTTTTGAAAAAATGGATTGGGATCGGTAGAGGCCAAGAAAAGCAAATCCGATTGCGCAAAGAAAAACAGATCCAATCGCAGTGTCGACATGGTCAATTTCAAAAACGATTCCCGCCCAAAAACCTAAAAAGCAAGCCGACAGAAACACAAGAGAGCCTTTAGATTCTGCAGGGGAGGAAAATAAAGGGCCAAAATAGCGACGGAATCGACTTTGGGAGGTTTGATAGGCTAAAATTTCTTCAAACCGCTTCTCATCAAACATCAAGCGGGTTGCGTGGACCATCTCATGAGCGATGATCTCCTCCTGGGGGTAGAGGCGCATCAGAGGGGAATTTTTTAGCTGAATCCAGCAAGATCGCGTTCCGTCCTCCCCCTCCTCGATCCAAGTGGCAGCCCCTTCCCAAAAATAAAGGCCGTTCGATCGACAAGCGACATCGATCCAATCGGGACAAGTATTAAACTTTTGCTGAAATCTTTCGGAAAAGCCGGATTTAAGCAATAGAGCATCAGCGCGTAGAAAGAAGGCCCTGTCAGATTCTTCAGGGCCTGGAAAAATACCGCGCTGATTGAGAGTACATAGCTTATTGGGATCGACTTTGTCCATACCCTGATCCTTACACACAAGTCGACTTTCTAAAGTAGACATCTTGCGTAACCTGCTTTGTTTGAAAAATTTGATGATTTTTCTGTCCATTCCTTACAAAACTTTTTCTCCATGTGTAAACACATGGAGAAAAAGTTTTGTAAGGAATGGACCAAAAAGAGCAAATTTATCAAGAAAGTGAGGTTACGCAAGAGGTCAAGTAGCTGCGAGGCCCAATCTTTGGAACCTGGGTCGTCGTGAGTATACCGGGCCGACCCAATTTTTATAAAGTGGATTTTTCATTCACGAAGGGTATATTTTTCCCTGACGACCCCAATTCCTGTGATCGTATCTCTGCCACCCCATTGTTTTCTTGGTGTGAATTGTTTGGAGTAGTCGAGATAAGGGCCAAGAGCTGTTAACGCAGGAGTTTTTACAAGGGCTGCTTCTAAATCCTGTTTGTTGAAATAGTAATATTTATTTAATGTTGCCGATTGTTCTTGCTCTACTTTTAAGATCAAAGAAGCAATGTCAGGGCCAAAAAGCGCTTTTAAAACAGGCACAGAGGCAAAGCTGATGCAAACGGCTTTATCTGTGTTCTGAATAGAGAGGAACTCTCTAAGGGGGGCAATTCCCTGTTTCTCATCGAATTGATTGGTGCCTACAAGCATGCGGTAGTAGGTGTTTTTCAAGCTAGGATCCTCGGGAAAAAGCTCCGCTAAATCCCCGACTGTGCCCAGCCGTTTTGCTTTTTTGAGCATTTCATCCAGAAGGCGGTATTCTAGGTTCTCTTGTTTTTTGAACAAGTTCCTTCTGTAAAGCAATCTTAAGAGATTGGCAGAGGGTTCGTAAAGAGGGTGTGTTTTGAAGGGTTCACTCCCTTGGAAAATAGGCGCGAGGTTGAGCTTGGAATTTTCCAAGGCGGGAAAAAAACAGCGCCGGCTTTTATATTCGCTTTTAGCTGCAAGCCTGTCTTGTTCTCTTGTTCCTTTTTCCAGTAGCTCTCCTTTCATTTTGTGATACGCGGCTCTGGCAATGGCGTTGTTTAATGCCATTTCCGTGCGGCTATACCCATGGAGAGTGCTTTCGATTACCGCATAGCTTTTAGTCTCCTTTAAAAAGCTCGCAGCGATGCAAGAAAAGATCAGCAAGAAAGTAAGAACCAGCGGTAGGATGTTCACTCGTGCCTAGGGTAGTCGATGGATTTGTTTGGGGGGTGAAGAAAAAACACAAATGGGGTTGTTTGATCATTGGAGGTAATGTGCATGCGGATAATAGCAGGTTTTTGTTCTTGGCCCTTAGGGTAATCCAGGGTCCATTGGGCTGTCTTAGGATTAAAAAGATCGCACTGAAAAGCACTGACATCCCTTAGAAATGTTTCAATAGACGCTAATCCTGTTGAAAAGCGGAGCTGTTTTTTTTCGTTTAAGAACAAAGTCCCCTCTACCTCTCCTTGGAGCTCAAATTTGGGGTCGGCGGGTTTCATAAAGACAACCTTAAGACAAGGGTGCTTTTTACCTTTTTCTGTCCAAACTTGAGTTGCGCTTGAAAAAAGAGCCTTCATTTTCTGCTGAAACAATTCGATGTGAACGGTTTGCTGCTTGAGCTCTTTGGCTTGCATGCTCGTCTTTAGCCCTTGCCATAATGCATTAAACAATCCGGTGAGTAGAGTGCCAAGAAGCACCATGCAGACCAGCACCTCCAAAAGAGTCAAAGGGGATTTTCTTTTCATGGCTTCTAAGAATGAAGCAACGCCTCTTTTTTGCAAAGCAATATTTAATTTACATCTAATCTAAGAAATTATTATTTAGTATAATTAATTTGTGTTAATTTAATTTGGTTAATTTAGTAAAATTAAAAATCAATAAAATTTTTTAATTCTAAATTATCTGAGTTAATTTTATGAATGCGATCTTTTCAGGATCTTTTGAGACCTATTCCGTCAATCACAAAGACTTTCAAAGAGGCACTCCGTCATCTGTGATACTAAAAATATTCTGTCATCTCGCAGAAGAAAACGCACTGCAAAGTGTGGGATTTTTAAGAAGCACGTGTAAGAGGTTTAATAAGATAGGCGAACACCAAACAATTTGGAAAATTTTTTGCCTTCAGGTTCCAGAATTAGGGGATTACCGCTCTTGCGAAGATTACCGGGATGTTTACAAAAAATACAAAACGGCAGAAAAAAGCATTCGCTACGGGTCTTGTTTTTTTGATCCAAATCCCATCTGTTTGTTTGAGAAATATAGCGATGGGATTATTTGCATAAAAGATGGCCATGGTAAATTACAGATTTGCGACATGTTAAAAAACACATCTTATTTTATATCGCCTGATATTTTAGAAGGAGGGAAGAACTTTCATCAGTTTATTCTGAAAGAAAAAAAACAGGGTGAACGGGTAACCGGTATAGACATTTTCGACCTTCGAATTGGAGTTTCTCGCACGTTCCATGCCAAAAGCAACCTGATCGTTGGGGAACACAACGTCGGCAATACTGCACTTTGCATTCACGACATGATGTTTTTGGATAAGAAATTTCTCGTCACTTTGGTCTTCAAGAAAGAGTTAGGCTCTATTGATGCCTCTATTTGGGACATGGAAAAAAGCATTCTTTTTCGGACAATAGAAAATGTGATTCAAACCTCTACAAAGCAGACTGTGGATCTTTTTGCTCAAGGCGTTCTTTGCTTGATGCATCAGGAAGCGACCAATCGGCGCAGGGTGTCCATTTGGGATGTGAAAAATAACACCCCCTATGCATATACAATCGACAATGCGATTTTAAAACAATATGGTTCAGAACAGCTGATCCCGTATGTCGGAGCCGAATACATAGCCTATTATTCCTCAGATGAGGTCATGACCTTTGTCAATCGCACTTCTTTCAGAAAATGCTTCGTCGATCTGGGAGCTTTAGATAAGAACATACGCGCTATCTGTTGTTTGCGGCAAAGGTCATTTGCCCCTCGGATCGATTACTTGGTTGTCAATGAGGATGCCGGGTTGCTTGTTTGTGTCCATAAAGACCAGCAGGCACGCCGCCAGATGGAGGTTTGGGATTTAAATCGGCCAGGTTCCCATTGCCAGCATCCTCTGAAAGCAGGTGAGCATGCAATTGACATTAGCGCAGTCGGGTCCTGTGTTAGCGTATACGATGAAAGTACAGGGAAACAAACCCTCTTTGATATGAAGTCATTAAAAGAAATACTTGTCTGTGACCACTCTTCCGGCCTATCCCCGAGCGGTCATTGCTTATTTTTGAGTGCGCCAACCCGCGATCATTGGGAACTGACCCCTGCATGCATTTACAATACGCGATCAGGCCAACAGGTGTCATTAAACCTCGACGGTATTGCAGACGATGGGTACTATCATTACGACTTTGATTCTAATGCTGCTCTCTGGGGGCAGTTTCTTGCAGTCACAGCAGAGTTAAAGAAGACCGATCAGAGATCTGGCCAAGCCGCTAGTGAAGGCGGTTATATTGTCATTTTCGATACCAATACCGGCCACCGCCTTGTGGAGCTTCCTGTAGGTAAAGCGCAAAACCTTGGCACTTTAAGCTGGTTAAATGATTGTTTAACCCTTTCTGTCTTAGATGGCTTTGAACGGTATCAAATTGTAAAGTTTAATTAATGTTCGCTGTTTTAATTTGCAAGCTTTTTATTTTAATTTAATCAGCTCCCTCCAATGGCTAAAATAAAGTTGAGATGTCACCATTTAAAAATCAATTCAATCCGGATGCCTCTAAAGGTGAAGGCTAAAGTCCAGACCAAATAACTTTTAAATTTCTCTAATGGCTGGGGGGCCGGTCTTGGAGACGATCACTTGATAGGTATAGACACGGGAGTCCGCCCAAGTTTTTTTGCCGGCAAAGGGTTTAAACCCTTTTTGCTCAGGGGTGATTGTCAAGCGGAAGGTGACAAGGCGCCATTGCTGCCCGTCGGATGCTTTTTTGCCTGTTGAATAGAGGGTGCCGAGGAGAACAAACTTAAAAGTGTCTTTAGCTTTGCTTTGCGGGTTGAAGAAAATATCGACCGTATCATTTAACACAACTGCGCTTTTGTCTTTGCCGCTGGAGAGTTCTTTCCAAGGGATTTTGTTCTGGTACAACTGCTCTAGAATTTTTGCAAAGGCAAGATCGGCAATCCTTTTGGCTTGGATGCTGTAGCTGCTCTTATACGCCCTTTTTAGGGCTTGGGTCGGGATCTGGCAGAGGGGCAGGGCGCACATCGCCAGAAGAAAAAGCCCGATCATCAGCTCGAGCAGCAGGAAGGTGCGGTGTTGACGGGATATCCGCGTCGGGATAACCTGTTTGCCGTGAGATGGTATTAATCGCAGGTGTGGTCTTTTTATGGAACTTAAAGGCAAAGCTCTTTTCAATCTTCTTAGGATGAGTTGGATTGACGATCGCAATCCCCATGTGAAGCAGTGGCAGATTGAGGATTTGCAGAATGTAAGCATCGAAGAGTTGTTCTCAAACTTAAAGAGTTTAGGGGTCATTTTAGATGAGCAAAGCTTTAACCTCTATGCAGAAAACTGCAGTAGCCCGGAGGAGCTTGTCGATTGCGTCTTTTTAGAAGAGGAGGACTCAGAGGACAAAGATAGGGTCTACTTAATCCTTTTTGAGTTGTGGAAACGGCTGCTGCCAGAAAAAATGTGCCTTTCTGTTTTTTGCGATGGGCTGGATCAGTTGATTGATTTTTACGATCAGGGGGTCCTGGAAGATGAAGAGGCGCTGCAAAGGGCTTTGTCGTTTTTACAAGATCTTTTGGATGATATCTCCGATAAGAGTGGGTCCAAACAGTCTATTTTCGCAGAGATTGCAAGTTATTGCGCTCATGACCTTGAGAATTTTATTTGCGATTACATCTGGGATCAGATCGATGAAGGAAATCTTCTCTATGGATCAGAGCTTCTCGATGCCTTCTTTGATTACTCAGGGGATAAAAGGCGTTTTGACCTGCTGCGCGCTAAGCTGTTTGCCTTTTCCGACCTTGAAGAGTCTAATATCCTCTACGGCAGGATTCTCGAGGAGCTCAGCGATCAACCCGATGTCGATTTGCTTTTGCGCGTTGCGGAAAGCTTAATTCACCACGGCGATGTCCGCTTGTTTATGCAGGCAATCAGGCAAGCGTTGCCTTTGCTTGAAAGGGAAGAGCAGCTGCAAAATCTGCTTATCATCGTCGCTGAATATTATCGCTGCTTAGATCGGGATGTGGAAGAGGCTCTGGTTAAGAGCTTGCTGCAAGAAAGGGCTTTGCATTCTGTGGACAAGCCCATAGATCCTAAAGATAAGGCAATTGATTCCCTATCCCATTTGGTCAGCAGATCTTCAGCGGGATGAAGTCGAGATAATCAGATGAGGCAAAAATATACTTGACCCCTCTTGCCTCTCCAAAAGGGAGTGTTCTTTTTTTCACATTGTGCAAGTGCCCAAAAACGCAGATGTCGATATGGAAATCTTCGAGGATTTTAGAGGCCTGCGATGGGGCAAGATCCGCTCCAATCGGCGGGTAGTGGGTGAGGGCGATTTTAATTGGCGCCTCTTGCGGCAGTTGGGATAGGCTTAAAGTCAGGCGCTGGAGTTCTCGGGCGAAGATTTTTTCTGCTTCTTGGGCTTCTTGGGCAAGCTGTTCTGCTGTTTTAAACTTTGCGCGGGGATTCTGCTGAAACTCTATGAATTGCTGGAAGTGATACTCTTTAGTGTCCCATAGCCTTGCTCCCCCAATAGCGATCTGTTTCCATAGGAATGCGTTATTGTGAATGAAGCGAATCGAAGGGGGGAGTATTTTAGTGAGTTTTGCAGAAGAGGGCCACCAGTAGTCGTGGTTGCCGCGCAAGATCACCTTAGTGCCGGGAAGGGAGTGAATCCATTTGAGGTCGACAAGGGCCTCCTCTAGTTGCATGCCCCAAGAAATGTCGCCGGGCAGCAGCACAAGGTCGTCGGGGGAGATCGATTGTTTCCAGTGGCCCTCTATTTTTTCTGTGTACTGATGCCAATTGAGGCCAAAGGCCTCCATCGTCTTTTCCGGGACGCCAAAGCAAAGATGCGGGTCGGATAAGGCCCAAACAGACATAAGTTCTCAAAGGGTAAAACCATCGGGAACCTTTGTCCCCGAAGTGACGATGATAATCCCATCGCGGATAAAAATGCCATGGCCATCGAAGTGTTCTAGATGGTTTTTATTTGTAAGCTGCACGTCATTTCCAATCCACGCGTTTTCGTCGAGGATGACCTTATCGAGAATGCAATTTTTGCCGACGGCGTAGTTTTCCTTGGCTAGCGACTCTGCCAGGCTTTGGGGTTCATTGAAAAGAGTGCCGAGCAGGATCGAATTGCGGATAGTGGACCCTTTATCAATCTTAATGCGCACGCCGATGATGCTGTTGCAGACCTCTTTGGCATACACAATCGCCCCTTGGCTGATGATCGAGGAGCTCACCTGCGTGTCCTGTATTAATGGGCTGGGGAGGTTGTGGGGGTGGGTAAAGATCGGATTGTTGTCATCGTAAGTGTTCAGGCAATGCTCTAAGCGGGTCAGGGCCAAGCTTGCCTGATAATAGGAAGCAATCGTTCCAATATCTTCCCAGTAGCCTCGATAGACATACGACATTGCTTTCCCCTTTTTGACTTGGATGGGGATGAGGTCTTTTCCAAAGTCATCCCCTTGTTCTTTGACAAGGTCAAAAAGGGCCTGCCTCTTAAAGACGTAAATCCCCATGGAAGCTAGGTAATGGGGTTTTTCAGGATGCAAGATCGAATGTCCATTTAAAAATTCTTTTCCCAAAGTAAACGGCTTTAAAAGGTTAGGGTCGGTGGGTTTTTCGCAAAATTGCACGATATTGCAATTGGCATCTATTTTGACAAGTCCCATCCTTTTTGCTTCTTTTTCCTCAACCGGGATCGATGCGATGACAATGTCTGCATCTTGCTTTTTGGCAAAGGCGAGCATCTCTGTGAAATTGATATTGTAGAGCTGATCTCCTGAGAGGATCAGAAAGTATTCCACCGGGGCTGCCTCGAGGTGCTCGAGATTTTGCCTCACAGCGTCAGCTGTCCCTTTAAACCAATGCTGTCGATAGGGCGTTTCTTCGGGGCAGAGCATCTGAATTTTCGATTGGCGGAAATAGTCGAGCTGGTAGGTTTCGAGAATATGCTGCTGAAGAGCTGAGGCAAAATACTGGGAGATGACAAAGATCCGATGGATGTGCGCATTGAGGGAGTTAGAGATGGGGATGTCGATGAGCCGGTAGCGCCCTCCGAAGCAGACAGCCGGCTTGCAACGGGTCTGTGTCAACGGGTATAAACGAGTTCCCCTGACCCCCTGCAAGAACAATGCTTGCGACCTGATGCATCAGTTCTTTATGGGGATATTTGCCGGGGGACACGCGACCCTCTCGCTTGAGATTCAATTTATATTTATATTACTTATTAAATTAAATATCAATTAGCTTCTGAAACGGGGCTCGAATAGACATCTTGCGTAACCTGCTTTGCTTGAAAAATCATCAAATTTTTCAAGCAAAGCAGGTTACGCAAGATGTCTAATGAGTTATAGGAGTGGGTCAAAGTCCGAGCTACAGGCTTTCTGCGGCCAGATTTTTAACTTCATGGGCGTGATAACTCGAGCGGACAAAGGGACCGCAATACATCTGCTTGGCCCCTTTCAAGTAGCCGAATTGCTCGTAGTGTTTAAACTGCTCAGGTGTGACAAACTCCTTGACGAGCAGTTTGTGATGATCGGGCTGTAGGTATTGCCCCATCGTGATGATGTCGCAGCCAGCATCGATCAGATCGCAGATGGTCTGTTCCACTTGATCTTTTGTCTCTCCAAGACCGACCATCATCCCCGATTTAATGTGGGGGGCAAGGCCTGTGGATTTGGCATACTTCAACACCAAAAGGGTGCGCTCATAGGAGGCCTTGTGCCTGACCCTCGGGGAAAGCTCTCTTACCGTTTCGATGTTGTGGTTAAAGACATCGGGTTTTTCCTTGAGGACGATATCCAGCGCTTCTTTGTTTCCACAGAAATCAGAGGTGAGGGTTTCAATGGAGATCCCGGGGCATAATGTGCGCACTGTCCGAATGATCTCTGCGATGTGAGAGGCGCCTCCATCTTGGAGATCATCCCTTGCCACCATGGTGATCACAAGGTGCTTAAGGCCGAGTTCTTGGGTGCAAAGAGCGATGCGCAACGGCTCATCGGCCTCTGGTGATGCGGGGCTTTTTGTAAAGTCGATGTCGCAAAAGCCGCAATTGCGGGTGCACGCTTTGCCAAGGGCTAAAAATGTCGCTGTCTTGTTGGAGTAGCATTCAAAGCGGTTGGGGCATTTAGCTTCCTCGCAGACGGTATTGAGCCGATGCTTTTTGAGAATGCCGTTTGTTTGAAAAAGGTTACCCCCTTTGGGCAAATTTCGGTGAAGCCAAGAAGGAAATCTCCCAGGGGTAGTCTCTGAGGAGCTGTTGAAACCGGCAGCCTTATTGACTTTGACCTTAGGAGCTGTCTCAGGAAATTCTTGGGTGGTCATTTTTTTCCTTTGGGAGGAAGGTGGATAGGGGTGTTATTGGCAACTAAAGCAGCCTCGAGCCACGCTTCGGCAACAGTGGGGTGAGCGTGGATGGTGTCTGTAATGCAATCCAGAGTGAGTTCATTTGCGATGGCAAGAGCCATTTCGGCAATTAAAGTCGAGGCTTGGCTTCCCACAACTTGCGCGCCTAAAATCTGTCCATTTGCCCGATCGACGACAACTTGTGCAAACCCCTCTGTCTCTATGGCTGCGATCGACTTCCCCAGGACCTGAAAGGGGAACTTGCCTATTGCAGCGTCATAGCCGGCTTCTTTAGCCTGCTCGAGCGTCATCCCGACAGTTGCGATTTCAGGGTGGGTAAAGATCACAGCCGGTACAGCATTGTAGTGCATGCGCATGGTCTGTCCGGCGGCATTTGAAGCGGCGACAATCCCCTGGTGGGAAGCCACGTGGGCTAGCATGTACTTGCCGGTGACATCCCCGATCGCATAGATGCCAGCAACCGCTGTCTCCATCTTGTCATTGACGGGGATAGATCCCTTATCTCCAAGGGCAATCCCCGCTTTTTCCAAGCAAAGATCGCAAGAGACAATTTTTCTTCCGATTGAGACAAGGGCCATGTCGCATGCGATCGGATCTTTCCCCTTGAGAAGAACCCTCAAGCCGTCTGGTAGGTGCTCAATCCCCTCGACGACAACCTCTGTCTCAATAGCAATCCCCTTTTTGATAAAGGCGCGAGTAAGCGACTCGGCCAACGCTTTTCCTTGGAGCATCACAATTGAGGGAAGCGCTTCTAAAATGCGGACGCTGACGCCTAAATCGGAAAAAAGAGAGGCAAACTCACAGCCGATATAGCCCCCTCCGATGATCGCAAGGGTTTTCGGAAGCGTTTTCAAATCCAAGATCGATGTCGAGTTGAATACCCGCTTGTGGTCGCAGGGGAGTGCAGGGATGTCCAGAGGCTCTGATCCGGTTGCGATGATGGTCTTTGCGGCATAGATAAGGACATTGTCCTTTCCTTTAACTTTGATTTGCCTAGGAGAGACAAACTCCGCCATCCCAGAGAAGATTGTGATCCCATTAGAGCCGATCAGGGTGTTAAGCCCTTGCCTGATTTTGTCGATCACAGCGTTTTTGCGCTCTGTCATTTTGCCGTACTCAAAGGCGATAGAACCCACTGTAATTCCATATTCTGCCGCATGAAGAACCTTGTGCATGACATCGGCATTGGAAAGCAGCGTCTTTGTCGGGATGCAGCCGACGTTCAAGCAAGTGCCGCCTAAGGGGCCCTTTTCTATGAGGCAAACCTTTAGTCCAATTTGGGCAGCTTTAATGGCAGCGACGTAGCCGCCAGGGCCTGAGCCGATGACGGCAAGATCAAAATTTGCTTGTTCCATAAACAGGGCCGTCTCCGTTTTTTCCCCTATTCTATGCGATTGTCCTAAAAAGCCGCCATGGCTTTTCCAGGTGAGAAGATTTTTTGGCTTTGACCTCGACTTTGTGGACAATTATGCCTTCGAATCCCATAATCAGGTATTATGTCTTTGAAAGATCGCCAGAAAATGTGTGTCAGTTGCGAGGGGAGGATTCCCTTCGACGCTGATGTCTGCCCTTATTGCAGCTTGCAGCAGACAGCTCTAAACGCTCAAAAAGAGACTCCTCATCGCTCTTTACAGGATAGCCTTGCCAGTCTCTATCCCCCTCCTTATATGGGTAAAGGAACTTCTAACACAACAAAACCCTTGCAGGATCCTATGACTGAAAAGCGATTCAACCCCCCTTCGATGGCCTTGGGAGCCCCGACGGTTCCTGTTCAAACAGAGGAGCCCCAGGCAGATGAGGGCAAAAGCAGCTTTTTACCGATTTTATTGCTCTCCTTAAGCGCGCAATTGCTGATGCTGGGGTTGCTGCAGCTTTTGTTTTGCGATCAGGGTTTTTTGCGTCTAGAATGGGATAGCAGTTACTGGTTTGTCTATTGCCTAGCAGGCTTGCCTCTTTTGTTTTTTGGTTTCAAAAAGCTAAAAGATCTGATTTGACGGATTTTTGGATTCTGTCTATATTCCCTCGGTAGACAAAGGGCTCTATCGATGATGCTGCGCAAATATTTACTTCCTGCAATTGCTGTTTCCGGAGCTATTTTTGGATTGCTTGCTGTATTTTGGAGCAGCAAGCAAGAAAAGCCTGCTCCAATTCCCTCTCAGCCGCCGAGATCTCCTTATGAGCATGCCATTTACGGAGCGGGGATGATCGAGGCTTCTACAGAAAATATCGCCATTGGAACCCCTTTTATAGAGCTTGTCACAGAGATTTATGTGGTCGAGGGGGATGATGTCAAAGCCGGCGACCCGCTGCTTCAACTCGACACTCGCCATCTGGAAGCGCAAAAACAGACGGCTCTAAGCCAGCTCGAGGCGGCCGTTGTGAGTTTTGAAAATTTAAAAACGCAATTTTCTTTTTACGAGCGTTTGACTGATAAAAAAGCCGTCAGCGAGCAAGCCTATTCCATGGCCTACTACTCCATGAAAGAGGCAGAACAGCAGGTTGAGGTGGTCAAAGGGCAGCTGTTTCAGATTGAAACCGATATCGAGCGCTCAAAAGTGCGCGCTCCTGTAGATGGAAAGATTTTGCAGGTCAACGCCCATGTTGGGGAAATCTATCCGCAAAATTCCTATAATCTGACCCAATCTTACGTAAATTTAGACACTTCCTTGATCTTGATGGGAACTTTAGCGCCGATGCAGATGCGTATCGACATCGACGAGGAAGATGCCTGGCGATTTTGCAAAGGGGCTAGGGCAACCGCCTTTGTCCGGGGAAATGCCGGGATTCATTTCCCGATGCGTTTTGAAAGGATTGAGCCCTACATCTTGCCCAAAACCTCGTTTACAGGGGCTACGATTGAAAGAATCGACACCCGTGTGCTTCAGGTGCTCTACCGGTTTGAAAAAGGAAATCTGCCGGTTTATACAGGCCAGCTTTTGGACGTGTATATTGAAGCGGATCCGATGCCCTCCAAAGAGAAAAAGGCATGAGGGGCTATTTCTTAATCCTGCTTTTTCTTACTGGATGCACGGTAGGCCCAAACTACCATAAGCCCGATGTGCAGATGCCGATGTCCTTTGAAGAAAAAAAAGAGGATGAACCCCTTTCTGATCAGGATCTTGTCGGTTGGTGGAAGCATTTCGACGATCCCGTTTTAAATCGGTTAGTGCAAGAGGCTGTCCAAGGCAATTACGATTGGAGGATTGCCTTGGAGCAGATTGTCGAGGCAAGGGCCAAATACAGGGTGGAGCGCTCCTATCTTTGGCCCGAGATCGATCTGAATGCCGCAGCGACCCGGGCGCATTTTAGCGATAACCTCTTCACCTCCTCCTCTTTGCTCAATTCAACTGCAACCGGCTCTTCTCCTGCGAGCGTTGTAGCCGGAGATAATTTCCCGATCGCAGGGGCGACGCAGAATTTTTTTCAGATAGGTTTTGATGCGATTTGGGAGCTGGACTTCTTTGGAAAATTCCGGCGCAATAGAGAAGCTGCGCGCGATCTTTGGCAAGCTAGCAAAGAATCTGCACAAGGCGTTCTGATCACAGTGATTGCCGAGGTTGTCCGCGGCTACATAGGCATCCGGTCTTTGCAACAGCAGATCAAGCTATGGAAGGATCGGATTTGGGCAGATGAGCGTCAGTTGGAGCTTTCCGAGGTCCTCTTAGATGCGGGCTTGGACAATCAGATCCAAGTAGAGAATTTGATCGCCTCTTTAGAGGCGGATTTAGCAGCGCTGCCCCCGATGGAAGCTGCCCTAAAGCAGGAGATCTATGCGCTGGCTGTCCTCTTAGGCAAGCATCCCGAGGGGTTTGCGGCTACTTTTGAAACGGTGGCTAAGATCCCCTCTGCCATGGAGAAGGTGCCCGCAGGGCTGCCCTCTGATTTGCTCCGCAGAAGACCCGATATCCGGACAGTCGAAAGACAGCTTGCCGCTGCAACCGAGCAGATTGGGGTGGCTGTGGCTGACTTATTTCCCCACATTTATTTGACCGGAAACACTGTCGGCTTTGAGAGCAACCGGTTGAACAAATGGTTCATTTTGCCCAGCCGGTATTGGAATGTCGGACCCTCTTTGAATTGGGACTTGCTGGATTTTGGAAGGACCAGGGCGCAAGTGGCTGTCCAGAATTCCTTGCAAAGGCAAGCTCTTTTGGCCTATGAGCAGACAGTGATCTCGGCCCTTCAAGATGTCGAAGGGGCTCTTGTCGCTTATTTTGAAGAGCGCAAACGCGCTTGCGACTTTGAGTACCAAAGAGAAGCCAATGCCCGGGCCTTAATTTTGACGGAAGATTTATTTGACTCCGGCCTTGTGGATGAATGGCAGTTTTTGCAGGCCTGGAAGACCTTAATCAATTCCGATATGAGTTTGATTCAGAGCCAACAGGCATTAGCCAGTGATTTGGTCGCTCTTTACAAGGCTTTGGGAGGAGATTGGCAATGTTCGGCATCGCCTTAAAAATGCTCATCGGAGATCGGCTCAAATACTTAGGGCTTGTCGTCGCCTTGAGCTTTGCCTCTTTTATCATCTCGCAGCAGGGCGCCATTTTCGTGGGCATCATGAAACGCACCTTTGGCTTCATCACCGACACCTCTCAGCCTGATATCTGGGTCATGGATAAAAGCGTGCAGTTTGTCGATGACATCAAGGGGATGAAAGAAACCGTGCTCTACCGGATACGCAGTCTCGATGAGGTCGACTGGGCAGTGCCCATGTACAAAGGGCTGATTCCAGCCCGGTTGCGCAACGGGGTTTTTCAGACATGTATCTTGATCGGCATCGACGACGCCACCCTGATCGGAGGTCCGCCGAAGATGGTGGAAGGATGCATGCCCGATTTGCACTTTCCCGATGCGATCTTTGTCGATCAGGTCGGGGCAAATACCAAGCTTGCCACAAATGAGGGCCTCTTCACAGTTCCTTTGCGCGTTGGAGATGTGATGGAGCTCAACGATAGGCGCGCTTATGTCGCAGGTATTTGCAAAACATCGCGCACGTTTCAATCTCAACCTGTCGTCTACACGACTTATGGGAGGGCGACGACCTATGCTCCTTTGGTTCGAGACGAGCTCTCCTTTATCCTCGTTAAATCCAAGCCAGGCAAGAACCCTGAAGAGGTGTGTGAAAGGATCCGCTCTCTCACAGGCTACGCTGCTTACACTCGGTGGGGCTTTCAGAAGCTGACGATGCTCTACTACGCAAAATACACAGGGATCGTCGTCAACTTTGCTGTAGCGATCGCCCTTGGTTTCATTATTGGCGTTGCAATCGCAGGGCAGACATTTTTTAATTTCACCTTAGATAACTTGCCCTATTTCGGGACATTTAAAGCCATGGGCGCAAGCAATGGATTGCTTGTCAAAATGGTAGTGATTCAAGCGCTCATGGTGAGCGCTGTAGGTTGGGGGATTGGCGTGGGGGGCGCTGCCCTTTTTGGTTGGGCTCTGCGCGGGACAGAGCTTTCTTTTAGCATGCCTTGGTGGCTGTATCTGTTTAGCTGCCTTTCTTTGCTCCTGATCTGCTTGATTGCAGCGATCTTTAGCGTCATCAAAGTCGTGCGTATCGACCCAGCCATTGTCTTTAAGAGTTAGGAGAGAAGATGCCAGCTGCTGTTGTTTGCAAAAACATAACAAAAACATATGGAGAAGGGGAATCTATCGTCGAGGCTTTGCGCGGCATCGACCTAGAGATCGCAGAAAAGCAGCTCTTGATCTTGATGGGCCCATCCGGCTCTGGGAAGACAACGCTGATCTCTGTGATCGCAGGAATCTTAACCCAGACCCAAGGCGAGTGCTTGGTCGCCAACCTCAATCTCAATCGCATGTCCGATGCAGACAAGACAAAGTACCGTGGAAAGCATATCGGGTTTGTCTTCCAGGCATTCAACCTCATCCCCATGCTCACAAGCGCAGAAAACGTCGCCATTCCCCTCCTCATTCAAGGCGTAGATAAACACCTTGCTCTGCAAAAGGCACGCCAGCTCCTCTCTAGCGTCGGCATTGCCGAAAAAGCCGATATCTCCCCCAACCAGCTCTCAGGCGGCCAGCAGCAGAGGGTCGCCATCGCTCGCTCCTTGATCCACGACCCCGATCTGATCGTCTGCGATGAGCCGACAAGCTACCTAGACCACGAGACGGGAGCCAAAGTGATGGAATTGCTCCGCTCGATTGTCGATAAAAATGGTAAAACGGTCATCGTCGTCAGCCACGATTTGCGCATCAGCAGCTTTGCAGATCGAATCGTGCGCCTGGAGGATGGCCGCATCGTGAGTTAAAAAATAGACATCTTGCGCAACCTCATTTTCTTGATCAATTTGCGCTTTTTGGTCCATTCCTTACAAAACCTTTTCGCCATGTGTAAACACATGGCGAAAAGGTTTTGTAAGGAATGGACCAAAAAGCGCAAATTTTTCAAACAAAGCAGGTTACGCAAGATGTCTAATGACTTTTCTAGAGTTTATACTGGCCAGCTAAAAATGAAAAGTTTTGGCAAAGTCGTTAGCTTGGTTGAGAAAAAATTCTAGGGCTCCTAAGTGCTGCTAGAACTGGAAGGCTCCCTCTAGCTACTCGATCGCTAGTTCCAGGCGGGCTCGCCAGTTTGGTCTTCGGCTTGGGAGGGCGCGAGCTTTTCTAGCTCGGGCATGAGGGAGAGGTCGACAAGGGGGCGGTGGGCGGCGGGGCGAAGGCGCGCGGGCTTGTGCTGATCGGGGACCTCTGGGGTGAGCATCTCAAACTTAAAGAGGGCGTGGGCAATCTCCTGCTTCATTCTGAGGGTGAGGGAGTCAAAGAGGGCAAAGGCTTCGTGTTTAAATTCGAGGAGGGGGTCCTTCTGTCCGACAGAGCGAATGTGCACCTCGGTACGGAGGTGATCGATATGGAGCAGGTGCTCTTGCCAGAGGCGGTCGACGTTGCGGATGAGCAAGTTGCGGACGACCTCTCTTAAGATTTGCTCCGGATGCATTTTTTGATGGGGGGGGGGTGACAAATTGCTCTTGAGCTTTTGCAATCTTTTGGGCTTCGTGGCTAAGTTTGTGGTCAAAGGCCAGCAGCACCTTGCTCGATGCCAGCTTTTCGATGTCTTCGAGCTTTAAATAATCATCGTCGAACTCATTGGGGGCAAACGAAAGGGGAAAGTGGGAGATGAGCCACTGGCGATACCCTTCTGGGTTCCAGCCGCCTTGTGTGCTGCGGGAGGTGAAAAACTGACGGCACATCTCAGAGCAGATCTCATCCAAGAGCTGGCGGGCCAGTGAGAGGGTGTCGTCGATATGGAGAACTTCATTGCGGAATGTGTAGATCTCTGTCCTTTGCTTGTTCATCACATCGTCGTATTCAAGAGTGTGCTTGCGCATGGTGTAGTTGCGCTGTTCCACTCTTTTTTGGGCGGTCTCGATGGATTTGTTGAGGACCTTGGCTGAAATGGCCTCTCCTTCGGGGGGACGGAAGCGCTGGAGGAAAGCAGTGATGCGAGGGGATGTGAAAAGGCGCATGAGCTGATCTTCAAAGGAGACATAGAACTTAGATGAGCCCGGATCTCCTTGGCGCCCTGACCTGCCGCGCAGCTGTCGGTCGATGCGGCGGGATTGGTGGCGCGTTGTGCCAATGACGTGGAGCCCGCCGATGGCTGGGACGCCTTGCTTTAACTTAATGTCGGTTCCTCTTCCTGCCATGTTGGTGGCCACAGTGATGGCACCGGGCGATCCGGCATTGGCGATGATCTCCGCTTCACTGGCGTGGTTCTTGGCATTGAGGACTGTGTGCTCCAGTTTGTTTTGCTTGAGGATGCGGGAGAGCTTTTCAGAAACTTCAACCGACTCAGTGCCAATGAGAATCGGACGGCCTTGAAGCGTGCGTTTCTTGGATGTCTTTGAGGATGGCGTTGTATTTTTCCCTTTCGGTCATGTAGATCTCATCATCAGCATCTACGCGCTGTCCAGAGCGGTGGGTGGGGATCGCAAGGACCTCGAGTTGATAGATCTCTTTGAACTCATTGGCCTCTGTCATGGCGGTTCCGGTCATGCCGGAGAGTTTGGTGATACAGGCGGAAGTAATTTTGCAGGGTGATGGTCGCATAAGTCTGTGTTTCCCCTTGGATAGAACTCCTTCTTTTGCCTCAATCGCTTGGTGCAGTCCGTCGGAGAATCGGCGACCAGGTTGGGGGCGTCCTGTGTTTTCGTCGATGATGACGATTTTATCTTCAGAGACGATGTAATCGACATCTTTTTCCATCATTAGATGGGCGCGGAGCATTTGTCTTAAATTGTGCGTGCGCTCTTTTCGCCTGGCATCTTCTTCGCGAAGCTGCACTTTTTGGTGGAGTTTTTCCTGCTCGCTGAAGTTCGGGGTTCTGATCGATTTTTGCATATTCATGGCCAAGATCGAGCATGACGAAATCATCCGAGGCGACCTTTTCTCTGTTATCTTCAAGCCACTGTTGGATCCCTTTATCGGTCAGTTCAAATTCGTTTGCCCGCTCATCGACAATGATAAAGAGCTCCGCTAAGGTTTTGGCTCTTTCTTCTTTGTTGGTGTCACCGTAATAGTAGGTGTCCCATTTTTCGATTTGGGCCCTTAATGTGGGGTTTTCTCGGATTCTTTTGATGATCTTGTTCTGAGGAGTGCCTTTACCGACAAGCCATAGCTTGCGAAGAGCGTCTCTTTCTTCGGTTTTCTTGCTCTTTAGTGAGCTTTTTTTCTTGGGGAGCTTCTTCGAGGCTGCCGAGTTTTTCGAGAGTTTTGCGCGCATCGCTTGCCAGTGTGTTGCACAAATCGCGTTGATGCCGGACGAGGTTGGCCACGTCGTCTTTGAGAGTGTCGTACATTTGTCTAGAGGCGGGGGCAGGCCCGGAAATGATGAGGGGGGTGCGCGCTTCATCGATTAGGATCGAGTCGATTTCATCGACGATGGCAAAATAGTGGCCCCGTTGGCATTGGTCCTCCTTGCTCTGGGCCATCGAGTTATCGCGGAGGTAGTCGAATCCAAATTCTGACGCTGTTCCATAGACAATATCCGCCTGGTAGACTCTCTTGCGCAGGTGGTGGGGGGTGGAGTTGATCAGATGGTCGACCTTAAGCCCGAGAAACTGAAAGATAGCGCCGATCCACTGGCAGTCCCGTTTTGCCAGGTAATCGTTGACTGTGACAAGGTGGACGGGTTTGCCTGTCAGGGCATTGAGGTAGAGCGGCATGGAGGCGGTGAGAGTCTTTCCCTCACCTGTCTGCATCTCTGCGATCGCGCCATAATGCATGGCAATCCCGCCGATCATCTGCACATCATAGGGAACCATATCCCATTTTTGGTGGTATCCAGAAAACTCGACCTGTGTCCCGCATAGTCTGCGGCAGGCGCTTTTGACGGCGGCATAGGCCTCGGGGAGTAAAGCGTCGAGAGCTTCTCCGTTTTTGAGGCGATTGCGGAATTCAAGTGTTTTGTTGCGAAGCTCTTCATCGGACAGGGACTGAAATTTTTCTTCCCATCGATTGACCTCAGCGACAATCTTATTGTATTTTTTGATGAGGCGGCTTTGAGCAGTTCCAAAAACTTTTTTCAGAAATCCGAACATGTTAGAGAGCCCTCTGAATGTGATTCTTCTTAATAACTGGAGCTTGTGCCATTGCTCGGGGGCCGCTTTCACCTCATTCTAGACGGTTTTATCTAGTGAAATCAGCTCCTTAGAAATGGGTAGAGCCCAGACCGGGAAACCAGATTATAAGGTTCTGCCTAATTGTTTTCAATTTGAATATTTATTTCTTGAACCTCTCTTCTCCTATCAAGCTCTGAGGTCCCCTGCTTTTTTTGTTCAAATTCTGCAATTTTCTCATCAATTTTCTTTTGCACCTCTAGAAGATGGTGCTGTTGATCCTGCTTTAAGCGCTCTATATCCGTCCGCAATTGGACTTCCTCGTCCTTGAGCTTTTCATTTAGGCAGAGCAGTTCATTTTTGGCATTATCTACTTTGTATTCTAGCTGGGAGTATTCTTCCTGAAGATTTCTAGTTTTGCAATTTGCAGCTTCAAGGCCTCTCTTAGCGCTATCGAATTGATGGAGCATCTGACTCAATTGCCTTTCGATGCTTTTTAAGTCAGAAGTTTTTTGCATGAGACTTTTGTCTAGATCCCTCAGTTCCCCATTTCTCCTGGTCACTGCCTCTTCTGTCTGTTTTAATTCGCCATTTGTTTTAATCAGAGCGTTGAGCTCTTGATCAAGGGCTTGGTTTTGCTCTTTAAAAGAGGTGAATAGGGAGGAAGGCAAGGCATTTGCCCGGTCGATCTGTTCTGAGAGCTCTTGGATCCCCTTGTCAAAGATCCTATCGACGCCATCTTTTGTCGCGGCTAATCTTTGCGTTTCTCGGTTCAGCCCGATGCTCTCTACACTTAAAACGTTGAGTTCTCTTCCCAAGGAAAGGTTTTCTTTAGTAAAGCGTGCAACCTGTGCTTTAATGAGGGGGACTGCCCTCTGGACCTTGTCGGCGCCGTCGGATAAGTTTCGATTCAGTTGCTCTAACTGATGGAGTTGCTCCGTTAATTGTTGGTGGCTTGCTGTGATATTCCCATTTTCAGTGCGTAGATGCTCTGTTGTCAGGTTCAAAGAGGCGATGTTTTGATGCAACTGGGTGTTGGTCTCTTGGATCTGTTCATGCCTCTTTTCGAGCTCTTCTGCAGCTATCTGCATTTTTTCTTGTGTGTCTTGGAGCTGCCGGTTGTGTTGTTTCAGCGTTTCTAAGGTGTTTTGAAGCGACGTATCTTTGTTGTCATTGCGCACCCAATAACAGGTCCAGCTCAAAAGAATGCCAAGTGCCAGAAAAGAGATGGCCGCTGCCATCGATTTTAAAAATAAAATTGAATATGCAGCGCTGGCAATGCAGAGCACCAATCCTGTCAGCAGCGCATTGTCTTGACATTTTGAAGAAACCTCCCACCGAAAAATAGCGGTGCTCGAGTTGATCGAGGAAGCAAGAGGGGGTGAATGTAGAGGGGCTTGAATTTTCATCGCATCAACAGTCCTGAGCCCCAATCTTAATTCTAAGATGGGCTTTATTTCAATTTTTAAATTTAATTTGTCGATAAGTAAAAAATTTTCCCGGTGATCGCAAAGTTTTTCAGGGAAATTGCATGAAAGTAGATCTTCGGTCAGGGGCTTTTCTCTAAAAATTCTTGATAGTGAATAATGTATACTTGATCATATATCCACAAAAAGCGGGGATACTATGAGCAAGAAAAACACCAAAGACGCCTATTCTGAAATTGACCAAATTATTGACAGCGAGGCATTTGCTGCATGCGTAAAGAGCGGATTCAAGGAGGTAGAAGATCCTAGGACCCAAGACAACAACTCTTATCCGCTCGTGAGCTTATTGGTGATCGTTCTCTGCGCGATCATAGCGGGAGCCAATGCAATTACTCAAATCCACGAATATGCAGAGATAAAAATCGGCTTGTTTCAGCGACTGTTAGGAGTGGATCGAGCTCCAAGTTATTCCGTTTTCTGGTGGCTTCTCACCCGACTGAATCCAAAACAACTTCAGGATGCGTTTATCAACTGGATCAATTCTCTTCCCAGTGAGATAAAAGAGCGAATTATTGCTATTGATGGAAAACGACTTAGAGGGGCTTCTCACAAGCAACCGGTGCATTTGGTTGCGGCGTGGGAAACTGCTGGGGACTCCTATTGGGTCAAGTGAAAACGGAAGAGAAATCAAATGAGATTACAGCAATTCCTGAGTTACTGAAAACGATCGATATCAAGGGAGCAATGGTCACAATAGATGCGGCTGGATGCCAAACAGAAATCACGGACCAGATACGTGATCAGAATGGCAATTACATGATAGCCTTGAAGGGGAACCAAGGAACATTACATGATGAAGCGCAGAATTTTTTTGCCCAGGCAGAAGAAGTGGGATATGCGGAGGCAGAATGCGCTGCATCAACTAGTTGTGAAAAGGGACATGGAAGAATCGAGGAGAGGAAGGTTGTCGTTACCAACCAACTAGAGTGGTTGGATGCAAAAGTCAAAGATCGCTGGCGGGATTTGAGTTCGTTGATTGAAGTGACTTGCCGCCGGGAGATAAAGGGTAAAATTTCCCAGGAAAAACGCTATTATATTTCGAATTTAATTTTAAGCCCGGAAAAAGCTGGAAACGGAGCAAGAAGTCACTGGGGAATCGAAAACAATTTACATTGGACCATGGATGTTGTCTTCTTAGAAGACGCAAGTCAAGCGAGCACTGGGCATGCAGCGGAGAACTTGGCTGTATTTCGCAGAATGGCACATAATTTAATTAAAGCTGATCTTGGAGGAACTCGTGGGGTTGCTAAAAGTCGCAGGCGGGCGGCCTGGAACGATGATTATGCAGTTCGCGTGCTGTCAAGAATATTTGAAGGGAAAGTGTAAAAACATTTTAGTGAAAAGCCCC
>CAWCKK010000025.1:0-19971 GCA_963796135.1 uncultured Acidobacteriota bacterium | reverse complement strand
CTCTCTCTCTCTCCAGATCCGGCAGTTGCCATCCCGGGGTCTCCGCGGGTTAGGATAAGAGGAAGTGTCCCCCGGGGTGAAAAATGAAAGTGGGAGCGCCTTTGAGAACGATAGTGACATTTTTTTCTTCAGCGTAACTTTGGCAAAGAGCCAAATAACCTTCCGCGTCGCAGCCTCTTAAAAGAGAAGCAGATAGCAGCCTGTCCATCTCGCCGCGGTGGGGGGTAAGGACGGCTGCCTTCCGAACTTTCCAGGCGGGATTCTTTGCTAAAAAGAATAGAGCGTCGCCATCGATGACAATCGGCAGATCGATCTGATTGAAAATCGCCTCTAATGCCTTTTCTGTTTGTTCTCCTCGGCCCATTCCCAGGACCAACCAGAACCGCCTGTGCCCTTGAGGCCTCAGCAGACACTGGCGACATCCCGCTTAGGTCCCATCCTTGCCGGATGAGCTCAAAAGGCGCTGTGCTCAAAAGCGATTCCATCCCCAAAGGGTGGAACAGGCGCACAATGCCAGCCCCTGCGCGCAGGGCTGCATGACAGCTCATGACAGCTGCCCCTGGCATTGCCGTAGAACCTGCAAAGGCAATCAGATAGCCTCTTTCGTACTTATGCCGTGTGCGTTTGATAACAGGCAGATGCGCGCTTAATAAACTTGAATTGTCCAAATGGGCAACGGGCTTTGCTAAGCAGGTGTATTGCTCTTTCAGCCCAAAAGATCCATAGCGCAAAACACCGACATGATCCCACCCCTGCCTTAAAAAAAACCCTAACTTTGGAAAACCTAAAAAAAGGGTTTGCGCCGCATGAATGGCAATTGTTTCCACCTCTCCTGTGGTTGCATTCAGACCTGAGGGGATATCGATAGAAAAAATGGGCAGGCAAGAGCGATTGGCGCAAGCAATAGCAAGGGCTAAGATCCCCTCTGCTTTCCCTTTAAATCCCGTTCCTACCAGGCCATCGAGGATCAAGCCCTTGGACCCAAAATCAAAAGAGGTCTCCTTTTCCGCCCATTTCAGCGCCCCGCCGCAAGAGGTGAACTTTTCGCACATCGCTTTGCAAAGAGGAGTGCACGCATCGAGAGAGTAAAGATGGAGCGCTGTCACCTCAAACCCCAAGCTGATCAGCTCTGCACCTGCTGCAAAAGCATCGCCGCCGTTATTGCCTTTTCCAACAAGAAGGGTCGCTTTTTTCAGAAGGTGATGAACCTCTGCAAAATTTGCAACGGCATGTGCCACTGCCTGACCCGCGCTTTCCATGAAAAATAAATCGGACTCCCCTTCAGCACAGGCCAGCTCCTCAACCCTTTTCATCTCAGAAGCTGTGACAACTTTTAAATCTTCTGTCATAAGTGCTCTTCTTTAATTGCGCGCTGAAGCAGAGCTTTCACCGCATCTTTTGGGTTTAGCCCTTGATAAACAATTGCATAGATCGCTTGGGTGATCGGCACTGGGACATGGTGCTTCTCAGCCAGCTGCAAAGCCGAGACACATGTGTAAATCCCCTCGACGACCATCCCGATCATCTCTTGTGCCTTTGCAGCGTCAAACCCTTCTGCAATCAGACGCCCAAACATGTAATTGCGGCTAAGTTTAGAAAGGCAAGTCACACAAAGATCTCCCATCCCCGAAAGGCCGTTGAGCGTCTCTGCTCTGCATCCTTTAGTGACAGAGAGCTTGCGAATCTCGTGGAGACCGCGCGTCATTAAAGCAGCTTTAGTATTGTCGCCAAACCCAAGGCCATCTGCAATCCCGCAAGCAATGGCGATGATATTTTTCATCGCTCCGCCAAACGCCACCCCATTGATATCTGCATTGGGATAAACGCGAAAAAACCCGGTTGCAAAAAGACCGACGACCCGATGCATTAAAGCGGGATCGTAAGAGGCAGCGACAACCGAGGTCGGCAACTGCTGAATCACCTCCTCTGCGTGGCTCGGCCCGCTCAGACAGCAGATGTTTTTTCTCATCTTTTCCCCGAGCACCTCGATCACAACCTCAGGCAAGAGCAATCCGCTATTTTGCTCGATCCCTTTAGAGGTGATGACAATAGGACAATCCACCCCGCCGAGCTTAGAAATCTGTTCAAAAACGGACCGAACCCCCTTTGAGGTCACAGACTCAATGACAAACTCAGCCCCGTCCAAAGCTTGTTTAAGATCCCAGGTCACAGACAAGCGCTCATCCGCTTGAAACTTCGGGAGTTTGGGGTGCTGCCTTGTTTTCTCAAGGGTTTTGGCAAATTCTTCCTTAGCTGTCCAAAGAACAACCCGATGCCCTTTGGAAGCAAGCAGGCAAGCAAGGCAAAATCCCCAGGTCCCAGCACCTAAATAAGCAATCCGCATGCATCTTTCCTCTTTTTTAAGATGAAATATAAGCCTTATTCGAAAAAGCCATTCCCTTGAGCTTTTGTTTAAGCCCCTCAGAAGGGTAATAGAAAGCAGGGTCGAGCTCCAACTCCTCTACAGGAGCCCTCTTTCCCGTGAGGGCCTGATACTGCTCTTTATCGCGCAAAAGCAATGCGGCCCTCACTGTCTCAAGCGTATGGTCGCCAGAGGCATTTTTGAGCGGGGCGTAGACTTCCTTTCGCGGATAAGCGATGACACAGCTTTTATCAGCAAAACGCAAAAGGTCAAACAAAAACCTCTCGCATTTCCATAAGGCAACACGTTCACGGCCTAAACTCACATTTTTTCGCGCAAGATGCAAGGGAAATTCAAAACCATTTCCTCGGCATATCCTCTCAATAAAATCCATCCGAATACAGAACATCCCTGTGCTCGAAAGGGGGTAGGCGTCTTTTGAAATTTCCGAGTATTCCACTACCTGCAATTGACCGCCAAGCTCTGCGACAACCCCCATTTTCTCATCAGGGGATAAGCGCTCTACTGCTTTGAGCACAGCATCGCCTTGAGAGCGTCTGGCAAATCCAATGAACTCAGCATCGAAAGGATCGGCAAGGGGATTGTCGACAAAAATCACATTGAGATACTCCACGCCAGAGTCCTTCCACCTCTGCCAAATCCCAGTTTTGAAAAAAAGGTGCAAAGCCTGCCCATTGCCATCGGGACCTTCTGCAAGTTTGCCTTGACTATCCAGCAGCCAGTTGCCATTGTCATCCATTAGCGGCAGCATCCCTTGTTCAAAAAAGCAGAGCTGATCGGGTTCTAGCCCAAAGTTGTCGTGTGTCTGAAAAAAATCGACCGTTTGCAAGCGATTTAAAGGGGATGTCATGACGCATATAGGCAACTTTCTTCCCGCCAAAAGACCGGCTGCCCTAGACTTTTCACAAAAGAGCTGAAAACAGCTTTTCCCTTTAACTGCGGTGACAGGAACCGCTCCTTTGGGACCATCGTAGCCCAAGCGGGTTCCTTGCCCTCCTGCTAAAATCAAACACCCGACTTTTCCCTCTTTAAGCAGACGCCGCCCTTGCAATTGGTCTTGAGCATTGCCGCTTTTAGCAAAAGTTTGACAAGGGGAGTAACAAGAGGAGCTCTTAGCAGGGACAAGAAGATCTCGTTGCCGCTTGACAAGGCGAGGGTCATACCGCTCCAGTTGGGCTAAAAGAAGATCCAAGCTTCCTTCAGCAAGCCCTTCAATGGCCTCTAGCAGATGTGTCTGGTCGAGCTTATCTAAGATTTCTTCAATTTTTTCTCTCACATCTTTCCTCTTAAATTCTGAAAAACAGTCTCAACGCTCAGTGTCTTCAAATCCCCGTCTCTTGCAATCAACGGGCGGTGTTTGAGCAGCGGATTTGGAGAGGGGACATTTTGTTTGAGCACTCCTTGCTTTGGGTCTGCCCAGAGCGAGACGATATCGATGGGGAAGGCCGCATCCAAATAATAAACGATCGACAAGACCCCCGAGTCGGGAGCAAGCAAATAGCAGCAGCGGTTCTTGATGATCGAGAGCATTTCAAAAAGGGAGGTCTTTCCCCTTAAATCGGCAATTCCAGACCCTGTAAAAGGGGGATGCTGTGCAAAGCCAAAAAGCAGGATATCCAGCTCTTGCTCAGCGCCGATTTTTTCAAAAAGGGCTTTCCAGTGATCCTCAGGCCAGTTTTTCTCATAGGCGTAACTTGTCTCTGTCTGCACATGCACCCCGACGTAGCGCTTCTTGGGATTCAAACCAAACATCTCACAAAGGACATCCCAATCGGCATTCCATTGCAATTTGGGAACCAACTTGCCCAGCTGCCACATCAAGGTGTGAGTCGGATCGGGGTGCTCTAAAATCAGATCAAAATCTCTCTGGCACAATCCCGTGTTAAAAAAAGTTTTACCAAGATCGAAAAGAACCCCCCTTTTCCAATCGGGATCGACGACGACATCCACCCCTTGGAGAAGCTTAAACCCATCGCACAGATCGGGACGGGTCACAAAGGTGATCTGAGCTCGAGGGACATACTGGCGGATCCGACAGGTCAGGGCATACAATCCTAAGGGAATATCGCCAAGGCCCCGATTCCAACAGATCAGAAACCTGTGCTTATCGGTTTTGGCCGCCCTCTTTAAAAGGGTATCTAAAGGATTAATTCCGTATTTTCTCCAAAGCTGCTTTAGCATATTTTAAGCAATGACGTTTAACTTCGACCTTTTTGGCATCAACAACCTGCATCACAACCTCATACACCTCATCTGCCTCAATCTTCTTCATGCAGGGAAAATCGATCGGACAGGTGCGCTGATAGCAAGGGGAACAGGGAACGTGCTTATGAATGATCCGGCCTAACCTGGCCTCTTTTTGCTCTGCATTGCTGAACCGATAAGGCCCAGTCACAACCTCGCTTGTCGAACCAAATAAAGCCACGACCGGAACTCCAATCGCATCTGCAATGTGCATCGGTCCGCTGTCATTTGTCACAAGGACATCGCATTGGCTAATCAGGCCAGCCAGTTGGCTTAAGCCGGTTAGCCCCGCAAGATTTACAACTCTTTGAGGCAACCCTGCGCAGATCTCGTGAACCAAGTGCATAGTCCCTTTATCGCCGAAGTAGACAATGTAAATATTTTTATCTCTCAAAAACTTCTGGCTTAAGTCGCGGAACCTCTCAGGCAGCCAGCATTTTGCAGAGCCGTAAGTCGCCCCGGATTAACCCCTACGATAATCGCCCCCTCAGGAACGCCTTGCTGAGTTAACAGATTCCCTGGCATGACGCATCTGCTTTTGGCAAAGGTACAATTGGGGAACCGTCTTGGAAGGGAGAATTCCAAGAGGCTCAAGCAGCATTTTGTATGTGGTGACAAGGTGCTGGCTTTGCATCTTTTGTGGAAAGGGCAAGCTATGGGTCAAGAGAAATCTTCTCCCATTGCACTCATACCCAAGCCTGTATTGGACATGCCCTAACCAAAGCCACCAAGCTGAAGAAAAAGAATGCGTTAATAAGATCCCCAAATCGTACTTGCCGCTGCGCAGCTTTTCAATGACACTGCGCCGCTCTAAGCGCCTTGCAAAGCCGCTTACCTTGCTAAAGCAGAAGAGCTCATCAATACGAGGATCTTCTTGTAAAAGCTCTGCTAGGGGGGAGCGGCACATCGCCGTGATCCGCGCCTCTGGGTATGCCGCCCTAAGATCGGATAAAACCGGCGTTGCCATGACAAGATCCCCAATCCAATTCGGCATGCGGACAAGGATATTTTTCGGCTGCAAGCTAGCAAGAGAATGCATGGGCTCTCTCACATTGAGCTGACAGGATCGATAGCTGTGTAAAAATAAATTTCGTCTCTTTCATTTATCCCTTATTCTATACTGAGAGTTTCCATGGAACAAGCTAAAAAAATTTATTTCTGTACCTGTTATTTGACTTGTTAGAGATAATCCAGGTTTTGCACCATGGCTTAAGAGATGTTTCAAAGACCTACCATTAAAGACCGGGTGATTTTAGGGATCGATCCCGGAACGCGCATTACCGGGTATGGCGTCATTAAGGTCTGCCACCCTCAAATACAACTTATCGACTTCGGATGCATCCGCCCCCCTGTTCAAGAGACCCTGCCCGCTCGTTACCTAGCCCTCTTCAAGGGGGTAGAAGAAGTTCTGAGGGCCCACTCTCCTGAAACTGTGGTGGTAGAAACGCAATTTGTCGATAAAAATGTCCAAAGCGCCCTCAAGTTGGCGATGGCAAGAGCAGCTGTCCTGATTGCAGCAGCCGGACATGGAGTTCCAATCTTTGAATACACACCTAGAAAAGCAAAGCTTGCCGTCGTTGGCAAAGGCAATGCCAGCAAAGGGCAAGTGCAAAAAATGATCCAACTCCTCTTAAATCTGCCCTGCTTGCCGGAGCCTGAAGACGCCGCAGATGCACTTGCACTTGCTATTTGCCATGCCCATTCCTTATCGTCCATAAAGAGGTAAGTTCATGTACGAATACATCAAAGGAGCCCTGATTTCATCCACCCCATCAAAAGCCATTGTGGAAACCCAAGGAATTGGCTTTTGCATCCTCATCCCCTTGAATAACTTCTCAAAGCTCCCCCCATTGGGCTCCACAGTGACCCTGTTCACTTCTTTTATCGTCCGGCAAGAGGCTCAAAGATTATTCGGCTTTCTCACATCCCATGAGAGAGACCTATTTGAGAGCCTTGTCGAAGTTTCGGCAATCGGGCCCAAAACGGCCCTGTGCCTTATTGGACACATGGAGATTGGAGATTTGCAAGTTGCCATCTCTCAAGGAGATATAAAACTCATCTGCAAAATTCCCGGAATCGGAAAAAAAACTGCAGAAAGGCTGATTGTCGAAATGCGCGATAAAATCAAAAAAGGAATAGACAGGTCTGCCAGCTCAATTCAAGGACCCATCGGCCAGCAAGGCACCATCTCCGACGCCATCTCCGCACTCATCCACTTAGGATACAACAGTGTGCAAGCCCAAAAGGCAATCCAAGCCGCACTTGCCCAAAACCAAGAAGAGCCAGAACTTGGAAGGCTCATCACCTCTGCCCTCCGCATGATGTGAGTTTTCATCCCCAAATCGACATTTTATCGATTTGGAGATTGATTTTACTTTTTCACCTAGGGATGATTGAGACCAATTAACGAGGATGAGAAAATGTCCATTTTAGCCAGCTGCTCACTTTCGATACGCATCGATGAAGTTGGCAACCAATGCGCTCCAACCCGTTTGATGGGAGGCGCCGAGTCCTTTCCCCGTATCCCCGTGAAAGTATTCATAGAAGAGGGGATAGCGATTCCAGAGGGGATCCTTTGGAAAGGGAAAGTCTTTGCCGAACAGAGGTCTGTTACCTTCTGCATCGGGGAGAAAGATGCGGATGGCTGCATTTGCAAAGAAACTTGCCATCTGGCTTAAATTCGCAGGCTCCTCATTGGGGAGGCTGACTGTAAAATCATCCGGGAAGGCGCTTGCGAATTTCTTGAGGGACTCCACCATTAAAAAATTAGGCCCTAACCAGACAGGACCCCTCCAATTGGAGTTTCCCCCTTTAATCCGCTCAAGCGATTCCCCTGGCTCATAACCGACCTGGTTTTCTTGATAAAAGAAGGGATTTTTCTCATGGAATTTCGATAAGCTGCGCAACCCGTATTCAGAGCGGAACTCCTGCGGGTCCCAGACATACTTCAAGACAGAGCGCAAGTGCTCTTTATCGACAAGGCTCAGCACGTATCCTTTTGAGTCTCTATCGATGGGAAGAATGCAATCGTGTGTCAGCTCCTTGCGATGCTGCATAAACCACTCAAAGTTTCTTTTAAAATCGGCAAATGCATCAAGCTCCTCTTCCTGGATGATTTCCACTGCAAACAGAGGGATGAGCCCGACAAGAGAGCGCACGCGAAATTTGGAAAAACTCCCATCGGGATAGGAGAGCACATCGTAAAAAAACTGGTCGTTTTCACTCCAAAGTCCATAATTTTTCTTTCCCATTTTTTTCATCGCGTGGGCGATGTAGACAAAATGCTGGAAAAATTTTGTCGCCATCGTCTCAAAACTAGGACCCACTTTTGTCAGCTCAAGAGAAATGCGCATGAGATTTAAAGAGAACATCGCCATCCAACCAGTACCGTCAGATTGTCTTAAAGTCGCTCCGTTGACAAAAGAGGATTTGGAGCGGTCTGTCAGCGTGATGTTGTCTAACCCTAAAAAACCCCCTTCGAAAACGTTATTCCCCGAACTATCGACTTTATTGACCCACCAGGAAAAATTCATCAAAAGCTTTAAATAGCAACGACGCAGAAACTCGACATCCCCTACCCCTTTTTGTTTTTTCTCCATCTCATACACATGATACACAGCCCAAGCTTGGACAGGGGGATTCAGATCGGAAAACTCCCATTCGTAGGCTGGAATTGCCCCATTGGGATGTTGAAACTGGTCGAATAACAGCAACCAAAGCTGCTCCTTTGCAAACTCGATGTCGATCAAAGCAAGTGTAATGCAGTGAAACGCTAGGTCCCAGGCTGCAAACCAAGGGTACTCCCACTTATCGGGCATCGATAAAATCCGCATCGAATTCAGATGCCGCCAATGCACATTGCGGATGGCAGAGCGCCCAGCAGGAGGCTTGCGGGACAAACTGTCTCCCTCTAGCCAAGCGTTCACATCAAAAAGGTAGATTTGCTTGCTCCACAACATCCCTGCAAAAGCCATTCTCTGGATCGATCGCTCCTCCAAAGAGGCTTGATTGGGGTGGATCCGATCGTAAAATGCGTCCGCCTCTTCCTTTCTTTTAGCCATCACCTTGTCCACCTCCTGCAAAGGGTGATTCATCTTTTCATCCGTCAGACGCAAATGCAGGACAATCGATCCTCCAGGAGGAATATCTTCATAAACGTAGTGAAAACAGGCCTTTGTTCCCACCTGTTTAGGATTTGTGCTCTCCTCTTTATGGATGATTGCGCGGTGAAACGCATCTTTGGCGTAATGCTGATCAGCTGCTGCATTTTCATTATTTGTAAACAGCAGCCTTGCCCCTTTTGGCCCGTAGAGATAGCGCTTTCCTAAGTGGTAATCAAATTGCAGGCTAGGAGGCGAGAGCAACTCCGCATCATCTGCCACAAGGCAAAGAAAATCTTCCCCTGTAGCATCGCTGGCAATCGCGGGCGCCTTTAGGGGTTCATCTCCCCATGACCACTGATTGCGAAAACAAAGCTGAGGCAAAAGATGCAGAGTGGCATTTTCTGGACCGCGGTTAATCGCCTCAATCCGAATACAGGTATCCTCAGGGGAAGCTTTGGCATACTCAATGAAAATGTCAAAGTAGCGATTTTGGGAGAAAATTCCCGTATCGATCAGTTCATACTCAGAATCTTGGGTGCCTCTGCGCGCGTTTTCCTCTCTCAACTGCTCATAGGGAAATTCCGATTGAGGGTACCGATAGAGGTATTTCATGTAAGAGTGGGTCGGAGTTCCATCGAGATAAAAGTAGCACTCCTTCACATCCTCTCCGTGATTGCCCTCCAAAGAGGCAAGGCCGAAAAGGCGCTCTTTTAAAATCGGATCTTTACCGTTCCAAAACACAGGAGAAAAAGAGAGGATTTGATACCGATCGCACCACCCTGCAATCCCGTCTTCGCCCCATCGAAAAACCCTAGAACTTGCGGCATCAAAGGGAAAATGCCCCCAAGCGTCCCCATTCCAGCTATAGTCTTCTCTGACTGTGCCCCAGGCCCTTTCCGCGACGTAAGGCCCCCACTTTTGCCAATGAGGCACGTCCCCTTTTATTTTTTCATTTAATCTGGCCTGCTCTTTATTCGACATGGCTTCTACCTTTTTCTTTATCCATATCATACTAATCCTTTTATTCATTGAGATGGATTCTGTTTTTTTGGTAAAATAGGGCGAAAAAAATGATATGAAATTTGTCCATCGACCTTATCAACCTGGAGAGACGATTGCCGCTATCGCCACTCCTCCTGGAGAAGGAGGCGTTGGGATCATTCGCATTTCCGGAAAAGAGGCTTTAGAGGTTGCCGAGAAAATATTCTCAGGCCCTATTCGCTCGTACCAAACTCACACCGTCCATTTTGGAAAGATCAGAGACCTAAAAACCCATCAGGTCATCGACGAGGTTCTGGTTCTGGTGATGCTGGCCCCACGCTCCTATACTGGAGAAAACACCGTGGAAATCCATTGCCACGGAGGGAGCCTCATTTGCCGACGTGTCCTCCAAACCGTTTTGGAAGCGGGCGCAAGGGCTGCAAAACCCGGGGAATTCACCTTTCTAGCCTATAGCAACGGCAAACTCGATCTTGCTCAAGCAGAGGCAGTCCAACAGCTGATCGGGGCTAAAAGCGACCTGTCGATGCAAATGGCAAATGAACAGCTCCAAGGCAAAATCTCTAAATACATCCTCCTCTTGCAAAAACAGCTTGTCGACATCGCCGCCATCTTAGAAGCGTGGGTCGATTTTCCCGAAGAGGACCTCGAATTTTCCACAATGGATGAGGTAGTCTGCGCCTTAACTGCCATCCGAGGGCAGATGCAAAAGCTCCAATTGACATTCCACGATGGAAAGATTGCAAGCCACGGGATCTCTCTGTGCCTTACAGGCCCCCCAAACGTGGGCAAGTCATGCCTGATGAATGCCTTGCTCGGCAAAGAAAGGGCGATTGTAACCCCGATTGCAGGGACAACCCGTGATCTGATCGAAGAGGAGATGCTCCTTGGCAACCTCCATTTTCGCCTCATCGATACAGCCGGTATCCGCACAACCTCCGACCTGATAGAAAAAGAGGGGATCTCTCGCTCAAGGCAGGCGACCCAGACAGCCGACCTCATCCTCCTTGTTCTAGATGCCTCAGAACCTCTCTGCGAACAATCCCATGCCCTTGTTCGCTCTTGCCCCAAAGAAAAGGCGCTGCTCATCTGGAATAAAATGGACTTAGTAACCACCCCGCCCCCCCGTTTGGATTTCCCCTTCTGCGCCTTCATCTCAGCAAGAGAGGGCACCGGTCTAGAGGAACTGCGCTCGCAAATCGATCAGATGATCTGGCGCAAAGGCCCTCCTGCAAAAGATGAGCTTGTGATCACCTCTTCCCGGCACCATCAAGCTCTGATGCACGCCTTAGAGTCCCTCGATCAGCTAATCCAGGGGCTAAAAAGCGGAGTTTCTCCTGAATTTGTCTCCTCAGATATGCGCGACACCTTAAATGAATTAGGGACGATCATCGGCACCGATGTGACAGAAGACATCCTTTCCGCTATTTTCTCAAAATTCTGCGTCGGAAAATGAAAAAAAAAGCTCAAAAAATCCAACAAGTTCTAGACGCCCTTTTCCCCAACCCCGCAATCCCGCTCAAACACAGCGACCCTTACACACTGCTGATTGCCGTTTTGCTCTCTGCTCAATGCACCGATGAGCGCGTCAACAAGGTCACCCCAAGCCTATTTGCCAAAGCCTCAACCCCGCAAGAGATGCTGCATCTAACCATTGCACAGATTGCTGAAATCATCCACACCTGCGGACTTAAAAACACCAAGGCAAAGGCGATCTGGAACCTATCGAAAATGTTGGTGGAAAAACACAAAGGACAGGTCCCCTCCTCCTTTGCTTGCCTTGAGAAATTGCCCGGGGTCGGCCACAAGACAGCCTCTGTTGTCCTGTCTCAAGCATTCAAAAAACCCGCCTTTCCCGTAGACACCCACATCCATCGCTGCGCAAAGCGCTGGCATTTGAGCTCCGGCAAAAATTCGAGCAGACAGAAAAAGACTTAAAAAAACTCTTTCCTAAAAAAAGCTGGAACAAGATCCATCTGCAGATCATCTACTTCGCAAGGAAGTATTGCCCCGCAAGAGGCCACAATCCAGAACAATGCCCCATCTGCGGACTCACTTTGCAGACCCCAAAGAATCGCCCAGCAGACCGCGGACTTCGATCTTCTTTGAAGAAAATTCGATGAGATCTTGATCAAAAACAATTTTATCCGGCTCAAAAAGCAGAATTAAGCAAGAGCCGCCAAAAGAAAAATACCCTTTCTCATCTCCCTTGCGATAATCCTGCCCTGGGGTAAACGTTTGGTGGATGCTGCCCACATAGGTTGCACCCACTTCAATATAGAGAACTGTTCCAAATGCCTCTGTATGCAGCTGGGTGACGATCCGTTTATTCTCACTTAAAATCTGCCCATTGCGCTTCAAAGCAATTGGGTTGACAGAGTAAAGCGGCCCTGCAATCGGTTCAGGACTGCCCGCTAAACAATCGCAAGGGAAGTGAAAGCGGTGGTAATCCACAGGACATAGCCGGGCAATTGCCATAGCACCTTGCCCATAGCGCTTTGCAAGAGAGGCACTGTGCAATAGCGTTTGAACGGAAAATTCCTTCCCCTTAACCCAAAAACTCTCAGCCCGATCCAGTCTGGGCACGACCAAATAGCGGGCATCTGCAGGCATTGCCATCACGCGCTTACCAGCGACCATCGGACGACACTGCAGGTTTAGCTTCCGCGTGAAAAAATCGTTAAAGCAGGCAAAAGAATCGACACCCTCTAAAAACTCAGAAGTGTCTATCGAAAAAGAGCGAATAAAGGGCTTAACTTTAAACCGGCTCATCGCGCTCTTCTGAAAACACCCATAAAGATAGGAAAAAAGAGGGAACCTAAAAAAGAGGCAGAAGAAAAAAAGAAACCATCCTAGCAAACACGCCATCCCCATACAACAGCTCTAAGAAAAAGCGGCCGTAGACCTTCTCTTTTTCTTGCCTTTGAGTCTTTCTATCGAAATACAAAATGTCTGTCATGGCCTTGTCACGGCAGTTTTTCCTGCGATCGAAAGAAAAGAAGGTTAACTCATCCAGATAATCTTTAGCAAAGAGATGTTCTAGGTGATTGGCTGTGATGATTTCGTAGATCTGCCTAGCAGTGCGCACCATCTTGCCTGCGTGAGCTTTAGTTTGATTGCCCTGGACAAACTCCTCTCTTTGTTTTTTAAATTGGATCATCAAGACCCTCAAGTGCTTTTGGGTCTCAAGCTGAGAGGTCGTCGCAGCAATCAGCTGGTCGATGACTTTAATTTCATCGTCCTCTGCAAGAGGCAGACTGACATCGATCAGGGAAGATTGGGGAATGAGCAGAGTCCGGTTCTCCGCCTGACATAAAAAGACACAACAAGAAGAGCAAAAAATAAGCAAAGACAGGCGACGCATAAACCATTCAACTAGACTTAGAATAAGAGATTCGGGAGCGTACGGAAAAAGAAGGTTTGTTGTCAATCCAAGTTGTCGGTCCACAACCAGGGCGCTGACTATTTTTAATCAACGCCCAGACCCACTTACTTATTTAAAACCTCCTTCATAAATGCCAAAATTCTGCCTTGCAATTGCGTGTCGGTCCTTAGATCATTTCGGCTGATAATAGCATTGCAAAACACACACTTTACCTGGCCGCCCTCTCCTGAAGACAGTTCCCAATCTTGGAAAGAACCCCAATCTACATAATGACGCGCTGTAAAATTTTCATCTTTTATACTTAACCTGTGTGGTTCACTACCAGACACAGGAAACACAGGCACTATCATCACGTCATAAGAAATTGAGCAGTAAAGTTTCAGATCATCAGGAACAGCTTTCCCGGTATTGCTGACATCTTCCCTTTCCTCACATTCTCTGAATTCACGCATCAGGCCTTTGATCTCCTGCTCTACCGCATTGTTATATTCCCCCCCTCCGAAAACCGGTGGAAGAAATTCCTGAGATGCATTGTTTTGGCGCCTTAGAACCGGACTACTTGGATATTCATTATTGTTATTGGAATTGTTAATATTTGTTACTGGAATTCGATCTACAGGAGAATTGTTGTTGTTCGAATAATTCCATAAATAATTCCATATTTGGATTGGTGGACTCCTGCGCTGCTGAGGCCGTTCCCGGTTATTGGAGATATCGTTAGAGCGGCTGCTGCTGCGAACAGGCTGTTCAATGCGCGTGCCGGAAACTTCCCAAGAATTGCTCTCAGAGAAAGAACCATTAACAGTCACCTTAAACTCTTGATCATCGCTAAAAATGAACAGGTTCTCTCCCGGCTGCCACTCTAAAGTGTTAGAGTTTGCAGGCTTGCGCACAATCTTGAACTCAACGCAGTTGGCGCCAGATGGCTTAGGAATCCGAATAGACCAATCGCAAGTATTTTTGAGGGTAAGCTCGTGGCCTTCCTGCCAATTTCCGTTAAGACCATGAAGAAACAGCTTGTTCCCCCATCTTGCGTCGCATTCAACTTTAACCAGCACTGTATACGTTTTAAAAAACTGGTCAACCTTCAATGCAACACTGCCAAAAATTTGAACGACCAACTGATCCTTATGCACCGCACCCTCACTGGGATCAAGACCTCGAATGTGCTCAGGAATAAGACGTTCATATCGGTTTTTAATGACGGAAAATTTATCTTGAACGGATTGGATATCCTTTATTGACAGACGGTTGCCTGCATTTTCTAAACCATTTTGCTCTTGCATGTTGTCTACAAAAGTCTCGCATGCAATAAAATCATTAAGGAGGTTTAGAACTTCACGACTACGGAAACTTATTTCATTTGACATAGAATCCTAATTGTTATTATTTATTGAGCATTGCACTATTTAACCACATTTGCACTGCTTCTGTTTCTCCTGAAATCTGCCTCATACGGTTTTCACTCTTGATCAAAAGATGATACATTGTTCAGAACCATGCGGAGCGTTCTGTTCCTCTTCAGAAGAACTGGAAGATGAAGATTCAGAAGGTTTCGAATTCTGCACGAAATGGCCGCCATACCCGTCTTGAAGCGGCCTAATCTGAGCTTGATACTCTTCATCAATCTGCCTCATCCGGTTTTCGTAGTCTTCTCTTATTCTTACCTGCCTTAATAGGCTTTGAGCTTCTTCTAACCGTCTTTGAGATTCTTCGAACTGTCTACACTCTTGCATAAAATCAGAAAAATCAAATGTGGAATTATTCTGATGTCCTTGATTTTGTAGATTATTGTTATTGTTGTTATTTAAATTGCGATTAGACTCTGTAGTGGGCATAGCTGTGGTTTTCCACGAATCGATTTTGGAGAATGGACCATTAACGGTCATTTTAAACTCTTCATCCCTGCTGGAAACAGAGGAGTTCTTCACTGTTGGCTGCCACTCTAACGTGCTAGAATTTGCAGGCTTGCGCACAATCTTGAACTCGATGCAATTATTTCCACAAGGCTTAGGGATCCGAATGGACCAATTGCAAGTATTCTCGAGAGTAAGCTTGTGGCCATACCGCCAATCTCCGTTAAGGCCGAGAATAAACAGCGCGTGTCCCCATGTTGCGTCGCAATAGACTTTAACCAAAACTGTGTGTTTTTTAAAGAACGCGTCCGTTTTATTCTGAACGCAACTAAAAAACTCGGCTGGATAATCATCCTGTTCAACAAGGCTGTTAAAAATAAACGGTCGAAACTCGTTAAACTGCTCCTCAAGCTGAGAGTATTTGTTTTGTAATGTTTGAATCTGAACCAATGAAACGACACTGGTTGAACCTAAACTGCTGCTCAAATTGTCTATAAAATCGCATTGCTGAAGGCAATCGTTCATCAATTTTACTCTACGATGAGCTGAGCTTTCTATGAAAGATAGGGCCATGTTTTCACCAAAAATTAAGTTTTGTTAAAATGGAAACAATAAATTTGAGACACTTATTCTACATTCATTCAAAATAATCTGAAATAGATTTTAATAAATTACAAAATTAATAGCAATTTAAAGATGTTAAAAGTTGTGGAAATGACCAGGTAAACATTGACCTCCTGGATTTGGTCAAAATACCGTGTATTAGTGACCGAATGTTTAAGTCACTTAAGGATGAGGTGGAGTGCTTAGAAAGAATGTTAAATAAAATATTTACTTAAAAAGGAGGAGCCCTTAAATCCTCTATTGAAACTGCCATTTCAAAAATAGGGGGAATTATGGGGCTCCAGTTTTATTCTACTTTTATGAAGACAGCTCGTAAAGAAAAACATTTTACTGTTCGAAAAGCCCTTGTGCAAGAGGCTCTTGAGAAAGGGATTAAGCCTACCGCTCGGCGATTTGGCATGTCTAAAAATACTGTGAGGCTATGGTTAAGAAGGTTTAGAGTGGAAGGTAACGATGGACTGATCGACAGGCGAGCTGGACCCAATCATATTCCTCATAAAACACCCCCTGAAGTGGAGTCTCGTGTTGTCGAAATTCGCAAGACGGTTCCCTGTTATGGAGCCAGTCGCTTGAAGAATTTTTTTGACTTAGAACCTTCTATCGGTGCGATACAAAGGATCATTCATGATCATGGTCTTACTCGCAAAGTGAGGCGTAAATATCAGAAAAAGAATGATCTTAGGGAAGTCAAGGCTCTTACCTATAAAACATTCGAAAAGCTCCAAATGGACATCAAGTACCTTACTGATATTCCCCCTTATTGGATACAAATGCAGCGCTTCAAATTGCCCAAGTTTCAGTACACCATAAGGGATGTCAAGTCAGGGATGCTATTTTTGGGATTTGCCGATGAAATTTCTGAAATTAATGCAAGAACCTTGATTCAACATATTCTAAGGAAGATTACCCCTCATTTCCCTGGTCAGGTTATAGTACAAACTGACAATGGGGTTGAGTTTTCTGGGACAACAAGAAACATCGAGCAGAATCATTTTGGCCATGCCGTGCGAGAGCGTGGAGCGACTCATGTTTATATTGCGCCTGGGTGTTGCAATATGAATGGCGATGTAGAGAGTATCCATGCTACGATTGAGGAGGAGTTTTACAACCTGACTCACTTCTCTTCTAGAAGGGATTTTTTATGCAAAGCAGAGAGTTACAGACAGTTCTATAATCTTGAACGACCTAACTATTCCAAAGGCGGAAAAACACCTTGGCTTGTTGCCCAAACCGACCATTCAAACACCGATCTTGCCTCTACAGTTCAATTTACCAGTGTGGTAGACTTAAAGGACCTTCCTAAGCGGTATCCCCAAGGGGGTCAGCCTTTACCTGTTTTGCCCGTTCAACTAGACTTAGAATAAGAGATTCGGGAGCGTACGGAAAAAGAAGGTTTGTTGTCAATCCAAGTTGTCGGTCCACAACCAGGGCGCTGACTATTTTTAATCAACGCCCAGACCCACTTACTTATTTAAAACCTCCTTCATAAATGCCAAAATTCTGCCTTGCAATTGCGTGTCGGTCCTTAGATCATTTCGGCTGATAATAGCATTGCAAAGCACACATTTTACCTGGCCGCCCTCTCCTGAAGACAGTTCCCAATCTTGGAAAGAACCCCAATCTACATAATGACGCGCTGTAAAATTTTCATCTTTTATACTTAACCTGTGTGGTTCACTACCAGACACAGGAAACACAGGCACTATCATCACGTCACGAGAAATTGAGCAGTAAAGTCTCAGATCATCAGGAACAGCTTTCCCGGTATTGCTGACATCTTCCCTTTCCTCCCATTCTCTGAATTCACGCATCAGGCCTTTGATCTCCTGCTCTACCGCATTGTTATATTCCCCCTCTCCGAAAACCGGTGGAAGAAATTCCTGAGATGCATTGTTTTGGCGCCTTAGAACCGGACTACTTGGATATTCATTATTGTTATTGGAATTGTTAATATTTGTTACTGGAATTCGATCTACAGGAGAATTGTTGTTGTTCGAATAATTACATATATTGCTGACATCTTCCCTTTCCTCCCATTCGCTGACATCTTCCCCTTCCTCCCATTCGCTGACATCTTCCCTTTCCTCCCATTCGCTGAATTCACGCATCGGGCCTTCGATCTCCTGGTCTACCGCATTGTTATATTCCCCCCCTCCGAAAACCGGTGGAAGAAATTCCTGAGATGCATTGTTTTGGCGTCTTAGAACCGGACTACTTGGATATTCATTATTGTTATTGGAATTGCTAATATTTGTTACTGGAATTCGATCTACAGGAGAATTGTTGTTGTTCGAATAATTCCATATTTGGATTGGTAGACTCCTGCGCTTCTGAGGCTGTTCCCGGTTATTGGAGATATCGTTAGAGCGGCTGCTGCTGCGAACAGGCTGTTCAATGCGCGTGCCGGAAACTTCCCAAGAATTGCTCTCAGAGAAAGAACCATTAACAGTCACCTTAAACTCTTGATCATCGCTAAAAATGAACAGGTTCTGTCCCGGCTGCCACTCTAAAGTGTTAGAGTTTGCAGGCTTGCGCACAACCTTGAACTCAACGTAGTTAATGCCAGATGGCTTAGGGATCCGAATAGACCAATCGCAAGTATTTTTGAGGGTAAGCTCGTGACCTTCCTGCCAATTTCCGTTAAGACCATGAAGAAACAGCTTGTTCCCCCATCTTGCGTCGCATTCAACTTTAACCAGCACTGTATACGTTTTAAAAAACTGGTCAACCTTCAATGCAACAATGCCAAAAATCCGAACGACCAACCGATCCTTACCCAACGCACCCTCACTGGGATCAAGACCTCGAAGGTGCTCAGGAATAAGACGTTCATATCGGTTTTTAATGACGGAAAATTTATCTTGAACGGATTGGATATCCTTTATTGACAGACGGTTGCCTGCATTTTCTAAACCATTTTGCTTTCGCATGTTGTCTACAAAAGTCTCGCATGCAATACAATCATTAAGAAGGTTTAGAACTTCACGACTACGGAAACTTATTTCATTTGACATAGAATCCTAATTGTTATTATTTATTGAGCATTGCACTATTTAACCACATTTGCACTTCTTCTGTTTCTCCTGAAATCTGCCTCATACGGTTTTCACTCTTGATCAAAAGATGATACATGGTGCAGAACCATGAGGAGCGTTCTATTCCTCTTCAGAAGAACTGGAAGATTCAGAACTGAAACTGAAAAATTTCGAATCACGAGAACTGGAAGATTCAGAACTGGAAGGTTTCGAATTAGGAAGTGGCGCCCATGCCCCTTCTAATTCAAGCTGTCTAATCTGATCTTGATGCTTTATTTCAAGCTGCCTAATCTGATTTTGATGCTCTATCAGATCATCAATCTGCCTCATCCGGTTTTCGTCGTCTTTTCTTATTTGTACCCGCCTTAATAGGCTTAATAGGCTTTGAGGTTCTTCGAACTGTCTACACTCTTGAGCTGGATTATTGTTATTGTTGTTATTTAAATTGCGATTAGACTCTGTAGTGGGCATAGCCGTGGTTTTCCACGAATCGATTTTGGAGAATGGACCATTAACGGTCATTTCAAACTCTTCATCCCTGCTGGAAACAGAGGAGTTCTTCACTGTTGGCTGCCACTCTAACATGCTAAAACCTGAGGGCTTGCGCACAATCTTGAACTCGATGCAATTATTTCCACAAGGCTTAGGGATCCGAATGGACCAATTGCAAGTATTCTCGAGAGTAAGCTTGTGGCCATACTGCCAATTTCCGTTAAGGCCGTGAAGAACAGCGTGTGTCCCCATTTTGCGTCGCAATAGACTTTAACCAAAACTGTGTGTTTTTTAAAGAACGCGTCCGTTTTATTCTGAACGTAACTAAAAAACTCGACTGGATAACTAAGCTGTCTATCCCTTTCAATAGTAACAGTAACGAGTCGAAACTCGTCACACTGATCCTTAAGCTGAGAGTATTTGTTTTGTAATGTTTGAATCTGAACCAATGAAACGACACTGGTTGAACCTAAACTGCTGCTCAAATTGTCTATAAAATCGCATTGCTGAAGGCAATCGTTCATCAATTTTACTCTACGATGATCTGAGCTTTCTATGAAAGGCAGGGCCATGCTTTCACCAAAAATTAAGTTTTGTTAAAATGGAAACAATAAATTTGAGACACTTATTCTACACTCATTCAAAATAATCTGAAATAGATTTTAAGAAATTATAAAATTAATAGCAATTTAAAAATGTTAAAAGTTGTTACAAATTTAATAGAAAACTCAATTATTCTTTTATAAAAACTTTGCAGGGAAATTGCACGGAAATCGCTAACTTCTTGGCTATCAACGTTATTTAAATTCTTGTCGGTTTTCGTAAGTGATTGATTCTGAACCGAAGATCC
>CAWCKK010000024.1:0-9916 GCA_963796135.1 uncultured Acidobacteriota bacterium | reverse complement strand
CTTGTTCTTGCAGCCTGACGAGTTCAGTTACGTATTGCTCCTTCCAATCGACTCCATGTTCAGCATTTTCTGGCAGACGAAATTGGGACGAAGCTCCTGAATGGCTTCGAAAACATTGCGCGGTTCAGGATGAAACCCAAACCGGCCAGCGGACATTGTCGCAATCGAAAAATCAAGTGCGTATGAAAACTCTTCCGCATTTTCCGGTCGCGTGCTTTATGTAGCGGCGTTAGCCGAGTACAGGCAAAGAAACGCCACAACGACTTGGTAGGCCGATTGAAAAGGCTTTCATTCGCCATTTCACTGACGCTCGGCGCCGCAAACAACATCGTCCCTGACCGACTCGAACCCAGCTAATTCCATCTCAAAATGGGTCTCAAAAACGAGCTTGCTGTCCGGTGCAGTTTCGCTGGCTGGCTGCTTGCCGCTGAATGCGACAAGGAATAGCAGATCCTGCGCGCATTCTGTAACCCCGAAGCGTCTACACACGGCATACACAGAAAGACTGGGAACGTGTACCTGTAGGTCGATACGAGTTTCAGGTGTTCCTTCAGGTCGTCCAGTACCACTCCTTCTGATCCTCCGAGAGTTTTGGATACCTCGGCTCGGACTCGCTGGTAGGCTTCGGATTTGATGATTCAGAGTTAGTCCGCAATGTGGCTAGGGCAGCTTTTGTCGGCTCGTCGCCTTGCTCAGCAGCCTTGTGATACGATCAGACAGCAGCTCCTAAAATGTATTTGGGCACGCCGAGGCTGTTCGCGTAAACAGACAGCAAGATGATTTTTAGCGTCTACCTGCCACCGTCGCCGTCAGTACGTTATCTCTCGATAGTACTCATTCCAAGGAATGAATCCATCTTATTCGGTATTTTGGATTCCAGCCTGTCTGCCTTATCCAGTCGCCTCGCTCATTGTTCTCGTACGTAGAATGCGTAATACATACCAACTCACCCTGCTTATAAAGCAAACTCTCAATCTCCCTTCCGAGTGAATCATATTTCGCCATTGTTCACCTCACTTGGGTAGCTCATTTCGGTGTGATGGCCACTGCTGTCGTACGTATCTTCGTGGTGGTGGTCGCCCTTCGTGCCGACCTCGCGAGTCCTGTCGAAATTGGCACGAGTATCGGGAACACGGCGTCCTCAATGAAAATCCATGGACTTGCACCACCCTTGGCTCTGATGTGAATGGTTCGCCGTTGAGTCCATCATCTGAATACTCCAGAAGTAATTTGTGGTCTTCCACGCCATTCTTGAAGTTGAAGACTGTATATGCCTCCAATTGCAGCAATACATAACTGGATATGTTATGTACTACTTACTTCATCATTCTGATACTGCTGTCTTCAGGCAAGAGCTGATCAGGCCCTTCTCCATGATTTCATGGAAAACTTAATGTCACATCCGTTCGTGTCCTGCTCTTTTTGATACGATCAACAATCTCAAATGGATTGAGAAAACCTCCTCTCTGCTCATCTCAGGCCAGCCGGCTGCTGTAGAGAAGGTAGAGCAACTGCTTATCAAATTCGACGTCCCAAGCGCTGAAAATACTCCTCCTGCAATCGAGGCCATCGATAACACAAGCTTCTTGATCTACAAATTGCAGTACCATCCAGGAAACGATATTCAAAACGCTTTGAGACAGGTTGCTGCAAGCCTCGGCAAAGGCGCTACTTCCCCTACAGCCCTTGTCGATGCGATCAACTCATTGCAGTGGATTGAGATCACCAATTCCATGCTTTGCACCGGCAAGCAAGAAGTTCTTGTCAAGCTGAGAGACTTGATCCAAAATCTGGATGTGCCTCTGCGGCAGGTCTTCATCGAAGTCCTTGTCATTGAAACAAACCTCAACAACCAGCAGAACTTCGGCCTAATGTGGGGCGGACAGGTGAAGTACCTCAATAAGACCATCCTGCAAAGCGGCAACTTCCCCCTGACCTCAACGTCTGGCAGCCAGACGCCAGCGTCAGGATTCCCCGTCAATTTGCAAGGCATCTCAGGAACCAACGCGCCAAGCAACACCAGCATTCCGTTTTCCACAGGCTTTGACCTAGGCGTCATCGGGGACATCATCATGCACAAAGGCCAGTCGTTTATCTCGATGGGGTCCTTGCTGAATGCCATCCAGGTCGACACCGATTCGACAATCGTGTTAAACCCCAAGATCATCACACAAGACAATCGTCAATCTACTGTCTTTGTCGGGCAAAACATCCCCTACACAGGGGCGATTGTCACTAATCAGACATCCAACACGCTGACCACATCGAATATCGAATACCGCGATGTCGGCGTCAGCCTGACGATTACTCCCATCCTAGGGGATAACGATATCATCACCATGGACATTGTCCAGGACATCTCCCAGGTGACAAATACCTCCAATGTCACCACCTCGACAACTCAGCTCACGGGAATCCAGACAAACCACACCCACATGGAAACTCGAGTCCATGTGCCGAATAATCACTTTGTCGCTTTAAGCGGCATGATCAACGACACCAAGAACCATTACCGCACAGCGATCCCCTGCTTAGGCGGGCTGCCTGTCATCGGCGCGCTGTTTAGTGAAAATGACCGCAACAACACCAAAAATAGCGTCATCATCTTTGTCCGCCCGCAGATCATCAACTCCTATAAAGATTACAAAGGGATCACAGAACACCAAGAATGGCTGTACAAAGACGTCGCCAGACTTCCTATGTTAAAAGAAGAATTCGACGAAGGAGTCGATATGATCAAGCTCCCTGAGAATCAATAAGAAATCCAGATGTCTAATAACACCGGTATCGATAAGCACAAGGAATCCTTTGGCACAGGGGTTCTCTTTACTCTAATCTCCACTACCGGGATCGCTTTTATAGGGCTTTTTGGAAAGCTGGGGTCTAAATACTTCTCCTTAGAGTCTCTGATGTTTTGGAGGTATTTAGCTGCCTTTTGCCTTTGCGCGCTGGCCTTAAAATTACTTGGAAAACTCCACCCCGTATTGCATTTTGGTTCTTTTAAGCTCCATTTTATGCGCGCTTTTTTTGTCTTAGGCGCTCAGTACAGCTTCTACTATTACATCCGAAGAGACTCGCTGTTAAATGGATTGGTTCTCCTGAGCTTAGGCCCCCTTTTGATCCCGATAATCGAGCGGTTTGTCACCCGCCGCCGCATTGGGACATCGACCTGGGTCGGGCTTGGCGTATCCTTCATCGGCATGCTCTGCATCTTGCAGCCGAGCGGGGGAATTTTTTCTCGGCTTAGCTTAATCGGGATGCTTGCAGGCATTTTTCAAGGCTGCTCTCAGGTGGTCTTTGGAATCAGCGGAAAAACGGAAAGAACAGAACTGAGCACCTTGTATATGTTTTTTCTCTGTTTTGTCTTAAGCCTGTTTCCCTACCTTTTTTTTGAACCCTCTTTTACCGCCAAACAGCCACATTATCTCTATCCCATTGCACTGCTTGCTGCTTTAGGAACCTCCTCTGTGATCAGTCAATTGACAAGAGCCGCAGCTTACAAGCACGCAACCCCCTCAAGACTTGCCACATTTTTGTATTTTTCCATTCTATGCGGAGGCTTTCTCGACTGGCTTGTATTCGACAGCCTACCCAACACCCTATCGATCATCGGGGCCATCCTTGTCATTGCCGGGGGAGCATTAAAAATCTACTTAAGGTCCATCATCCTAAAAAATAAAAAGCATTGATGTTAGGGATAGTCGACCATTTAAAAATCAACTCAACCCGGATGCCTCTATTTGGTGAGATCAGCTCCCTCCAATGGATACAAGTCCAGTCCCAGTAAAAAATCGACGAAAGCCCACATTCCGCACCCTCTCAGCTGTTAGCATAGATTTTTTCAAATTGAGGACCAAGAATGGCTAAGACATGGCTCCGAACGGGATTCATGTCCAGAATGATTTCCTCTATTTTGCCTCCTATCGTCCGAATTAAATGGATTCTCTGCTATTTTTTAAATACATAACTGGCATCTTTGGCCTCTGGTCAAATGATAGTAGCCCTCGGGCATACGCCGCTCCTAGTGTTATTTTTGGTTAAAAAACACCACAGAAATTGCGGCCATCTTTGACCACTTTAAATTTTAACCTACTTGTCCCGCTTGCCTATTGAATGGGCCGAATTTTACACCCCGCACTCCTCAAGAGCATCCGCAAGCAATGGGATGTTCGCGAATATCTCAACATACGCGCCCTCACCGTATTCTAAAATTTTAATTTGGTTTAACATAGACCAAACCTCATCCTGCTTTTTTATTGAGAGGTCACTGTATTTTTTGATAATTGCCTTCATCACAGCAGATCGAAAATGCCTCCATTTAAATGCTTTCGTCTGTTCGATCATTTGAAGAGACATCATAGCGGATGATTGGTACGAACCGTATGTTGATTGTTCAGACTCAGACGTAACAATTTCCAAAATAAGCTGTTTATCTTTTGGTTTGAGTGAGTTAAAAATTTCTTTTAGCTTGTCCTTTGGAACTTTTGTCATAATCCCTTGATAAAGTTTAGCCAAAGGAGAGCAGCATTTGTAACTTTTTTGCTTCTCGAAATGGCCAATCCATCCGTCGTTTGAGGATTTTTTTAAAATTTGTAAACTATCATTGGAAATTAACATAGGGGTGGGGTACCAAGAAATTCTAAACTCAATCAATGCCGGGCAGTTCAGGTCCCCGATCTCATGTATAAGGGTGGATGTCAGTATAAGATTGGTTAGCAACGGGCAGTTCAACTTTCGGATCACCAAGATCGCAGGGTTGTATTGAGAGTTGTATTGCATGTCAAGCTCCTTTAACGCCGGACAATTCAGTTCCTCGACCACCCCAAAAGGAGCATCATTAAAGGACAGGCAAAGCTTAGATAACGCTGAAAGTTTGTCTAAGCGCTCAACCTTCCGGATTTTGTTACAGGCCAGATCAAGTGAAGCTAACCGTGTCAGCTTATCCAGGTTCTCGATCTGCCCGACTCTGTTTCCGCGCAGGTAAAGCCTAATTAAATTTGAGAGGTTGCCTAGGTTCTCGATCTGCACGATTCTGTTGTATTCCAGGTTAAGCGTAGTTAAATTTGAGAGGTTGCCTAGGTTCTCGATCTGCACGATTGTGTTTCCGTTCAGGTTAAGCGTAGTTAAATTTAAGAGGCTGTCTAGGTTCTCAATCTTCCCAATTCTGTTATGGCTCATGAAGAGTTGAGTTAACCCTTCTAGCAGACCTAACTCAGGAGGAATTACAGCAAGTTCGGAGTCACTCACATCAAGCTTTTCAATTTGCTTCAATGCGCCGCATTCTTTCAAAAAAGCGCGGACATCTTGAGCACTGGCATTAGCCTCTGGCTTCTCAACTTGCAATTCTATAAGCTTACCTCTTAGCCTTGCTTTCCAAATAATGCGCAACGCATTGTCGTAGGTTATCTTCTTGACATTCTCAACGGTAATAGGCGTGTCTTTCAGAGACACGTTATTTTGAGTAGAAGGGCTGATATGTTTTGACAGCTTGGAAAATTTCGTGGACGTGCGATCAACGAGTTTTTCAATCTGGCTCATCTCTTGCAACAACATTGTGTTATGATTTTTTATCGCCTTCCACATGTGGTCCATGAATTTTTTAACTCGGTCATTCCACTCTTTGTTCACTAGAGAGTATTTAGCAAGCTGGCTTGCAGAGGCATAGGAGAAAATTTTCTCACAGGTTTCGCCCACCTTGAAAACACGCCCATAAAGCAGTTTCTTGTACTGCTGGTGCACTTGAAAAACTTCAAGTATAAATTTCTTGGAATCCTCGTCTCCCATCAGGGGAGGATTAATCGGAAAAAAATCGGACTTTCTAAAGTCAGAGTCTTGCAGAGCAGTTTTCAAACTAATATTTAACATAAATACATACCACTTTAATATCACATCTTTTCAATAAATAATAACGATTTAATCAATTAAATTAAACATTTAAAATTATAATGTAGGCGTTTTTTAAAAAATGTCACCTTTTGGTAATCAGAAATGATTGATTACTAAGGAGGTGACCCACAGGGAAATTGCATCGCAGGTCTAGGAATGTCGGCCCTAGCTTCAAAAGATTCTTTTTAACGGGAGCACCTGACTGGGATAGGTTCTTGTGTCAAAATAATTACCTGATGTACTAAGCTCTCCCTAGACTTTTGGGTTCAGATAGTGAGTTTTAAGCCTCGATGAAGAAAAACGCGTTTTTTTACTCGCCTTACGCAAAGAAAGTGGCGTTTCGACTAAAGCGAAAACTCCCGGGGTTTGGCTTAGCCGGAATACAGCTCCATTTGCGTAAGGTGAGCTACTTGTTTGTTGGATGGATGTGCCTCTTCTGGGGCTGCCAGAGGGTTCCCGATCGGATTGAGCCCACTGTGAGCTACGCCGTCCAGGACAAATACCTCCTTTCCCTCCCCTCCCCCTTCCCCCCTCTCACAGAGGAAGAAAAGAAACAAGATTGGGGCAGAGAGATGCAGATCGGCTTTGGCTTTGCCCACGAATTGGATCTGTACCAAGCCATCACCGCTTTTAAACGGGCGGAGTTTTTGGTTCCAGATACCCAAAAAGCACGCAGCTTGGAAATACAATACGAAATCCTGCTCTGTTACTACATGGGAAAAAAGTACACCGATGTGATTTATACCTTTGAGCATAGCCAGCTTCGCTATGCAACCCAAGACTTTCCCGCATTTTGCGATCTGCTGCTCATCTTATATGAAACCTACCAACACCAAGGGATGGAGGGCCAGGCGGCCAGAATGCTGCAGGCCATTGAATACCACTACCCCGAAGAGGGAAAGAAGTTGATTCTATCCACAGCACTGACCCAGGCTGATTTCCCTGCCATCGAAGCCCTTGCGGCAACAACCCCTAACACCTCTTATTTAAAGAGTTTTTTGGAAGACTACCAAGCTAGAAAAAAGTCGGTCAGTGCGGCGCAAGGACTCAATGCTCTGCTTCCAGGCGCAGGCTACCTCTATCTCGGACAAAAACAGTCTGCGACCACTGCCTTTTTTCTCAACGGGCTGTTCATCGCAGCCTCAGCGTATTTCTTTTGCGATGGGAATATTGCAGGCGGGATCATTTTTACAAGCTTTGAGGCTGGGTGGTATTTCGGAGGAATCTATGGCGCAGGGCTAGAGGCCAAGTCCTATAATGAAAGGCTCTATGAATCCATGGCATCTCCGATCATGAATCGAGAAAAATTATTCCCAGCCCTGATGCTCCACTATGCTTTTTAAACTGCTCATTTTATCTCTGATCCCCCTTCTTTCTTATGCCTCCCCTGGATTTTATGAGCCCTGGGGAAAAGACGCCGACCTTGTGCACGTGCCCGCAGAGAATACAGAGCCTCCTTCTCACCGCTCTTTTGCCGTGCGGACAGCTGAGCACATCATCCTCTTCCACCAAAATGTCCTCTCGCCTGTCGATGGACCCCGCAGCCATTTTCGTCCGAGCTCCTCTGCTTATATGATGCAATCGATGCAAAAGCATGGCTTTATCAAAGGCTTTCTCATGGGGTGCGATCGGCTCATGCGCGAAAATAGCGATGCGTGGGTCTATCGGAAGATCGAAGAAGATGGCAAGGTTTACAAGTATGACCCTCCGCGGTGATTGAAGTGCAAGAACTTATACAAGTCCAGCCAGTAAAACTTTTCACTGAATTAGACGTCTTGCATCATTCATTTCCTTGCCCGTGCCCTTTAAGATGTCCCAGACTGGATGAATCGGGCACGGAAATGAATTGATGCAAGACGTCTAATTTTTTACTGGGATAGGTTCAAGGGTGAAACAAGAAAATATGAGTCTTAAATAGATGGCCGAGCGGTATCAAGTGCTGTATTTACGACTTTGCAAACCTCCCAGATAAACGGATCGTTCTGATCCACGCAAAAGAAGCCTTTGAGAGAATGGCTAGGGAAACACGTATGGCTAGAAATAGGAAGGGTCGAGCTGAGAGATCTCCTCCTCTGTCAACCCATCTTCTGAGTCTAACCCTTCAAAGATAAACTCTTGCTCCTCAGATGGCCAATTGGGCGCCGGGGCTGGCGAAGGGGTTTTCTTGGTGTCCTCATCCTCTTTTGTGCGTCTGCCTTTGAGGAAAAACTGGATCGGGGCTCCCAAGAAACCATAAGCCTGTCGAAATTGATTCGTGAGATATTTTTTGTACGTCTCTGACATGAGGCTGGGATTATTGACAAACAGGACAAATGGGGGGGAGCAAAACATCGACTTGTGCCAAATAGAAAATTCTCAGGCGCTTGCCTCCCTCGAGCATCGGAGGGTGGTATTTTTGAACCGCTTTTTCGACAAATTTATTCAGCTGACCTGTCGTGATGCGCCGATTTTGTTGCTGATGCACTTCTTTGACGGCTTTAAAGAGCTGATCGAGATTTCTACCGCTTTTGCCCGAAACAAAAAGAATAGGGCAGTGGTTGAGGAAAGGGGTATCGATCTCCAAAACTTTTGCGGCAATGCTCCATCCGAAACCCTTTGACAAGATCCCATTTGTTGAAGAGAAGAATGCACCCCTTGCCTTGAGCTTCGATCTCTTTTGCAATCCGCTTTTCCTGCACTGTGATCCCTCTTTCCGCATCGACAACCAAGACGCAAACATCTGCCCTTCAAGAGCGCGCTTTGTGCGGATAGCGGCAAACTTTTCCACAGCCCCATTTTCAGCATTCTTCCTGCGAATACCCGCGGTATCGATCAATGTAAAACGATCTCCTTCCGATTCAATCTCAACATCAATACTATGCGCGTTGTCCCCGCAATCGGACTCACCACACACCTTTCCTCGTTAAGTAGAAAGTTGACAATGGTCGACTTGCCGACATTGGCACGCCCGACAAAGGCAACGCCAATACCAGAGGTTAAGGCGTTTTCTTCCTCTTTGACATCAAACCCTTGCAACGCCTCTTGGAGCAATTCTGCGATATGAAAATTTTGAGTCGCCGACACCCCAACCAGTCTGCTCATGCCCAAAGAGTAAAATGGATAGAGCTGGTCTAACCTAGAAAGGTCATCGATCTTATTGACAGCCAAAACAACTGGCTTGCCGGTGCGCAAAAGAAGCCTTGCGACAAGCTCATCGAGGGTTGTCACCCCAACGGTGAAATCGACCACCATCACGATGACATCGGCCTCTTCGATCGCAATTTCTGCCTGCCGCCGGATCTCTTCTTGGAAGAGAACTTCAGACTGAGGGTTGATCCCGCCGGTATCGATGGCGATAAAAGCCTTCCCAAAACAATCGGCTTCTGCGTAGAGGCGATCGCGGGTTACCCCCTCTTCTTCATCGACAATGGCAATTTTTTTCTTGGAGATCCGATTAAATAAAGCGGACTTCCCGACATTTGGACGCCCAACCAACGCCAATTTTGGAACCCGGTTTTTCTTCATGGTAGAGCCGCCCGATCAAATGAGAGCAGATGTTACCCCAGTTGCGATTAAAACACCAGGGTGCCTAGCCCAAGGCCAAGTGCTCCCGTTAAAAAGAATCTTTTGAAGCTAGGGCGGAAAAAATGAAAAATTTAATTTTTTAGAACAAAGCCATTCCGACTGATTCGGTCCTTACAGCTAACCCTCTTCCACTTAAAACTGCACCCCCTGAACCAAGCACCCTTTTGAACTTTATTTCAAGAGGTATTTAAAAGCTCACTCAACTTAGCCCCTTTCCTCCCTCAGGGCGTTTTAACTAAAAATTTTTGATAGAAGATCTGGTATGATAATGGGCTCTTTAACGCAAGGAGTCCTATGTCACGCCGCAAATCGATAGATCCTAAAATCCTAGAAGCCAGTAAACAGTTTGACGCTCGTCTATTCGCCGATACCATCAAAGGTGATTTTTCGACTTTCCAGATTATCGACGCAACCAAAAGCGTGTTCTCTACCCTGTATGGAATCTCGTGCTTGTGATTCTCTGCGG
>CAWCKK010000023.1:0-4314 GCA_963796135.1 uncultured Acidobacteriota bacterium | reverse complement strand
GACGCGCCTCCCAAGATCACCGCGAAGGAAGCGCTCGCCTTGACGCGGATGGCGATCAGCGACGGAGTCGGCGTCGACCAGAAAGCGTACGTGCAGACATGACCCTCGCACGGCTCGCCGGGCTCATCGGAGCCGGCGGCCTCCTGACCTTCGTCTTCGGCGTCACGCTCGGCTTAGTGCGGCTGTTGAGCCTGGTCGAGCGCGACGCGAGATCGCCTCCGGCGTCACCAGCGAGCGCGCTATCAATGTCGAGATCACCTCAAATCCAAGCGGAGCGGCTCTGATCGATGCGGCTAAAAATGATCTGCTGATGGCCTTTAGAGAGGGCAACTTCAATTTTACCGTGCATCGCTTTGATACCTACATCGAGCAGACCTCCGACCGCCCCCTGTTCCATCGCAAGGAGGACAGCGGCGATGCAACCTCGCAAGACCAAAGGGGGGATGATCGACAATGAATGCAGCACCTCTTAGCTGGATCCAAGAGATTCAAAGCACATTAATCGATATGAAGGCAATCCCTTTATTTGGGCATTTTCCCCCATTTCCTTGGGAAGAGTATGCGCAAAAGATCGCCGCCTTGCTAAAGGCGCAAGAATGCAAGATTTATCCGCGCCAAACGGGGGTAAAAAGCGGAAGCGACATCCTGGCAGGGCTGGGAGCCTCTCCCATTTGCGTTGCGTTGGATCTGACTCCTCTTTCCTCTCAAGTCTATTGGGTCATGGGAAGAGAAGATGTGGCTAGCCTAACGGCACTTGCGCTCACCTCATCCCCTGAGAGCCAAGGATTTTCCTCCGCAAAGTTTCAAGAAGGATTTTACTACTACCTTTGTACAGAAGCTGTCCAAGCTATCGGTGCATTAAAGACGTTGGGGGATCTGTCGCTAAAAATAGGGGTATTGCACTCCTTGCCCCAAGAAGAGGCTGTGTGTACCGATGTGGAGCTGTCTCTGTCGGATCAAACTTTTTGGGGGAGGCTTGTCTGTCCAGCTTCCTTCCACAAAGAATTTAAAACGCACTTTAGCCAAGAAAAGCCAGGATTGCTCAAAAACGCTCTTAGACAAGAAATGGATGTCACCGTTCAGCTAGAGCTCGGCTACACCAGTCTTTCATGGAATGCGTGGAAAAACGTCAAAGCAGGCGATTTTATTCTGCTAGATAGATGCTCGTTTGACCCGGTCGCCCACAAAGGAACCGCGACTGTCACTTTGAAGCAAACCCCCCTTTTTCGGGCGCGGATCAAAGATACCCACTTAAAAATTGTCGACTATGCCCTTTACCAGCAGGAGAACACCCCTATGAACCCTAAAGGAAAAGAAGAAGAAGACCCCCATCCTCAGGACCCATTTGACGCAGAGGACCTTTCTTCTACAGAGATGGAAGAGGAAACTCACCTTTGGGCCGAAGAGGCGGAAAATGCAGAACAGCTCATCTCTCCAGGAGACGTTCCCATTACCCTATCGATTGAGTTGGCGCGTTTGCAGATCAATCTGGATAAATTGCTGCAACTATCTCCAGGCAATGTTTTGGAGCTCCCAGTCAGACCCGAGCAAGGGGTCGATGTCGTGGCAGAGGGGAAAAAGATAGCCAAAGCAGAGCTTGTCAAACTCGGCGAGGTGCTCGGCATTAAAATCTTGCGGGTAGGACACGAGTAAAAAACGATGGCAGACGGCTCCTTCTATAAGCAAAACACCATGCCTGATCTGATTTCCTCGCAGGAGCCCCTGGCGCTGCCCACGATGATTGGGCCTTATAAAATCGAAAGCCTGATCACTAAAGGGGGCATGAGCCTGCTTTACTTAGGCCTGGATCCAAAGACAAAACAGATGCTTGCGATCAAAGTGCTTTCCCCTTCGTTCATCACTCAGGAAGAGGCGGTTTCCCGCTTTTTGCAAGAAGCTGACGTGATCGCTCTGTCCAACCACCCCAACATCGTCAAACTCTACGGACAAGGGGAGTGGGAAAAGGGGCTTTATATCGCAATGGAGCTGATTCGCGGGGTTTCCCTGCGCCAATTCATCATGCAGCACTCCCTTTCAGTGCGGCGCACCCTCGAGATCATTTTACAAGTGGCCTACGCCCTCATGCACCTGCACTCCCATGGGGTGATCCATCGGGACCTAAAACCAGAGAACATCCTGATTACAGAAGAGGGAGAAATCAAAGTCATCGACTTTGGCATTGCAGCATTGCATCGGGATGGAGCAGATAAGGAGACCGGCAGGCATAGGGAAGCCTCCCGGTTTCTCGGCACCCCCAATTACATGAGCCCCGAACAGAAGCAAGATCCCTCCTGTGTCACCTTTGCCAGCGACATCTACTCCCTTGGGATCATCCTCTACGAGCTTCTCACAGGGAAACTGAGCTATGGGAGCATCGACCTTACCTCTCTTCCCAAAGGGCTTCAAAAAATCACGACAAAGGCGCTGGCGATCTCCGCCAACCAGCGCTATCAAAATATCTCTGAGTTCATCCACGACATCTCCCAGTATCTCAGCTCCAAGGACCTTGAAAAAGAGCGCCCCGGAGGCGATCAGGCAAAAGAGCTGATGGAGACCATTCAAAGGGCAAATTTGAACCTCTCGCCCACCGCCCTGCCTTCATGGCCCCAAATAGACATCGGGATCGCCAAGGCAAGAGGCAAAGAGCAGCTCGGCCTCTATTACGACCTCTGCCGGTTTTCCGATAACACCTACCTGATCCTCATCGCAGCAAGCCCTGCAGGCTCAGTCAAATCGCAATCTGCGTTGCGACCTTGCGCGGCATGATCAAGGCGCTTTTAAGCGACTTTACCCTCCTGGGAAAAGGGATTTTCAGACCCGTTCCCTTTGTGGAAAAGCTCAATCAGCTCCTCCTGGAAACCTCTCCTGTCGAGCAGTTTGGATGAGTCCTCCTCTTAGACCCCTTGAAGGACCTGGTCTCCTACATCTCTTGCGGCTTTGGCGACCTATTGCACATTCCGCAGGGGCAAGCCCACCCCCGCAGGCTCTCCTCCCAAAACGACCTCCTAGGGGCCTCTGCGAGCACCGAATTTTCTGAAACCATCGACAACTGGAACCCGGGGGATATCCTTGTGATGCACTCCTTGGGCAACCCGCCTAGCCATAAAGGGCAGACAGAAACCTTAGAGCAGAGCGAGCAGCTCGAAAAAATTCTTGATGAAAGCATCATGGAAAACCTGCTCTTGTCATCCCAAAGGCAATCCGAGGCGATCCTTAAAAAGGTGACCTCTTCTACGACCCTTTCCTTAAGCACTTACCCTAAGTCACTTATCTCCATTCAACGAATCATTTAGCTGCCGTTGCCATTAACAGCCGCTTCCAGACCAATGCGTAAAAGCCTTAAAAAAGAGCTTTGAAACAACCAAAGTCGTTGGTAGCAAGTCGATTACGTCATAATTCAGATAATTATAAGAGTAAAGCACAAATAAATCGCGATTGTGGTATAATTATGGTATAAGAGTTTAAAAATAATGATAATAAGTAATAACTAACCTTGGTTTATATTATGAACAATATTAATAGCTCTAACATGCAATTCCGCAACTACTGCATGGACCAAATCCGCAGTGCAGTTTTTTTGACCGTCGGGGGTCTGAATGCCGCAATGGAGCCGGCATTTGTTATGATCGAAAAGAAGAAATCCCATCAGAAGAAAACAGGACAGAATTAGAACTGCACTCGATCGGGGCTATTTCAGCTGGAACAAGGACGCTAAAAAAAAAATTTGATAAAGAGAAAGAGACAGTCCTGACAAATATCGCATGGTTTTGTCAGCAAGAACTCAAATTGAGAGAGAAGACATTAATTTACCGAGTAAATGAATTTTTTAAAAAATACTTTAAAATTTCCATTTCAGAATCATTGAGGTTTTTATCCGACACACTTGATGACTGTCAGGCGATTTTAGGGCTTGGTCCCGAAGGCATAGAAACAAGCCTCAGCAAAGAACAAATTAAAGAAGCGATGCTTACTACGGTTCAGACACATGCGGATCAGTGTGATAAAGACTATAAAAAAAAATTAATAGATAAAAACAAGTCATAGCCATGAATAAAATTGGAGAGAAGCAAGAGATCACTCCTCCGGTAGTCTTGCCTGAAAGAACATGGAAGGCGCCTAAAGGTCTGAAAAATGAAGACTTCTATTATGTGAATATCGAAAACAAATTGGATATTCTTGCACAAAATCGGTTTAAAGCTGCAAAAAAAGCAGCCGTCATACAATACACTTTTACTACTGCTAATAATACTGAAAAAGAACCCCTGAAAAAACTAACGAATCAATGTCGCGCTTTACACAAAAAATTAAACAATA
>CAWCKK010000022.1:0-63305 GCA_963796135.1 uncultured Acidobacteriota bacterium | reverse complement strand
GCAATTTTTACAGGCGTACCAAGCCGCGCGCGATGAACATAAAAAGATAGCTTACCCTGTCGACTCGCGTCAAATCCGAGATTACTTAAGCCATGCGACCAACGGGGATGTCCCCCGGGATTCGGTTCAGCACGATGCCGCCGATATATTTCATTTTATATTTGGAGGGGCGAATGTCTCTACCCATTGGATCAACGGATTGATGGAGCCCCTACCACGATTGATCCTAGATCCTTCATCCAGTTAGATGTTATTCGTCAAGCTAACTTCGAGCAGCTATTCCATCGTTTTTTTGATGAGGTGACTGATCGAGGCCTGCGCAAACAGCTATTTTTCCCCAACGCCCCTAACGATCTTCTCATTCAGGTAGGGCGTGTTTACCGCGATGCCAATGGATTAGAGGCGAAACATAGCGGGCTTGTCCACGCCCCTGAAAGGATGGCACTTCCAGGCCAGTTTGTTCGATCTGGACAAGGCTCTCAATACGAGTGCGACGCTTTCTTGGTGCATCAAGGCTCTTTAGCCAGTTCCGGCCACTACGTCGCTTATATCAAAGTGGCAGGCGTTTGGTGGTGCTGCTCTGACACAAATGTGCAAGAGGTCTCTTCAAGCCAGGCCCAGAGCGCCTTGGGAGAGAGCTATATCCTTCACTACGCCAAATCCTAAGGTTAGATTAAAAAAAAAGGCCCCTTTCCCAATTGAAGGGAGAGGAGCCTTTTGGAAGACAGAAGCCTCAAGCAAGGTTAGCTTGTGACTTCCTGCTGAACCCTCGGGCAAGGTTAGCTTGTGACTTCCTGCTGAACAGGGGTTTTTGTTGTAGGTTGTTCCGCCGCGGCTTTAATCTGCCCTTCTCTTTCCGCATTGAGTTTCTGGAACTGCTTGCTCAGAGAGCTTGCAGAGTAAATCCATGCGAAAATAATGAGGAACAAAATCCCTGCGACATAAGGGGTAATAGCTCCAAGAGATCCACAGGCAATGATCAAGCCTTGCTGAATCAAAGCACCACCCGATTTTCCCATACGCGCACCGACCACGTCGATTGCCGCTTTACCTTTCACTTTAGATTCTTGATCCAGAGGAATGTAGGCCATCTCTTTTGTCGGGTCAAAAGAGAGTATTTAGAAGACTTGCTCATGACGTTCTGAGCCGTGCCAAAGAGAACAGCGAGCATCAACGGCGTTGTTCCTAGCATTGCAATGAACGCTGTTAAATAATCTCTGAAGATGACAAACGAGAAAAAGCCAACGCCCGTGACCAAGAGAACAACCGGTGTGATGAGCGCCCCTGTTTTCCAGCCGAAACGGCGAATGACGTTGCCTCCGACAAAGAGCATCATCAGAATCGTCGCGGATCCGGTGATTGTGGAGAAATAGCCCATGAAAGCCTGGTATGCGTTCGGATCGGGATATTGCAGTTTGAGCTGGCCTTTCCAGGTCACTTCGACCAGGTTGATCGCGATTCCGTAGCCGATCACAATGACTGCCAAACAAAGGATATATTTAGAGCGGGCTAAGTAAGCAAAGCTCTCTTTGAGGGACATCTTGGGTTTTTCCTTTTTGACCCGTTGAACCTCGGAAGGATCGTAGAAGCGAGCATCTGTGAGGACATTTCGATTGATCCATCTGTAGATTCCCATGACCATCAAACCTGAGAAAAAGACCATCCCAACCATGTAATTGAGTGTCACTCCCCAAGCATCGACATCGGGTGCGAGCAAGCTGCGGATATTGGAAAAGTAAATGATCGCAGGGCCGGAAAAGAGCATGGCCAGGTTGGCGCCCAAGCCGAACAGAGCATAGAAACGCTTAGATTCGGAAACCTTTGTCGTGTCGTTTGCAAAACCCCAAAAGAGCAAGGAGATGGCTACGCTTCCCCAAAGCTCTGACATGACGTAGAATAGGGCGTAAGTCCAGTTTCTAAACAAAGCGATCAAGCCCTTGAAACCTTCCGGAAGGAAAGCTTGCAGCTTATCAGCCGCTTCAGAGGGGTGAAGAAAATCGCGGTTTGGGTACATGAAAAGGACAAAAAGAGCAAAAAATCCGATGAAAAAGGTGATTGTCGAGTAAAACAGCTTCTGCTTGCTGCAGATATTGCTCAGCTTGGAGTAGACAATCATAAAAATAATTGCCATGGGAAGGACGCCCCATACCTTTAAAAAGGGAATGGCTTCAGCCCCAGATCCAGGAGCTGTTACGATCAGCGCATCTTTGGTGTCCCGCAAGATGGTGTAGTTAAAATTGATGAAGAAGAACAGAAAAAACATAGGTAGGAGCTTTTTGAGCTCAAAATTATGGACTGGCCAAAAGAATGACCTCCACCTACCAAACTCGGCTTTCTTAGTTTCAGACATTGTCTTTATTCCTTATAAATAAACGGGTTTCATTTCAAAGGGCATTAGGATTAGCCCCAAACCTAGCCATTCTAGCCGATTTTAGTTTAAACTCAAGAAAAATCCGCTGCAAATCTGCATTTTACAGCTAAGAATCTCAAAATTTTTTCGCGACATGGCGAAAAAATTATTTGCAAAAAAACCATCAACTCTTAGAATCAAAAAAATCTAAATTGGTAGATTGATTCCTCTCGAGAATTTTAAATTAACTGGATCGATGCATCAAAAAAAGCGGCGAATAGAGAGAAAAATTGCAAATTAATTCGGGATAAGTTAAATCAACTATCAACATTATTGCTGGGTGGCTTTTTTGTTCCTTAAGTTTAAGGGAATGAGATTTTTTCTAAGAATGTCGTTTCTTTGATAGGAAGAGCCGTTTTTATAACAGTAAGTGTAACATGTCATTTTGCTCTGGACTTGTATCCATTGCTCGGTGCCGCCTTCACCTTTAGAGGCATCCGGATTGAATTGATTTTTAAATGGTGGCATTTCAAGTCGATCATTTAAAAATCAATTCAATCCGGATGCCTCTATTTGGTGAAATCAGCTCCCTCCAATGGATACAAGTCCAGTTTGCTGACAACAAGTGTGTTAGAACTAAACAAAAAACGAAAATATAAGAGGAAGTAATGGAACCGAAAACTTTGCATGAAATTGAAGAGGTCGTTTCAAGAGCGATTAAAAAGGTCAGTGGAAGAAAGGAAAATGACCTTTGCAGATACCTCCCGATGCCAGGAGGTGGCTACATGCATCATTTTACTTTGAAAAAACTCAAAAACAAAAATCCTTCAGAATTGGTCTCCTTGATTGAGAAATTTATTCTCAATAAAGAAAAACCTTCCACTGTTGCCCCGAAACAAAGAGCTGCTCGCGGTTCCCGCAAGCACAAAGACCGCGTTGCTTTCACACGCAATCAGATCGAAAGGATGCTGAATATCGCGAGGATGGCGGGAGATTCGGAAATGGTGTCGATCTTGGCGCCAAAAAAATCTTTAGCTATGTGCAAAAGAGAGTTGATTTCCTCTATTCGCCATGGGCGCGTCGAGCCAGAGCTTTGGAATGCCTATGTAGAGTCGCTGAACGCTTTTCAGCAGGCCGGAAGTTTCCCGATGAACGAAATGCTTTCTGCTCTTTCTAAGTCTTAAAGATCCTGGACTACACCCCGATCGGTCCAAATGTCAAGCTTTTGACCGATCGGGGGTATACTCTATCTGGATTTGCATCCATTGCTCGGTGCCGCCTTCACCTCTAGAGGTGAAGGCGGCACCGAGCAATGGATGCAAATCCAGTCTATGTCTTTAAATATTTTTTCCGAAGAGTTTTTAAAATGTCTAACTTGGCACAAGTGAGTCATGTGGTTGCAGTTGCAGCTGGCAAGGGGGGCGTTGGCAAATCCATGATTGCCGTCAATCTGGCTAGATGCTTGTCGGGCAAAGGCTTTAAGGTGGGGCTATTGGATGCCGATCTTTATGGCCCATCGGCTAGAAAAATGCTTCCTGAAAATACTCCTCCTCTACAAAATTTAGAAGGCAAGGATAGGATTATTCCGGCTGAGTGCTCGGGGATTAAGTGCATTTCGATGGCTTATTTTCTCAAAGAAACCGATCCGGCATCTGTTCGAGCGCCGATTGCTAATGGAATTATTAAACAATTCATTCATTCTGTCGAATGGGGGCAGCTGGATTATTTGATCCTCGATTTTCCTCCCGGAACCGGGGATATTCAGCTCACCTTGATTCAGGAAGGGGAGCTTTCAGCCGCTGTACTTGTGGCAACCCCCCAGGAAATTGCCCTTTTGGATGTGGCAAAAGCCTGCGCGATGTTTAGGCAGATGCAAGTCCCCTTGGCAGGGGTTGTGGAGAATATGAGTTTCTTTTTGGCAGGGGATGTGCGCTATCACCCTCTAGGATGTGGAGGCGCCGAGAGGTTTGCAACGCAAAATGGTCTTTACTTTCTTGGGAGTGTTCCTATCGATTCTGAGCTCAGCAGGAGCTGTGATGCGGGGGAATCGATATTTGCCCTCAGAGGGGCGGCCGCTTTGAGTTTAGAGCGTATTGCGCAAAACCTTCAAGAGCAGTTAGAGTCGTTTAAAATTCTAGAAAAGGGGCGACTGAATCATTTTGACCTACGACCAACTGATAGGGATTCAGTCCATCTGGCAAAGTAACCCGCGAGAGTTTACAATCCAGTGGACAGATGGCAGGATATCGCGCTATTTCTGCTCTAAGCTGCAGCACAATTGTCCTTGCGCCCGGTGTCGAGACGAGGGGAATCCTGAAAAGGTCGCCGAGGATGTTGAGGCAGTTCGGATCTCAAGTGTCGGCAGGTATGCCCTGCAGATTGTTTTTTCCAGTGGGTGTTCCAAGGGGATTTATTCTTTTGCGCTTCTTAGAGAGGGGTTAGATTGAGAGCGTTTCTGTTAGTGGTTTTATTTTTTTCTGCTCTTGTCGGTTGTTCTTCATCGACGACACCTTCGGCAATTGAAATGTTCGCCGAGAACAACGGGAGAGTCAAGGTCTTATCGACAACGGCGATGATTGCCGATATCGTCGGCCAAATCGGCGGGGATAGGGTAGATTCGATTGCCCTTATCAACGGAGAAATCGATCCCCATAGTTACGAGCTTGTGAAAGGAGATGATGAAAAGTTTTCTTTGTCTCAAGTCGTTTTTTACAATGGGCTTGGGTTAGAGCACGGGGCGAGTTTGCGCTATCAGCTCAAAAGCCACCCCAACGCCATCGGTCTTGGTCAGTTGATCCTCGAGCAATATCCTGAGAGGATCATCTATGTCGAAAAGGAGGTTGACCCGCATATTTGGATGGATATTTCACTTTGGAGCCAGATCGTCAACCCGATTGTGGATGCCCTTGGCAAGGTCGATCCTGAAGGACAAGAGGATTACCGCAAAAGGGGAAGAGTTGTTTTAGAGAAGATGGATAAAGAGCATGTGCAGATTTACGATCAATTGCAGAGTGTTCCTAGCTTTAGGCGCTATCTTGTCACAAGTCACGATGCCTTTAATTATTTCACAAGGGCTTATCTTGCAACTTCTCAAGAAAGAGTGTCAGGGATCTGGCAAGAGCGCTTTTGCGCCCCGGAGGGCCTTTCTCCAGAGGGGCAGCTGAGCGCCTCCGATATCCAGGCAATCATCGACCACCTCATCGAGTATCATATTCAGATTGTCTTCCCCGAATCGAATGTCAGCCGCGATTCGCTAAAAAAAGTGATTCATGCATGCCAGAGAAAAGGGTTGACGGTGACCATTTCTCCACTTGCCCTCTATGGCGATGCGATGGGCCCTCCAGGGAGCGATGCCGATAGCTATCTTAAAATGCTCCATTACGACGCACAGGTGTTATTCGAGGCTTGGAAATAAATGGCACACAAAGAGTCGATTGTTCTCAAGGTGGACCAACTGAGCGTTAACTTTGATAAGACGCTTGTCCTTTGGGACATTCATTGTGAGATTCCAGAGGGTAAAATGGTCGGCATCATCGGCCCTAACGGTGCAGGGAAGAGCACTTTTTTAAAAACCCTTCTCGAGGTCACCCATCCTGTGTCTGGAAAAATGGAATTTTTTGGCCTCCCCTATAAAAAAGCTCGTCACAAGATCGCCTATGTTCCTCAGCGCTCTTCTGTCGATTGGGATTTTCCGATCACAGCTTTTGAAGTTGTCTTGATGGGAAGGTATGGGAAACTGGGTTTGTTTAGGTGGCCCAAAGCAGCGGATAAAAGGGCCGCTGAAATCGCCCTCGACATGGTGGGGATGCTCCCCTTTGCCAAGCGGCAGATCAGCGAGCTATCGGGCGGCCAGCAACAGAGGCTGTTTATCGCAAGGGCTCTTCTCCAAGATGCTGACCTCTATCTCATGGATGAGCCTTTTGCAGGAGTGGACATGGCCACAGAAAAGGCGAGCATTGCTCTTATGGATAAGCTGAAAAAAAGGGGAAGACACTTCTTGTGGTTCACCACGATCTATCCACAGTCGAGAGCTATTTTGATTGGGTGATGATGTTAAACACCTGTTTGGTCGCCTGCGGACCTGTGTCTGAGGTGTTTCACAAAGAGGCGATCATGCGCACCTTTGGCAGGAGCAGCGCTCTTTTAGATGAAGCTGCAAAACTGACGCAGAACAAAACATCCGGGGTAAAATAGTGTGGCATTATTTCACTGACCCTGTGCTGCAAGCTCCGACAATCGGGAGCATGCTGATGTGTTTTTGCTCTGCGCTTGTCGGGGTGATCGTTTTTTTAAAAAAGCGCTCCTTATTAGGCGAAGCCCTTTCTCATGCGACTTATCCAGGTGTTGTCTTTAGCGTGCTTTTTATGGCGACTTTTTTCCCTCTTGCCTCTGACGAGGTTGCCATTGCGATTTTAGTTGGAGCCTCTCTTACCTGCCTGCTCGGTCTTTTTGCGATTGAAAAATTGGAGGGGAAGTTTCGGGTCAAAAATGATGCGGCCCTTTGTTTTGTTTTATCTGTATTTTTCGGTGTGGGGGTGCTTGTTGCCAGCCGGATTCAATTCACGCACGCCCTTTGGTATCAAACCGTTCAGATATTTCTTTACGGTCAAGCGGCGACGATGACCGATATTCACGTCGTTCTCTATGCCGTATTGGCCCTGCTGGTGTCGATTGCCCTAGGTTTGCTCTACCGCCCTATTCAGATGGCCATTTTTGACAAAGATTTTTCTAGAACTGTCGGATTGCCGATTGCCGCAATTGATCATCTGCTGTTTTTGCTTTTGGTCCTTGCGATTGTCATCGGCATTCGGAGCGTGGGGGTTGTGTTAATGGCCGGTATGTTGATTGCTCCTGCGGTTGCAGCGCGGCAGTGGAGCCATCGCCTCTGGGCTGTTTTTCTCTCTGCCGGGGCAATCGGGGCTCTAAGCGGTTTTTTTGGCAATTACTTTTCTGTTGAGGTGCCGAATTGGAGCCTGGATTGGAACTTTTCTCTTCCGACAGGGCCGATGATCTTGCTTTGCGCTTCTTCCCTTTGCCTTTTATCTCTTTTATTTGCTCCTCGCAACGGTCTTGTGAATCGCTTTTTTCGGATCCTCTCCTTCCGTCAGCAGTGCATTGGGGATAATTTGCTCAAGTATCTCTGGCGCCATGAAGAAGGGGTTTGTCTTGAGCAGATAAAGCAGTGGCAGCCGCTGCCTTTTTTACAAATGCGCTTTGTCGTTTGGACCCTTAAAATCCAAGGGTGGATTGAGGAGGCCGAAGATGGTAGCCGATTGGTTCGGCTGACCAAAGATGGCAGACAGAGGGCAATGCGGATTGTGCGCTTGCATAGATTATGGGAGGTGTATCTGGTGTCGATTGGGCAAGGGGTTGAAAAAGTGCACGCCAGTGCAGAGGAGATGGAGCACATCATCACACCTGAGTTAGAAAAAGAGTTGAAGGAGTTGCTCGGCGATCCTAAGAGAGATCCCCACGCTCAACCTATTCCGCCTGAGGCAGATCTATGAGCGCGTTGGCGATCAATCCCTATTTTGGCAAGAGCTTCTTTCAGTTTCTCTACCTCTTCTTTAAGCGGATGGCGCTGCTTGCCACAGGGGAGGTGGGTTTTACAGAACTTGCTTCCGATGAAGTTCAAGTCCTTGTTTTAAGTCTTGTAGCGATCAGCTCAGCTCTTGTGGGCACTTTTCTTGTGTTGAAGAAAATGACCATGCTCGCCAATTCTTTATCCCACACGATTTTGCTCGGTATCGTCGTTGCCTATGTTTTGATGATCCCCTGGACTTCCCCTTCAGAAATAGCAGGCGAGGAGATCAGCATTCAGGTGCTCTTGATTGCCTCCCTTGCAACGGGTCTGATGACCACCTTGCTCACCGAGTTTCTCACCCATTTTTTAAAATTACAAGAAGATGCCAGTACAGGTCTTGTGTTCACCACATTGTTTGCTTTGGGTGTTGTTTTGGCAACAGTCTTCACCCGAAATACCCATCTGGGAATTGAGGCGATCATGGGAAATGCCGACGCTTTGCACATCCACGATCTTAAACTCATTTTATGGGTGGCCTGCTTTGATTGCGCTGTGGTGATGTTGTTTTTTAAAGAATTTAAAATGACAACGTTTGATGGGAGCTTTGGGCGCACCCAGGGGGGGTTTTCCTCTGCTTTCAACTACCTGTTGATGGTTCTGACCTCAGCCACTGTCATTGGCGCCTTTCGCGCTGTCGGTGTATTGTTAGTTTTAGCTTTTCTTGTCGGGCCTTTTCTCACCGCACGGCTTTTTGTGCACAGCTTAAAAAAAATCCTTCTGTTAACAATCGGAATCGGAATGGGAGCTTCTGCTGTCACAGTTGCTCTTGCCAGGCATTTTCTTTCCGTTTATCATCTGTCCCTTTCCACTTCTGGGTTTGCGGCGACAGTCCTTGGTCTTATTTATTTTAGCTGCCTTTTGTTGCAATTGGCAAGGCGCCGCTGCGTTTTTCAGGTTAGAAAAATCCGGGCATCGGGTATAAAGGATTCGGTTCGACCCAAGGAATAAAATATGTTTTTCAGTTTTCTCTACATCGTTTTGGCAGCTTTTGGACTCGGGTTTCTCATCTTCATTCACGAGTATGGTCATTATTGGATGGCAAGAAGACAGGGGATGACAGTCGAGGCCTTTTCGATCGGCTTTGGCAAGGCCATCCGCACTTGGGAGAGAAACGGAGTCAAATGGCAGCTGTGCTGGCTTCCCTTTGGGGGGTATGTGCGCATTGCTGGGATGGAGAGGAAAGGAGTTTTAGAGCCTTACCAGATCGCCGATGGATTTTTTGGAAAAAAACCGTTAGCTCGAATCAAAGTCGCTTTGATGGGCCCCTTTGTCAACGTCGCTTTTGCCTTTGTCGCTTTTTGTTTTTTGTGGGTGATGGGAGGCAGGGACAAGCCCTTTTCTAACTACACCCATCTGATCGGCTCTGTCGATCCTTCCTCTGGGATCTACGCAATGGGCGTAAGACCAGGGGATAAAATCCAACAGATGAACCAAAAGCCGTTTCGCAACTTTCAAGACCTGCTCTACTCGGCGGTTCTAGAAGATGCTCCTCCTAAAATCAGCGGGATGGAGATCAATTATTTAAATCAGACAAGTGCTCCTTTTGAGTACCGATTCGAATTCCCCCCAAAGGCTCCCCTTCAAGAGCGCCTCCAAACGCTTCTATTTACCCTTCGGCCGGCGACTTATCTGATTTATAACCAACGTTTGAGCCTTTCCCTAGACAGAAATTCCCCGATGAAAGACAGCGGCATTGAAGATGGGGACCGGATCCTTTGGGTCGACGGCCAGCTGATGTTTTCCAAAGAGCAGTTGGTCGAGACGATCAATCAACCCAAAGCGCTTTTGACCGTGCAAAGAGCAGATCAGATCTTTTTATCCCGAGCCCCCAGGTTGAAAATTTCCGACCTCAGGCTTAGCCCAGAGCAGAGATCGGAGATCGAAGATTGGCAGCACGAGGCTAAAATCCAGGGAAAATTAGGCCAGTTGTTTTTTATCCCCTACAACCTTGGACACGACGCCCGTGTCTTAAACACCCTCTCTTATCTCAATGAACAGACCTTAGAACAGCGGCCTGAAGCTTCCAACCGCTTTTCTCTAGAGGTGCCGCTTCTGCCAGGGGATAGGATCATTGCTGTGGATGGGACCCCTGTCCATTCAGCCTATGAGATGATGCATCTTTTACAAAACCGCCAAATCCAAATCATCGTTAAGAAAAGCAACCCGCCGCAGGCCATTTCTTGGAAAAATGCCGATCAAGCCTTTTTAGCAGATATCGATTGGGGAAATTTAAACAGGATGATCCAATCCATCGGCACAAAAGATCTCTTGGGGAAAATGGGCAACCTCCAACTTCTGCATCCCGTCGTCCCTCAGCCTTGGAGCCAGCTGGCAATTCCTGAGTCCAAAAGGCAAGAGTTGGAAGAGCTATACAAAGAGCAGCTCAAACAGATCGAGCAGATCAAAGACTCCAAGCAAAGAGCCGCAGCCATGCAGATGTTCCAAAGCGAGCAGAATAAACTCAAATTGGGCATTGTCATGGCCGACGGCCAGGTTAGATACAATCCTTCCCCATTTCTGCTGTTTGCAGATGTGTTTGAAGAAACTGCAAAGACAATCGTCGCCCTATTTACAGGGACGATCACCCCTAAATACATGACAGGCCCTGTGGGAATTGTTCAGGTGATGCAGCAAAGCTGGGATTTGGGCTTTAAAGAAGCCCTGTTTTGGTTAGGGATGATCAGCATGAATTTAGGCATTTTAAACTTGCTGCCGATCCCCGTCTTAGATGGGGGACACATCTGTTTTTCCCTCTGGGAGTGGATAACCGGCAAGCCCATCAAGGCCAAGACGATGGAAAGGCTCATCATCCCGTTTGTCATTCTGCTGATCGCCCTTTTTGTCTATCTCACCTACAATGACCTCATGCGCCTTTTTGGAGGTCTATTTCGCTAACAGCTTTAAAATGACCTGGATTGCGCATCGGGGATTTGTGTTAAACTGTATTTTCCCATAACTTGGCACCTGTGGCTTGCCGTCTTGAACCCAAATCTCTTCGTAGACCTTGCCGCGCATCCTATCGCCTATCTCAAACCGTTTGAAAGCCTCTACTAGCTGTTTTTCGGACAGTTCTTTGCATTGCAGCAGCTCACAAAAAGATCCCAGCTGGGCTTTTTCAAATTCCGATTGGAGGCTCTGTATCCTCTTTTGATAGGTCTCTAATAGAGTCTCAGCGATTTTAGACTGCTCGAGAACCTCTCTGACAAACCCTTGGGATAACACGACTTGTCCATAGGTATTTTTGTATTTTTTATCATCGACGTAATCTTGTCCAAACTTGAGTCGATGGTCTTGATAGATCAGCCCATGAAGATCCCATTGAATCTCTTGAGGCAGACGCCCAATTGCTTCGATCAATTCTTTGGAGCTTGTCGAGGGTATTCCGAGCAAGGCGATCAACTTCTTCAGCTCAATTTCCCTTTGTCGTTCTGCAAAGATACAGCTCTTTCTTTTGTGCAGGCCGATTGCCTGCTCTTTTAGGGAAGTGACCTTAGGCCCCAATAACCAAGGAAGTGTGATGCTCTCGATTTTATGTGGGTTTTTATTGAGTTCATTTTGCCCATACTTTTGATCGGTAGAATTGGCTCCATCGTGGATCCATAGAACGTGCTCCAAAGACCCGAGCATCTCTAATGGGACGTTTTGCATAATCGAAGGAGGCTGGACATTGCTATTGTTATCTAGGTGGATACCGTTTTTTGACAGGCTATAGTGGTGCAAGTAGCTTGTGAAGTTGGTCTCATGGCTTCCCTGTAGAATCCTGTCGATCTCCTGATCTGTGACAAAACGCACTAAAGAGTCATTAGCCTCGATCCACTTTCCCTCTATTTTTTTATAACAAATGTAGTGGCCGGAAGAAAGCATAGACCCCCTATGGACGATAAAGGCATTGAGCTCATAGGTAAGGGGGGTGTTTTCGTACGTTGCAATTGGTGGCAGGACAAGAACCCTCTGTATCCCGACAGGGGATGTTATCTTGTACCGGGTTCCGTTTTGCAGGTTGATTCCAAATCGCTTGAGAGTGACTAAAAATTCTTGAGGAGCGCGCAAGAATCGATGAGTTTCAGAGAGGAGCTTACATCTGCTCAACATCCCGCTCTGCATTTGGAGCTCGGCCAGATCGTCATTGCCGTTGCTGAAGCTTTCAAAGGATTTGGCCAGAAGCTTTGGAAATTCAACATTCTGCCCCCCTTGCAGATCGATCAAAACGGCACAATTATCGAAAATCATAGAGCTGGAATGGTCGTTGGATAAAAGGGAATACCCGGTTCTTAATGCAGGGTAAGGCTCTCCAACCAATTGGTACTTTCGCGTCGTTTGCATTTTGCAGTAAAGAGAAGGGAGCTCTAATTTTTTTTCCTTTAAAATTCTCTCATATTCTCCTGTCAATGCTCCCAAAGCCTCTGTAGGATCTTCCTGGGCGTGAGCTGCAGTAGAAAAAAGGTTAAATAATTGATGTAGGCCAAGCCTTACGTTTTGGGAGACTGCTGCAGGAACAGAGGTTTGTTGCGCCAGCGCCATGTCATAAGCACGCATAGCCTCCTTGAGATAGCCCCCTGCGGTTTTATTTCCCTGACTGGCGTGATAATCTGCAATTGTTTCATAGATAGAGCGCAAGCTTGGGACGCAAAGGATCATAGAAAGCAGCGAGTTAATCCAGCAATTGGCTGAGCTGTTCTGAAAGCCTACGGCAAGTTGTTGGGCAGATGCATGGGCAATGGGTTGGCTGATTGGCCGGCTTGCATTTGCCTGCAGCTGCTGAAGACGCGATTTTGCCTCTTGCATTTTTGCTTCCACGTCTTTGGACATAGGCGTTGTGTCAAAATCCAGCTTTTGCCTCACAACCTCTTGGATTTTAGACGAGAGCTGCTGCATGGTATCTAAAAGGGTTTCAGCCTCCTTGGGCTGATCGCTAGCAGATGCGCATAAATATATGGAGTCAAATTGATCTTTATAATTAAACAACGCTTCAAATGACATATGTTTACATTTGTTTAATCTATTTTTTATAGATTTTAACAAAATGAACATATCGATTACAATGGAAAAGCGTTTTTAATATACCCAAACAATAGGAATTTTAAATTTGGAACGCGCTTTTAAAATATTCACATTTTTCTTCCCTGGCTTGATTGATCAATCTCCCTAAAACAGAGACAAATAAGCGCATGTTATCAAAGCGGTGATCTTCGCCCCAATAGAGATCTCCGTCCTCTTTGTTCCATGCCTGTTTCCAAATATGATAATGGATGAATTCTTTTTCAGAAGTTTCTAATTGATCAACAAGGTTTCCAAGGGCTTGTTTTTCTTCAAACTTGTCATTCAAAATATTTTCTGAGTTTTTCTTAATCAATAGAACGATTTCTTTTATCAACGAATAGGGTTGGTTTTTTGAATCTAAAAAATCTATGATATCTTGATTCCGCTTAAATTTGTTTAAAATGCATTTTGGAATTAAAAGCAGAGGGTTCTCGTCGATCATAAGATCGAGTTTTGTGGCCATGCCAGCAATTTCAGGCGGCAGCTCTGTGAGTCGATTGTACCTAACGTCAAGCTCTTTTAACAGGAGGAGGTTCCCAATTTCATTTGGTAGTTCTGTGAGTTCACTGCTAAACAGGGAAAGTTGCCTTAATCCCAAGAGTTTCCCAATTTCAGGGGGTATTCTTCTACATCGATTGCTGCCAGCTTTAAGTATTTCTAAACCTGTTAGATTGCCCAATTCAATTGGCAACTCCAGGAGTGGATTGTCATTAATATGAAGTTCCTTTAATAGCAATAGTTTCCCAATTTCAGGGGGTAGTTTTTTGAGTTTATTATTGGAAACAAAGAGTTTTTCTAATTTCAGAAGTTTCCCGATTTCAGAGGGCAGTTCTTTGAGTTTGTTGCCGAGAACAATGAGTGTTTTTAAGTTTACAAGTTTCCCAATTTCAGAGGGCAGCTCTTTAAGTTTATTGCCTCGAAGGTTTAGAACTTTTAATCCTTCGAAGAGAATTTCAGTCGGCAGATGTGTTAAACCTAACAAAGAAAGATTAAGTTCTTGAATTTGATGCATTCTTTCTCGGTTATTTTCAGCGGACATCCATGCTCTGATGTCCTTTGCATCAACAGGGGGGTCTTCAATATCCAGCTGATTGGCAACCCGAGACCAACAACGACAGAGATTATAATCTCTGTCAGCTTCCCAAGCTTTAATCATTTCACTATGCATTTGGCAGACATTTATTTTTTCAATCTGTTCTTCAGAGTATAAATCCGTACAAAATGTTCTCAATAACCAGAAACTACCTTTCCCTGCCTCATGCTTTTCTATTTTAGCCATTTTTTGAGATAAATCAGACCCCTTTTCATCTTTTTTCAAGGAGTTCCATTCCTGTTTCAGGGCTATCGAAGCGCAAAGGTAGAATTTTTTGGATACCAACATAAAGATTTTCTTGGGACAGTAGTGAGCAATGTGAGAGACGACTTCCTTTGGCAACAGATCAAAATAATTTTCAGTTGTATTCACTAGTGCCTTAATTTATAGGATTGGCAAATTTCGCAACCCAGAACAACAAATGCTGCTTTGGACATGTCTTAATTTGTCCATTGATGTTAGATTAGATTTGGGTTGATTTCAACTGGAATTGTAACCATTGCTCAGGGTTGCTTTCACCTCTAGAGGCGAAATCAGCTCCCTCCAATGGGTACGAGTCCAGTTCAATGTTAAAATTACAACTTTCTGTTGGCCGTCCAACTAGAATGTACTTCGCTCCTCTTTTCTGACCGGTCTTTTTGACCTCTTCCAATTGCACCAACTTCGAAAATTTTATAATTTGTTTTATAAAGAGCTGTATAATTACAACGCTGAGAGGTTTCCAATTTCAGGAGGCATCTTTTTGAGCGGATTATTTTCAACTTTAAGCTTCTGCAGTTTTGTGAGTTTTCCGATTTCAGAGGGTAGCTTTTCGAGTTGATTGTCGTAAGCGTTAAGTTCATTCAATTCTGAGAGATTCCCGATTTCCGAGGGCAGCTCTTTGAGATGGTTGGAATAAATATAAAGCGTCTTTAATTTCGATAGGTTCCCAATCCCAGGGGGCAGTTCTTTGAGATGGTTGTGCTCAGCAAAAAGCATCTCTAATTTCGAGAGTTTTCCAATTCCAGAGGGCAGCCTTTCGATTTGATTCCATTGAAACTTAAGGCTCTTTAGTTCTGAGAGATTCTGGATTTCAGAGGGCAGCTCTTTGAGTTTATTGGGTCCAACGCGAAGGTCCTCTAATTTAGTCAGGTTCCCGATTTCAGGGGGTAGCTTTTCGAATTTATTTTGTGCAACGTTAAGTGTCCTTAGTGTTGTGAGGTTCCAGATTTCGGATGGCAGCTTTTGGAGTTCATTTTCTGAAACGTCAAGTGTCTGTAGTGCTGTGAGGTTCCCGATTTCGGATGGCAGCTTTTGGAGTTCATTTTCTGAAACGTCAAGTGTCTGTAGTGCTGTGAGGTTCCCGATTTCGGATGGCAGCTTTTGGAGTTTATTGTCTGGAACGCCAAGTGCCTGTAGTGCTGTGAGGTTCCCGATTTCGGATGGCAGCTTTTGGAGTTCATTGTACCCAACGTCAAGTGTCTGTAGTGCTGTGAGGTTCCCGATTTCAGGAGGCAGCTCTTGAAGTTTATTTTGATCAAGATTTAGATTTGTTAACTTTGTGAAATGGATAATTTCAGATGGCAGCTCTTGAAGTTTATTTCGATCAAGATTTAGATTTGTTACTTCTGTGAAATAAATAGTGATTTCAGTGGGGATATGGTTTATGCCTAGCCAACTAAAGTTGAGTATTTGAATTTGACTAAGCAGTTGCTGGTTATTTCCAAAGGACATCCAATCTCTGATCTTTTTTGCTGCTGTAGCTTTGGGATCTTTTGCCTGAATAATGGGGTTTGGAATATTTAGCTGTTTAGCAATCTTGGGCCAACAAAGATGGAGATTATGATCTTTGTCAGTTTGCCAAGCTTTAATCATTTCATTGCCCAGTTGGCAGAAATCTATTTTTTGACATCTCTTTACGTGATCTATGCTTGTGTTATCTCTATATAGGCTTAAAAAAAATATTTTCACTAATCTAAACCCACGTTTTTCTGGCTCGTGCTCTTCAACGTTAGCCATCTTCTGAGCTAAATCAGATCCCTTTTTGTCGTTTTTCAAGGCGTTCCATTGCTGCGTTAAGGCAGCTGAGGCGCAACTTCCGAGTCGTTTGGATACCAACGCAAAGCTCTTGGGACAGTCACGAGCAATTTTACAGACGATTTCAATTGGCAGATAGTTAAAGTAGGGAATTTTTTTATTTTTTGTTATATTCATTTTTTAATTTACCAGAATTAATATTCTAAATTATTAATTTATTTCATTTTATAATAGGCATGAATTTGTTTTCAATGTGAAATTTTTATTCACACGTTTTTTTAAAAAAGTGTTATTTAAGAGTGTGAAAGTGGGTAGAGATATGTATTATTTTTATTTTTAATCAGCGAGGATCAAGGATCGGTCAAGCAGGCTGCGCAAGATGTCTAATTGAGAAATCCCTCAAGCCCTAGGTGGGCCTGAGGGGTATGTGGGAGGGATGGTTACTTCTTATCTTCTTCGTCGAGGATTTCTATCTCTGCCTCTTCGATGTCGGGATTGCCAGAGCCTTTTTGGCCTTGGCCTGGGTTCCCCGGTGGTGGGGTCTGGCCAGCGCCACTTTCGGCACCTGCGGCAGCTTGCATCGCCTCGCCGATCTTTTGCATATGGGAGTTGAGCTCGTCATAGGCTGTTTTGATCGCGGCGGGGTTGTTTTGTTCGAGCGCCTTTTTCACCGCGTCGATTTTGCTTTGCACATCGTCGCTGATGTTTTGAGGGAGCTTGTCTTTATAATCGCTGAGGGCCTTTTGGGCGCGGAAGGCCAGGGAGTCGGCTTCGTTGCGCTGCTCGATTTCCTCTTTGCGCTTTTTGTCCTCTTCCATGTGCTCTTCGGCATCGCGGAGCATCCGCTTGACCTCCTCTTCCGAAAGGCCTGACTTGGCCTCGATTCGGATTTTTTGCTCTTTGCCGCTTTGTTTATCTTTGGCAGAGACATGGAGGATCCCGTCTGCATCGATGTCAAAGGCAACCTCAATTTGGGGAACGCCTCTTGGAGCGGGGGGGATGTCGGTTAAGTCAAATCGCCCGATCTCTTTGTTGTCTTTAGCCATCTTGCGCTCCCCTTGGAGGACGACGATGGTCACGGCGGGCTGATTGTCCGCGGCTGTTGAAAAGACTTGTTTTTTCTGGGTTGGGATAGTCGTGTTGCGCTCGACAATGGGGGTGAGTACTCCACCTAGGGTCTCAATCCCTAATGTCAGGGGAATGACATCCAAAAGCAGAACGTCTTTGACCTCGCCGGTCAAGATGGCTCCTTGGATCGCGGCGCCGACAGCGACAACCTCATCTGGGTTGACGCCTTTATGGGGCTCTCTTCCAAAGATTTCCTTCACTTTTTTCTCGACAGAGGGCATACGGCTCATTCCGCCGACCAAAATCACCTCATTGATTTGCTCTTTGGTAAGACCCGCATCTTTAAGGGCTTTGATACACGGTTCTGCGGTTCTTTCGATGAGCTGATGGACGAGGCTCTCGAGTTTTGCCCTTGTGAGTGTCAAGGCTAAGTGTTTAGGTCCTGAGGCGTCCATGGTGATGAACGGCTGGTTGATCTCGGTTGTCTGGGTGCCTGAGAGCTCGATTTTTGCCCTTTCTGCGGCATCGCGCAGGCGCTGGAGCGCCATTTTGTCTTTGCTCAGATCAATTCCATTTTCTTTCTTAAATTCATCGAGCATCCATTGGAGGATCGCATTGTCGAAGTCATCGCCGCCAAGGTGTGTATCGCCGTTAGTTGCGAGCACCTCGAAGACGCCATCTCCAATTTCAAGGATGGAGATATCAAACGTTCCGCCGCCCAGATCGAATACGGCGATTTTTTTGTCGTGCTGCTTATCTAGGCCGTACGCAAGGGCTGCTGCCGTAGGTTCGGGGATGATGCGCTTGACGTCAAGACCTGCGATACGCCCTGCATCTTTTGTCGATTGGCGCTGCGAGTCGTTGAAGTAGGCAGGAACGGTAATGACCGCTTCTGTCACTGGCTCTCCTAAGTGGGCCTCTGCTGTCTCCTTGATTTTCATCAAGATTTGCGCTGCGACCTCTTCAGGCGTGATGGTTTCAGCACCTGCTGTGTCCTCGATTTCAAAAACGGCGTCTCCATTGCTGTTTTTGGTCACTTTGTAAGGGACTGTCTCAATTTCTGAAAGCACCTCTGCATATTTGCGGCCAATGAAGCGCTTGGAGGAAAAGATGGTGCGCTTGTAGTTGGTGACCGCTTGCCTTTTTGCAGCCGCTCCGACCAAGCGCTCTTTTCCCTTGTAGCCAACGACAGAGGGTGTGGTGCGTCCCCCTTCGGCGTTAGCGATGACCTTGGGCGTGCCACCTTCCATGATGGCAACGCAAGAGTTGGTTGTTCCAAGGTCTATCCCGATGATTTTGCTTCTCTTTTTTGTCATGGTTCTATTCTCCTTAAAAAAGGTTAATTGTCGTTTAATTTGTCGAACTGGGCTTTAGCCACTGCTCAGGGCCGCTTTCACATCTAGAGGTGAAATCATCTCCCTTCAATGGCTACAACCCAGTCGAAGGATTTTTCGATTGGGGTTTGTCCTTCTTTTTGTTTTGTTCCTTTAGCAACGGCCACCTTCACTTGAGCAGCGCGCACGGTGCGGTCTGCGTTGCAATAGCCTCTCACGTACTCTTTTAAAATGGTTCCCTCAGGGAAATCAGCCGTTTCTTCTGTCTCGATCGCATAGTGCAGCCGGGGATCAAATGCCTTTCCCTCAGAATGAAATGCGGTGACTCCATGCTCGCTTAACACGTTTTTAAATTGATCCAAGATCATATGAAATCCTTGGGCCCAATTGCGGACATCGTCCGACATGTTCTCTGCAAATTTCAAGGCGTTCTCCAGGTTGTCGATGGGGCTTAAGATCTCATTGATGAGATCTTCCACAGCAAACCGGGTCATCTCTTGCCGCTCTTTTTGCATCCGCTTGCGCGTGTTGTCTAAGTCGGCCAAAAGCCGCAAGTACTTCTCTTTATAATCTCTGAGCTCCTCCTCTAAACTAAGAGGCGCTGGAGGTTCAATTGAACTGTCTTGAATCTGTTCTTCTGTCATTTAAGTTCTCCTTCATGGGTTTTTATTTTCCAGCAGCAGCGTCTGGCTCTGATTGAGAAAGCCGGGGTGTTTCTGCTCAAGCTCCAGCTGAGAGGTTTTAGGGCTGCGGAAAGAAATTTTAAACTTATAGATGCTCTTTGTCAGCGACTCGGAAATGCAATCGGAGATGTGCTGCAACTGGCCAAAAAGCTCTCGATAGGGGATGCGGTTTGGGCCCAGAATGCCAAAAGCTCCGCAGATCGTCTGGTTGATTTTGTAGGGAACGGCGATGACAGAGCAGGCGGTTGCCTCTGGGGAAAAGGGGAGGAGGTCTTGGCCGATCCAGGCGGTCATCATCCCCAATTGGGCAGTTTCAGATAAGAGTTTGCGGAGCATCTGCTTATTTTCAAAGAGGGAAAGCCCACTTGCAAGGGCTGCGGCGTCGTTGAAATCGGGGTAGGAGAGCAGCTTGGAAAATCCCGCCTGGAAAAGATCCTCAGTGCTGAAATTTGTGTATCCGACGATATGGCGCAGCAAGATTTCTTTATAGAGTTGCGCCCCTAAAACCTCCTCGGTAGGGGAAAGGGAGGGCTTTTCCATGCCTGTCAGCCGCCAGTTGAAGTAGGTCTCTAGGCGTTTGACAAAGGGAGCTGAAAACTTCTTATCGGTGTGGAGCGGTTCGGTGCGTATGATCCCAAAATCTGTAATGAGGATGCATAAAAGGCGCCTTTCATCGATTTGGACGACCTTGATTTCAAGGAGAAAGTCTTGGTCAAACCGGGGGGAGGAGAGGAAGGCAGCGCACGCGGTGAGATCGCTCATTTTTTCAACGGATTGAAACAGATAGGTCGCAACCTCCCTGGATTGTTTGCCAAAGAGCTGCTCGATCGCCTGCTTTTCATCCGCACTGATCCGGGGCTTGTCAAAGTAGGCTTCGGCATAGGCTTTATAGGCAGCGGCAGAGGGGATCCTGCCACCTGAGGAGTGCTGCTGTTTGAGGAGTCCCTCTTCTTCCAGCTTGGCAAAATAATTGCGGATTGTCGCTGAGCTTAAGGCCTTAAAACCGTTTTCTCTCAATGTGTTGGATCCAATCGGCTTGCCGAGCTGCAGATAGAGATCAACCACTCCGAAGAGGATCAGCTTCTCTCTTTGGTCCTTAGAGGGTTTTTTTTGGGTTAACGATTTCATGGCAATCTTTCATGTTTTTATACCGTTAAATATAACAGCAGAGGGGTTGAGATTGCAAGAAATAAATTAGCAGTCTGTGCTACAGACTGCTAATTTATTTCTAAGATATTGATTTTAAGTTGTTTATTTTATAAAATTTTTGGGTCTTGGGTCACAAGCGGCAGGACATCGATGATCGATGGGGCCCATTCTAAACCCCGGGAGTAGACAATTTTTGAGGCGATAAAGCAGGCGATGATCGCCTTTTTATGTACGTCGGGAACATCGAGAAGGACCCTTTTTTCATACTTGTTCCGCAGCACGGGCAGGCAATAGCCCAGAAGGCAGCGGATGAGGGGATCTTGAGTGTCATTGGAAAGGGTAACGGTCTGCAAGTAGGCCTGAAGCTGATCTTTATACAGATTGATCCTTTCGGAAATCCACTCTGAGATGTCGGTGAGCAGCGCCTGAGTGTTTAGATGGGTTTGGAGTAGCAGTTGCGCCTCATCTTTTGATCTTTCTTTAATCACTTCCAAGATCTCGGCCACAATCTGCGGTTTTTCCTTGAGGAACTCCTCATCGGAAAGCACTAAGCTGCATAAGACCTCAAAGGAGGAGGAGGTCACTCCCCCCTTGTTTGCCGAGCTGTCTTTGATGATGAGAACCCCTAGCTTTTCCAAAGATCTTCGCGCCCAAGGAGTTAAGTAAAGATTGGCGCCTTCGATAATGGCCTTGGCAGTCGGTTTGCCGGCTTCATCCAGGAAGTCCTTCACATTGTTTTCATTCAACGTTTTCGGGCGCCCTCCTCCGGGAATGAAGATGTCTGCTCGGACCTTATGCACGTTGTGGCGCAGAAGGTGATTCATCTCATTGCCAGAGAGCCACTCCTCCTCTAGCTTGCCTTTGACTTTGCGCCAGCAGAGGGTCTGGTGGACATAAGCGGTTTGTTCTCGCTTGGTTTTCACATCTAAAAGCAATCCCCCATCATGGAGATTTTCAGGTGGATAAAAGCGGATCGGTTTGGATTCTTGGAAGAGTTGATCGATGATTTTTAGGTCGAGTCCCTCAGGGTCGAAAATTGTCCCGGAAATGTCGATTGTGGCTAGGAGTTTTGCGGTTTTGGGATAAAAGCGAAATAAGTTGTGCATTTGATTGCCGGCGACATCTCCATCCGGCCCGCCAGACATTTTTACCGTGAAGGTTTGTTGGGCGGGATCGATTTTTAAGAATTTAAGGATCTCTTCCATATAGAAGTTCACCCCAAAAGAGGTCACGCCGTATTCCTTATGGTTGATGCCGGCTTCCGGTTTGCTCGAGATGAACGCGCCGCCTGGTTTGTAGCCGTAGTATTTGCTGAAGTTTGCTATCCAATCGATCATGGTGTTATGCAGATTCTCATCGGGACCCAAATAGATGTATTCAGGGCGTTTCCAATAATCGACAATGTCCTTAGCGCGCAGTTTTCCGTCGGGTTCACAGTTAATTAAAACAAGAAAGGATTCAATGTAAGAGCGTTGGGTTTGATAGAGGTATTCTAATTTCTGCTCTTGATGAAACACTTTGAGCTTTTCTTTGATTGCATCAGCGCTAAGGCCTAATTCTTTGAGCTCTTGCTTATAGATGTCCTCTTCCGAGTGGAGCCGATCGTAAGGCTCCAAGAAGATCACGGCCTTGGCGCCCCCTTCGGGGATGTCTTTATTCTTTTTGTTTTGCGTGTATGCTAGGTTGTAGCATTCTGAAAAAACATTGTTTCTATCGGCGATCATCTGTTCTGTTTTTTCGGGGACAACAGTGCGCAATCCACCGCGCGACAAATCTCTAAACCGGATATGAAAGCCGATGAAATAGAGCCCTTTCATGAAAAAGATCGCAAAGGGAAGCTCGGGAAACCGGTCTTTTCTATCGAAGGGAAGAAAATCTAGGTAGACGGGGTCGAGGCGAAAGGAAAGGGCGGTTTTGTTTTTGCGGTAGTAGTTGGTCTTCAAGGTGTAATCGACCATATTCATGGCCTGCTTGAGGATGTTTTTTCTGCGGGTGTCATTGAGCTCATTGCCGGTATCTAGGTTTTCGACAAGCGAAACAAATTCTTGCCTCATCTGCGTGTATTTTTGAAGGTCGGCTTTTTCGGGATGAAACTTGAGGTCAAAGGCCTGAATCAGTTTGACGATCAGCTCGGGATGGCGGCACAGCCCCTCTTCGATGTAGGCTGGGGCGTACATGTTGATGTCGATAAGCAAAAGGCACTGATGGACAAACTGGGCGATTGTCTTGACCAAGTTGCCTTGGTTCCCCGTCAAAAGCCGCGAATGGACAAAGGTCCTTTCGATCATCTCCATCCCCTCAAAGTACTTGAGGGTGACAAGCTCTTTGAGAAAATCGGCAATGTCCGCCTCTTCCCATGCAGCGCCCCCTTTCATGCCATGTAACCCCAACGACATCAGGAGGATGTTTTGCTTGCTAAAAGGGTCGATGTAGGTTGCATTCACTCGTTTCATCACAAGCCCATGGCGGTGGATCGTTTGGGCTAGCCGATAGAGGAAATGGTCTTTTGGAACATTGCGCCAGGCCAGCACGATCTGTAGCGAGGGTGTCTCTTTTTTTTCCTTCCAGTCTTCATTGTAGCGCACCTGGTACTGGCAGTTATCGCGGGATCTTGCTCGAAAAAGCATGTCGAGGGCGAGGATAAGTCTGTCTTTTGTCATCGCTTTGACAAAGAGGGGGCCTAAAGAGGCGATGAGGGTGCGGACATTGGCGCTGATGACGTTGGGATTGCGTGCTTGAAGCTGTTCGATGACCTCTTTTTCCTTCTCCAAGGACAACAGCTCTTCTTCCTTTTTTTCGACATGGTCGCTAAATAAAAGCCTTGCGATCCGCAAGGGCTGCTTTAAATCGGGAAATGGGGGAGGCTCATTAGAAACAAAGGAGCGATAGCTTTTGATTGCAAAATTTTTGTAGTGCCCGAGGATGCGCAAGTCGACATCGGGACTGTCTAAACTCAGTGTAAAGGCCATGTTTTTTAAGTGAATGTGGGAAAAGCAGTCATTCAAGTTAAATCCCATCAAGCTATAGACAATGAGCAGAATACTGTCTTTGTCGACCTCCTCAAAAAAGCTTGTGGGCATGTGCTTTTCAATCCAGGAGTAATACTCCTCAAATCGCTTCGATTCTCTTTGAATGGCCTGATGCAGGTGGTCTTTAGACAGTCGCTGCCCGGGTGATAAGGGACTCATGAGTTGCTCCTTAGCGATTAAAATTTATACATAACATTTCCTATTTTTTTCTTACAATAATAACCCAAATTGCCTCCCCTTAGTCCTAACCTATAAAGACGCTTTGAAGGAGGGTTTCTAAGATTTGCATAGAAATGAAATTTTTTAGTAACTGCTCAGACTGGACTTTAGCCATTGGAGGGAGCTGATTTGACCAAATAGAGGCATCCGGCTTGATTGATTTTTAAATGGTGACTGTTGCAACTGGAATTGTATCCATTGCTCGGTGCCGCTTAGCTTATTGGGAATAAGCAAGATCTAGATGTTGGTTCAGCTTCGGTTGTTAGGTCTCTGCAGATTGCTGTTTGATAGATGCTACGATTGTTATCTTCTTTTGTCCGCTTTAGAATTTCATAGCACGTACTTGTAAGCCTGATAGTTTTGTTTGTCATTCTTGCACAATTTATAGTAATTTCTCTGTGGACGTTCCGATAGGCCTCAAAGCTTGCGAGGTTTAGTGCTTTAAAATCGAAAATACAACCGTTTATTTGTTCATCGAGGGCTTTAATTGCTTTATCGGCGAACTCAACTGACGTTTCTCTATTAAATAAAAATTTAAGAAATCCTTCAAAGAATTTTTGAATTTTTCCAGTGGTTGAATTCTCGTAATAGTGATTTGTTACGCATTTTGAAATATAAAGTAAACCTTTCTGTGATATTTTATTTTTTAAGTCGCTATTGTCTTGAAATCGAAAAGGCATGTTACGAAGGTCCAAGGATCTCGTCGCTTTGTACAGATCGGTGTCGTTTTGGATTTGATTAATTAAGATTTTGAAATTATTATCTCTTTCTATAGAGTGCATAAAAACACCGATTGTTATTGTTTATTCCTTAATTGTACAGTATTATCTGATTTATTTGTTGTTTTTTTTTAAAATAATACCAAGTTAACGCAATCCTTTGACCCAGAAATGCTTCCGCCAAAGTCCACTCAACGTTTCAAAACCTGAACCAAACGTCGTAAGTAATTCTGGATCAAATGGTTATATCAATTTTTGATCTTCTCGATGTTCCATTTTATCTGGACTTGTACCCAAACAGAGCAGAAACTATACCCAAGTAATCTCAAAAGTTGGTTGCGGGCGCCCCAATAGGCCTGAATTTACCCCTCACCCGACCCCTTAACGCCTGCCCTAAAATAGACTCTGCAGTCACAGTCGACAACACCGCAAAAAATCCTAAAATTGCCCCCTTAAAATCTTCAAAATGTTCGTAATACGTATTGTAAATCACCCTCTCTTTCATCCACTTCCATAGTCGTTCTATCGGGTTCAAATTGGGGCTGTAGGGAGGTAAAAAATGCAGACAGACCTTCGAGGTTTCCAGATACTGTTTAACTGCCTTATTTCGATAGTACGGTGCATTGTCACAAAATACGTGAATTTTCCGTTTACTCGGATACGCTTCCTCGATTTTTTTGAAAAAACGAATTGTAGATGCCGCGTTTAAGGTCTGATCCTCTTGAATCACGATGTTGTGGCTGACAACATCAATGGCTCCAGAAAGGTTAAGTCTTGCACGTCCCGTGTTTGCTGGGATCTCTTTGCGCACTCCTTTTTTGATCCATCCATAGGCGGGTTGTACATTATGTGTCGGATGAACACCATCCATGAAACAAATCGTTTCGTCTGCGCCAAGCCCTGACCTAAGTTTTTCGTATCCAGCCAGCCACTCTTGCTGCTGTTCCTTGTTGGCCTTACCGGGTACCACCGCAGGTTTTTTATAGGAAAAGGAATGCCTTTGCAGCCAACTTCTCAAGCCATGGACAGTATAGAAAACTCCAAAGGCTACTTCGACATAAGCTACGATATCTTTGACGTAAAGGTACGTGTGTGTTTGCAGATGAGCCTCGAGTTTCTGAGACTGATCTGCAGAGAGTTTCTCTGCAGATCCCCCGCTCTCGGGCTTTAACTTTTTAGAGGTCTGGTATTCATCAATATGATTACGAACAGCCTCATCGGAGATCAACAGAACCTTCGCGATATCTTTGGGTGACCACCCATCATCGTAGAGGAGGACGGCTTTTATGCGATCACGTATTCGGCCGTCACGTTCTCGTCTATGTTGAAGCTTGAGTTGTTGGCGTTCTGTTTCAGTTAAAAAATTCATGCCAGCGATTATGCAGTCAAGAGGAAATTTTGTGAATCAAAATTTTGATTCACGAAGGGTATAGATGCAATGGTACACAGCTACCTTAGACTTTGCAAAGTCAAGTGACAATATTCTTCCGTTATGGCAAAGATTGCCTATGAAGATAAGCCCTCTTGCTGGAAAACTGCCGTTGCCTGAGATGCTAGTGGATGTTCCTGGTCTGATCGAGGCCTATTATTCTGCCTTTCCAGACCCTTCTGTTCCGGCCCAGAGGGTGGAATTTGGGACCTCAGGGCACAGGGGATCTTCTTTAGAGAAGAGTTTCAATCAAAATCATATTCTTGCCATGACTCAAGCCATTTGCTTATACCGTGCAAAGGAGAAGATTCAAGGGCCTTTATTTCTCGGGATGGATACCCACGCTCTTTCTGGACCGGCTTTAAAAACTGCCCTTGAGGTGCTGGTAGCCAATGGGGTTAAGGTGATGCTATCTGTTGGAGATGAATACACTCCGACTCCTGCGATCTCTCACGCAATCCTCAAGTTTAATCAAGGCAACAAAGGCCCGCTTGCCGATGGCATTGTGGTCACCCCCTCCCACAATCCTCCAAACCAAGGCGGCTTTAAATACAACCTGCCCCATGGGGGCCCAGCGGATCCGGTTGCCACGCAATGGATTCAAGAGAGGGCTAATGCATTTGTCGAAAAAAACATGGCGGAGATCCATTCGATTCCATTTGCACAGGCTGTTTGTTCCCCTTTGGTGCAGAGGTATAATTATCTCCAAGCTTACATTAGCGATCTTGTCCACGTGATCGATATGGAGGCAATTGCCAAATCCAAGATTCACATTGGGGTGGATCCTCTGGGCGGGGCTGGCGTACACTATTGGAAACACATTGCCCAGATGTATGGTATCGACCTGACAATTGTCAATGAAACAGTCGATCCCACTTTTTCTTTCATGACCCTCGACTGGGATGGCAAGATCCGGATGGATCCTTCCTCTCCTTACGCCATGCAAGGGTTGTTGGGGATGAAAGATCGGTTTGATATCGCCTTTGCCTGTGATACCGATTACGACAGACACGGCATCGTCACCAAAAGCGTAGGCTTGCTGCCGTCGAATCACTACCTTCCCGTTGCTATTTTTTATCTTTTCCAGCACCGGCCTCAATGGAAAAAGAGCTCTGCCGTAGGCAAGACGCTCGTGAGCAGTCAGATGATCGATCGGGTGACGACAAAATTGGGAAGAAAACTTTACGAAGTGCCTGTGGGTTTCAAATGGTTTGTCGATGGTTTGCTCGATGGTTCTCTTGGTTTTGGAGGGGAGGAGAGCGCTGGGGCCTCTTTTGCCCGACTAGACGGAACGGTATGGACAACAGACAAAGATGGGATGATTTTGGCGCTCCTTGCCGCCGAGATGACAGCCAAGCTCGGCAGGGATCCAGGGGAGTTATATCAAGATTTAATTTGCGAGTTTGGAGAGCCTGCCTATGGAAGGCTCGAGGCTCCTGCTGATCTTGCACAAAAAAAGATATTAAAAAACTTGTCGGCAGAAAGTATCCGCTCAAAGCAATTGGCAGGAGAAGAGATTCTTTCCATTTTGACAAGAGCCCCTGGAAATGGAGCTCAGATCGGCGGTGTGAAGGTAATCGCTGCTAATGGCTGGTTTGCAGCTCGGCCCTCCGGCACAGAGGAGATCTACAAAATATATGCGGAAAGTTTCCTGGGAAAAGAGCATTTGGATCAGATTCTGAAAGAGGCTCAAGACATGGTCAATCAAGCCTTAAGCAAAACATGAAAAGCACAAGTGTTCAAAAGCTAAACCTCTTTTCTTAAGTGCCTTATTTTGTGTGCTTTTTTCACAGCGGCAGTGTTTGGCAAAGATCTGTGCATTATGGATCGGGTCTTTCTAGGAAAAACCTGGTCACGGCAAAACAACTTGTGGCGATGTTATTAAATCTGATCATCAAATCATGAACGAGAAAATAAAAATGTTTCTATTAAGCTTGAATCAAATTCTTGGCTGTAAACTTTAGCTAGGTAGCGGGAGGCGGGGTTGGATGCCAAAAGCGCGCAGTTGCAAACCACCGCCGTCTGGGTGGTCAATGGAGTTCTAAGGATCGACCTTTCCGTAGCAAGTAGCAGGGAGTCTTTCATGATGCTGGGTCTAAGACCACATGCCTGATCAATTCGCGGTTCCAGGTGTACGTGATGTGGATCTTGCCGTCTACGCTCTGGATGATGCTCGGATAAGAATACTCGCCCGGGTTTTTTTCTAAAATCAGCTGCATTTTCCAACTTTCCCCGCGATCTTCTGAAGTCGCGACGTTGAGGGGGTACCGCTCTTTTTTGGAATCGTTGTACACTAAGAGCACCTTTCCATCGCGGGTGTTGATAGCGTCGATTGCCGAGTTGGGATTCGGTAAGCTGGTTGCTTTAGCTTTTGACCAGGTTTTCCCTGAGTCGTGCGACTCAGCTGTGCATATAAACCCTATGTCGCGCGATCTGGTCAGCATTTTGATGACGCCTTTTTGGCCATAGAAAAGCGCCGGTTGGATGATACCAAACAACTGACCTTCAACATTGATGGGAGCACTTTTGCTCCACGATTTACCCACATCGCTTGTCATATCGATCCAGCACCCCCAGCGCTTCCAGCTTTCGATAGAAGAACCACAGAGCAAGTTTCCATCTTCCAGAAGCAGAGGTTTGTTTTTGACAGCCCCGATCACGCCAGCAGGTAAATCTTCGGCCTCCGACCAAGTACGCCCTTCATCCAGAGATCGCTTGAGCAATCCCGACCACTGCTGGGGGTGTTTGCCTGCCTTGTAAAACAAAAGCACCTGCCCAGAGGGCATCGTAAATAACACCGGATTCCAGCAAGGAACGCCTTCTGCTTCTGCAATTTTTCTAGGAGAGCTCCAGCCCTGTTGGTCCATTGTCGATAGCCAAATCGCAACGTCTTCATTTCCCTCTTCTGTCCCAGCAAACCAAGCGCAGAGCAAGTTCCCCGAATGAGTTTGCGTCAGGGTGGAAGCATGGCACGAAGCAAACGGGGGAGCGGTAAAGACAAATTCCTGCTTGACGATTTGGAGAGCTTCCAAAGGCAAGAAAGATAGAAATGCAAGCAATGAATATTGTAAAAACCTTTTAATCATGTCTGAAGATCTCCTGTTTTATTGCAAGAGAGCGTATTAGAGGGGGGCATTATTTTCTAGATGATTTTAGAGGATGGACTGGGCGGCCCCTCCATCGACGCGCAAAGGAGCCCCGTTGATCGCAGTGCCATGCTCGCTACAGACAAAAGCCACCAGTGCGCCGACCTCATCGATGGTAGCAAAGCGCTGAATGAGAGAGCCCGGCCTGACAGTTTTGAAAAAATCGGCTTGCACCTGTTTGTAGGCTTTTTTTTCATTGGCAAAAAACCTGGCAACGCCATTAGAATTTCTCCTTCATCCATCATCGATCAACGAGGTTTTATGAGGTTTAAGTTGCTTGCGTTTTCTTTGCTTGTCTTTGCTTCCGGTCTTTCCCATGCTTCTGAAGATCTCAGCCATGTCGACTTGGATACGTATTTGCGCCAAGAAGGAGCATTTATCACAGAGGGGCACGTCATTGGTCAGCAAAAGAAGGCGTTCATCGAAGATTTGCAGAAGATGCCTTTCGATCAAAAGGATTTTGGAAATTGGCTTTAATGCAGGGCACTCCTCTGAATTGTTTTTGAGTGCGACAAATTGCCAAAAGGTGGTTTCTTTCGATATCAATAGCCACCCTTATGTAAAAATAGGGGTAGAGTTCATGGAAAGAAAGTTCAAGGATCGCTTCACGTGGATAGAAGGGGACTCTTTAGTGCAGGTTCCTCTTTATGCAAGCTCTCACCCCGACGAGAAGTTTGACCTCATTTTCATCGATGGTGGGCATTCTTTTGAGTGCTGCTTTTATGACATTTACAACTGCAGATTGCTAGCTCACAAGGACACCATTGTCTGGATCGATGATTATGGGTCGGAAGTGAAGATCGCGGTGGACACGTGTGTGAACAATCAACTCATCACATTGCTCGACTTTAAATCCGCTGAAGATGAGCCGAGAGCTTGGGTGATCGCGCGCTATAACCTCGGTAGATATACCCTTCGTGAGTGAAAAATCCACTTTATAAAAATTGGGCTTGACATGTAAGGTGTTGGGTATGAATTTTTGAGCGATGACCAACGTGCAATTCTGAGGGCCCAACACAAACCAGAACCAGACAAGCGGGTTTGCGATCGTATTTAAGGCTGTGTTACCCTGCCTGGACTTTAGCCATTGCTCGGTGCCGCCTTCACCCCTAGAGGTGAAGGCGGCACCGAGCAATGGCTAAAGTTTAGTCTGCGATAAAAAGTGGTCTGTTGCATCAATTGCTGAAGTTCTTCTGATTTCCGAAGATGCGATCCGTGAACACATTTCCGAATACAGAGAGTCTAAAAAATTAAAGCCTGAAAGTGGGGGCTCCGTCGAAAAGCTCTCAGCCGAACAGTTTAAAGAACTCGAAGAACACCTCCAATGCCATATCTATCTGTACGTGAAGGATATAATTGCCTACGTAAAGTCCACATGGAATATAACGTATTCCGTGCCCGGCATGCGCAATTGGTTGCAACGTCACGAGTTCTCTTACAAAAAACCCGCAATTAGGCATCTTGCGTAACCTCGACTTTGTACAATTTCGTGATCAACTCGCTGACGCTCGTCGATCACAAAATTGTACAAAGTCGAGTATTTAAGCTTTTGATGAGTTGAGAAAAGGAAAGCTGCCCTGCCAGGTACAGGTTGACTTGCTGGGTTTCTACTCTTTGGATCTGTGGGCAAAGAGCGTGCAATAACCTTCTTTTGACAAGGTTGCATAGGTAGTCGTTGAAGGAGTGCTCTTGGACAATCATTTGATTAAACTGTTTGAGTCCGGAGAGGGTGCTGGGTTGCCTTAACGCCTTGCCGATTTGCCTTCCAATCTCATCCCATGGCATTTTGTCTTTTTGTTGAAAATGGTTTTCGTCGACCCAGTCTCCCCCTTCTTCTTGCAGACTCCACAGCGATGCTTGCCTTATCATCCGGAGGGTGTGCAGGGCCGAAGGGTTGTTTCTCAAGCGGTTTTCAGCCAGCGCTGTCAGGTCTTTGATGAAGTAGCGGGCGTGATTTCTGCTGTCGTAGAAAAAAGGCTTGTCCGACGATACGGCTTCTGTGAAACTTTGATCTCCTCTCACACCTACCCAGTCATCGCTTAAAAAAAAGAGCTGACGCATATCAGATAGAGAAATCGGCCCGGGATGGAGGATGCGGAGAGTTTTGCCGTTTCTCTTAACCTCCTGAGGTGGGTCTGATCAGAAGAGACAATCGCGACCTCTTTAAGCCCAAATTCTCCTTGGATCGGGGGCAGGCTAAGCTTTTGCCTCTGGGAAATCCAATCGATGAGCCACTTGAGATCTGGGCAGCAGAGGTCGATATCTTTTTCCTCTTCTGCCAGCATTTCCAACAAAGAGTGGAGGTAAATCGCTCCTCCTATAGGCGTCGAGAGGTAAGCTAAAAAAAATCGGTGTGTTTTTTTATATTGAGAGATCGCCTCTTTGCTTGGGCGCTCTGCTCCAAAAAGATAGGAATTTAATAGGGGTTGGCCGATATCGGCAAAAGTGCATGGGGCTTTGCTGCGAGTGAAGATTCCCTTTTCAAGAGCGTGGAGTCCCATCGATCGATTAGCGCTTTTTGGGTGAAACCAGCTCGATTCTAAAAAGCCGTACTCTCCAATATTTTCAATCAGCGGCATGGGGTGATTTGAAGGGATCAAACGGATGGCTTCCCACAGTTCTTCCGACCCTGGAAAAAACGTGGGGATTTGCAAAATCAAGCGAGAGTTGCGCAAAATTCTTAATGCCTCCAAGGGAAAATCGGAAACACAAGGGGGTGTCTGGCAAGGCACGACGTGGGTTGAATAGCCAGGGGAAGGGGGGAGTTTGCGGGGAGTGAGAAAGAGGAGTTGGATGTCGAGGTCGGGGATTTTTTCATCGAGCACTCGAGCCGCCTCTTGAGCTGCAACCCAATCCCCGAGACCATCGGGGATGACCCAGGCAAAGATGACTATTTTCATTCTTTGCGGCAGGAGGGTATTGCCATAGAGGCTAAACACAGCTTTGTCGATGCCGAGGGCTTGGATTGCGGCAAGATTTGTAAAGTGGGGCTTGACGTAGGAGAAATTGGGGTTTTCTCTTTGATAAAGACGGGGGAGGCCTCGATAAATTTTTGGGAAATGCGGTTTGCATCCCACATAGCTAAACTCTCTTTCTGAAAAAGCCCGAATCCATCGGTGCTCAAGATCTGTGTTTGTATCGGATTTTAAAAAGGAGAGGATTTCTTGATGAAATGGAGTCATAACGTTTTTAGAAAATCGCGTAGCAATTGCGCTAAGAGTTGGGGGACATCTGCCATCACCTCTGCAGGTTCCACATAAGCAATGCGGATTTGGGTTTTGCCGGGGTTTTCCTCTCCTTGAAGGGATGAATAAAACTCTGACATGGGGGCAAAAAGCAGGGTTGTCTTGACTCCTCTTAATTCCACTTCCCCTTTTTGTGCGCAGTACATGGCAAAATCGGTGGTGTTCACAGCAGAGCTAAAAATCTTTCGCAGATCGACGACAGTGTAGAGAGCTGCATCGGGCTTTGAAACGATCAAATCTGGGACTGCCTGCTTTAGGCTTAAGTTAAGCTTTTCTGCAATCTGCCGATAATACGTCCGTTGCAGATGAAACCAGGCTTGGAGCTTTTCTTTGGGCTCATGAAGCAGCGCTCCAAAAATGAACTGGCCAATCACATTAGCGCACAAGTTGGCTGTGTTTTCAGCAACAGCTTTTTCATGAAAATCCTTATTATCCGTGACAAGAGCTCCGATGCGCAGACCACAGGCGTCCCAGATCTTTGAAGCCGATTCAATGCTAATGCGCCGGCCAGTCATGCCGGGGACATCTTTTTCGGTAATTCCCCAGATACTGCTTGCTTTGTCTTTGGTATAAAACACCTCTCGGTAAGCCTCATCGCTGAGCATCCACAGATTGTATTTCACACAAAGCTTGCCAAGGGCATTGAGCGTTTCTTGAGGGAAAAACTGGCCGGTAGGGTTGTCGTAAGGGATGACGAGCAGCCCGGATGGGTTTTTCTCTTGGATCACTTTTTCAATGACCGATAATTCAGGTAAGGCAAACTTGCCATCTTGGTTTAAGTAGCGCATCACTGAAATCGTCGATCGCCCGGTGCGCTCTGCCATCGATTTGTAGTTGGAATAAGTGGGGTCGATGAGCAATAAGGGGCTTTGACAAGAGCCTGCTTGTCCACAGATGCCCAGAATCGCTAACTCTATCGCCTGACTTCCGCCGTCTGTGACCTGGGTGTACAACCCCTGGATCGGAAAGCCGCTGCTGTGAATCAGATGCAAAAAAGTGTTGTTTGTCTCTTTTTCTCCCACGGTTGTCGAATACTTGACGATCCCTTGTCGAAAAGGGCTATCTAAGGCTCTCAAAGAAAACATCCGTTGGGTCATCGAAGGGTGCATCGGTAAACAGACGTTGCCAATCGCCGTGTTGACCGCAACCGGGCGATCTGACCGTTTTAAAAATTCGATCTGGGTTAAGCGAATCGCCGAAGGAGTTCTGCTCTGAAAGTGTAGAGAAAGAGGAGGTTCCATAACCGCAATGTAGTATTTTTAAATATAAATTATCCATACAAATTTTACATGTTCTAAAAGCTGAAGAAGAAAACCTTCACTAAAATACAACGTTGCTATAACATGCCTGCCTTAATACTTTTAGAGTTCTATCCTAATGAATGAAGAAAATGAGATCCTCCAAGATCAGTCCCCCTTCCCTATTGAAGAGGGCTTAGTAGATAAAGAGAACCGGGAGGATCGGCGCGGTCTGTCGTCCTTGTTTTCTGATTTTATCAAGCTTTTTGAGCAAGACACCTCAGCAGAGAGCAAGATTCGCCTGAGCATCGATTTTATGCGCGCCTCTTTGACAAATAGCGGCGCTCCCCGCTTTAAAGATTTTTGGGAGGGCAGAAGGCGTTGCCTCCCTCTTTTTAAGGAGGGGATTTCTCCAAAGGTGCGCTCTGAGCTTTGGGGCGCCTACGTCGAGCTGTCTGGGGAAGCTAAGAAGCTAAAAGAGCTTCTCGACGAACAGTCCGCCTTTGCCGTTGAGCAGATTGAGCTTGCCATCTTGGGTCTTGAGAGAGATTTGCACCATTATGACCTCCTTTTGGATCAGAATCAAAAAGTGCCTTTGTCTTTTGAGAGCCTCTCTTTGAGCGGCAAAGCCGACATTTACAATGCGATTCATACAGAGCTTTTGCTGCTCGGCACGCTGGCTGCCCGGGTCAATGCCATGCGCAAGGAAGTGGTCAAGACGGAGATGCGTTTTCGCATTAAGAACAAGCTATTAGGCAGGTTATCCGCATGCGGCGATCAGGTTTTTCCCAAGCGCAAAGAGCTGATTAGAAAAATCTCCAATGAGTTTATCCAGGACGTCGATCAATTCATCCTTTCCCATTTTGATGGAGAGCAGTTGGGTTCAGTGCCCTTGTATACTCTTCGAGAAGAAATTAAGCAGCTTCAATCGATAGCCAAGATTCTTTGCTTAAATACCCATGCGTTTACCCAAACTCGACTTAAGCTGAGCAATTGCTGGGATAAGATCAGAAACTGGGAAAAGATGCGCAAGAAAGAGACTTTCCAAAGGCGGCAAGTGTTTAAGGAGAATTTTGATCTTGTCATGGAGAAAGTCAAGCAATTTGCAGAAAAGTGCACTTCCGAGATGACAACGGAGGAGTGCAACAAGGAGTCTGCTGAAATTTTTGATTTCATGCGTACCGTTGAGCTGGGGCGCGATGAGGTTAGGATACTCAAGGATGAGGTTTATAAGGCAAGGCAGGCGCCCTTTTTGCGTGCAAAAGAAGTCGAGCTGGAAAGGCAGAGAAAGGAAACGGAAGCCGAGACGTTGCGCAGAGAAAAAATCAACGCCTCGAAAGAGGCTTTAAATGCCCTCCTTGCCGATGTCGATAGGATGGATCTAGAAGTTCTCATCTCTAAGCGCCAAGAAATGTCAGATGCGTTTGAAGCGATGCATCTAGCTAAGCCTGAGAAACAGATGATCGATCGCTTGCTCAAGCAGCTCAAAGACGCCATCGATGAGAAAAAAGAAAAGGCTCTCCTCATGCTCTCTGATGACGACTTGAAGGCCTTAAGCCAGCTAAAAACCGTTCTAGAAGAGAGAAAAAAACGGCGCCAGGAACTCAAGGCACAGCTGGAGCACTACCGCAAATCCCTTGGAACCTCCGGGTTTGATTTTGAAAAGGCGATGATGTATCGGGATATGATTGAGGATGAGAAAATTGCCCTTGAGAAGGTGAATGCTTCCATTCAAGAAATCGAAGAAAAAATTGATGCAATAGAGAGTTAGTGGTCTTTAATAAAAATTCCAGTCAGTTAGTTGTTTTCGACCTTGATCGCACGATTGTTTTGGATAATTGCAGCTTTAATTTTTGCCGCTATCTTGTGGCAAGGGGCATCCTCCCGAGCTTTTGTTTTTTTTATTCCTTCCTCTACTATGCCCAGCATCTTTTCTTCGGATTGAGCTTAGGCGGTCTGCACACCAAGATCTTTCAGCGCTTATTGCGCGGAAGGTCTCTTAAACAGCTCGAACAGAACGTCGAGCCTTTTCTGAAAGAATACCTGTATTCCCGCGCCAACGCCTCTGTCCTTGCCCAGCTTAGGCTCGCCCATCAATTAGGGCATTACACATTGATTTTGTCAAATTCTCCCGATTTTCTCGTCAAAAAAGTCGCTCAAATTTTAGGTGTCGATGAATGGCGTGCAACAAAGTACGCCGTTGACAAAGAGAGTAACTTGTGCCACATTGACTCGATTATGCAGGGGGAGGAAAAAGCTCTTTGCGTCAACGAGGTTGCAAGCAGGTTGTCGATTGCTAAAGAGCAAATCACCGCATATTCTGATAGCATTCTCGACCTTCCTCTCTTGCTTAGCGCAGGTAAACCCGTTGCTGTCAATCCAGATCGGAAGTTAAAGCGCTTTTCAAAGTTAAAAAATTGGTTAATTATTTGACTGACAAGAAGAAGATCGGTGTGCTTGGCGGCAGTTTTGACCCGGTTCATTTTGGGCATTTGAATCTGGCTCTATCTATCCAAGAAAATTGCGGGCTGGATCAAATTCTCTTTGTCCCCGCAAGCACCTCCCCTTTTAAAGCAGATTCTCCGCCTGAGGCATCCTCTACACACCGACTGGCGATGCTGAAGCTTGCCATTGCCCCCATCCCAGCATTTTGCTTCATCGACTGGGAAATCTTCTCTAAAGAGCCTTGCTACACCATCGATACGGTGCGTCAGCTCTCCCAAGACCCCACTTCTCAGCTTCACCTCATTCTGGGGGAAGATCAAATCACCTCGCTGCATCTGTGGAAAGAAGCAGATCTCCTCTTAGAGCTGGCGCCTTTGTTGATCGGATCGCGCCGTTTAGAAAATAGCCCGAGTTTGCGTTTTGAAGCACAAAAGGTGCAAGTGCCGATTTTCGATATTAGCAGTACGGCAATTCGCAAACGCATTTTTCAAAAAAAATATTGCGGACATTTGATTCCATCTTCTGTTTTAGAATATATTTACCAAAATCATTTATACCTTCATGAAAAAAGATGACCCCTCTTTTTATTTGAATGCAATTGCCCAATCTATTTTTGACAAAAAGGGTTTTAATATTTTAGCCCTTGATCTCCGCCAGATCTCCACTCTCACCGATTATGTCATCATCGCAGAGGGCAACGTAGAAAGGCATGTGATTGCACTTGCCCACGCCGTCATCGACCGGCTAGAGGAGTTGGGCCAAAAGCCAAGCTGCACCGAAGGGATGAGAGAAGGGGACTGGGTGGTCATTGACTACCTCCACATGATGGTCCACCTCTTCATCCCCAGCATGCGCGATAGGTACCAATTGGAGGAGCTCTGGAGGCAAGGCCATATTTTAGATTTGAAGCTTGAAGTGGGTGCTGGAGATTAGTTTTTTTCTTTTTTTTGATCGGATTTGGAGTAGTGCTTCCATTGCACATGTCGGGGACACGGCACTGACGTGTCCGCATCCCCCGCTGGCCCCTTTTTGAGACTATATTTTTTTCTTTTTTTTGATCAGATTTGGAGTAGTGCTTCCATTGCACATGTCGGGGACACGGCACTGACGTGTCCGCATCCCCCGCTGGCCCCTTTTTGAGACTGTGTTTTTTTCTTTTTTTGATCAGGTTTGGAGTAGTGCTTCTATTACACATGTCGGGGACACGGCACTGACGTGTCCGCATCCCCCGCTGGCCCCTTTTTGAGACTATATTTTTTTCTTTTTTTTGATCAGATTTGGAGTAGTGCTTCCATTGCACATGTCGGGGACACGGCACTGACGTGTCCGCGTCCCCCGCTGGCCCCCTTGAGACTCATCTCGCTTCGCCAAACCGCGTGCTCGTCGGGGGTTCGTGCAAAGCACTGCCCCCCATCGCGCTGACCGCGCTCTCCTGCGCCGCGATTTTGCTTTGCGATCTGAGTCCGCCGGCTGCTCGTGCGCTCACTTCCCACGCCTTATGGCGTGGGTCCCCTCTCGCGTCGACTCGCAGAGCCAGTTTGAAAAGAACTCCCTCGGCATCGCCCATAAAAAAGCTGCATATTTTAACCCTCAGTTCGGGTACCCTCTAGGTGTCTACTTTCGTTTTGATGAATTTAGAGCGTGGTGTATTTCCCAGATTGGCTCTGCGAGTCGACGCGAGAGGGGGACCCACGCCATAAGGCGTGGGAAGTGAGCGCACGAGCAGCCGGCGGACTCAGATCGCAAAGCAAAATCGCGGCGCAGGAGAGCGCGGTCAGCGCGATGGGGGGCAGTGCTTTGCACGAACCCCCGACGAGCACGCGGTTTGGCGAAGCGAGATGAGTCTCAAGGGGGCCAGCGGGGGACGCGGACACGTCAGTGCCGTGTCCCCGACATGTGCAATGGAAGCACTACTCCAAATCTGATCAAAAAAAGAAAAAAACACAGTCTCAAAAAGGGGCCAGCGGGGGACGCGGACACGTCAGTGCCGTGTCCCCGACATGTGCAATGGAAGCACTACTCCAAATCTGATCAAAAAAAAGAAAAAAATATAGTCTCAAATCTGATCAAAAAAAGAAAAAAACACAGTCTCAAAAAGGGGCCAGCGGGGGATGCGGACACGTCAGTGCCGTGTCCCCGACATGTGTAATGGAAGCACTACTCCAAGTTTTAATAAAAAAAACTTACTACTCAACGCTCCCAGAGTGCTCTTGTGAAATTAATGGGTTTAGTGTAGTCTGGAGTGCTCTTGAAACCCTTAAGGGGAGAGTTATGCAGAAGAAACGGGTCGTAGTTACGGGCATGGGCCTTGTATCTTGCTTTGGGACGGATGTCGATGAGTTTTATCTTCAGCTCCTTGCAGGAAAAAGCGGCATTGTCCCTATCGAGTCGTTCCCTTGTCAAGATTTTCCTACCCGCTTTGCTGGGGTTGTCGCTCCTTTTGAGGTGGAAAAGTATCTCGATAAAAAACAGGCCCGCCGAGTGGATCCTTTCATTCGCTATACTGCCGTTGCTGGAAAAAAGGCGTTGGAGCACGGCAAGTTGGTAGGCGAGGCCATAGAGAAGCTCGACAAGGCAAGAGCAGGTGTCTTGATCGGTTCTGGGATGGGGGGGATGAATGTTTTCTATGAAGGCACTGAAACCCTTCTCACCAAGGGCTTTAAGCGCATGACCCCGTTTTTTGTTCCGTTCATTATTACCAACATGGGGGGAGCGCTCCTTGCGATCGACATCGGTTTTATGGGGCCGAATTATTCGATTTCCACAGCTTGCGCCACATCTAACTACTGCATTTACGCAGCGGCAGAGCACATCATGCGGGGTGAGGCGGACGTGATGCTTTGCGGTGGCACCGAGTCGCCGATCAATCCGATTGGACTTGCTGGATTTGTCGCTTGTAAGGCGCTGTCTGAGCGAAACGAGGATCCTCAAAAAGCATCCCGTCCTTGGGATAAACAGCGGGATGGATTTGTCATGGGGGAGGGCGCTGGGGTTTTGCTCTTGGAGAGTTTGGAGCACGCGTTAGCCCGTGGAGCATCTATTCTAGCAGAGTATAAAGGGGGCGGGATTTCCTGCGATGCCCACCATATGACCGATCCGCGCGGCGATGGGGTTGGGGTGAGCATCTGCATTGAAAATGCCCTCAGGCAAGCCGGGATGGAAAAAGAGCAGATTAATTACATCAATGCTCATGCGACATCGACATTGGCCGGTGACTTATGCGAGGTGCGGGCCATCCACAAAGTATTTGGTCCGCACGTGGAGAAGATCAAGATGAATGCGACCAAATCGATGATTGGCCACTGCTTGGGAGCAGCTGGGGGGATTGAGGCGATTGCAAGCATTAAAGCCATTGAAACTGGAATGCTGCATCCGACGATCAATGTCGACGACCCGGAAGAGGAGCTTGCAGGAATTCATGTTGTGCTAAATCAGAAAGAGCCGCATAAGGTAACTGGGGCCTTGAGTAATTCCTTTGGCTTTGGCGGGCATAACTCAACGCTGATTTTTGCACCTTATCATCCGTAGGATCCATGATTAAAGTGGAGTCGTTTGGCGTCGTTCCTTTTTCTAATGAAGGGGGGATATGGAAGGTTCTTTTGATTTTGCACCGCGAAGGCAATCATTGGGGATTTCCAAAAGGCAGGGCTCAGCCCAATGAAACTCCTTTGGAGTCTGCAAAGCGAGAGCTGCAAGAGGAAACCGGGTTGGTGATTAAGCAGGTGCTCATCGATCAGCCTATGGTCGAGCAGTATCAATTTCGCAGAAAGAAGCAGATTATCGTCAAAGTCGTTCATTATTTTGCGGCTTTTGTGGAAGGTTCATTGCATTTGCAACAAGAGGAAGTGCGCGATGCAAAGTGGCTCACCCTCCCTGAGGCGATCAAACAACTCTCCTTTAGAGAAGCGCGTCACATTCTCAAGGAATCTCTGCGTCATCTCAATATTCAACCCAGTTGAGACCTTCATCGATGTTCAAATCTCTATTCAAAAAAAAAAGGCCGATTGAAATCTTTGTCAGGCATTGCAACTACTCTGCTGTCAGTGCGCATAAAAAGCGGTTTGCAGATTTTAGCAAAGAGCGCTGCTTTGATAACCTCCTGATGACCTTAGCAGAAGAGGAAAATGTCAATCTGACTTTTTTTCTCGACGCGTTTCACCCCATGCAGACAGAGCATTTTCTGTATAAACAGCAGCGCTATCCTGTGATTGAATGCAAAGCCGGTTCAGAATCTGCTTCTTTTCTCTTTATGCTCGAGTACGTCTATCGGAAAAAATTTTCGTCGGATACCATTATCTATTTTCTCGAAGATGATTACCTGCATCTTCCCTTATGGCCTAGGGTATTGCGCGAGGCTTTCACCTTGCCTGAAGTCGACTATGCCACCCTTTACGACCATAAGGACAAGTACTTTTCACCGGAGTACGGAGCTCTCAGATCCAAGATTTTTCACACAGCTTCTTGTCATTGGAGAACGACATCTTCGACGACAAACACCTATGCGATGCTTTTTAAAACGCTTCAAAAAGACATCGATCTCCATCGCCTTTTCTCCCTGGGCAGGAGTGTGACCGCAGATCATGAAAAGTTTTGTAAACTTGCCGCGCAAGGAGCCGTTTTGATCTCTTTCGATCCCGGGATTTTCCACACATGCAGAGCCTGATTTTGCCTCGCCGTGCAGGGATTGGGAATCGATGTTTAAAAAAAAACAATAGTCTGTTAGGATTGCGATTTCACCGATCTGAATTTTTTAAAAGGAGTCATTTTATGATGATGAACTACTCTCTTGTCCATGAGACCGCAGAGAAACGTTCCTGGTTAAGGGAAGTTTTAGTGGTTTTGACCGCCAGTTTTATTATTGCGCTTTTTGCCCCGGTTGCAATCCCGCTGCCGTTTACGCCAGTGCCGATAGCAACACAAGTCCACGTAGTTCTTTTACTCGCCTGTTTTTTGGGGAGCAAGCGCGCGTCGATGGCTGTGATGACATACCTGTTTCAGGGAGCGATCGGATTGCCGGTCTTCTCAGGTGGAGCCGGTGGTCTCTTAGCTCTTGCTGGCCCAAGAGGGGGATATCTTGTGGGCTATCTGGCTGCGGCTTTTGTCACAGGGTTTATTATGGAACGCACAAAAAAGCTCACCTCTTTTAAAGCATTTGGAGCGATGGGAGTAGGAAACCTGGTGGTCTACCTTTTTGGACTTCCCTGGCTCGCCCAGTTTTTGGGTTGGCAAAACGCCGTTGTTTTGGGGATGCTACCCTTCTTATTTGGGGATGTTCTTAAGCTGATTCTGGCAACTGGATCTTTGAAGACCTTTTGGCTTTTCGCAAAACCTAGTTCCCACTCTTAAAGCATCATGCTGGTGGGTTTGCTCCTTGGATCAAGGAGCAAACCTAATGGCCTTTAGATCTCTTTGGAAGAAATGGGGAATCGCCCTTTTGTCGCTTGAGTCACGACTTTGTGTTCTGGCGGGGCCTTTTTTGAAAATTGCGGCACGCTCCCAGCGCCGAGTTTTCCCTTTGTCAATTTTGCAATCGTTTCTTTTTCTTTTTGTAGAGATGGGGAGACACTTGCTGATTTCTCTACAGGTTTTACATTCTTTGGCGGCATTGCCGGTTCATTGCGGATCGGTCTGACCATAACACCCTCTGTTTTTGCCTCTTTTCCTTGCGATTATAAAAATTTAGAGATTTAGTTAAAGAACGAACTCAAGACCCTTGGCGTAAAATATTGCCTCTTGGCATAAGTAGAACATGCGCAACCTCATCCTCTACCCTATTGTTTGCCTTGTGCGGTTTCTTGTTTTTTTGCGATATCGCCTCACAATTAAGGGATTAGAACATCTAAAACTTTCCGGCGGAACCCTTTTTCTTCCGAATCACCCGGCGGAAATCGATCCTGTCATCTTGGAATCGATTCTTTGGAACAGATTTAGACCGCGGCCTCTTGTGATTGAGCATTTTTATCACCTCAAAGGCTTCCGATTCTTTATGGACCTTGTAGGCGCCCTTCCGCTTCCGACAATGGATGAAATTCCCAACAGGTGGCGTTATAAAAAAATTGAAAAACAGTTCAATCGGATCGTCACCGCGATGAAAGAGGGGGAGAGCTTTTTGATTTATCCATCGGGGCGCTTGAAGACCAACGGATTGGAGCAAATAGGCGGGGCTTCTTTTGTGCATAAACTCCTCCAAGCAGCTCCTGAAGCCAACGTTGTGCTTGTGCGAACAACTGGGCTTTGGGGCAGCAAGTTTTCCAAAGCACTCAGCGGTTCTTCTCCCGATTTTGGAAAGGTGATGTGGGAATGTGCGAAAATTCTGATTAAAAACGGGATTTTTTTCATCCCAAGACGCAATGTTTTGATTGAACTAGAGCTGCTGCCCGCGGATTTTTCCTCTCAGGGCACGCGGTTAGAGTTTAACCGGTCCCTTGAAAACTGGTATAACCGCCATCCGGAACCAGGTCCCGAACCCCTAAGGCTTGTCTCCTATGCCTTTTGGAAAGAGGATTTGCCCTCTGTCAACCTTAACCTAACCTCTGATTACAAAGGAGAAAAGCTGCCTGTTTCCGATGAGGTTCGCAAAGAGGTTTTGGCTCAACTCGGATCGCTATCTGGAAGGCATGTCGATCAGCTTGAGGAAAGAATGCAGCTTTCTCAAGATCTGGGCTTGGATTCCCTAGATGTTGTCGACGTCTACGCCTTTTTAGATCAGCGCTATGGAGTTAACAATCTTGTGCCGGGGGATCTCCAAACAATCGAAGATATTCTGCAATACGCCTCAGGTCGCAAAAAGCAACAGATGGCCAAAGAGGGAAAGCCATCTGGCACTGGATTTTGTTTTCCAAAGGAAAAACGGCAGCTGCCTATGATCGCTAAGGGAGATAGCCTTCAAGAGGTGTTCTTGCGCAGCTGCGCTCAGCACGGTTCCCTGACAGCTGCCTTAGATGCAAATACAGGACCTCTGAGCTATTCTCAGCTTCTTGTCCGCTCTTTGCTCCTTTCCGAAAAGTTTCAGAAGCTTCCTGGGGAAAGGGTCGGCGTGATGCTTCCTGCATCGATAGGGGGGTATCTTGTGATCTTAAGCCTTCTTTTAGCTGGTAAAGTGCCTGTCATGATCAATTGGACATCTGGGAGTAAGGCCTTAGACCATAGCCTGGATCTAGCAGGATACCAGGTCGTTGTCACATCGGGAAAATTTCTCGATAGGCTTGAAGATGGGGATCTTGGAAAAATCGAGAATCTCTTGCAATGCATCGAAGAGATTGCCCAGACGGTGACCTTCAAAGATAAAATGCGCGCCCTTTTCTTAAGCTACTATCCAGTGCATAGGTTGCTTAAAAAATTAGATCTGACACTTCTACAAGCCACAGATACGGCTGTGATTCTTTTTACAAGCGGCACCGAAGCCTTGCCTAAAGGGGTTCCCCTTTCTCATTTGAATATCTTGAGCAATCAGAGGTCCGCGATGAAAGCTGTCACTTTGCTCTCAGAGGATATCCTCTACGGTGTTCTCCCGCCTTTCCATTCGTTTGGCTTTTGCGTCACGGGGTTATTGCCTCTTTTGGCGGGTTTGCGGGTGTGCTATGCACCTGACCCGACAGATAGCCATGGGATTGCAAAAGATATCGCGGCGTGGAAAGCCACCCTGTTTTGCTGTGCACCCAGCTTCATTCGAGCGGTCTTTCGGATTGCAAACCCAGCCCAGCTCCAAAGCTTGCGTTTGGTCGTCTCAGGGGCGGAAAAGACCCCCCAAGAGCTCTTTGACTATGTCGAAGACCACCTGCCGCATGCCACCCTCCTCGAGGGCTATGGCATCACTGAGTGCAGCCCGATTGTGACCATCGATCGGCTAGATGAACCTCATCGTGGGGTTGGTAGGCCGATTTCTCGGGTTGAACTGATGATTTTGGATCAAGAGACGCAAAAAGCTGCTCCTCCGGGCCAGGAAGGGGAGGTTTGCATTAGCGGGCCCAATGTTTTCTCAGGGTACCTTGGCACCCCCAGGACTCCCTTTATCGTATATTGGCAATAAAAAATGGTATCTATCCGGAGATAGGGGATACTTAGATGATAAAAATTGTCTTGATGCTTTCGGGAAGGCTCAAACGGTTTGTTAAGATCGGGGGGGAAATGGTGAGTTTAGGGGGTTTAGAGGAGCAGCTCATGCAGCTTAGCCATGAAAAAAATTGGGTAGGCAAGGAAGGAGAAGGGCCGCCCTTGCCGTGATTGAAAGAGAGCAGGCAGGGGACAAACCCATCCTGATTTTGTATGCGACCTTTTCCATTTCCAAAGAGGATGTGAACGATGCATTAAAACATTCAGGTTATGGGCGGATTGTCAAAATTGCACAAGTTTGCATTTTAGATCAGATTCCCTTGACGGGGACGGGTAAAACCCATTATCGTCTTCTCGACGAAATGCAAAATAATGCAGAAGGATGAAATTCCCTTTAAAACTTTACAATACTGAGACCCGGCAAAAGGAAGAGATCCGCCCGATAGATGGTCGCACGATCCGCATGTACACCTGCGGGCCTACTGTCTACAATTTTGCCCATATCGGCAATTTCCGCACCTATGTCTTTGAAGATCTGCTGCGCAGAGCTATTAAATTCTTTGGATTTTCCATCAAACAGGCGATGAACCTCACCGATATCGATGATAAGACCATTAAGGGAGCAATCGACACAAGCTGACGCTCAAAGAGTTCACCGTTCCTTATATCGAGGCTTTTTTTGAAGATCTTGAACACCTTGAAGATCGAAAAAGTAGAGTATTACCCTGAAGCAACCGACTACATCCCCGAGATGATCGCGATCATTCAAAACCTCCTCGACAACGGGATTGCCTACCGCAGACAAGATCACAAGCATCTACTTTTCAATCGACAAATTCCCCTCCTATGGAAGGCTCTCGCATTTGCAGCTGGATGAGCTAAAGCAAGGCGCCTCGGAGAGGGTTGCCCACGATGAATACGAAAAAGACAACCTTGCGACTTTGTCCTCTGGAAAGTCTATGAGCCAGAGCGCGATGGAAATATCTTTTGGGACAGTCCTTTTGGGAAGGGGCGGCCCGGTTGGCATATCGAGTGCTCTGCGATGGCAATGCAGCTTCTCGGGAACACGATCGATATCCACGTCGGCGGTGTCGACAACATGTTTCCCCATCACGAAAATGAGATCGCCCAATCAGAGAGCTACTCCCGCTGCTGTTTTGTCAAACATTGGCTGCATGCAGAACATCTTCTTGTCGATCACAAGAAGATGTCTAAGAGTCTGGGCAACTTCTACACGCTGCGCGATTTGCTCAAAAAAGGCTACACAGGCAGGCAAGTGCGCTACATGCTGTTGCAAACCCACTACCGCACGCAGCTCAATTTCACTTTCGCAGGTTTAGACAGCGCAGCTTCCACCTTGCAGCGCTTATCCGACTTCATTCAGCGCCTGCAAGGCATACGCAGGGAAAAAATGGGCAAAACCCCCGATCCGTCCCAAAGGGAAAAAAGCCAAGGTTTTACCTTGCCCTTGCTTGAAAAAACCCTGGATCAATTCACTTTAAGCCTTGCAGACGATCTGAATATTTCCCCAGCGCTAGCTGCACTTTTTGATATGGTCAGAGAAATCAATGCCCTTTGCGACCAGGGCAAGATCGGAATTTCCGAAGCGCAAGAGGTTCTGGGTTTTCTAGAAAAGATCGATAAGGTTCTCAACGTCCTGCCTTTAAATCCTGAGAATGACCCTATTCCCCGCGAACTGCAACAGCTGCTAGAGCAAAGAGAGGCGGCTCGATCTGAAAAAGATTGGAAAAGAGCCGATGAGTCCCGCGACCTGATCCACGCAAAAGGCTACTGGATCGAAGACACCCCTCAAGGGGCTCGGTTAAAGAAAAGGCACCCATGACAAAAAAGGCAACCACTAAAGACGAGCTCTTCTTGCTCAAGCTCTTTGAACTCACATCGACGATGGAAGGGCAAGCCGTGGGCATCGATCGCTTCGAGATTGGCAGAGCCATCGGCCAAAACGACAAAGGCGCAAACGTGATCGCCCGTGATCTGGCCCAAGCCAATTTCATCAAAAAAGGGGAGGGGGACTGTGTCTACCTCACTGCCCACGGTTTGCAGCTTGTAAGCTCTCTATTGACCTAGACTGTTGATCTGAAGCAAATTAGATGAAAAAATTAAATTTCATCTATGAATTAATCCATTCTTAGTTATATAATCCATTCTTAGTTATATAATCCATTCTTAGTTATATAATCCATTCTTAGTTATAAAGTATCAAGATATTTTAAGCGGAGTTTAAAATGCAAAGATTACAGCCTTGTGGTGGGGCATATCCTGAATATGGTGATAATGTTTATTACAAAACGTACTCAAGTATTTTTTTAGATATCTGGCGGGTTAAAACCGCTCTAGAAGAATATGAGGAAAATCCAGGTCTTGAATTAAAAAATTCGATCAGTCTAACAGCGCATAAATTGGATCAAGTGTTTCTGCGTCTTGAAAAAGACGAAAAGTTTCTTCTCGATGTTAGAAAACATATATATGGTTTAAAGACTCCGCAGTCAACTCACAAATATGCTCAGGAAAAATTCAAAGCGCTAAAAAAGCAAATGGAAGAAGCTCAAGTCCCGATCGCCTCCAATGAAGGTCAGGACTTATCCCAGCGCTATAGCAAAATCAAATCAGAAATCTATTCAGAATCAGAAAAGGCGTTCGAAGAGCAGGACATATATGAGGGAAAATTTGATCATAACCTTGTCGGTCGCGGCATCCGGATTTGTCTGAAGAATAAACATGTTCACATCGGTACGTTTCAAGGGCGAGATAAACAGGGGATCAAGGAAGGGCTGTTAGAAGGTGTAGAATGTGAAAAAATTAGAATGAACATTGCTGTTTTTAGCGAGGGGGCATTTTCTTCTGGTTTAGAAAAGGGCTGGATTAAGAGGTCAGCGCCGGGGTCCTACTCGCTAGATGTAAGGCATCGGTACTGTATAGAAGAAGAGAGACACGTTTTGGACCAAAGGCAAGGTGATGTTTTCATCCAACAAAGTAGTCGAGGGCCCATTTTTGGTTGAGGTCGGATCTGGTTGGTATCGTGAAGACAGTGAAATACTTCTGCTGGATAGAGAGGTCCGGATTATTCAGGGCCCTTACGGCATTGCCGGCAAGATGGCAACATTGCAAAATCGCGAAGGAGGGGAAGAGCTGTTCTTAAAATTGTTAGAACCAGAGACACAAAACAACCAAAACATCCCGCAGAAAGAAAACGACCTAGCTGCCACCCAAGTCTTTTCAAACAGGATGATCAAAGGCCTAATGCAGCCTTTGGCAACTGCAAATCAGTTGGTTTCCCCGACGTTGATACAGCTTTTGCTCGGCCTTGTCAAAATGGCTCATGTCAATGACCAAGCAAAGAAAGAGCTTGAAGTCATTTGCGGCGTGACCCTCGATGGGCAAGATCTCATGGATTTCCAGCAGAGACTCGTTGGATTGCTCGTTTTTAATAATGTCAAAGTGCAGCTGCGGTTCGATCTTAACCAACAATACACTTTGGATAAAAAATATGCTCAGATCTTAACTGACTTAGGAGGTTCTGTAGGGAATGCGACCAAAGATGTCAATAAGTGGGTTCAGGCGACAACTGGTGGTAAGTGGCTCGAGATTTTTGATAATGGCGCTTTAAATAATCCCAATCTCTTTGCCATTTGGACGGGCGCTCTTGAGTGTAAAGCTTTTTGGGAAAAACCATTTGTGCCATATCAAACCAGCTTTTATGTGCCCGATGGAAAAGGAGGAGTCTATGAAAAGCCGAATCTTCCTTTTCTCAAAGGGACACATAAGTTCGGCTATTATAAAGACGAGGGTCTTGTTGCCTGTAGGATCCCTTTCAAACAAATAGACGCGTCGGTACTTGTGATTTGTCCTGAGAAAAACAATGATTTCTCAATATTATCCAAAGACCCCGCCGAGGTCATTGAAAAGATCCGTTTGAATATCACCAGCAATGATAAGTCCATATTGTTGATTCCTGCCCATCAATTGAGCGTGGATATTGATGTTAAGGGATGGATGCAAGGCATAGGGGTTAACCACTTATTTAAAACAGATTCAGATTTTAAAAACGTATTAAGCAAAGAAAGCCAGCGTCCTGTAATGGCTCAGGTTGACGACATTCGGAGTAAGATACATCTGGATTTTAATGAGTTTGGTTTTCATGCAATGGGCATTGCAGCGGTTTCGTCAGTAAGCAAATCGGCAGGTAAACAAAAAACCATCATCCGCATAGACAAGCCCTTTTTGGAGTTGCTCCTTGTTGGCGGTAATGTCACCCCTTTTGCTGCAGTGGTAAGGGACCCTTCTAATAAAGCAGCCCAAGGCCCTGACTATGCAGAGGAGCATTTGAAAATAGCTCTGAAAAAAAAGATGGAAAACCTGCCATCCGCAGCTCCTCCTCTTTTTTTTCTAGACAACTCCAATCAGCATTACTATGAAGTGAAGATTAAGGCGGAATGTCGGATGAAAGACGGAAAACCTGGGATTGTGGGAGAGGGGTTTGAAAACGGCTCTTGGGATGCTAACAATCAAGAGAATATCACTTTTATGAACTCGGTTTCTATAAATGCAAATCAAAGCACAGTTATTTGGGAAGCGACGATCCGAGTGAATAAAGCAGTCCAAATACCTGTTCAATTTAAGCTAGTTGTCTGGGACGAGGATCGAAAACGGCTCAGATGGCAAGAAGACACAGGGAAAGGTGTGTATAACGAAGAAAAGACCCTGTGCACAGACAAAAACGAATGCCTCCTTCAGACCAATTTGGAAGATGGGGTGACACTACACCTTGTTAACCAGGGCGATGTCGTGAAATTTCAAAAGTAGAAAAAGGGCTGGTGTCCGGTGAATTTGAGGATTGGAAACCCAGTCCTCAAATCCGCTCATGTGGATTTTTTTTGAGCGGTGTCAAAAATTCCGATTTGGTCTGACAGAAGCCTAATGCGATGGCTCATCATGGCTGTGTTTTGGTTTTCATCGAATAGCGAAATGCTCTTGCCCTTTAGCGCAATGCGGTGGGGGGCATGGCGCTCGATCCATCTTTGGATTTCAATCGACTTTTTCTCAAGGGCTTCCTCGGTGACTTTTTTATCTAAAATATCAAATTTTTTTTTGAGCTTCTCTCTTGCTCTGCGCGTCTTTAAGCTCTCTTCTGCAATAGGCAACTTGGATTCGCTTCGACCACATGAAACCATCTTTAGTCTCCGTTTTACCCAATCATACCTTTGTAAAAAGTTAAATTCAACCCTTGCATTAAAACAAAAGCCGCCATTACTTTTGAAATAGAGTCGGGGTGTGTGCGTTGTCTTATGTATGATGCGATAAAAAAAGCAGTGGGCTATAAAGCCGCCGAATTCATTGAAAATGGGATGCGTATCGGCATAGGAACGGGGACGACGGTTTTTTACTTCATTGAAAGGCTGCTCGAGCGCTGCCGACAGGGTTTAGAGATCTGTGCTGTGGCAAGTTCGGAGCGGTCGCTCAAACAAGCTAGAGACGGCGGCATTCCCATCATGGACGTTGCCAAAGTGACCTTTCTGGATGTCACCGTCGATGGGGCAGATGAAATCGACCCCCAGAAGAGAATGATCAAGGGAGGCGGGGGTGCCCTTGTGCGCGAGAAGATCGTCGCTGCCATGAGCAAAGAGATGATTGTGATTGTCGATGAGAGCAAAATCGTCCAAAATCTTGGCAAATGCAAACTGCCTGTCGAGATTCTTCCATTTGCGCAAAAGGCGACCCTGCACCATATCGCAAAGGCCGGCTACAAGGGGGAGTTCCGCAAAAAATCCGATGGTCGCTTATACACCTCTGATAATGGCAACCTGATTGCCGATATCGATTTTAGCGCTCTTGGACAGAGCCCAGAGGAGGTGAATGAAACGCTCCTGCATATCCCAGGGGTAGTCGATACCGGTTTTTTCTTCAACCTAGCTGGAAGGCTTGTGGTTGGATTTGCCGATGGGCAAGTAGTGACTAAACCCTAAAGTGGGAGAAAGAGCCATGGCAACAGAGCTGATTCCGATCACCTTTAACAAGATCATGCAGTCCCACGCCTACACGGTGATTATCCTAGGCACAGAGGAGAAGAAATTTGCCATTTATACTGACCCTTCTGTGGGAAAAAATATCCAAGTCTATCTTACTGAAGAACATAAGCCAAGGCCCTACACCCACGATCTCATCAATGCCATCTTCCATGGCCTTGACATCAAACCCCTTCAGATTGTCATTACAGACATCGAAGATACCATCTATTTTGCAAGGCTCTACCTAGAGCATCGAGTCGGGGATGAGACGACGATCCTAGAAATCGATGCCAGGCCGAGTGATTGCATTACCCTGGCACTCCTCAATAGCATTCCAGTTTTCTGCCGCAAAGACATCTTTGAAAGGGCAGTTCCCGTCGAGGAATAGCGCGTTGATATTCAAGGGGTGCTATGATCTAACAGCTTGGCAAGTTCTGTGATGAGCTCGTTAAAGTGGTTCATCGCAGACTCGACAGGTGCTGGGGTGCGCGTATCGACTCCAGCCAGCTTTAGGGCATCGATCGGGTATTTGCTAGATCCCGAGGAGAGGAAGGCAAGATAGTCATCTCTTTCTTTTGCGCCTCCGTCAACCACCTTATCCACAAGGGCATGGGCAGCGCTAATCCCAGTTGCATACTGGTAAACATAAAAATTATAGTAAAAATGGGGGATGCGAGCCCATTCGATGTCGGATTCCTCGTCGATGTGGACATCTTTCCCAAAGTACTCCTCATTGAGTTTGCGGTACTCCAGCTTAACTAAAGCTGGGGTCATGGGAATCCCTTCTTCTGCCCATTGATGCAGTTTAAGCTCAAATTCCGCAAACAGGGTCTGTCTGATGAGAGTGGAGCGCATATCGTCGAGTTTTTGGTTGATGAGAAAGGCCTTTTGCTCCTTGGTCTTGGCTTGCTTGATCAAGTGGCGCAGCAGAAGCTCCTCGTGAAAGGTCGACGCGACCTCTGCGACAAAGATGGAGTACTGAGAATACTGATAAGGCTGACAGCGGCGGCTCAGAAGCGAGTGCATGCTGTGGCCAGCTTCATGAGATAGCGTCATCACATCATTGAAGGTTCCGTGGTAGTTCATCAAAATGTAGGGCATGCTATCGTAGCAGCCGCTGGAGTAGGCCCCTGATCGTTTGCGCATGTTCTCGTAGCGATCGACCCAGCGCTCCTGCGTGAGCCCTTTTTTAAGCGCATTTTGGTAATCCTCTCCCAATAGAGCAACAGAATCGAGGATCACTTTGACAGCCTCCTCGTACGGCATCCCCATATCGACTTGCTTGACTAAAGGCACATGGAGGTCGAACAGGTGAAGCTTGTCTAAACCCATCATCTCTTTGCGCAGGTGCATGTAGCGGTGCAGCGCGGGCAAGTGGGCACGGACAGCCTGGATGAGAGAGGTGTAGACTTGGGTGTCGACCTGGTTGGGAAATAAAGCGGCCTCAAGGCAGCTGTTGTACTTGCGGGCGCGCATTTCAAGCAAGTGGCGCTGCACCTGTCCGCTGAGCAGTTCGCAAAGGGTGTTTTCATAAGAGGAAAAGGTGCGGTGGAGATTTTTAAATGCCCCTTCTCGAAGAGTGCGGTCCTTATCGCGCAAATAGAGCAGGTATTTCCCTTGTGTCAGTTCGCGGGTGTTGCCTTTTGCATCCAGAACAGCAGGAAACTTCAAGTCAGCATTATTGAGCGCCCCAAATGCCTGGGAGGCTGTTTCAAGCGCTTTGCCAGACATGGCTAGCAGCTCCTCTTCCGAGGCTCCCAACGTGTGTTTTTTCATCCGGATAATTTTTTCAAGATAAAATTTATACTCTTTTAATACAGGGGACTGGAGCATCGCATGCAAACTTGCTTCATCTTGCTGGAGCAGCTCTGGCTCGACCCAAGCGGTTTCTTGCCTAAAGGCATAGAGCAGAGTAACAATCCGAGAATGCGCTTTTTTTGCCGTCTCTTCTGCGACATCCTCATCGTGGCGAAGGTGGGCGTAGGTGTAGAGCTTAGAGAGGTGGCGGTCGATATTTAAGCACAGCTCGATGAGAGTTTTAAGATTTTCAGGGCTTTGTTTCCAGCTCGTGCGCAAGGAGGCGACCTCAGGCCAATGGGGGTTGCTTTTTTCCCTGCCCCACTTTTCGAGGTCTTCATCCCAAGATTGCCAAGAGGGGTAGAGAGCCTCGACATCCCAATGAAATTGCTGGTTGATTTCTGAACGGTTTTGAGTTTTCTCAGCTGGCATAGAGGCTTGTGCTGTGACCATTGTTTTATTCCTTTTGCGGTTCGGTGTCTGGATTATGCGGTTTTGCTGCCGGAGAGTCAACCCTGATCCTTGCCCACAAGTCGGCGAGGGTAAGGATCAGGAGTCGACCTCAGCATGCGAATGTAAAAAATATTTTTCCTGCATTTAGCAGTCAGATTCGCAATTTGCTAATTTTTGGGTTGTCAAAAAACACCCGTTTGATTAGAATCCGGTGTAGAATTTCTACTTAATCCGCAAATCTTTAACAAGGAGACGAGAAGATGGCTCAACAAACAACCAAACAACTCAAACTCAAGCCTCTTGGCGATCGGGTTCTTGTCCAACGCCTCGAACAAGAGGAAACGTTAAAGGGTGGGATCATTCTCCCCGATAATGCCAAGAAAAAGCAAGAGAGGGCAAAAGTGGTCGCAATTGGTTCAGGTGGGACAACTGCCGACGGCAAGAATATCCCTATCCCCGTCCAAGTGGGCGACATCATTCTCATGAATAAATATTCCGGTCAAGAGGTGACAATCGAGGATGAAGAATTTGTCATCCTGCGCTCCGATGACATCATTGCAATCACCAACTAAAGGAGAAACTTAATATGGCAGCAAAAAATATCAAGTTTAGAGAAGATGCCCGCCAAAAGATCCTCAAGGGGGTCAAGGTTTTAGCATCTGCAGTTAAAGTTACGCTAGGTCCTAAAGGGCGCAATGTCGTGATCGATAAGTCCTACGGCCCTCCTCAGATCACAAAGGACGGGGTTACCGTGGCTAAGGAGATCGAGCTAGAAGATAAGCACGAGAACATGGGCGCTCAGATGGTCAAAGAGGTCGCCAATAAGACAGCGGATAAAGCAGGCGATGGCACGACGACTGCAACCATCCTAGCTGAGGCAATTTACAGCGAGGGGCTCAAAAACATCGCAGCCGGCGCCAATCCGATGGATGTCAAACGCGGCATTGAAAAAGCTGTCAAAGAAATTACAAACGAGCTCAAAAAGTTGAGCAAGCCGATCCAAGACAGCAAAGAGATTGTTCAGGTTGCCACCATCTCTGCAAACGGAGATACCGAAATTGGGGAGATCATTGCAGAGGCGATGGAAAAGGTGGGTAATGATGGGACGATCACTGTCGAAGAGGGCAAGGGTCTTGAGACAGTGTTGGACGTTGTCAAGGGGATGAGCTTTGATCGCAGTTACGTCTCTGCTTACTTCATGACAAATCCCGAAAGACAAGAGTGTGTTCTCGAGGATGCCTTTGTCCTTCTCTACGAGAAGAAGATTGCGTCTGTCAAAGAGATTCTCCCTATTCTGCAGGCTGTTGCTGAGACGGGAAGGCCTTTGCTCATCATCGCAGAAGATGTTGAGGGAGAGGCGCTGACAACTCTGGTTGTCAACCGTTTGCGAGCAGGCCTCAAAGTCTGTGCTGTCAAAGCGCCGGGCTTTGGCGACAGGAGGAAGGCCGTTCTCCAAGACATTGCTGTTCTCACAGGCGGAGAGTTGATCAGTGAAGAGATCGGCATCAAGCTTGAAAATGTCACGATCGACATGCTCGGCCATGTTAAAAAAGCAGTTGTCGGCAAAGAGGATACTGTCCTTGTCGAGGGAGGAGGGCAAAAAGAGGAAATCGCAGAAAGAGTGGCTCTCATCCGAAGGCAAATCGAAGAATCGACGTCGGATTACGACCGAGAAAAACTCCAAGAGCGCCTGGCAAAATTAGCTGGCGGGGTCGGTATTATCCGAGTAGGAGCTGCGACAGAGGTCGAGATGAAGGAGAAGAAGGATCGGGTGGACGACGCTGTTCACGCGACAAAAGCTGCTGTCGAAGAGGGGATCCTCCCCGGCGGCGGAGTTGCCTTTATCCTCTGCCTTGCCCCTCTTGAAAAGTTGGCAGCGACATTAGCCGGCGATGAGAAGGTTGGTGTGGAGATCATTATCAAGGCGATCACATCGCCTATCCGCCAGATCGCAGAAAATGCGGGGCATGAAGGCTCGATCATCATCTCGGAGATCCGATCTAAGCCCCCCTTCTACGGTTGGGATGCCCGCAATAACCAATTCGGCAATATGTTCGAGATGGGAATCATCGATCCTGCGAAAGTGACTCGGTTTGCAATTGAGCTGTCAGGTTCGATTGCCGGCTTACTTCTGACAACGGAAGCAACCGTCACCGAAGAGGCAGAAGACAAACCTGCAGCTTCCGCGATGTCCGGGGCTGATTATTAAAGGCTCTTGCTTCGGTTATCCATTCCAAAAGACGCCCTCTCTGGGCGTCTTTTTTTTGGCTATTGATGTAAAGTATTGTTTTTAATAGATTAAGTTTAATCTCGAATAGAAGACGGCCTAGGATCCTCTATGAAAACATTTTTCTTCACATTGATGACACTGATTGCCCTTTTGTTGCTCGCAGGCGCGGTCATTGGTTTTATTTTTTGGTCTCATCTTCCCGATAAGGTTGCGCAAGAGCTTTCTCAAAAATTCAAGGTTCCTGTGCAAATCGATAGTTTTGGGATTGGTTGGGGTAAGATCGATGCTAAAAAAATCACCGTCGGCAATCCGCCTGGCTCTATCCTTGCCAAAGCCCTTGCCGTGGATGAAGTCGATGTCCTTGCGCCTTTTACACGCTACCTAAACCAAAAGATTGTCATCGACGAGATCGATCTAAAAAACGTCTACTTGGGTCTTGAATTCGACTCTGCAAGCGGAACCTCGGGCAATTGGACGAGAATCATGGGTAACTTGCAGCAATCGATGGGAATGGATACAAACTCTAAAGTTCAGAAGAAGCAAAAAAAAGGGCAGCAAGCAACCGCGCCTTCAGGATCTAAGCAAAGCGTGCTGATTCACCGGATTGTTCTTACAAACATCGATGTCGATGTGGTCTATAGAAAAGAGGGAGGGAAGATCAAAAGGCTTCCCCGCATTCCTCGCATGGAACTCACCGAGATTAGCAGCGAGGGGGGAGTGCCCATGGATCAAATTTTAAACTCCGTGCTCGGAGAAATGCTCAAACAGGTCTTCATTAAAGAAAACCTCAAGAACATGATTCAAGACTTCATGAATACTCCAAGCCCCGTTCAGCAGTATCTCCAGCCTTTCAAAGGGTTTTTCAATAGAGCCACCCTGGAAGAACAGGAGATTCTGGAACGGCAGGCCTAATGGTTCTCCTCGTGCCCCTCGATGTTTTACTTTTTTATGGCTCAGACTGGACTTTAGCTATTGTTCGGTGCCGCCTTCACCTCTAGAGGCATCCGGAGTGAATTGATTTTTAAATGGTGACATTTCAAGTCGACCATTTAAAAATCAATTCAATCCGGACGCCTCCATTTGGTGAAATCAGCTCCCTCCAATGGTTAAAGTCCAGTCAGAGAGCGGTACAGAATTCTTGCACAATTGGGGTTAAAGCAGGTAAACTCAAAGTTCTGTATAACCTCTATTGTAGATCGCCATGAAAGAACCAGAGTACCACAAGAATGAAGAGTTTATCAACCGCTCTGAAAAGCTCAAAGAGCTGTGCGCCGTTGGGGTTGATCCCTACCCTCACACATTTGCTGTAAGCTCCACGCTGCATCAACTGAGCGCTCATTGGGAAGGGCAGGAGGTAGGTCACAGTGAGGATGCCGCGGAGGGGAAAACGCAGGGTGTCTGTGCCGCAGGAAGGCTTGTGCTCTTTAGGGCAATGGGCAAAAATGCGTTTGCCCATCTCCAAGATGAGACGGGTAGGATCCAAGTCATGTTCAATCGGGATGCTACCGCACTGGATGGGTACGAGCCAACAGCAGAGATTTCTGCACTTAAGTTCATCGAGAAGAAAATTGACCTCGGCGATTTTCTCGGGGTGGAGGGGAATCTCTTTCGGACTCAAAAGGGGGAACTGACCATTTTTGTAAGACGGGTTGTTCTGCTCTGCAAAGCACTGCTTCCCTTGCCTGACAAGCACAGCGGCTTGGCCGATAAAGGGGTGCGCTATCGCAAGCGGTGGCTTGATCTGATCGCCAATCCAGAGGTTGTCCATCTCTTCCAAATGCGTTCCTTGATTTTCAAGCTGATCCGGAGGTACTTTGAAGAGTTAAACTTTATGGAAGTGGAGACTCCTGTCCTTCAGAATGTCTATGGGGGCGCTCAAGCTAAGCCTTTTATCACAAAGCTAAATGCCCTCGACCAGGAGATGTTTCTTCGGATTTCTTTAGAAATTCCGTTGAAAAAGCTGCTTGTCGGCGGTTTGCTCAAAGTCTTTGAGATCGGCAAGGTGTTCCGCAACGAGGGGCTGGATCGGACGCATAATCCAGAATTTACGGAGCTCGAAGCGTACGCTGCTTACTGGGATTACAACGATATGATGGCGCTGACTGAAAAACTCTTTGAAAAGATCGCAATTGAGCTCTTTGGCACAACAGTTTTGGCCTTTAAATCGCAAGAAGCTGAAGTGTTCATCGATCTCAAAACCCCTTGGAAGCGCCTTTCTATGAAGGAGAGCATCCAAGTCTACGGCCACTTGGACATCGACCATTTAACCGAAGAGCAGATGCGCAAGATTCTCTTGGATAAAGGCTCTTTAGATCCTAAGGAGATAGCATCCGCAACCCGAGGGTCTCTGATCGCCTTTTTGTTCGAGGAGTTTGTCGAGGAGCATCTCATTCAACCCCACCACATTATCGACCACCCGATTGAAACAACTCCGCTTTGCAAACCCCATCGCGATCCTACCTTGCGCTCTGAGGGTTTTGTCGAGCGGTTTGAAACATTTATCCTCGGCAATGAGTACTGTAACTCTTACACTGAGCTCAACGATCCGGTTTTACAGAGAAAACTGCTTGTTGATCAAGCGGAAAAGCGGTTCGGCGGCGACGAGGAGGCTTCCCCCTTGGATGAAGAATTTATCGAGGCGGTGGAGCAAGGGATGCCGCTGGCTGCAGGATTGGGCATTGGGCTCGATCGCCTTGTCATGCTTTTTACAAAAGCCCATTCTATCCGCGATGTTCTTTTCTTTCCCATCATGCGCCCTGAGGAGTGATTTTACGTATGTCTTCTATTATCGAATGTTTAAAACAGCGCGGCCTTGTCGATGCGATCACAAGTGAAGAGCTGATCGAGAAAACCCAAGAGCCGATAAAGCTCTATTGCGGTTTTGATCCGACAGCAGATAGTTTGCACATCGGCAACCTGGTCGGTATTGTCATCTTGAGATGGTTTCAGAAGTTTGGCCACACCCCTGTTGTTATCCTCGGTGGGGCTACAGGCAGGATCGGCGATCCTTCGGGCAAAAGCGTCGAACGGCCCCTTCTGGATGATGCGACCATCATTCACAATACAGAGCGGATCCGCCGCCATTTTGAAGCGGTTTTGGATTTTTCCGATAGCCAGCGCCTGTCCCATTGTGCTCAATAATGATGAATGGTTTTCCTCTTTTGCTTTAATTGACTTTTTAAGGGATGTCGGCAAGCATTTTCGCCTTGGGCACGATGCTAGCTAAAGAGAGCGTCAGGAGCCGTTTCAATCAGAGGAGGGGATTAGCTTTACAGAGTTTAGCTATCAAATCTTGCAGTCTTATGATTTTTACCATCTCTATACCCAATATGGGGTTGCGCTGCAGATTGGGGGCAGCGATCAATGGGGAAACATCACAGAGGGTGTGGATTTGATACGCAGGCTCAGAGAAGGACCCTCATTTGGTTTGACCTTCCCTTGCTTAGCCGGAGCGATGGAAAGAAATTTGGAAAATCGGAGTCGGGAGCGATTTGGCTCGCGCCCGATCGGTGTTCCCCTTACGATTTCTATCAATATTTTTTTCGCATGCCGGATGCAGATGTCATCAGGCATGATGCGCGCTCTTACGTTCATGGATCTGCAGAAATCTGCGACTATGAAGACAAAATGCAGGAGAAGGGTATGTGCCAAACACCGCTCAAAAACGGCTCGCTGAAGAGATGACCCGGTTGATTCATGGGGAGGAGGGGCTTGTCTAACGCCCTCAAAGTGACAGAGGAGCGCTCCGGGAACAGATACGGAGCTAGATCCTGTAACCCTGGGCCAAATCGCCAGGCGATATGCCAAGCTTTGAGCTTTCTATCGCCGAAGTTCTCGAGCAGAAATATGTGGATGTCGCTGTCAAAATCGGTTTGCTCCCTAGCAAAGCAGAAGCCGTTCGCCTGATTAAAATGGTGGGGCCTATCTCAACAATAAGCGGATCGAGGATACCCAATACCGTCTTTCGGAAAACTCTTTGATCGGAGGGGAATTTCTGCTCTTTGGGTTCGGGAAAGAAGAAAAAAATGCTCATCAAAGTAAAAAAATTGATTACTCTGCCGTGTTAATTTTTTTATAAAAACAACTTGCTTGAAAATCAACGTGATACAACAATGATCGATTAGTGTAAGCCCGCTTAGCGCCTTGGTTGCCCCACAGCAGAGTTTAAAATCAGGAGTCAAAAAAAGTATGGCGACAATCACTAAAAAAAAATTGATCCAGGTGATTTCCCAAAATCAGAGGAGTGCATCCTAATGATGTGCGCAATGTCATTCAATCTTTTTTAGATGCGATGACAGAGTATCCTCTCTAAGGGAGATCGCCTTGAGTTTCGGGATTTTGGCGTGTTTGAAATTGTCGAAAGAAAGCAAAAGATTGGAAGGAATCCGAAAAATGCCGGCTGTTCCCATTGTGATTCCAGCCCGCCTTGCGGTGAAATTTACCCCAGGTAAAAAAATGCGCAAGCTCATTGAAAATGAACGCAAGGGGCTCCTCTGGGGGTAGTAAATTTTTTTGAAATAAATTATCTCTCTTTTATACCCGGTTTCCACCCCAAACCCTCTTCCTAAATAAGGGAGGAGTTGTTTATAATGGTCAGCGCTAATCGGTATTTAAATAATAAGGAATGGGGGTACTGGATTGTCAGCACCTAAGTGGATTTTGATCGGTACAGTAGCTCTCTTTTCAGTCATTGGTATTGCGGCCATCTTTAAGAAAAGGGATAAGCAGCCCCAGTCTGTCTCAGCCCCGGTAAAACCGATTGCTGAAATCCCCTGTCGTTTCGCATGCCCTATCCTTCCTAAGGCCTGCTAGCTTTCACCTCTCAAGACATTCAAGATACTCAAGATCCGAAAAGAAAGACGAAGCCCGCTAGATCAGTGAACCTTCTGCATTTCTTGCTGCCGCTCCCTTAGGCACCCCAAAGTTTCAAAAGAAGATTTTCCGAATATCGATCGGGTTTTTCAGCTGTTTCACACAGGCCCATCCAAGCTGCCGATTGTTGAGACCGTCACCTATTGCAAGCTCCGTCTCCCTGGCTGAAAGGGCGTCCCGCATGGATTTCAGACTATGCAACCCACTACAACACCTCTCGCCATTTCATCGCTCGCAGTTTGAATGGCAAACCCGATTACTTCTCTCAAAAGGTCTCCGAGGGAAGCAAGTTTAACGTCTTTCGCAAGGACAAAAAGATTCAATTTCTACCTCCTAGTCGATGTTTCTCGGTGTAAAATGGGCTTTTATTACGTCGATTTGGACACCAATGAACGCGTGCTTGCTGAAGACCTATCGCGTGGGCCTTGGGAAGCCGATCCGCCAAGCCCTTTCAGGAACATTGACCCCTCTCGGACGCTATACGCTAGGGAGACCGGGTTGCCGTTTATAAGCCTGGGATGATGGGCTTTTATCAGGACAAGAAAGTGGAAATGATCCGGTTTTGGAACTCGCTGGATCCCCTTTGATCAAGAAATCGAACGAAACCCCGCTGCAGGCAAAAGGGTATGGGCTGCAAGGGGCGCCTTGGATATGCAGATCCCGGGTCGGGTCAAGCTTGTGGAAAACCGCGAGGTGATTGGCGCCATTACGATAGCGATGGGTGCATCCGCTTATGCTTCTCGAGGATATTGAAGAGCTGTTTTCGATTGTTTTGACCAAACCCACTTTTATTGAAATTGTTAAAGATTTTCACGAAGCTAAACTCCCGGGAGTGGAAGTTGCCTCTCCCTCTCGATAAGGAGAGCAAACAGATGAGTACGCTGGCTCATGAGAAGCAAATTTTTGAGTACGAAAAGACGATTGCGCTGCTGAAGGAGCAAAACAAAGGCAATGCACTATGGACCGATGAAGAGATTCTAAAGCTCGAATCCAAGCTTGCAGCAGCTAAAGAGGAAAGTCTATTCTGAGCTCTCCCCTTGGGATAAGGTGGCTATCTGCCGCCATCCCCAACGCCCGAAAGCCATGATTACATCCGGAACATGTGTGAAGAATTTACTGAGCTTTATGGCGATCGCCTTTTCGCGATGACAAAGCGGTGATCTGCGGGCTGGCTAAGATCGGAGGGGTCAAAAGTTCATGGTCATCGCCCAAGAGAAAGGGTGTGACACCGCAAAGCCGGTTGGAGCGCAACTTTCGGCATGATGCATCCAGAAGGGTATCGAAAAGCGATGCGCTGCATGCGTCTTGCCGCCAAATTCAAGCTCCCCGTTCTATCGCTTGATCGATACGCCAGGGGCCCATCCAGGACTTGCTGCTGAGGAGAGGGGGCAGGGATGGGCGATCGCTCAAAATCTTTGGGAGATGGCCCGCCTTCCTACCCCGATCATCGTCGTGCTCGTTGGCGAAGGGTGCTCTGGGGGAGCTTTAGGCATTGGGATCGGGGATGTCGTCGCTATGCTCGAGCATGCCTACTATTCCGTGATTTCCCCAGAAGGGTGCGCCTCGATTTTATGGCGCGACAACAGTAAAAAGGAACTAGCTGCTCAAACGCTTAAAATGCATGCAGAAGACCTCATGAAATTAGACATTGTCGATGCGATGATCGACGAGCCTGCAGGGGGAGCGCATCACGACCCTGCTGAGGTCTATCGCAATGTGAAAAAATACATCAGTTGATCAATGGAATATTTTAAAGACAGTCGACCCCGAACTCTTCATTGAACAGCGCTATCAAAAATACCGTCGAATGGGTAAATTTTCCATAGAAGAGAACCCGTCATGAACTTAGCTACCGTTTTTTGAGGACGACCCGATGAAATTACTTCTGCAAGCCGCTTTGCGCAGCCGCAAACATCTTTCTTTGCTGATCGTTACGTTTGTGACGCTGCTGTGCTTGACTGTCGCAAGCCAAATGGAGATGTTCGCACTCGGGGTTCTTTCAAATAACGGCGCTGATTTCTTTACCCTCTTTTCCACGGAAAAAGTGAGCCAAGGATGCCGTCTCGTTGCAGACGGTCGAAGGCAAATGGCCTGAGATCGAGCAGCGACGGCACAGGTGCCATTACCAAGCAGCAAGCGCCGCCTACATGGCAGCCAAAGAGACCAATCCGCTCAATTGGCTCATCAGGGAGTTTAGAGAGCGTTTTCAATTCAGCAACAACATCAAAGCCCTTGTGCATCATTTTGGTCTGCGTTGCGGTTTTTAAAGCCATTTGGCTCTTTGCCAGCCGCTACACGACCCAAATTCTATCGATCCGCGTCAGTCGAGACTTGCGACAGCAATATTTTGAACATATTCAATCCCTTCCGATGAGCTTTTACCAAAAGCACAACATCGGCAGTCTTTCCTCACGGGTCGTTGGGGATGCAGGACAGATCGCCATCTCGATCAACTCTTGGCTGACCAACTATCTGCAAACCCCTTTTACCATCGTCACCTGCCTTTCGATGTGTGTGTATCTCTCTTGGCAGCTCTCACTTGTCATTTTTGTCGGTGTGCCTTTGATCATTCTGCCGATTGTTTTTCTGGCTCGACGGGTCAAAAGGGTCTCCCGGCAGCTCCAGACCAATCAAGAGCGATTTGCCAATGTCCTGATCGATTTTCTCGCTGGAATTCAAACTGTGAAGATTTTTGCGATGGAAGCCTTCTCGCTTAAAAAAATATAAAGAGCAAAACGACCGGATGGCAGTTCTCGAAGGAAAGACCGCGAAATACGGCCTTCTGACCCGCCCGATCCTCCATGCGATCACTACCCTGTGTCTAGCCAGCGTCGTCTTGTTTGGGCTCTATACGATCGGGATGAGTCTTTCCCAGCTGATCGTTTTTTGCGGACTGCTGCAACTTGTTTACGAGCCTGTGAAAAAATTTGCCGATGAAAACGCCAATATCCAGCGCGGGATCGTCGCTGCCGAGAGGATGTTTGAAGTGCTCCATTTGAAACCCGATATCGAAGACCGCAAAGGCGCTATTGAGCTGACCGGTTTTCATGATAAAATTGAATTTGAAAATGTCTGGTTCCGCTACCAAGGGGAGTGGGTCCTCAAAGATGTCAGCTTTACGGTGGAAAAAGGGGAGACGGTTGCTATTGTCGGTCCGACAGGAGCTGGGAAATCCACCATCGTCCAACTCCTTCCTCGCCTTTTCGAAGTGCAGCAAGGGCGAGATTCGGATCGATGGCAAAGCCGCTGAATGCCTACACTCAAAAATCGCTGCGCGAGCAAATCGCCTTTGTTTCCCAAAAACCATTCCTCTTTCTTCGATACGATAGCTGCGAATATCGCCTTTGGCAAGAATTTTTCTCGAGAAAAGATTGAAAGCGCTGCAAAACGGGCCCATGCGGACGAATTCATTCAGCGCCTTCCCGAAAAATATGACTCGATGCTCGCAGAAGCAGGGCAAAATCTCTCAGGCGGACAGCAACAGCGCCTCGCGATCGCAAGGGCTCTTGTGAAAGAAGCCCCTATTCTCATTCTCGACGAAGCCACATCCTCGCTCGACGCCATTAGCGAACAGCATATTAAAAATGCGATCGCGAGCCTGCATGGCGAAGTGACCCAGATCCTCATCGCCCACCGCCTTTCGACAATCGAACATGCGGACAAGATCATCTATCTCGATCACGGCATCAAAATCGCTGAAGGGAACGAAAGATCAGCTCCTCAAGCCACCTGCGACCCGTTCCGCCGCATGTGGGAAGCCCTCTACCATCACGATACCTTTAAAATAGAGGGGAGCATATCCAGAGTTTAACTCTGGTTATATCTTCGCAACCTCTTCTTACAAAATTTTTTCGCCATGTTGTTTACACATAGCGAAAAAATCATCAAATTTTTCAAACAAAGCAGGTTACGCAAGATGTCTAGTGTCTATTTCTTATCGAATTTCAAGTTGCTGATCACTGCATCCCCTTTTTTGATGGAACGGGTTGCAAACGGATCATTATTTATCTTTTCAAAATGGGGTGTCTTATCTTGACCTAGCGTTTATAAAGGCAAACTTACACTTCACGCTTTCATTAGGGCTTTTG